>NZ_JBICSZ010000011.1:0-260283 GCF_043197365.1 Kribbella sp. NPDC049174 | reverse complement strand
CCGCGCGAGCCTTGACCTCGGGATCGATCCTCTTGCGCACGTCCTGCATCCTTCCAAACTCAGAAAGATGCGGCATCAAACCTGGGGCGCTTCACGTGCGCGCCAAGCCAAGGGCCGCGCCCGGGGCCGTTTCCTCGGTCGACTGATGCGCGACACTCGTCCGCCAAGTGATCTGCGACAGTCGAGACCCGTAACCGCGTGAGCGTGCGTCAGCCGGCGGGAGCGTCCGGGTGCTTGCCCCAGGCTTTGAGTACCTGGTCCCTCACATAATTTGACTCGAAGGAAACGTTGCGCCACGGCACACCGAGTTCCGGAAGGCTGCCCCAGACATCATCCCAGCTCCTCGGCGAAAGGGTTCGCCCGCCGGGAGAGATGCGGAGTTCGAACCGGCGACGCCGGCGCATTGGTCCGCAGATCACTGCGGTGGGAGTCGGAGGCGTCCGCCAGACCGTCGTTCGGCCAGGTGAAGGCCGCGCTTCCAGGTAGGCGTCGGCCTCCTCGGCAGTCCAGCGGTCGAGATCTTCGGTGCCGTAGTCGGAGTAGTCCACGGTGTCGTACATGTCGTCGAGGTCAACGAACACCTGGCACCGCGCATCTCCATCGTGGCCGATGTTGGTGTGTGCCCAACGGACGAGTTCACGTGCACTGAACTCGTTGCGTTTGAAGCGGTGGAGCACGGCGGCAAAGGCTCCTCGCTGAGCGTTGACCGCCAACACGTCCTGCATCCCCAACTCCTGGAGCGTGTCTTCGATCAGCGGCTCCAGAACGAACTGCGAGTCCCGCGGAGATGCTCCGGCGAGCTCCCGAAGTGTCGGCGAGTCAACTTCGGCTACCAGACACTGCACGGCGGCATCGATCACCTCATTGGCTGTGCCAGGACTGAGGCGCCAAAGACTGACGGCGTCTGCCAGCAGGGCAGTGGCTTCATCTCGGGCGAGGTCCGGCATGCGGCCCATCCTGCCCCTTCGGACTCGCTCGTCGCACCAGCCTTTGCTGACGCCAGGGAGGCAGGAGACCTACGGCGCCCTGATCGGGCATGGCGTACGTCGGCCGGCGTCCCCAGATGGTCGGCAGACTTCTAGCCTGTCGCGAATCAGTTGGCGGACGTCTGTCGCAGATCTGATGGCGGATCACAGCCGCCGATGCGCTGTGTCCTCCGTCGGGTGATGTACGACGGTCGTCCGCCACGTGATCTGCGACAGTGCCGAGGGCGCGAATCGCGGCATGCGAGTGGGTTCGCGCCTAGTGTGTCGCCATGGTCGCCCGGATTCCAATCTCAATTGCTGCGCTTGTGCGCGACGGTCTCGTGCTCCTGGTGCATCGCCATCCATCGCGTCGGTGGTATCCCGACTGCTGGGACCTCGTCGGCGGGCATGTCGAGTCGGGCGAGTTGCCTCACCAGGCCGTCAGTCGGGAATGCCTCGAAGAACTCGGTGTCCACATCCACGACCCCGTACCCATCCCGATGACGGTCAGCGACCCCACCCTCGACACGCACGCGTTCCTCGTCACGCGCTGGGACGGAGAACCTGTCAACGCCGCACCGGAGGAGCACGACGATCTTCGCTGGTTCCGGCCCAGCGATCTCGCAGACTTGACGATGGCCCACCCGGCCAGCCTGTCGAGCCTCCTGAGCGCCATCCAGGTCGCAACCGATTAACCGCTCCAAACCCTGCGCTCATCGGCACATCCGTGCATCGGCCCGACGTCCTCAGGTGGTCGCCAGACGTCTAGCCTGTCGCACATCAGCTGACGGAAATATGTCGCGGATCTGTTGGCGGATCAAGCGCTCCCGGGAGCGCTGTCCTCCGTCGGACCTTCAGGCTGGTGCGTGGACGGGCATAGACCTGAGTGGGACGATGGCGCCATGGCAGACGGACCTGCCGGCCGGTTGTCGGACGTGGACGAGCACGGGTTGGAGCTCCGCAAGGAAGCCTTGACCATGGCCCCTTTACGTGGCGATCTGCCTGATGGCGTCCCTGATCGCCATACCGGAGAGCGCCGCCGAGCACACCAACTTATGGGGACTCGTCTGGGGGGGGTCACGCTCGGCCTCGCGATCGCGCACTGGTTCGCCTTCCGTGTCTCGGCGCGGATGGTGAGGGCCGGCACGGTCCGTTCTTCCGATGTCGAATTGGCTGGTGCCCAGCTGGTCGGAGCAGCCGGCGTCGCCGTGGTGGTCTCGGTTGGTGTGCTCCTCCTGCCCGACTCGGCGGAATTCGAGGGCGCCGAGTTCCTCCTCGCCGCCTTGATCTCCCTGATCGGGTACGGCGTAGCTCGAGGCGCCGGCGCGTCCCTGCTCCGAGCCGTGGTGTACTCAGTCGCCGTGCTTGTGTGCACGGTCATCGTTGCCGCCCTGAAGAACCTGCTGGCCGGGCACTGACGGCCCCCGGATCGTTGCGGGTGGCAACCATGCCACTCGCAGGCGCGCACGTTCATCCGGTGGTGCGCGCTCCGGCTGATCCTCCGGACTCGAGGGTTTGCTGGATCTGCTCCAGCCTCGAGGTGATCTCCGCGAGCTGGGCAGTCAGCTGCTCGACACCCAACGCCTCCGCGGTCTCGGAGTCGGCGATCCGCTCCTGGCGCGCCCGCTCCACGAAGCTGGAGGTGATCACCGCGGTCACGATCGTCACGAACGCGATCGCCTCCACCATGAACAGCGCCCCCACGAACCGCCCAGCGGTGTTCTCGGGGGTCACGTCGCCGTACCCGACCGTGGTCACCGTCTGCAACGCCCACCACATCCCCGTACCCAGCTCCGGGAACTCCTCCGAATCAACGACGGTGATCAGCAAACCGCCGACCACCACACTCGCCAGCGTCGCGGCGACAATCACCCCCATCGCCTTGCGCACAGACAGCGGGTCGTGCCGGAACGCGTCGAACCGGCGCATCACCAACAGGCGAACCATGACGTCCGATCCTTCCTTGAACGCAATAAGCACGATCGTCCCACCGCTAACAGGCAATGGCATCGGCGGGAAACCCGGTCAAGTTCGATGTGGTTATCGGCGACCTGACCACTGCGCCCGAGGGTGCCGTCGTACCAGCCGATGTACTCCACCACCGCACGCCCTGCCATAGCGCGGGTGGGCCAGGTTTGCGGGTCGATGAGCTCAGCCTTGAGTGAGGTGAAGAACGACTCCGAGAGAGCGTTGTCCCAGCACGTTCAAGTGACCTTGGGCGATTTCTGCAGACTGTCCAGTCGCCTGGTCATCGTGTCTAGTGTCGGCCAAGGAGGACCCTCGCGCAGCGAGCGCAGGAACTCCTCTCCGAATCGCCTCCCGTTGGGAAACTGGTCGCCAAGGTCCCAGCGCCACGCTGCGACCATCGCGAGAACGAGCTGCCGGCACTCGTCCAGCAGTCCTTGGTCAACGTTCGGATAGTGCTCGCAGACCGCCTCGGGAACATGGGCGAGATCGAATTCGACGGGTCCACGGCAGCACGTCTCGAAGTCGATGAACAACGGGCCATTCTTTGTGCTGAGCACATTGCCTTGATGCGGCTCGCCGTGGAGCAGCTGCTCCACGGCGCCGCGGTCCTCGATCGCCCGTCGCAGGCTTCCTAGTGTGCCGCTGAGGAACACGCGGTCTGCGTCGGCGAGCTCCGGCGAGAGATCCGGGTTGGCAACGATCTCTTCCGCCTCCGCGATTCGATCCGTGAACCGTGGGCTCGCCGCATCAACCGTGCGCATGCCGGCATGCAGGCGCTCCAGCGCCTTGGCGTAGTCGACTGGTGAGACGTGCGGTGTCACGGGCTCGTAGTAGATCCACAGCGTCACTGCGAAGCCATCGCGCGTGTACACAAGCGGGTCCACCCGAGACTCCAAGGCGCCCACCGGGCATCCGACCTCGGCGAGCCGTTGAGCGAGCTCGACTTCGAGCTGTGCAACCTCTTGCCCCAGTGGGGCGACCCGGGCAAAGACGTCGCATGGCGTCAGCCGCAGCGCCAGCTTGTTCGAGTTGTGGAGAACGATTGCGTCGTTGGCCGGCAGGTCGAGCGATGCGGCGACCGAAGTCGCAGCCGCGATCGCACGCGTGATGTCGGACGTCTCCATGATTTGGTCAGGCTACATTCGTGATCTTGCTCGGTCCCCCCAATTTCGGCGGGACCGCGGTACCCGAGAGTGCTGTGCCACCGGGTGCCGTTTTGCCAGCCGACGTACTCCACCGCCGCACGCCGCGATGAGGCCTTGCGGATCAGTCGCGCGTGGCCGGGGCCACCTCGCGCACCATCACGCAGTTGCCGAGGCCCTTGCGCCGGTCGTAGGTGAAGCCCTCGCGCTCGTACATCGTGCGGGTGCCGTTGTAGAGGAACGACGAGTTCTTCTTCCGAACCCCGCCGGTGTCGTGCGGGTAGCCCTCGACCAGGCCGCCGCCGGCCTGCGCGATCAGCTCGACGGCTCCGCGCAGCGCGATCGCCGCCAGGCCCTGACCGCGAAGGCCGCGCTCGACCAGGATGCAGGTGACCCGGTAGTCGGGCAGTCGCTCGGCACTGGCGACGTACTCCTTGCGGTGTTGGATGTTGGGCAGCTCCTCGGGTGATCCGTACTCCGCCCAGGCGACGGCCCGGTCGCCGTCGTAGACCAGCGCCGCGTGCGCGATCCCGTCGGCCACCAGACGTTGCTTGAGCGCCCGGTTCCCCTCGGCACTCTGGCCCTTCTCCGCGCAGTCGGGATGGAAATGCGTGCACCAGCAACTGGCGAACATGCCCTTGTTCCGCTCGACGAGAGCCGCGAAGTCGTCGAACGTCTCCGGCGTGAGCGCCTTGATCATGAAGTCGGACATGCCAGCAACGTACCCCCCGATTCCGGACGTTCTGCGTCCGGTACCTCACGCTGCCAGGCCGGCTACTCGGCGAGGCGATCGGTGGAGGCATGCGACGGGGTCGGTGAGATGATCGGCACAGAACAGGACGCACGGTGGACGAGCTGGCCGCCCTGAACCGATAGACACTCACGTCCTACAAGAGGCCGGTCTCCCGAGTGGGAAACCGGCCTCTGAGCTGTGGTGGACCCGCCCCCATCCGCGCAAGCGCCTGACAGTCGGGACGGCGCGTGTTCACACCCAGCCGGTCGCGGTGGCCACGGCCTTTGCTACGTCGGCCACCGGGCGATCGGTGGCCACCGTGAAGTCCTCCACCCTGGCCAGGTCGAGGATCTGCTCGAGTTCCCGCGAGCGCCGCAGGTGCCATCGGAGGCCGTCGTCGTCCCCACTCCCGTGCCGCTGGATGAGCCGCTGCCGGATGACCGCCAGATCCGCGCTCAACCTGCACACGGCGAGATCAACGCCGATCGCTTCGGCATACCGCTCCCGATCAGCCCGGCTCTCGACAACGCCGGCCAGCACCAGGCGGTCCGCGCCCGCGTCGAGGTAGTTGCGTGCCATACTCCGGAGGTTGCGCAACTCCAAGGCGAAGTTGAACGGGTCATCCAACGGGCTGGGCCAGTAACAAGCCAGCCAGTCGAGGTCGATGACAGCATGCGGAATCGCGGCTCCAGCAAGCAAATCCCCCACAGCCGCCGCCACCGAGGTCTTGCCCACCCCCACAGGGCCGGTGATGAGCAAAACCCGATGCGAACGATCCCCGTCAGCGCCCATAGGACGATCCTTGTTCATCGTTTTTGTAGATGACAAGTCACACCCGCATGGGCGTCCCATCTGGCCAGTCACCGCTCGACTGACCAGATGGCCGACCGTCCAAATCGCTCACCCTGGAGCAGGCGTTCCGCAAGGTCGCAAAGGCGGCCGGACTGGCTGCTGAGGACTGGACGCCCCGAGAGCTGAGACACAGCTTCGTATCGCTGCTGTCGAGCAGCGGCGTGCCGCGCGAGGACATCGCTGCGCTGGCTGGCCACGCGAGCACGGTCGTAACGGAGAAGGGTCTACCGGCACGAGCTGCGGCCGGCGCTCCGAACTGGGGCGAAGAAGATGGACGAGACCTTCCCCGATCTGCAGCTCACGGAGACTTAGCCTCCCGTTTGCCTCCCGGGTCATGCAAGAGGCCGGTCTCCCGAGTAGGAAACCGACCTCTGAGGTGTGGTGGAGCTTAGGGGATTCGAACCCCTGACCTCTTCCATGCCATTCACGGGTGGTCCCCAAGCTCTCGTGTGACGGGCCCGGCCGGATGTCCATGGGGGTCCACGAGCGTGCACGCCAGAGCGAGGCTGTTGTCACTCAGTTAGACACTCACCTGTCGGCTTCCGCAGCAGCCGATCACCTCACACTGGCTCGCATCTCAACGTAGACCCATCGGTCCACAGATTCCCTACCTCCCGAGTCGCGGGGCGCCTATCGTGCCTACATGACCCCGCCCGACCCGAGCGACCGGTGGGACCCGCGACAGCATGCTGGTGGTCGATTACCCGGCCTCACGATTCAGCGTGCAACTCCGGCCATCGACCTGCAGGCTCAGTTGATCGGAACACTAGAGGTCGACGACTCGACAGACTGCTTGGTAGTTCGCATGGAAGTCAGCACCCCAGTCGTCGACGGCCAGCGCCGGGTGCGCTTCGAGACCAGCTACCAGCTCGTCGACGTCGCTTGGCCGACAGGCTGGAGCATCGCGATCCGTGACGGCGAGGTTGCCTTGATTGATGCCATGGGGCAGACAGCCGCCCGGTTGGCGACGAGGTGTACGTCGGGGGAGGTTTTGTGCCCCCCAAGCAGGCCGATGCCATCCCATGCACAGGTCACGAGTGGGTATTCCGGGCGAGCGGGCTCTCAGGTCCTTGAACCAGCTCGCTTGCGTGTGGTCAGGAAGTCACCTTGGCGTCCCGCCGCACGGTCCAGAGTCATTGGAAGCCCATTGAGTCCGTCGGGTGGTAGGTCTTCGCCACGGAACAAATATCGCTCACCCTGCAGCTCGTACAGACCGGCATCACCCGCTACGAGATAGCGATTCGGTGCAGCATCATCTGCGCCGGCCGCTCGCGTCGAACCCTTCGACTTCCCGATCGCTGCGCCACAGCTTCGTGCCACTGCTCAGCGAGAGCGGTCTGAGCATCGAACAGATCTCGCTACTCGTCGACCACAAGAGCACCAAGTCACCGAGACGGTCTACCGCCACCAGCTCCGACCGGTCTTGACCGAGGGAGCCGAGGCGATGGACGAGCTGCTGCCCGTGAACCGATAGACACTCAGGTCATGAAAGAGGCCGGTCTCCCAGGTGGGAAACCGGCCTCTGACCTGCGTGGAGCTTAGGGGATTCGAACCCCTGACCTCTTCCATGCCATGGGCGGGGGTAGCATCTCCCTCGGCGGCGGTTCGAGCCGGATCCTCTATAGCTACAGGGATTCGAGCGTGTCGGATTGGTGCGCGTTCCAACCCGTTCGTGGGCGTTGATTCGCACTCCCGGCTCCCAATTCTCTCCCAGCCGGTCAGCCTAGAGCCGTCCATGCCTGCCGCGTTCGCTTCGCAGATACGGCCGCGACAAGGCAATCAGGGGCAATGCCAGAGTAATCTGCTACGCGCCGCCGGCAGTCTGGTCAATTGGGACGTAGTCGGCGTGGCGGTGGGCGATCTTCCACTCGCCGCTCTCGCGGCGGAAAATGTGGGTGACACGCAGTGTGTACGGTTCAACCGGGACACCGACTACCGAATTCGCGACGTGCTCGAAGCCGACGATGTACGCCAAGTCGCCACTGATGTCGGCGGCGACCACATCGAAGCGGTAGTCGGTGGCGTCGGACCATCGCGCCGCCAGCCAGCGCAGGGTCTCGCTGACCTCGTTCCAACCCTGCCTCACAGGCACTTTCGCCCCAAACACGGTGACCGGGTCTTGGCTCGACGTCATTGCCAGGCGAGCACCTGGGTCGCCGTTGATCAGAGCTTGCTCTGCTTCCGTCTGGCGAGCCAACGTCGGCGCAAGGAAGTCATCGAGGTCACTCATGGCCGTCTCCCAAGGTTGGTAATCGATCGCCGGTTCCTTGAGTCTGGCATGTACCTAAGGGGTTCAGGATGGCCGCGGGCTTCCACGGTGCCCCCGAGGACTCGAACCCCGAAACCGCTGATAACCGGACCGATCTGCTCGGCGTTGCTGGTTGTCGCCCCACATCCCTTTATTTGCTGGGCATTCGTCGCGCTGTGGTCATTCGGTGCTGCTTCTCTCCTCCGGTCGTTGCCCGTTGAATCCCGACCCGTAAGCCGTGCCGAAACCACGTCCTGGTGGGTGGTCCGTCCAGCCAGAGTTGACGGTTACGTGTCAAGCGCGCGGGTCGTGTTTCCAGAGCGCCGCAACCAAGGCAGCCTGTTCGTTGATGTTGTGCCCGTTGACATCAACGTCATGATCTGCGGCCGGAGGGTGATGCGCATCTTCCAGATGAAGAGCCTCGAACTCCTCGTCTGTGAGGTACACGGCGCGGCTCCTGGCTCGTCGCCGAGCTTCATTCATCGTCACGTGCAGGCGTATGACGAGGGCGTTTGGAAGCCAATCTCGGTACAGCAGCACTGTGTCGACGGTGATCACATCCGCGATCACGGTTTCGATCCCCTGCGCCACGAAGTTCCGGGCAAGGCTGCAGGCATTTTCCACACCCAACCGCTGCTGGTCTCGCCCGTCTTCGCCTTCCCATGGGGCAGCGTGGCCACTGACGACCATATGACGCACGTCATCCACATCAATGACGGCCGCTCTTGGGCACGATTGAGCCAGGAGTCGCGCTGTCGAGCTCTTCCCGACGGCCGGCCCTCCAGTGAGGATGAGCGGTGGTCGCATGGCAGTAGTATCACGGGCGCTACCGCCGACGGGTTACGTGTCGAGGCAAGCGGGCAGCTTCTTCGCATCGCACGCTTCTCCGCCGCGAGGTTTAAGTTTGACCTGGCGGTGTTCGGTGCGATCCGCAGGGGTTCGTATCGTCGTGGTCTCGCTGCGACATACCTTGCCCGAACGCGACTGAACGCGGCCGGATTGCAACCGGAACTGCAACCAGCGGTGCCGATCCCACAGGGGGGCGATCGAATGGACTTTGAAGGCCCGATCCCGGCGTCAACACCCGCAGAGGATGCGGCGTCGGCGGTGACGCAGTGGCTCGTCGAGAACCACAGTCCCGACGCGGGCAAGGTTCGGATTCTCGCTGATCACGAGACCGTGGTGGTGTATTGGAAAGGTGATCCGCCGGCTGATCTGCAGCAAATCGTGGCGGCTCAGCCGGTGCCGGTGACGATCCGCAAGGCCACCTACAGTCGAGACGAACTGGTGGCGGCCGCCAAAGAGCTGATTGACGCCAACAGGGGCGTCATCACCGCGGCAGGCCCGAACCACGACCTCTCCGCGGTGTGGATCACGTTCAGCTCCAAAGCGCCGCAGACTGCATTGGCGGCGGTGCGCACGCAAAGCGCGGTCCCGGTAGAGTCCGGCGGCGTGCTCGACATCAAGTCGACATCCGGACGCGCAACCACCCAAGGGGAATATCCGCCGAGCCAGGGTTGACGGTTACGTGTCAAGGCGCGGGCAGTGCTACGCATCGCCCCGATAGCTGCCGGCCTTAGGTTCGGAGCGGCGTGGGTCAAGGGTCGAGCTTGCTCGATCGCGGAGCGACTTGCCCTTGACGCGCGTCGGGCCGAACCGCACTTCTCCATGATTGCTAGCGGGGCGATGCGGGATCACCGATCAGACGGGAGTATCGATCAGCCAAGGTCCGGCGGGTAGCCGGCCGTTTCGGCGAGCAACCACTGCGACAGGGTGCCGATCGTTGACGGTGAGTTCTGCTGTCTTCGACCCGGCACCCTGGTGGCACGTGCGCGCCAAGCCAAGGGACGCGCCCAGAACGCAGCGAAGCGGAGTGGCGGGCAGGCGTCCCGCCCTTCGGTGGCAGCGCGCTTTCGGGCCCTGGAGGGCCCGTCTTGAAGACGTAGAGAAAGTTGTCAGGCGAGAGGACGCCAACTGGGCGCTACAGTGAGCCATCAACTCGGCGACAACACGGGTAGGTCAGGTGAGCAGGCAGCGAATTCGTGCGGCAGCGAAGGTGCGCAGACAAGCGCAGAACGAAGCATTCAAATGGCGCGACCACATTTCGTTGATCGTCAGCGCGTCCGTAACGCTCTTCGCTCTTCTTCAGATCGCCGGATTGAGCGGCTACAACATGCAGGTGTCGCTGGCGCTTCTCGGCTCTATAACTAGTATTTTTACGATTGTCTCGCGGGCAGCCCTTTCTTCTTTGGCCATACTCGGCTAATTGTTCCGGTGGCCGGCGTTTCGATGGCTCTCGCATTCCGCCTGGCTAGAGAACAATCTATGCGATTAGACGCTCGCAAGTTGTGGGAGCCGCACAAGAAGCTTCTGGCACCCGTGATAGCTGGAATGAGCACGATTAGTGCATTTCTGCTTCCAGTGAGCGTGGTTGGCATGGCCCTCGTGTCGTCTGTGTTCATCGTGTTGTACGTGGCCGCGGTCGTCAAAGTCTCGAACAGTTGTGTTCGCCTCTACCGAAGGATGAGGCCAGCATCCCGGTCTCGTGATCGCGCTAAGGCGACCAAAGATCGACGTGACGACGTTCGACTGTTGGCGACAGCGATGATTGCGGTAAGTCTGATCTTTTTCGTGATATTGCTGTCTAGGCCTGCGGTGCCGTACGAGAAACTTGAGCCGATTGGCCCTTACGCATTTACGGGGCACGTACTCGGTTCGGAGTCGGAGAGTCTGCTCGTGTTGACCAGCGGAGATCTGATAAATTTAGTGCGGATATCCGCATCATCAACGAGGCGATCTCTTTGTAAGCCGGTTCGTGAGAACCTGCGGCCAGGCGAGGGGCCGTTCGCTTTCGAAGAATTCGCGTATGGTCGGTCATTGATGCAGATAGTTAGTGGCTTCTCAAATCCACCACTGCCACCGTGCCCCGCTCGAAACACACCGTAGATGGTGATGACTCGATCGAGGCATCGTGTCCTGTTGGATACTAGCTCTGCCTCCAGTGGCCAATGTCGCTCAGCTTGCCACTGACAGCTGGAACGTCTCGAGCACCCGCCACTCGTACATGCGGTTGTCGCGGTGCATCTCGATCAGCGGCACTTCATCGACGAGAAGGCTTAGAGGCGTGCTCTCGACAGCTTCGAGCGCTCTCAGCGCCTCGGCGGCTGACTGATCGGCGTTGACATACGCAAACTCACGTGGGGCTGGAAGTCCGTGGAGCCGAGATCGATGGTCCCCGGCCCTAGTGCCCTGTCGATAGCTGATCTGACGATGTCTCGAACGTCGTTGAGAGGTTGCACATCCTCTGGAACCAAGACGATTGCCTCCGGTCGGATGAGCGGGCGGTTGAAGACGAGGGGGAACGGTTTGACGTTGGCGAGCGCTGCGCGGGTTGTCTTCACCACCGACGCAAGGTCTTCGGTTGAGATGCTATCCACGAATGCGAGCCCTTGCATGGTTATGTGAAGCCAGTCGCGTGGGATCGGGTCGAAGCTGACGACGTCTCGGATCGCATCCTGGTACTGGGCAACCAGACCTGCGAGACCTTCGGAGCTCCCCACCGCCAGGTGGAAGGCGTAGAAACGTGTCCCGATTTGCCAGCCCGGACGCCACCACCAGTGGTCGCGGAGCTCGGTTGCGTGTCGCCACATCCCCTCGGGCTTGCTCGTCATCGGTCCTCCTAGATGTCCGACTGTGCGTCGGGTTGCTCGGCTTCAGCGGTGATCTCGTACTCGTCGATGAGCATGACGCGATCGGCCGGCCAAATGGACTCGGACACTTCGAGCACGTCACCGTCTGCGCTTCGGGCAGTGTGAACCACATGAAGGACCGGCATGCCCGGAGCCAGGTTGAGGATGTCGCTCTCTTCAGCCGTTGGGAGTCGAGATAACCATGCGTCGCGAGCTTGGGCGTAGAGCTTGCCACTGAGGTCTTCGACGCAGAGGAACAATGCCTTCGGCACGACGGTCGCCTCCTCGAGGTAGGTACCTCCGGCGATCTCGACCGGGATGTAGCTGGCACCGATCTCTTCCAGGCGACCATCAGCCTTGTCGTAGAGGTTTCGCCGCCGCACTACCACCTCACTTCCCGGCGCGACGTTCATCGCCTCGGCGATGTGCTGCGGAACCTGCTGCCGACCGGCGAAGACGATCCGGTGCTCGAAGTCGGATGACAGGAGCTTCTCGTCGGCACGAGCGCGCCCATAGCGGTTGCGTGACCGTCGCTGTCGCCGGCGGCCATCCTTGACGAATGTGCCGATGCCGTGGCGCGACTCGATGAGGCCTTCAGCGCGCAGGACGCCGATGGCCTGGCGGAGGGTCGGAAGGCTCACGTTGTAGCGATCCGTAAGGGTCGTCTCCGCAGGCAGTCGATCGCCAGGCTGCAGGTCCTACGAGTGAGCATGCGGCTGCATGAGAACGAGCTCGGTTTGAGCGGCCTCCTACTCGGTCTCCTCGATGCCTACACCGGAGCGCGTTGGGGCGAGTTGGCCGGCCAAACGATTCCCGAGTATGACGAAGTCAAGAAGGCGATCGCAGTCTTCGAACCACTCAAGGAGATCGACGGCCGACTCTTCAAGGGCGGTACCGGTGTCACTGAGCGAACAACCCCTGAACTAGCCGATGGTAGGCGACGTCCGCGCCGGGCAAAGCGGAGTGCTCGAACGAAGTCACCAGCCAGCGAACGTTGGGTCCAACTGCCACCGAGCATCGCGTCCATCTATGAACTGCTCCTGGCGACCCGGCCAGTCGGGCAATCGTTCGTATTCATCTCGCTCCAGGGCCAACCGTGGTATCGGTCGAACTTCCGTCAGCGCTTCTGGCGTCCGGCCTGGGATGGTGTCGATGCGGACAAGCCGTACTCGGAGCGTCATGTCCCGGCGATTCTGTCCGGCTTCCGGTTCCACGAGGGGCGACACACCCACGCCACCTGGTTGACCGAGGACGGGATCTCAGAGGTTGCCCGACGTGCGCGACTCGGACACAAGATGAAAGGCATGGGCCGCGTCTACGACCACGTGACGCCTGAGATGGAGCGGCAGATCCTGGAGGCGCTGGAAGAGCGTTTCGTGACCTCGGTACTCGCCCTCGAGGACGATGAGCGGGAGAAGCTGCTCAGTGCCTGTGATCAAGGACACCGTCGGTAGGGCTCAGCAAGAGGCCGAGAAGCTGGTGGGAGCCGAGCGGTTCTCCCAAATCTCTCCCACGGACCCCTCAAACGAGAACAGGTCAGGGGGCGAAAGTGCCTCCTGACCTGCAAACTCTCTGGGTGGAGCTTAGGGGATTCGAACCCCTGACCTCTTCCATGCCATGGAAGCGCGCTACCAACTGCGCCAAAGCCCCGCGGTGTCTTGCGACTCCGGAAGTTTAGCGGATGAGTGCCTCCAAAGAAAAATCGGATAAGCCCCCTCCGCGGCACGCTCGTAGACCCCTCCTGCGCAGCGCTGATGTCGCCTTCAGTACCGCCTCAGCCGATCCCACCGCGAGCCATCCACGCGCACTAGAAGGACCACTCGCCGGATGCCCGGTTCCCAGTACGTCCGCCTGGCACGGTCCGCCGGACCACGGTTCGTGGCGCGCCGGAGGCGCCAGAGGAACAGCTGCCGCGGAGCGGTGTCCTTTCACGCTCGCCCCGGTCCCCCAGTACATCCGCCGAGCGCGGTGCGCCGGATCACAGTTCGCGGCGCGCCGGAGGCGCCAGAAGAACTGCCGCCGCGGAGCGGTGTCCTTTGGGCGGTGTTCTTCCCGTGTGCTTCAGCGTTGGGGGTCGTCGCTCATGACTGGTTCGGGGAGGGAGCCTGCGTTCCATTCCTCGATGCGCCAGCGGTGGTTGCGGCTGGGGAGCAGGGAGACCCAGTTGCAGTTGGAGAGGCCGCCGAAGGCGGGCCAGTGGTCTTGGGGGATGCCGAGGAAGAGGCAGATGCCGACGCGGGCGGCGAGGCCGTGGGTGGCGACGACGACGGTGTCTTCGGATCCGCCTTCGCCGGCGATGCGGCCGAGGGCCTCGGAGAAGCGGAGGGCGACTTCTTCGACGGTCTCGCCGGAGGTGCCGCGCCGCTGGGGTTCGCCGGAGCGGATGCGGGCGGCGGCCTCGGGGTGGATGGCGGCGAGTTCGGACATGGTCATGCCGGCCCAGTCGTCGACGTCGATCTCACGGAGGGCTTCATCGTACTCGACCTTCAACCCCGTCAGAGCGGCGAGTTCACCGGCGGTGGCGGCGGCGCGCTGGAGGTCGCTGGAGAAGAGGCGGGTCGGAGCCAGCGAGGCCAGGCGGGCGGCCGCGGCCCGGGCCTGGGACACCCCGATGTCGTCGAGGGGGATGTCGGCCTGGCCCTGGATCTTGTCCTGCAGATTCCACTCGGTCCGGCCGTGGCGCCAGACGATCAGTCGTCCCGCGGTCATTCGGCGGCGGAACCAGGAACGGGAGAGGGCAGGGCGATGGTCGGGCAGTCGCGCCAGAGCCGCTCGAGGGAGTAGAAGCTGCGCTCCTCGGAGTGCTGGACGTGGATGACGATCTCGAGGTAGTCGAGCAGCACCCAGCGGCCTTCGCGGGCGCCTTCGCGGCGGACCGGCTTGGCGTCGAAGTCGACCCGGAGCTTCTCCTCGACCGCGTCGACGATGGCGCGGACCTGGCGGTCGTTCGAGGCGGACGCGACCAGGAAGGCGTCGGTGATGGCGAGCTGCTCGGACACGTCGAAGGCGAGGACGTTCTCGGCCTTCTTGTCGTGGGCCGCTTCCGCCGCCGCGGTGAGCAGCTCGATAGCACGTTCGCTGGCTGGCATGTAGTTCCTTCTAACGGTTGGTGTAGAGCTCACGCTTGGCGATGTACTGGACGATGCCGTCCGGGACGAGGTACCAGGTCGGATTCCCCTTCGCGACCCGCTCCCGGCACTCGGTCGACGAGATCGCCAGCGCGGGTACCTCGAGCAGGGTGATCCGATCCATCGGCAGCTTGTCGAGCGGCAGTTCGAGACCCTCGGTGCCGGGCCGGGTGCAGCCGACGAACTGGGCCAGTTTGAACGTCTCGTCCACGTCGCGCCAGGTCAGGATCTGGGCGAGCGCGTCGGCGCCGGTGATGAAGAACAGTTCGGCGTCGGGGTACAGCTTGGACAGGTCGCGCAGTGTGTCGATCGTGTACGTCGGCCCCGGCCGGTCGATGTCGACCCGGCTGACCGAGAACCTCGGGTTCGACGCGGTGGCGATGACCGTCATCAGGTAGCGGTCCTCGGCCGGCGAGACCTTCCGCTCGGACTTCTGCCACGGCTGGCCGGTCGGGACGAAGATCACCTCGTCCAGGTCGAAGTACGACTGCACCTCGCTGGCCGCGACCAGGTGCCCGTGGTGAATCGGGTCGAAGGTGCCGCCCATCACGCCGAGGCGCCGGACCCGCTCCACAGATGCCACGTCAGCCCTTCGTCAAGCCGCTCAGCTGTGCGGCCGGCCCTTGCCCATGATGACCGTGACGGCGAGCAGCAGGACGAGCACGAACAGGGAGAACCCGCCGTACCACCACGGCGAGATGTGCGCGGCCTCGGAGCCGGCCTCTTCGACAGCCGCGAGCAGCGGCAGCAGGTGCGTTTGCATGAGCCAGAGCCTATCTCGTGTCCACCGACACGAGCGCGACCGGGCGCCTGGGCAGGCTCACCGGTCGCGCGGAGGTGGGTCAGCTGTGGCGGACGTAACGGGTCAGCAGCCGGCGCCACCGCGACGGCACGGCGTGGGCGCGCTGGTACTGCGCGGCGACACGATGCATCTCGTCGATCTGGGCACGGGCGACTTCGGGGGTGATCATGATTCCTTCACTGGGTTGTACGGCGGTCTCGGGACGGACGATCCCGACACCACACATTCTACGTCTAGCACGCAGGGTGGACAAACGAATTAAAGGTAATCTAGGCCGCAGACCTATGAATCTGTGGTGAACGGGGAGGTTCGCGCCAATGGACGCAATCGACCGGCAACTGATCGAGGTACTGCGGGCGAACGGCCGGTCCAGCTGGGCCGAGCTCGGTCGCGTGGTCGGATTGTCCGGCCCGAGCGTCCAGGAACGGGTCCGCCGGCTCGAGGAGCGCGGCGTGCTGCTCGGGTACCGCGCGGTGGTCGCGCCGGACCAGGTCGGGCTCGGCACCAGCGCGTTGATCGGGCTGTTCCAGCGCGACGACGTGGAGACCGACGACATCGTCGACCAGGTCCGCGAGATCGCCGCGGTGGAGGACTGCTGGTTCGTGGCCGGCGACCAGGAACTCGTGGTGAAGGTCCGCGTACCCGACGTCACCCAGCTCGAGGCGGTGGTGGGCTCACTGCGCCGCGTCAACGGAGTGGTCCGCACCCGGACGACGGTCGTCCTGTCGACCCGCTGGGAGGGCCGCCCGGCGCCGCTCCCCGACCAGGACTAGTACGACGCCCGCCACGAGAGCGAGCGCGGCCGCGACCGGAAAGAGCAGTCCCGGCGCGTGTTCGTACGCCGATCCACCGAGTGCAGGCGCGAGGAACATGCCACTGATCGACGCGGCGGCGTAAAGACTCGAATACCGGCCCACCATCCCATCAGGAGCCGCGTCGGCGACGTGAGCGGTGGCGGTCGGCTTGTAGAGCATCTCCCCCGCCGTGATCACCACGATCGCCACCGTCGCCCCGGCCAACGCCGGCCAGATCCCGAGCACCGCCAACCCCGCTCCCACCAGCGCGAATCCCACCGCGATCACGCGCAACGCCCGATGACCCCGCAACCGGACGGCGAGCGGCGCCTCACAACAGACGATGACCACCGAGCTCAGCCCGATCAGTACGCCGTACGCGACCGCCGGCGAACCGGCATCCCGCAACAACAACGGCATCGTCGCGAACACCTGCCGATACACGGTGTCCACCACCACGATCGTTGCCAACAGCACCAACACGGACCGGTCCCGGAGCAACGCACGCCACATCCCCGTCGCCGCGACAGCGACGGTACGGCGCCCAGCCGGCACAAACCGCCACACGATCGCCGCGAGCACCACACTCGACACCGCATCCAGGAGGAACACCAGCGAGAAGTCGTACGCCGCCAGCAGTCCGCCGAGCGGTGGCCCGATGGTGAAGCCGGCGTTGCTCGCCGTACGCGACAGCGCGATGCCCTCTCGCCGACGCTCGTCCGGCAGCGCGGTGGCGACCAGCGCACTGAGATTCGGCCGACTCGCTCCCCCGAACAGCCCAGCCACTCCGGCCATAACGCCAAGCGCTGCACTCGGCACGGCAGGCATGGCCAGACAAGCGACCGCCCACAACAGTTGACTGGCCACGGCCGCAGACCGCAGACCGAAACGGTCGCCGAACCAGCCGCCACCCAGGTTCCCGCCGAGCAGTCCAACGCCGTACGCCGCCGCCGCGAAGCCGGCCTGTTGCGCGGACATCCCGCGGTCCTCGACCAGGTAGAGCGTCAGGTAGATCCACGCCAGCGCCCCCGCGGAGCTGACCAACTGGCCGACCATCACCGCCTTGAGCCAGCCCGGCAGTTCCGCGATCCGTCGCCAGTACATGGCACCCCCAGCTAGAGTGAGTTCCTAATAGGAACTTAGTCGCCCGGCTAGCGTGGTGGCAACCGGATTGGGGGTCGGCGTGCGGCGGAGCAGCTTCGAACCCGAGCCGGACTGTGCGATCGCGCAGTCCCTCGGCGTGATCGGCGACGGCTGGGAACTGCTGATCGTCCGCGACCTGGCCCGCGGCCTCGATCGCTTCGACCAGCTCGCGGAGTCGCTGCACATCTCCCGCAAGGTCCTGGCCGAGCGACTGACCGGCCTGCTCGACAGCGGGATCGTCGAGCGGTCGGCGTACCAGGACCGCCCGACGCGCTACGCCTACCGACTGACCCCGCGCGGCCGAGCACTGCTGCCCGTGCTGGTCGCGCTCCAGGACTGGGGCGACCGCTGGCTCCTCGGCGACGGCTCACTCACCGGCACCAACACCGACGACGAGCCGCCCGCGCATCGGATCCACCAACTGACAGGCCACCGGGTCCCCGAGATCACCCTGCCTTCCACAGCCGGTACGACGCTCGACGTGGTGGACACCGACGCCCGAGCGACTGTGCTGTTCGGCTACCCGGCGACCGGCCGGCCGACGCCACTGCCGGACGGCTGGAGCGAGATCGCCGGCGCCAGCGGCTGCACGCTGGAAAACAGGCTCTTCGCCGCCCGGTACGACGAGTTCGCCGCCGAGAGGATCGCGATCCGTGGCGTCAGCACCCAACGCCCGGACGAGCAGCGAGCGTTCGCGGCGTCGGAGGAGATACCGCACCCGCTGCTGTCCGACCTGGAACTGGAGTTGGCTGCCGCACTCAGGCTGCCGACCTTCCGCGCCGGCGGGTACGAACGGTTGAAGCGAGTCGTCCTCGTGGTTGGTCCGGACCGCGTCGTACAGGCGGTCCGATATCCCGTCACGGACATCGCAGAAGCGGTGGAATGGGCAATCAGGACTGCTTGAGGAACGCCTTGATCTCGGTCGCAATCAGGCCGACCGCCTTCGCGCTACCCCGCGGATTGGTTCCACCCGGGTCACTCGACGCGCCGTGGTCGAGGCCATCGAACTCGATTCGCGTGCACTGCGGCAGCACCTTCTCCAACGTGTCCCGCCACGGCTTGAGCGCCGCCAACCCCTTGCTGCCACCCATCAGCAGCACCTCCGCGGACACCTCGCGGAACTTGTCGAACGTCCCGGCCAGCTCGGCGATCAGCGCACCTTCCTGGTGGATCGTCGGAGCCAGCTTGCGCATGGTGACCGCGTCGGCGCCGAGCTGACGCTCCTCCTTGAACAGCATCTTCTCGGTGATCCGGGTCAGCATCCGCCGCGGCATCACCTTCAGGAACGACGGCGCCAACTGCAGCCCGAACATGCTCGTGACCATCGCACCAGGGATGTCGCCGCGAGCGATCTCCTCGTCGAAGCGGGCCAGCCAAACCCGGTGCCTGTCGCCGTCCATCACCAGCGCCGGCTCATAGACCGCCACCTTGCGAAGGACCGGCAGTGTGCGCGCCGCCTCCATCACGACCGCACCGCCCGCACTCACGCCGAACGCCAACTCGGCGCCGGCGAGGGTCAGCACGGCCTCGACATCTTCCACCTCGGTACGAACGCAGTGGTCCGGCCGGTGTGGACCGGACAGCCCACGCCCGCGCCGATCCAGCAGATAGACGGTGAAGTCATCGGCCAGCGCCTCGGCGAGCAGCGTGTGGCTGCGACTCGACTCCATGCTGCCGTGCACGAGGACGACCGCGGGGCCGCGGCCGGTCTTCCAGTACCCGATCCGGGTGCCGTCGCGGGATTCCACCGCGCCCTGGGTGAGTTCCGTTGTCATCATGGCTCGATAGTCACACACGGTCTAGTTTCATTGCAACTAGTTTCGCAAACACGTAAGCTGACCGCGTGACCCTTCGCCACTCCCCCTTGGCCCTCGCGATCCTCGGCCTGCTGGAGAACGGGCCGCTGCATCCGTACGGGATGCAGCGGCTGATCAAGCAGTGGGGTAAGGACCAGGTGGTCAACGTCGGGCAGCGCACCAGCCTGTACCGGATGATCGACCGGCTGGAGGACGGCGGGCTGATCGCGGTCGGGTCTACTGAGCGGGACGAGCGCTACCCCGAGCGGACGACGTACCACCTGACCGAGGAGGGGCGCACGGTCTGCCGGCAGTGGCTCAGCGAGATGCTGACCACGCCGCGCAACGAGTTCCCGGAGTTCCCGGCCGCGCTGTCGTTCGTCATGCTGCTGATGCCGGAGACCGCAGGTGAGTTGCTCGCCGAACGACGGGAACGCTTGACCCAACGGATCGCCGATTTCGACGCCGAACTGACCGGCGAGCACGAGATTCCGCGCTGGGCGTTGCTCGAGACCGAGTACCTGAAGGCGATCACCGAGGCCGAGGTCCGCTGGATCGAGACGATTGTCGACGATCTGCAGAGTGGTTCGCTGACCTGGACACCCGGACCGGTATGACCGAGGTCGAGGTGTGGTGGGGCCGGATCGAACAGGTCCGCGCGGAGTTCGCCGACGATCTGGATCCGGTGGAACAGCAGCGGCTGAAGGCCTACGTGCGCGCCGAGGACAAGGCGCGGTTCCTGCTGGGATGCACGATCGTACGGCGGTTGCTGGCGCACCGACTGTCGTTGCCTCCAGCAAAAATCAGCCTGGATCGGACCTGCCCGGAGTGCGGGAAGCCGCATGGGAAGGTGCGGGCGGAGGGCGCCGAGCTGTCGGTGACGCATTCCGGTGATCTGGTCGGCGTCGCGATCAGCGATCGCCCGGTCGGCCTCGATGTGGAGAAGGTTGATCCAGGCCTGGATGTCGCCGGCGTGGCGAGCATCAGCCTGTCAGATGCCGAGCTGGCCGCACTCCCCCGGAATGACGAGAGGGTGCACGCGTTCACGACGTACTGGACGCGCAAGGAGGCGATCGTGAAGGCGACCGGGGACGGACTGCGGACAGATCTCCGGACGATCACTGGAGCGCCCAACGGGTTCCAGGTGATCCAACTGACCGTCGACCCGGGGTACGTGGCGGCCCTGGCGGTGGTGTCCGCGGAGCCGCCCGTCGTCCGAACGTTGTCGGCTCAGGTCCTGATCTGACCCTCGCCGGTGACGACGTACTTCGTCGACGTCATCTCCGGCAGGCCCATCGGGCCGCGAGCGTGCAGCTTCTGGGTGGAGATGCCGATCTCCGCGCCGAAGCCGAACTCACCGCCGTCGGTGAACCGGGTGCTGGCGTTCACCACGACCGCCGCCGAGTCGACCGCGGCGACGAACCGGCGGGCCGCGGCCTGCGAGCGGGTGATGATCGCGTCGGTGTGACCGGAGCTGTAGCGGCGGATGTGCTGTACGGCCGCCTCCAGCGAGTCGACCACGGCCGCTGACAGGTCGAGCGAGTTGTACTCCTTCCCGAAGTCCTCCTCGGTCGCCGCGACCACGTCCTTGCCAGCGGCAACCACTGCCGCATCCCCGTGGACCGTCACACCGGCGGAGGCCAGCGCCGGCAGGGCCTTCGCCAAGAAGGACGACGCCACCGACGAGTGCACCAGCAGAGACTCGGCCGCGTTGCAGACACTGGGGCGCTGGGTCTTGGCGTTCAGCAGGATCGTCAGCGCGAGATCCAGATCCGCCTCGGAGTCCACGTACACGTGACAGTTGCCGACACCGGTCTCGATCACCGGCACGGTCGATTCGCTCACCACGGTCTGGATCAGCCCGGCGCCACCGCGCGGGATCAGTACGTCGACCAGCCCGCGCGCCTGCATGAGCTCCTTCACCGCGGCCCGGTCCGTCGGCACGCCCTGGATCACGTCAGCCGGCAGACCGGCTTCGGTGACCGCTTCCCGCAGTACGGCGACGATCGCCTCGTTGGACGAGGCAGCCGAGGACGAACCGCGCAGCAGCACCGCGTTACCGGACTTCAGGCAGATGCCGGCCGCGTCGGCGGTCACGTTCGGCCGAGCCTCGTAGATGATCCCGACCACGCCGAACGGCACCCGCACCTGACGAAGCTCCAGCCCGTTCGGCAGCGTGTAGCCGCGAACGACCTCACCGACCGGGTCGGTCAGCCCGGCGAGCTGCTCGAGACCGGCGGCCATCGCGTCCACCCGGGCCGGGTCCAGCGCCAGCCGGTCGACCGTGGACTCCGGCGTACCGGCTTCCCGCGCCGACGCCACGTCCTTGGCGTTCGCCGCGACGATCGCGTCCGTGTTCGCCCGCAACGCCGCCGCCATCGCGTGCAGCGCCGCGTCCTTGGTCGCCCGGGAGGCTTCCGCCAGCGCGTACGACGCCTCGCGCGCCCGGCGGGCCAGCTCGATGATCTCGCTCACCCTCCCATCGTAGGGTGAACCCTCGCCGGCCCGCCCAGCCGTCTCAACGACCGGGGCGGTGGGGTGGGGAAGGTATCTGGTTCAGCCGGCGACCCAGTAGGTCCGGGTGTTGGTGAACTCGCGGAGCCCCTGGGCAGCCAGCTCACGTCCGTAGCCACTCCGCTTCGTCCCACCGAAGGGAACCCGCGGGTCGGAGGCCACGACCGCGTTGACGAACGCGGCACCCGACGTGATCCGCCGCGCCACCTCGACGCCCCGAGAAGCATCCCCAGTCCAGATGCTCAGGCCCAGCCCGTACTGCGTCGCGCCGGCCAGCGACGCCGCATCCGCAGCATCGCGAGCCACAGCCACCGCCGCGACCGGGCCGAACGTCTCCTCGTCGAAGGCCGGCATCCCCGGAGCGGTCCCGGTCAGCACCGTCGGCTCGAAGAAGTACCCAGGCCCGTCGATACTTCCGCCACCCGTCGCCAGCACAGCCCCGGCAGCAACAGACTCATCCACCTGCCGCTGCAGAGCAGCCCGCAGATCGTCACGGGCCAGCGGCCCGACCGCGACCGCCCGATCGGTGGGATCTCCAACCGCCAGGCCCTTGACGCCGACGACGAACCGGTCGATGAAC
This sequence comes from Kribbella sp. NPDC049174, assembly GCF_043197365.1. Classification (NCBI taxonomy): domain Bacteria; kingdom Bacillati; phylum Actinomycetota; class Actinomycetes; order Propionibacteriales; family Kribbellaceae; genus Kribbella; species Kribbella sp. NPDC049174. The sequence continues at coordinate 237,929 of NZ_JBICSZ010000011.1, read as the reverse complement.
TCGTCGGCCACCGCCTCCTCGACGATGAACCGCTTCGCACACACGCAACTCTGCCCCGAGTTCGTGAACCTGGCCCGGACCGCCGCGGCCGCAGCCGCCTCGACATCCGCGTCGGCGAGCACCACGAACGCGTCCGAGCCACCCAACTCGAGCACGGACCGCTTCGACGCGCGCCCGGCGGCGGCACCGACCGCGGCGCCGGCCCGGTTGCTGCCGGTCAACGTGACCGCCGCGATCCGATCGTCCGCGATCAGCCCTTCGATCGTCGCCGGTACGTCGGCCTCGTCCACCACCAGCGTCCGGACCAGATGATCCGGGAACCCGGCGTCCCGGAACACCTGCTCGATCGCGAGCGCGGACCCGGTCACATTGGGCGAGTGCTTCAGCAGAACTCCGTTGCCAGCCGCAAGCGTCGGTACGGCGAACCGCAAGACCTGCCAAACCGGGAAGTTCCACGGCATCACCGCGAGCACCAGCCCGATCGGCTCGTACGAGACCCACGCCTGCACACCGTCGATCGCGACCGGCTCGTCGGCAAGAATCGCGGCGCCCTGAGCCGCGTAGTACTCGGCGGTGACGGCAGACTTCTCGACCTCACCCTCGGCCTCGCCGATCGGCTTGCCCATCTCGGCCGTCATCATCGCGGCGAGCCCGTCCTTGGCCCCCCGAAGCTCTGCAGCCAGCCGGGTCAGGGCCTCCAGCCGCGCGGAGACCGGCACCGATCCCCAGGAGGTGGCCGCCTGCGCAGCCTGTACGACGACCTGCTCGAGCTCGGCCGGAGTCATCGCGCCGTACGTCGCCAGCGTCTTCCCGTTGGCCGGATTGATCGTGGTGATCATCGGGCGCTCAACCCGCCGCGGTCGTTCTCCGACAGGTGCTCGAACGTCTCGCCGGTCGCGGTCATGGTGCGGGTGACGTCGCGGCCGCCGTACACCCAGTAGATCCGCATCGGGGTGGTGCCGCGGTTGTAGAACCGGTGCGGCACGCCGGCCGGAACCCAGGTCGCGTCGCCCGCGACCAGGTCGAACTCCTCGCCGTCGATGACCGCGACCGCGTCACCGTCGAGGATCAGCACCGACTCCTCCACGTTGTGGCTGTGCAGCGGAAGTCCGGTGCCCGGGGCGAAGACGGTCTGGCCGGTGGTGATGCGGTTGGTCTCGGAGTTCCAGCGGCCGACGTACGGCAGGGTGACGACCCCGTTGCCGCGGTCGAACGGCTCGACCTCGCCCGGACGGATCAGCAGGTTCATCGGCTTTCCTCAGCAGAGTGGTGGATGACGCGGCGGGCCAGGGTGTTGGCCTGGCTGCCCGGTACGACGTGTTCGGCGACGGCTTCCCGCCAGACCTTGAAGTGCGGGGCCGATCGATGTGCCTCGACGGCGGCGTCGTCGGCGTACAGCTCGTACAGGGTGAAGTGGTGGTCGTCGGCCGTGTCCTGGCTGACGTCGAAGTACAGGCAGCCCGGCTCGTCGGTGAACGACCGCTCGGCCTGGGTCCGGATGGCCTCGACGAACTTGTCGAGGTGTCCAGGAACCACCTGAATCGAAACGGTGAGGCTGATCATGCGGCGTGTTCCTCCGTGGGCGGCAGGTCGACCTGGGCCTCGGCGCCGAGCGTGACCAGGCTGGTCCAGGTGGTGGCGGTCAGGGTGATACCGGTGACGGTGTGCTCGGCGAGGTTCTGGTCCTCGAGCTCGCCCGGGACGAGGATCCGGTCCGCCCAGGCAGCGGTCTCGGCCGATCGGGTCGCGTCGACGAGGGCCTCGACGCGTTCGGCGTATGACGCCGGGTCGTCCATCGCGGCGATGTCGATGGTGAGCAACAGGTGTCCGACCCCGCTCGGAGCATCCGGCTGGTAGGGCCCGGCCACATCGGCGCCGAACGCACTGCCGGTCAGCACACCGGCCAGTACGTCGAACATGAACGACATCACGTAGCCCTTGGGCCCGGCCATCGGCAGGATCAGGCCCTCGATCGCGCGCCGCGGGTCGGTGGTCGGGTTGCCCTCGGCATCGGCGGCCCAGCCGGCCGGGATCTCGGTCCCGCGCTCGGCGGCGAGGTAGACCTTGCCGCGGGCAACGGCCGTGTTGGCCAGATCCATCACCACGGTCCCGTGCCGTCCGGCCGGCGCCGCGATCGACCAGGGATTGGTCCCGATGCTCTTGTGCCGGCCACCCCAGGGCGCCATCGCCGGGCTCGCGTTCGTGCAGAGCAGCGCCACGCAGCCCTGGCCGGCGGCCTTGCGAGTGAAGTACGCCGCGGTGCCGAAGTGACCCGAATTCCGGACGCCGATCGCGCTCACGCCGTACTCGCGGGCCCGCTCGACGCCCAGTGAGATCGCGTGGTCGGTGATCACCTGGCCGATGCCGTTGCCGCCGTCGAGCACCACCAGCGCACCGGTGTCGCGGACGCGCTCGATCCGGGTGACACGCTCCATCGCGCTGCTGCGGAGGCGGGCGACGTACCAGGGCAGCCGGAGCATGCCGTGGGACGCGTGCCCCCAGAGCTCGGCGGTCACCAGGGTGTCGGCGAGCAGGTGCGCGTCCGACTGGGGCACACCCTCCGCGCGCAGCACGGCCTCGGTGAACGACAGCAGCGCCTCCGGGCGGGTCCGCTGGGCTGATGCCATCCGCTGCTCCGATCTGGCGGTTACGATGACTCCACTAAAGAAGCATACTTGTATACAAGTATGCAAAGGGAGAGACCAGATGACGGACAAACTGCGGCGCGCCTCCGGCGGCCAGGTCGTGTACGCCGAGCTGAAGCGGCAGATCCTGTCGCTCGAGCTGCCACCGGGCCGGCGGCTGTTCGAGCCGGAGCTCTCCCAGCAGCTCCAGGTGAGCCGGACACCGCTACGTGAGGCCCTCCGCCTGCTGCTGGCCGAGGATCTGGTGGACCAGCTGCCCACCGGCGGGATGGTGGTGCGCACGCTGTCGGCCCAGGAGATCGACGAGCTCTACACCGTCCGGGCGGCGCTGGAGGGGCTGATGGCCGCCGAGGCAGCCGAGCGGATGACCGATGCGGCGGCCGAGACGCTGACGCGGCTGGTGGCGCGGAACGAGCGGCTGGTGGAGTTCGCCGAGGACGCGATGAACGCCGGTCACGACTTCCACCTCGAGATCGCCGAGATCGCGGCGCACGGGTGGGCGGCCCGGCTGCACGAGCAGGTCGACGGGCAGATGGCGCGGTATCGAGCCTTCACGAACCAGTCGCAGTTGCGCCGGACCGCGGCGCTGGATGAACACCGCGGCATCCTCGACGCGTTGATCACCCGAGACGCGGCCCGGGCCCGCGAGCTCGCCGAGGCCCACGTCCTGACCGCCCGCGACACAGCCCTCGCAGCGATCGGCGAGCGACTCCCGTAGCGCCGCATCTAGCGCCGGAGCAGTCGGTATCGACGCTCGGGCCGGCCGGCCACGCCGTACCGCGGCCGCATCTCCGCCTTGCCGATCGTCACCAGGTGTTCGAGATACCGGCGCGTGCTGCTCCGGGACAGGCCGGTCACCGCCGCGCAGTCGCTCGCGGACATCCCGTCGTCCGGCGCATCTCCCAGCGCCTGGACCACGAGGTCGGTCGTCTCCGGGCTGATCCCCTTGGGCAAGGTCGAGGGTCCCCGGCTCCCCTGCGCGCGGAACACCCGATCCACCTCCGCCTGGTCGACGTCCGTCAGGCGCTGCAGCTCGGCCCGATGCTCGGCGTACTCCACCAGCTTGCTCCGCAGCGACTCGATCTCGAACGGCTTCACCAGGTACTGGAACACTCCGCCGCGCAACGCCGTCCGCAGGCTGTCGAGATCACGTGCCGCGCTGATCACGATCACATCGACCGGGTAGTCGGCCGAGGACTCACGGAACCGCCGCAGGACCTCCAGACCGCTCATGTCCGGCAGATGGATGTCGAGCAGGACCAGGTCCGGCCGCAACGCGCGGACGGCGGCGAGCGCCTCGGTACCGTTGCGGGCGGCACCGACCACCTCGAATCCGGGTTGCCGGGACACCACACTCGAGTGCAGCCGCGCCACCATGAAGTCGTCGTCGACGACCAGCACCTGGATCATGTCCGCACCACCGGAGCCAGCATCGGCAGGGTCGCGACGAACACGGCCCCCGCGTCGTTGTGCACGGTCACGTCGCCACCGCGCTTGCGGCAGATCACCCGCACCAGCGCCAGCCCGATCCCGTGTTCGCCGGACTCACTGGTCTTCGTGCTGAACCCGTGCGCGAAGACCCGATGCTGCATCGCGCTGTCGACGCCGGGCCCGGAGTCGCGGACCTGAATCCGTACGGCGCCTTCCTGTTCGATCACTTCGACAGCGACGTACGGATCGGGAGCTCCCGCGGCGGCGTCGAGCGCGTTGTCGACCAGGTTGCCGAGCACGGTCGAGACGTCGGTCGCGAGCCGCTCGTCCAGCCGCGACAGCAGGCTGGCGGGCGCGATCTCGAAGATCACCCCGCGCTCGGCGGCTTGCGAGGACTTCGCGATCAGCAGTGCGGCGACGGCCGGATCAGCCACCCGAGCGGTGATGCTCGCGGTCAGCTCGGTCTGGTCGGCGGCCACTTGCTGGATGTAGCGCAGTACCTCGTCGTACTCGCCCAGCTCGACGAGCCCGCTGACGATGTGCATCCGGTTGCTGAACTCGTGCGCCTGCGCGCGCAACGTGTCGGTGGTGTTCCGGGTCAGGTCGAGCTCACGCTGCAGCTCCAGCAGCTCGGTCCGGTCGCGGAAGGTCGCGACCCAGCCGATCTGCCGGCCGTGACTGCGGACTGGCATCCGGCTCAGGGTGAGGACGCGGCCGTGTAGCGGCAGGATCTGGTCGGTGGTCGGCTCGGGCCCGTCGAAGATCTCCAGCAGTCGGCCGGTCTCATCCACTTCTGTCAGCACCTGGCCGGCCGAGGCCAGCGGAATGCCGAGCAGGTGGGCGGCCTGATCGTTCACCATCGTGATCCGGCGTTGCAGGTCGACCGCCAGCACGCCTTCCTTGATGCCGTGCAGCAGCGCCTCCCGCTGCTCGACCAGACCGGTGATCTCGCGCGGTTCCAGGCCGAGGGTCTGGCGCTTCACGGTTCTTGCCAACAGCAATGACCCGAGGATGCCGAGCAGGCTGGCGATGCCGAGATAGGTGAGCAGGTTGGGCAACGCCTCCCGCAGGTTGTCCAGCACCGAGGGGTACTGCCGGCCGACCGCCACCACGCCGTCAGTCGCTCCGGAGCCCTCGTTGAGGATCGGCGCCATCGCGAGTGCCGCGCCGGTCTCGTCGTCATGCCCCACCCAGGACCGGCCCTGGAACGCGTCCGTCGCCTGCAACCATCGGACGGAGTTCTTCGGCAACGGATCGGTGGAGACGATGATGCGCCGGTCCCGCAAGGCGACCACGACGTACGTCGAACCGGACAAGGTGCGGCCGGACTCCGCCTGGGACTGCGCCTGGCTGAGCAGGGAATTGCCGTTCGCGGCGGCCGCGCCCCGGATGCCGGACATGACGGCCAGCCCCTCGGCGATGTCGCCGGCCCGCTTGCCCTCGGTCTCGTGGAAGCGGGCATTGGACTGGGCCAGTGAGACCGCGGCGACGCCGACCAGGACGACGAGCACAATCAGCACCTGCATGGCCAGCATCCGTCCGGCCAGCGTCCATCGACGCCGGCCCAGGCGCGCTCGCCACCTCGCAGTCACGGCTTGATTGTGCTGCCGACGGCCGGATCGCGCCATCTTTGGCGTGAGCACAATGAGCACAACGGAGTTTGCGTTCGTAACGGTGACACCTCCACCCGGCGCCCGGCACGCTGACGACGACCGGACCCCTGCAGACCAAGGAGACCGCCGTGAAAGCACGGACCTGGTTCACCAGCATCACCGCCGTCCTGGCGCTCACCGCCGCGGCCACCGGCTGTGGTGTCAGCGCCGACGACAACGCCTCCGGCGGAGCTGACAGCGGGCCCGTGAAGGGCCTGCGCATCCTCGTGCCCAACTCCCCCGGCAGTGGCTACGACACCACCGCTCGCGCCGCCGCGAAGGCGATGCAGGACGCCAAGCTGACCGACACCGTCGAGGTGTTCAACACCGCCGGTGCCGGCGGCACCGTCGGCCTGCAGCGGCTGGTGAACGAGAAGGGCAAGGAAGACATCATGATGCAGATGGGGCTCGGCGTCGTCGGGGCCGTCTACACCAACAAGTCGAAGGCCACCCTGCAGGACACCGTCCCGATCGCCAAGCTGATCGAGGAGGCCGAGGCGATCGTCGTGCCGAAGGGCTCGCCGTACACCAGCCTGGACCAGTTGATCACGGCCTGGAAGGCCGACCCGGGCAAGGTTCCGGTCGGCGGTGCGTCGAACGCGGGCGGCCCGGACCACCTGACCCCGATGCTGCTGGCGAAGGCGGTCGGCGTCCAGCCGAAGGAAGTCAACTACGTGCCGTACGACGGCGGCGGCGAGCTGCTCACCGCGGTGCTGGGCAAGAAGGTCGCGTTCGCGGCGACCGGGATCGGCGAGGTCGCCGAGCAGGCCAAGTCCGGTGACGTGAAGATCCTCGCGGTGACGACGGAGAACCCGGTCGAGGGTATCGACGCACCGACGCTGAAGAGCCTCGGCATCGACCTGGTCTTCACCAACTGGCGTGGCATCGTCGCGCCGCCGGAGCTGTCCGACGCGAAGAAGCAGGAGTTCATCGCCCTGCTCACGAAGATGCACGACTCGCCGCAGTGGAAGCAGACGCTGGCCGACCAGGGCTGGGCCGACGCCTTCCAGACCGGTGACGAGTTCAAGTCGTTCCTCGACAGCGAGAACGACCGGGTCGCAGGCGTACTGCGGGAACTGGGTCTCGTGGCCTGATGAGCACCCCGTCCACCAGTACGACGACGCAGGGCCGCTCCGAGCTCGGAGTGGCCCTCCTGCTCCTGGTCCTCGGCGGCTGGGCCGTGGTCGACGCGCTGCGGCTCCCCGACCTCCAGGCGCGGGGGCCGATCGACGCGAAGACGATCCCACTGCTCGTCGGCGGACTGCTGATCCTGTCCGCCGTACTGCTGGCGATCGACGTCCTACGGGGCGGCCGGGGTGAGCAGGAAGCCGGTGAGGACGTGGATCTCGGTCACGGCAGTGACTGGAAGACCCTCGGCCTGCTGACCGCATCGTTCGTGGCCAACATTCTGCTGATCGAGCGGCTCGGCTGGCCGGTGTCGGGGGCGGTGCTGTTCTTCGGCACCGCCTACGCCCTCGGCAGCCGGCACCTGATCCGCAACGCGATCATCGCGATCGCCCTGTCGGTCGGCACCTGGTACCTGTTCAACCTCGCGCTGGGCATCGCCCTGCCGGTCGGCATCCTCAAGGGAATCCTCTGATGGACGCGTTCTCCGAACTGATGAACGGATTCGCCACCGCGGCGCATCCGACCAACCTGCTGTACGCCTTCGTCGGCGTCCTGCTCGGTACGGCGATCGGCGTCCTGCCCGGGATCGGCCCGGCGATGACGATCGCGCTGCTGCTGCCGCTGACGTACTCGCTGGAACCGACCCAAGCCTTCATCATGTTCGCCGGGATCTACTACGGCGGCATGTACGGCGGCTCCACCACCTCGATCCTGCTGAACACACCAGGTGAGAGCGCGTCGGTGGTCACCGCGATCGAAGGCAACAAGATGGCCCGAAGAGGCCGGGCCGCTGCCGCGCTGGCGACAGCGGCGATCGGATCGTTCGTGGCCGGCACGATCGGCACGCTCTGCCTGGCCCTGCTGGCGCCGGTGGTCGTCAACCTGGCGATCAAGATGGGCGCGCCGGACTACTTCGCGGTGATGGTACTGGCGTTCGTCGCGGTCACCACCGTGCTCGGCTCGTCGAAGATCCGCGGCCTGGCCTCCCTCGCGATCGGGTTGCTGATCGGCCTGATCGGGATCGACCCGACCTCGGGTCAGCAGCGGCTCACGCTGGGCCTGCCGGAACTTGCCGACGGCATCGATGTGGTCGTGGTCGCGGTCGGCCTGTTCGCGGTCGGCGAGGCGTTGTGGATCGCCGCCCACCTGCGCCGTACCCCGGCCGAGATCATCCCGGTCGGTGCGGCCCGGATGAGCCGCGACGACTGGCGGCGGTCGTGGAAGCCGTGGCTGCGCGGGACCGCGATCGGCTTCCCGTTCGGCGCGGTCCCGGCCGGCGGTGCCGAGATCCCGACGTTCCTGTCGTACGTCACCGAGAAGAAGCTGAGCAAGCACCCCGAGGAGTTCGGCAAGGGTGCGATCGAGGGCGTCGCCGGTCCCGAGGCGACGAACAACGCGTCGGCCGCGGGCGGTCTGGTTCCCCTGCTCACGTTGGGGATCCCGACCACCGCGACCGCCGCGGTGATGCTCGGCGCCTTCCAGGGCTACGGCATCCAGCCCGGTCCCCGGTTGCTGGACACGCAACCCGAACTGGTCTGGGGACTCGTCGCCAGCCTGTTCATCGGCAACGCCATCCTGCTCGCGCTGAACCTGCCGCTCGCCCCGATGTGGGCCAAGCTGCTGCGGATCCCCCGGCCGTACCTGTACGCCGGCATCCTGTTCTTCGCCAGCATCGGTGCCTACGCCACGAACCTGTCCACCTTCGACCTCTGGCTGTTGCTCGTCCTGGGTGCCCTCGGCTTCCTGATGCGCCGCTACGGTCTGCCCGTGGTGCCGGCGATCATCGGCATCATCCTCGGCCCGACCGCCGAGGAGCAGATGCGGCGCGCCCTGCAGATCAGCGACGGCGCGATCAGCGGCCTCTACAACACCTGGTTCTCCAAGACGGTGTACTTCGTGATCCTGCTGGTGCTGCTGGTTCCGCCGGTGGTCGGCCGGATCCGCAAGCGCCGTACCCCACCCCCGCAGGACGTCGTACCCCAGCACTCCGACTGGACAGGAGACTGATCGTGGCGATCATCGTCGGCTATGTACCGACCCCCGAGGGTTTCGCGGCGCTGGAGGGCGCGATCGAGGAGGCCAAGCTGCGCAAGCAACGGCTCGTGGTGGTGAACTCCAGCCGCGGCGAATCGCTGGTGGACAAGCGGTTCGCGTCCGGCGCCGAGTGGGAGTCGGTCGAGCACCGGCTGGCCGACTCCGGCGTCGAGCACGAGCTGACCCAGCTCGTCGAGAGCAAGGACGCGGGCGACCAGATCCTCAAACTGGCCCACGAGCTCAACGCGGAGCTGATCGTGATCGGCCTCCGCCGCCGGACCCCGGTCGGCAAGCTCCTCCTCGGCAGCCAGGCCCAGACCATCCTGCTCCAGGCCGACTGCCCGGTCCTCGCGGTGAAGCCTTAGGTCAGCACGACCAGATCGTCGCGGTGGACGACTTCACGCTCGTACGCCGCGCCGAGCTCCCTGGCCAGGTCGCGGGTCGATCGGCCCAGCAGGTCAGGGAGTTCGGTGGCGTCGTAGTTGACCAGGCCGCGGGCGACGACGACGCCCTCGGGTGACACGAGGTCGACGGGATCCCCGGCCGAGAACGTTCCCTCGACCTTCGAGATACCGGCGGGAAGAAGCGACGCACGGCGCTCCGTCACAGCCCGTACGGCCCCGGCATCGAGCCACAGCCTGCCCTGGCCCGAGGTGGCGTGGGCCAGCCAGAGCAACCTGGTCTTGCGGCGACGGCCGGTGGGGTGGAAGAGAGTGCCGGCCGGCAAGCCCTTCAGCGCCTCGCCGACGCGGGCGGCCGACGTCAGCACGACCGGAATCCCTGCCTCGGTAGCGATTGCGGCCGCTTCGACCTTCGTCTGCATACCACCCGTTCCGACACCCGACGAGCCGGTCCGGCCGATCCTGAGCCTCTCCAGATCGGCGGGTCCACGGACGTCCGCGACCATCGACGTACCCGGCTTGCGCGGATCCCCGTCGTACAGACCGTCGACATCCGACAGCAGCAACAACAGGTCGGCGTGCACCAGGTGACTGGTCAGCGCAGCCAGCCGGTCGTTGTCACCAAAGCGAATCTCGGTCGTGGCCACCGTGTCGTTCTCGTTCACGATCGGTACGACGCCCAACTCGAGCAACCGTGCGAACGTCCGGTACGCGTTGCGGTAGTGGCTCCGCCGGGTCACGTCGTCGACCGTCAGCAACACCTGGCCGACGCGCAGACCGTGGGCCGCGAACGCGTCGCTGTAGCGAGCCATCAGCAGGCCCTGCCCGACCGACGCGGCCGCCTGCTGCGTGGCCAGGTCACGTGGTCGCGAGCGCAGCCCCATCGGAGCAAGGCCGGCCGCGATCGCGCCCGAAGAGACGAGCACGACCTCGGTCCCCTCCACCCGTCGCGCCGCGATGGCGTCGACGAGCAGCCGGAGCCGTTCCAGGTCGATCTTGCCGCGCTGGGTCAGCGATGACGAGCCGACCTTCACGACGATCCGCGTGGCCTTGACGACCTCCGCGCGCTGTTTCATCAAGGATCAACCGTTATCTGTGCTATTGGCGTCGAGCTCCCGCGCCTCCTTGCGCGCCAGCTTCTCCGCCTTCTCTGCAGCTCGCTTCGCCTCGGCCGGGGACATGTCCACCTCGTCCTCGACCCAGCCCTGCTTGTACTCGGAACGATCCGTCGACGCCCGCTGGATGTGGTACTCGGTGTCCTTCTCCCGGCGCCGCTGCACCGCCGGGCGCGGCTCCTCCAGTCGGTGGTCCTCGCCCCGCCGGGCCAGGATCTCCGCCCCGGCCTGGACCTCGGGTGCGAAGTCGAACACGATCGCGTTCGGACCGTCGCCGATGACGACCGCGTCGCCCTCGACCGCCCCCCGCTCCAGCAGTTCCTTCTCCACCCCGAGCCGGTTCAGCCGGTCGGCCAGGTAGCCGGTCGCCTCCGCGTTCGCGAAGTCGGTCTGCTTGACCCAGCGCTCGGGCTTCTCGCCCTGCACCAACCAGCCGCCGTCGTCCGGCAGCTTCTTCACCTTGAACTCGGGCCCGCCCTGCACCTGCGGCCGGATCACGATCCGCGTGGTGTCGGGCTTCTCCGCCTCGGCCCGCTGCCGCCCGACGATCTCGGCCATCGCGAACTTGAGCGCCTCCAGGCCCTCGTGGCTCGCGGTCGAGATCGGGAACACCCGCAGCCCGCGCTGCTCCAGCTCGGCCTGCACCATCCCGGCGATCTCCCGGGCGTCCGGTACGTCGATCTTGTTCAGGGCAACGAGTCGTGGCCGGTCCTCGAGCCCACCGTGTGCCTGCAGCTCGGCCTCGATCGTGTCGAGGTCGCTGAGCGGATCACGGCCCGGCTCGTACGTCGCGCAGTCGATCACGTGCACCAGCGCCGCGCACCGCTCGACGTGCCGCAGGAAGTCGTGCCCGAGCCCGCGCCCTTCGCTGGCTCCCTCGATCAGCCCGGGTACGTCGGCCACGGTGAACGTGGTGTCACCGGCGACGACGACGCCGAGGTTCGGGATCAGGGTGGTGAACGGGTAGTCGGCGATCTTCGGCCGGGCCCGGCTGATCGACGCGACCAGCGAGGACTTGCCGGCACTCGGGAAGCCGACCAGGCCGATGTCGGCGACCACCTTGAGCTCGAGGACGAGCGTGCGCTCCTCGCCTTCCTCACCGAGCAGCGCGAACCCGGGCGCCTTCCGCGCCGAGCTGGCCAGCGCGGCGTTGCCGAGCCCGCCCTTGCCGCCCTGGGCCGCGACGAACTCCGCGCCCGGTCCGACCAGGTCCGCGAGCACCTCGCCGTCCGCCGTACTGATGACCGTGCCGTCGGGGACGGGCAGGACGACATGCGCGCCGTTGCTGCCGGCCTGGTGGTCACCCTTGCCCTGGGCACCGTTCGTGGCGGCGCGGTGACTGGACCGGTGGTAGTCGACCAGGGTGGTCACATCGGGGTCGACGCGGAGGATGACGCTGCCGCCGTCACCGCCGTTGCCGCCGTCCGGGCCGCCGAGCGGCTTGAACTTCTCCCGGTGCACCGAGGCGCAGCCGTTTCCGCCGCGGCCAGCGGTGACGTGCACCGTGACCCGGTCGACAAAGCTGGGGATCGCCATCGGTGTTCTCGACTTCCTGTTGGTGTTCGTCGCCCCGCCCCGAGCGGAGCGAGCGGCGGGGGTTCCTGGTTTCTCCGACATAGCCGAAGGGCGGGTCGCGGTATTCCGCAACCCGCCCTTCGTAAAGGCTTGTGACTCGTCCGGGTGGCGGTGTTACTCCGCCGGGACCGGGACGATGTTGACGACGCGGCGACCGCGCCGGGTGCCGAACTCCACGTGGCCCTCGGCCAGCGCGAACAGGGTGTCGTCGCCGCCACGGCCGACCAGGTTGCCCGGGTGGAAGTGGGTGCCACGCTGCCGGACGATGATCTCGCCGGCGTTCACCAGCTGGCCGCCGAAGCGCTTCACGCCGAGCCGCTGCGCGTTGGAGTCGCGACCGTTACGGGTCGACGCCGCTCCCTTTTTGTGTGCCATGTCTAGATCAGCTCCCCTTCTTCTCAGAGGAAGACAGTTTCTTAGCGTCGATCGCGGTGACCTTGACCTGGGTGTAGTGCTGACGGTGCCCCTGGCGCTTGCGGTAACCGGTCTTGTTCTTGTACTTGAGGATGTTGATCTTGGGGCCCTTGGTGCGGCCCAGGACCTCGGCCGACACAGCCACCTTGGCCAGCGCGGCGGCGTCGGTCGTCACGGTGTCGCCATCGACGACGAGGACTGCGGGCAGCGAAACCGTGTCGCCGACCTGGTCCGTCAGGCTGTCGATCTCGATGACATCGCCGACGGCGACCTTCTGCTGGGTGCCGCCACTGCGCACGATCGCGTACACCGTGGATCTCACTCTCTGCTGGTTCGGAAGTTCTTACGGGGGCCTGCACAGACCTGCTAGCGGCCCACACAAACATGGCACGCGGAACGCGCGCCGAAGCTCAAGTTTACGGGTCGCCTCACAGACGGGTCAAACCGGGTCAGTTGCCGGTGGTGACCAGCTCAGCGGGGTCACTCGCCGCACCGGTCCCCTCGTCGCTCTGTCCGGCCGACTTGCCCCGGCCACGGCTGCTGCGCCGCCGCCTGGTGCCGTTGCGTCCGGACCCGTTCTGCTCAGCTTTGTCCGCCTCCACGGTCTCCGCTCCGGCGGCCGCCTCGGGTACGGCGGTCGTCGCCACGGCACCGCCCTCGGGGAACCCGGTCGCCTCGGCGCTCACCGGCTCGTCACCGGCCACCGGGTAGCCGGTCGGCTCCCCCGCCGTACCGGCGTCACCGGTCTCCTCCGCCTTCTTGGCGTCGGTGTGGGCGGACGCGGCCGCGATCTGGGCCAGCCGCTGGGCGGCGTCGCCGTTGGTGGGCGCGGTCTCCGGCTCGGGCTGCTCGTCCTCGCCGCGACCACGGCCCCGGCCGCGACGGCGGGAGTTCTTCCTACCGCCCTCGTCGACCTGAGCGGCGGGCTTCTGGTCCTGACCGCCGCGGCTGTCGCGCCGGCGGGACTCCTTCGGCTCGTCGTGCAGGATCAGGCCGCGGCCACCGCAGTGGTCGCAGTTCTCGCTGAACGCCTCGAGCAGACCGGTGCCGATCCGCTTCCGGGTCATCTGGACCAGGCCGAGCGAGGTGACCTCGGCCACCTGGTGCTTGGTCCGGTCCCGGCCCAGGCACTCGACCAGCCGGCGCAGCACCAGGTCGCGGTTCGACTCCAGCACCATGTCGATGAAGTCGATCACGATGATGCCGCCGATGTCGCGGAGCCGGAGCTGCCGGACGATCTCCTCGGCCGCCTCCAGGTTGTTCTTGGTGACGGTCTCCTCGAGGTTGCCGCCGGAGCCGGTGAACTTGCCGGTGTTCACGTCGACGACCGTCATCGCCTCGGTCCGGTCGATGATCAGCGAACCGCCGGACGGCAGCCAGACCTTGCGGTCCAGCGCCTTCTTGATCTGCTCGTCGATCCGGAAGTTCGCGAAGACGTCACTGCTGCCTCCAGCCACCGGGCTCCATTTTTCCACCCGGTCGGCCAGATGCGGGGCGACGTCGGAGACGTACTCGCGGACCTGGTCGTAGGCGTCGTCACCGGAGATCACCAGCTTGGTGAAGTCCTCGGTGAACAGGTCGCGGACCACCCGGATCAGCAGGTCCGGCTCGCCGTGCAGCATCTGCGGGGCCTGGCCGTTCTTCGACTTCTTGTCGATGTCGGTCCAGTACTTCTGCAGCCGGCTGACGTCGGCGGTCAGCTCCTCCTCCGAGGCGCCCTCGGCCGCGGTCCGGACGATCACGCCGGCCTCGTCCGGGACGATGTCCTTGAGGATGCCCTTCAGGCGGTTCCGCTCGGTGTCGGGCAGCTTGCGGCTGATACCGCCGTTGCCGCCGCGCGGGACGTAGACGACGTACCGGCCGGGCAGGCTGATCTGGTTGGTCAGCCGGGCGCCCTTGTGGCCGATCGGGTCCTTGGTCACCTGCACCAGGACCGCCTGGCCGGACTTCAGCACCGACTCGATCTTGCGCGGGCCGTTGGCCCCGCCGAGCGTGGCCCAGTCGACCTCACCGGCGTACAGGACGGCGTTGCGGCCCTTGCCGATGTCGATGAACGCGGCCTCCATGCTGGGCAGCACATTCTGCACCCGGCCGAGGTACACGTTGCCGATCAGCGAGACCTGCTCCTCCTGGGCGACGTAGTGCTCGACCAGGACGTTGTCCTCGGAGACGGCGATCTGGGTCAGCTCGCCGCGGGCGCGGATCACCATGGTCCGCTCGACCGACTCGCGCCGGGCCAGGAACTCGGCCTCGGTCACGATCGGCGCCCGGCGGCGGCCGGCGGCGCGGCCCTCGCGGCGGCGCTGCTTCTTCGCCTCCAGCCGGGTCGAGCCCTCGACCGCGGTGATCTCGTTCGCGGTGTTCTTGCTGCGCGGCTCGCGGACGCGGACGACGGTCTCGTCCGGGTCGTCGGGCGCCGTGGCGGTCTCCTCGCCCTTGCGGCGACGGCGGCGGCGGCGGCGCCGGGACGAACTGCCCGAGCCCTCCGCGTCCTCGTCGGCGTCGGCGGCGGCGTCCTGCTCGTCGTCGGAGCTCGCCTCGATCTCCGGCTCGTCCTGCTCGTCGTCGTCGGCGTGCTCGTCGGCGCTGTCCTCGGCGCCGTCGGTCTCACCGGACTTGCGGCGGCGACGGCCACCGCGGCGACGACGGCGACGACGGCTGCCCTCGCCGCCCTCCTCGCCGTCTTCGGTCTGCGCGGACTCGGCCTCAGCGGTCTCGTCCTCGTCGGCGGCCTGAGCCGTCTCCTGGGCGGTCTCCTGCACCGGCTCGGCAACGACCTCTTCGGCCTCGCGGGCCTCGGTGTCGCGGCCGCGACGGTTCCGGCGGCGGCGCGTCGTGGTCGGCTGCTCGTCGGTCCCCGGCTCGGTCACCGCCTCAGGCGTCGCCTGGGCAACCTCCGGGGTCGCCTCGACCGGGCTGGTCGCCGCGGCCTGCGCGGGAGCCTGAGCCGGTACGTCGACCGGAGCCTGGAACAGCACCGGCGCGGCAGCCGGAGCCCGGCGCCGGGTCCGCCGCTGCGGAGCCTCCTCGGCCGGAGTGTCCACAGCCGCGGTCCCGGCAGCCGGGGTGTCGGCCGTCTGGGTGTCCGCGGTCCGGTCGTCCGGGGTCTTGGCGTCGGGGGTCTTGGCGTCGGGGGTCACAGTCCCGGCGTCGGCGACCGGACCGTCGGTCACCGGGCTGCCTTCGGCCAGCAGGTCGGCCCGCGCGGCCGCCCGCTTCGCGGTGCGCTTGCGGGTGGTCTTCTTCGCGGGGGCCGAATCCCTGGGCGCCGGATCCGTGGGCGCCGGGGCGCTCTCCACGACCGGGCCGCCGTCGGCGACCGACGTGTCGGGCGCCTCGGCCTCGGTCAGCTCCGGGAACGTGTCCTGGGCGGCGGCCTTCTTCGTGGTCCGCTTGGCGGTCGTCTTCTTCGCCGGCGCCTTGGCCGCGGCCTTCTTGGCCGGAGCCTTCTTCGCGGCGGCCTTCTTGGCGGCCGTCTTCTTCACCGGGGCCGGGTCGGCGGTCTCGCCGTCGGACTGGGTGGGGACCTCCTCGGCAGCGGCGGTCTTCGTGGCCGTCCGCTTGCGGGTGGTGGTGGTGGTCTTCTTGGCAGCGGCCTTCTTCGCGGTCCTGCGAGTGGGCGGCTGCTGGGCGGAGGCAGCCGTGTCGGCTGCTTCGGTAGTCGGCTCGTTGTCGAGCATGTGGTGCGGGTCTCCTCAAGCCCTCCGGCGCATCCTGCGACCCCTGTCACGGGTCCGGCGCAGCCACAGAGCGGTCACGGTTCGCTACGCCCGGCGTCGGTGCCGGCGCGGCGGAAGCCTGCTGGATCCGCTCCGCCCGTGCTCAGGGCTCGGAGGGAGCGGCGGCGTCGCCCTCCGCTGGATGCGTCTGGTGGTCTTCCGCCTGGCCGGTCGCGGTCGCCTGGGTGGCGTCGCGGTCACGAGCGAGCGGGTCGTCCACCGTGCCGGAGGCCGCGATGAGCGGGCCCTGGGCGAGCCTGGTCAGAAGAGCCGGGCCCGTCACCGGGAGCGTCGCTACTTCGAGCACTCCGGCGAGAACGTCGTCGGGTCTCACGGCCGGGGTTCCGTGCCGTAACACCACTTGCAGTATCGCACACGTCGCAACCGGCGCCGGTTCGTGCGCGACGGTGAGTCGCAGAACGGCGTCCCGACAATCGAACGAGCGAAGTCCCCGTTTGGTCATGCGTTCGACCAGAATTTCGTCCCGGGCCAGGAATGCCTCCACCGCGGCGGACGCCGCAGCGGTATCTACGCCTGGGAGCGCGATCAGCCACTCGCTCGCCTCCAGCCGGTCGGCCAGCGACCCGGCCCCGGCGACGACCACCTCGAGCACGTCCAGCCCGGGCGGCAGCGCCTCGTCCAGGGCGGCCCGGACCTGGTCGGCCTCCCGCTCGTGTGTGAGCGATATCTCCAGATACTCCGCCTCCGAGGCGGCTCCGGTCGGCGCGGCACCGGCGTACGAGATCTTCGGGTGCGGGCTGAAACCGTGCGAGAACGCGACCGGCAGCTCGGCCCGGCGGACGGCGCGCTCGAACGCGCGCTGGAAGTCCCGGTGTGAGGTGAATCGCAGCCGCCCCCGCTTGGCGAACCGGACCCGCAGTTTCTGGACCGCGGGAAGTTGCTGGGACGGCGGTGCTTGAACAGGTGCCACCAGGGCATTGTCTCAGGCGGATCGGCCGGGGATGACGCCGTGGGCGGCCAGGCTGTTCCGGGTCCGCTCTGCCGCAGCGACCGGGCGTACAACTCGACCACCTCGGCCGGGAAGCGGTTACCGGCGTACTGGACGATCATCCGGCGGCCGTGGTTGGCCTCCAGCGCGGCGAGCAGGCAGAAGATCGCGAAGACGCTGAACCACCGGCTGGTCAGCAGGTCGTCACGCTCGCGGCCGAGAACGACGAACAGCCCGGCCTGGGCCAGGAACACAGGGCCAGGCTCGTCGTCGCGAGCACCTCGACCCGGGTCAGGTAGAGCCGGGCGCCGAACGAGACGGCCAGGTACTCGAGGATGCCGGCCAGTACCCAGGTGAACCACATCACCACCTTGGCCGCGTACGTCCAGTCGAGGAACAGCCCCTCGATCAGGGCCGGCAGCGCGGTCGCGGCGACGCCGAGCGAGATCCCGGCGATCACCGTGCAACATCCGGTAGTCGTCGGCCCCGCTGCCGTCCCGCACGGTCATCAGGGTTGAGCGGCCGATTTGCCGGTCAGGTAGAGGGCCCAGCCGAGCAGCCCGAAGGCGACCGTGCTGAGCACGACCCGGACCAGGTTGTAGGCCTGCCACTTGCCCTCGTCGAACGCGGCCCGGGCGGCGGCGACGTCGATCGTGTTCGGGTCACCGGCCGCCTTGAGCGCGTCGTTCATCGGCACGTTCACCGCGATCGTGACGATCATCGTGACCAGGTAGAGCACGAACGCCACCGCGATCCACGGCAGCGCCTTCTCCTTCAGGCTGAGCAAGCCCGCGAGCAGCGTGAGGACCAGCGCGCCGAGGAACCCGAGCAGCAGGAACAGCGGGTTCAGGATGGCCCGGTCGACCGCCTGGAACGCGCCGACGAAGGTCTTGTCGTCCGTCTTCGCCAGCCCGGGCATGAAGGCGTTCGAGTAGATCCCGTAGATCCCCGCCATCAAACCCGTCACCATCGTCGCCGCCAGCAATGAGGCCACCCGCAGTCCGTTCATTGGTGTGATGGCGTGGAACCCCGTCACTCATGACCCGGACTGAACGCCATCTCCCTCCCTTCAGGTTTTGTCGGTTCGTTCGGATAGTGTTCTCACCGGTTGCGATAGCCAAGCAACCGGTAGTAGCAAGACCAGCAGTAACCGCGGCCGGGCGGGCCGTGGCAGCGCGGGGAGCCTTCTTGTGCAGTAAGGCACGGCTGTGAACCGCGAACCTCAGCCTGCAAAGGCTGGAATCCCCTGCCTTCGGGTGGTGGGAGGACGTCAACTCACCCCTCCAGTACGACTATGTTTTCCGGTGCGGGACCATCCCGCACCGGAAAAACTAGAGCAGCCACGAGTGCACGGACATGTCGCCGAGACTCAGAACCATGTCTGCGGGACTCACAACCGCGCACACTGCCCGGACCGTGGCCCGGAGACCTGGTTCGGCGCCTGCAGGTTGACCGGGGCCGGCGCGTTGCCCGAGCAGCTCAGCGGCCCGCCCACCGTGTTCCCGGCCAGTACGGCGGCCTCCGTCGTTCGCAACCTGGTCACGGACACCGGCCCCTCGACCGAGGACCCGACCGCCACCACGCTCCGGGTCACTCCGTCGACGCTCACCGGTCCGCCGACCCGGCTCCTGAGCAGGTGCAGGTCGGCCGCACCATCCGCCCGGACCGGGCCCACCACGCGGCTGTCGGTGGCGACGAGCGACGCGCCTGGGCCGACCAGGACCGGACCGTTGATCGTCGCGCCGACCAGACAAGTCACCCCGGACCGCAGGTAGAGCGGACCGTTGCGCTCTCCGGTCAGGGTCGTCGTGCAGGCAGGGGCCGGGCGCAACAAGGTGACCGCGAACTGTCGCGGCGTACCGATGTTGCCGGAGGCATCGATGGCCCGGTACTCGACCAGGTGCCGCCCGTACCCGGACGGTACGTCGTCCCACGGCACCACTCGCGGCACCCCGAGCTTGCCGTAGACGAGCTGGTCGATCTCGGTCCCCTCGGCGGTGAACCGGAACGGCGCGGACGCGTCGGTCGGCCAGCCGTAGTAGTTGTACCAACCGTCCCCGTTGACCCGGAACTCCGGAACGACGTACCCGTCGCTGTCGTCCGTCGCCGCCAGCCCCATGGTGAACGCGTCGTTGTAGATGTACTCCGGTCCGGTCGGCTTCTGCACCGTCAGCAGCGGCTTCGACAGCGTCGACGTGACCACCGGCTCGACCCCGTCGACCGACCAGGCCAGCGTCTCGCCACCCACGGTCGCGGTCAGCGTGTGCCGTCCGGTCAGCTTCAGCGGCTCGAGGTCGAAGTCCCGGTCGTTGCCCGGGTTCGCGGCCGGTTGGCCGTCCAGCCGCCACTCGATCGGCGGCTGCGACGTGTCGGACTGCGTCGTCTCGGCGTACACCACCTCGCCGGCGCTGACCGGATGCTCGGTCGACGTCGACCCGGTGAACTCGACCGGCTCCGACGACGGCTCGGCCGCGAGCGTGGTGTTGACGGTCCACGAGCGGGAGGCGGTCGGCCGTACGGCGGGATCCCGGATGAACGGGGTCGGGTCGACGACCTTGGCCGTGAGGGTGTGCAGACCGGGTGACAGGTCCACGGTCGAGAGGTCGACGGCACGACTGTTCGCGGTCGGCAGCGTCGTACCGTCCAAGGTCCAGGTGACGTCGAGCTCGTGGCTGACCGGGTGCAGGGTCTGCAGCCAGACGACCTGGTCGGGAGCCACCTGGCCGGTCGGCGTACTGCCCTGGAACAGGTTCGCCCGGGACGAGATCCGCTGGGTCATCCGCTCGCGCGACACCTGGTCGAAGTAGTAGCCGAGCGTCTTCATCATCGAGTGCCGGCTCGGTCGCCAGACTCCTGAGCCGGCGTACATGCCGGCCTCGTACCGGCCGATGGTGCCGCCGGACTCGGACGGTTCACCGAGCCAGCGGAACCACTTCTTCTGCTGGTCGAGCATTTGCTGCTCGGTCAGCAACGTGTGGTGGATCGAGGAGGGTTCGGCCCCCTGGTACGGCTCGCCGCGGTCGCCGCGGGCGTAGTAGTCGTACTCGTCCTGCAGGCCGCCGAGTGAGTGGCCGAGCTCGTGCGGGGTGATCAGGGCGGACAGCGCGTTGCCGCCGGAGGCCGTCGCGTAGGTTCCGCCGGCGCCGCCGTACGTGTCGCTGTTGCCGATAGCAAGAATCTGGCGGTTGGCGGTGGTGGTGCCGGCGACGAGGTCGGCGTACTGGGTGGCCGCGGTCGAGCTGACGGTGAGCAGGCGCTGGACGCTGCCCGGGTTGCAGCCGCCCCAGAAGCCCATCTGCAGTGGGGTGTCGACCTTGGGTGAGGTCAGGTTGGGATCACAGTCGACACCGCTCTCGGGTGAAGGAATCTCGACCGCGTAGACGTTCAGGTAGTTCCGGTACGACTTGAACGGCTCGATGCTCCAGAGCACGTTCAGGTGCTTGTCGACCTGCTCGCGGAACTTCGGCAGCTCGGCCGCGGTGTAGCCGTCACCCATCACGACCAGGTTGAACCGCGACTCCGCGGGTCCGGTGACCTGGATCGGGACGACGGTGGCCGCCGCTTCCGTCGTGGCCCCGGCTTCCGTCGTACTGGCTCCGGCTGCGACCGGCAGGCCGGCGAAGACCGCCGCCACCACCCCGAGCATTGCCGTCAGTCCTCTGGTCCTCACATGCCCTCCCCAGCCCGGCGATCTTGCCGTGAGCAGCTTACGAAGGTACGGCGACCTGTGTCAGGAGTTCACGCGTGGCGACGTACGCGCCAATCGGGGTCCGCGTGCGGCATCATGAGGGGTCGGGGAACTGTGAGGAAAGGACATCGATGACGGAACCGGCGCAGTCGCCGCGGCCCGAACCGGACCGTGAGCGACCGGTGGACGACGCCGGTGACGGCGACGGCAAGGGCATCTACTGGGTGCTGAAGAACGTGCTGATCGGCCCACCGGTCAGGCGCATCTTCCGGCCGAACGTGATCGGCGCCGAGAACGTCCCGCAGCACGGGCCGGCGATCCTGGCCAGCAACCACCTGTCCTACGCCGACTGGATCTTCATGCCGCTGGTGCTGCGCCGCCGCGTCACCTTCGTGGCGAAGTCCGACTACTTCACCGGCGCCGGGATCAAGGGCCGGTTCCAGCGCGGCTTCTTCAAGGGCACCGGCCAGGTGCCGATCGACCGGTCCGGCGGATCGGCGTCGGAGGGCGCGATGCGGGCCGGCATGAAGGTGCTGGAGCGCGGCGAGCTGTTCGGCATCTACCCCGAGGGCACCCGCTCGCACGACGGCCGGCTGTACAAGGGCCGCACCGGTGTCGCCCGGCTGGCACTGGAGGCCAAGGTCCCGGTCATCCCCTGCGGCGTGATCGGCACCGACGTGGTCGCACCGCCCGGCAAGATCGTCGCCTCGATGGCGTCCCCCACGGTCAAGTTCGGCGCGCCGCTGGACTTCTCCCGGTACGAGGGGATGGAGGGCGACCGGCTGATCCTGCGGGCCGTCACCGACGAGATCATGTACAAGATCATGGAGCTGTCCGGCCAGGAGTACATCGACATGTACGCCACCAAGGCCAAGCAACTGGAGGGCCGCGCGGTCACCGGCGCCCCGAAGAAGGTCCGCAAGTCGGACACCTGATCCGTCTGCCGAGACGGAGGGCGGCGCCCCGGGTCGCAGCACGCCCGGGGCGCCCACTACCCTGGGAGATCGTGGACGGACCGATCGCTTACCAGGGTGAGCCAGGCGCCAACTCGGCGATGGCGTGCACCGACATGTATCCGGACCGCGAGCAGCTGCCCTGTACGACGTTCGAGGACGCCCTCGAGGCGGTCAGCAGCGGCCGCGCCGGGCTGGCGATGATCCCGGTGGACAACTCGATCGCCGGCCGGGTGGCGGACATCCACCACCTGTTGCCGGAGTCCGGGCTGCACATCGTCGGCGAGTACTTCCTGCCGATCCACTTCCAGTTGCTGGGTGTCCCTGGGACGACGATCGACCAGATCCGGACCGTCCGCAGCCACGTGCACGCCCTCGGGCAGTGCCGCAAGATCATCCGCGAGCACGGCTGGTCGACCGTCGTCGCCGACGACACGGCCGGCTCGGCCCGCGAGGTCTCCGAGCTCGCCGACCCGACCGTGGCGTCGCTGTCGCCGCGGGCCGCGGCCGACCTCTACGGGCTGGAGACGCTGGCGAGCGACGTCGAGGACGAGCACCACAACACCACCCGCTTCCTGGTGCTGTCCCGCGAGCCCGAGGTGCCGCCGGTCGGCTCCGGCCCGATCATCACCAGCTTCGTGTACCGGGTCCGCAACGTGTCGGCCGCGCTCTACAAGGCGCTCGGCGGTTTCGCCACCAATGGCGTCAACATGACCAAGCTGGAGTCGTACCAGCTCGGCGGCATGTTCTTCGCCACCCAGTTCTACGCCGATATCGAAGGCCACCCGGACGAGCCGAACGTCGCCCTGGCGCTGGAGGAGCTCGCCTTCTTCTCGGTCGAGGTCCGGCTGCTCGGCGTCTACCCGGCCCACCCGTTCCGCGCCCAGATCGCCGAACCGGCCGCCAACCGGGCGCTACGTCCGCACCACTGACCGGAGTTGTTGGGATGGACTGTGGTCTGCCCACGCGTGCTACGCAGCCGCTCCTACGTCGCGACCACTACGCGCGCTCCCACCCACCCTCCGGCTCATCGCCGGTGCATCCTTGCCGGCTATCGCCGGTGAGCTGCGGGCTACTGCCCGCATGCTGCACGCTCCTACGTCGCGCGCGATCGACTACCGAGCCAACGTCCGTCGGTGCGGAGAATGTGGTTGGTGTGCTCGCCGAGCGCCCTAGGCCTTGCCTGGTGACCTCACAGCACTCCGCGGAGGTCACGAGACCTCATTCGCGTGATCACTGCATTGAGGCCCTGTATCCCAATCCTTCGATCGACGGACGGTCCGCAGGCACTCGCTCGCGGGCGATCGCCCGCACACCGCGAGCGGCAGCTCGGAAGGAAAGCGCGCGTAGCTGTCGCGACGTCGGAGCGACTGCGTAGCACGCGTGGTTAAACCTCGCGACTGGCCGGGCTCGGGGGCATAGGGTGCGGCCCGTGCGTATCGTGACGGTCGACGGCCGGGATCCAGATGTCTTCAAGCAGTTCTTCGAGGTGCGGGAGACCGTTCGCCGGGAGGAGCTCGAGTTTCCGGTGGGTATGGGGCTGGAGGAGGCCCGGGTGCTGATGACCGGGCAGCACTCCGACGTACGGGCGGACGGGCTGGGGCTGGTCGACGGCGAGACCTGGCTCGGGATCGCCTGGCTCGACTGGTGGCTGCTCGACAACACCGAGACGGTCGAGGTCGAGATCGCCGTCGGCCGGTCACACCGGCGTCGTGGGGTCGCGAGCCGGCTGCTCGACGCGGTGATCGACCGGGCCCGCGCGGACGGCCGCCGGATCCTGTCCGGCTTCGACCTGACCGGCGACGCGGTCACCGGCGACAGCGCGGGCGCAGCGTTCGCCGAGGCGCGCGGGTTCGTCCGCAAGCACGCGGAACTGCATCAAGTCCTCGAACTGCCCGTACCGGAGACGCAGTTGGTGGACCAACCCGTCCCCGGCTACGAACTCGTCCAGTGGCGTGAGCACGCGCCCGAGGTGTGGCTCGAGCAGTTCACCGAGCTGCTCAGCGGGATGGCCGAGGACGTCCCGCACGGCGACCGCACGGTCGAGGCGACCCGGTGGACGCCTGAGCTGATCCGGGAGGCCGAGGCCCGCCGGATCGCCCAGGGGCGCTTCACCTACACCACCGCCGTCGTCCACACCCAGTCCGGCGAGCTCGCGGCGTACACCCAGATGGGCGGTACGCCCCGGACACCGGACCGGCTGAACCAGTACGACACCTACGTACGTCGCTCGCACCGCGGCAACCGCCTCGGCATCGCCGTCAAGGCTCCCAACCTGCGCGCACTCCAGGCCGACCTCGCCCAACCGGCCGCCCTGCACACGTGGAACGCCCCCGAGAACACGCCGATGATCGCGGTCAACGACAAGCTGGGCTTCCGCCCGGTCGCCCAGCGCACCCTGTGGGAGCTCGACCTCTAGGCCTTGATCACTGTCTGGATGTCCGGCCGCACCGTAGGTATTTCACCGTCCGCGCCCGGCGCGGACTGCGATTCCGGTGTTCGGCGGGGTCGGCGTTAGTCTGGTAGGCGCTCTGATCGCCGACCGGAAGTGCCCATGACCGTCGAATCGTTGTTCCCCCGCCTCGAGGCGTTGCTGCCGGGAGTACAGAAGCCGATCCAGTACGTCGGTGGCGAGCTGAACTCGGTCAGCAAGGACTGGGACTCGGCGAGTGTCCGCTGGGCGCTGATGTACCCGGACGCCTACGAGGTCGGGCTGCCGAACCAGGGCGTGCAGATCCTGTACGAGGTGCTGAACGAGCGCGACCACCTGCTCGCCGAGCGGACCTACTCGGTCTGGCCGGACATGGAGAAGATGATGCGGGACAACGGCATCCCGCAGTTCACCCTGGACAGCCACCGGCCGGTCCGGGCGTTCGACGTGTTCGGGCTGTCCTTCTCGACCGAGCTCGGCTACACGAACATGCTGACCGCGCTCGACCTGGCCGGCATCCCGCTGTACGCCGTCGACCGGACCGACGAGGACCCGATCGTGCTGGCCGGCGGGCACGCCGCGTTCAACCCGGAGCCGATCGCCGACTTCATCGACGCCGCCGTCCTCGGTGACGGCGAGGAGATCGTGCTGGCCATCTCGGACGTGATCCGGGAGTGGAAGGACGAGGGCTCCCCGGGCGGGCGCGACGAGGTGCTGATGCGGCTGGCCGCGTCCGGCGGTGTCTACATCCCGAAGTTCTTCACCGTCGAGTACCTGGCCGACGGCCGGATCAAGCGGGTCGCCCCGAACCGTCCCGGCGTACCGTGGCGGACGGCCAAGCACACCGTGATGGACCTGGACGCGTGGCCGTACCCGAAGAAGCCGCTGGTCCCGCTGGCCGAGACCGTGCACGAGCGCTACTCGGTGGAGATCTTCCGCGGCTGTACCCGCGGCTGCCGGTTCTGCCAGGCGGGCATGATCACCCGGCCGGTGCGCGAGCGCAGTATCACCACGATCGGCGACATGGTCGAGAACGGGCTGAAGCAGTCCGGGTTCGAGGAGGTCGGGCTGCTCAGCCTGTCCTCGGCCGACCACAGCGAGATCGCCGACGTGGCCAAGGGCCTGGGCGACCGCTACGAGGGCAGCAACGTGTCGCTGTCGTTGCCCTCGACAAGGGTCGACGCGTTCAACATCACGCTGGCCAACGAGTTCTCCCGGAACGGCCGGCGCAGCGGCCTGACCTTCGCCCCCGAGGGCGGGTCGGACCGGATGCGCAAGGTGATCAACAAGATGGTCACCGAGGAAGACCTGATCCGCACCGTAGCGGCGGCGTACAGCCACGGCTGGCGGCAGGTGAAGCTGTACTTCATGTGCGGTCTGCCGACCGAGACCGACGAGGACGTGCTGGCGATCGCGGATCTGGCCAAGAAGGTGATCGCGACCGGTCGCGAGGCGGCCGGTCGGCGCGACATCCGGTGCACGGTGTCGATCGGCGGGTTCGTCCCGAAGCCGCACACCCCGTTCCAGTGGGCCGCTCAGCTCGGCGCCGAGGAGACCGACGCCCGGCTGTCGAAACTCGCCGCCGCGATCCGGTCCGACAAGAACTACGCGAAGGCGATCGGCTTCCGGTACCACGACGGCAAGCCCGGCATCATCGAGGGCCTGCTGTCCCGCGGCGACCGCCGGGTCGGCCGGATCATCGAGCAGGTCTGGCGCGACGGCGGCCGGTTCGACGGCTGGAGCGAGCACTTCTCCTACGAGCGCTGGGTCGAGGCGACCGAGAAGGCGCTGGCCGACGAGCCGGTCGACCTGGCCTGGTACACCACCCGCGAGCGCGAGTACGCCGAAGTCCTGCCCTGGGACCACCTCGACTCCGGCCTGGACCGGGACTGGCTGTGGGAGGACTGGCAGGACTCGCTCGAGGAGGACGGCGCGATCGAGGTCGAGGACTGCCGCTGGACCCCCTGCTTCGACTGCGGTGTCTGCCCCCAGATGGGCACCGAGATCCAGATCGGCCCTACCGGCAAGAAACTCCTCCCCCTCTCCGTCGTCTGACGGCTCAGAGCGGGTTGGTCCGCGGCCAGCCCGGCGACGCTGAATCCGGCCGCCACCAAGAGCAGCAGAAAAGTCATCCCAGATCCCCTCCGCAGCTGAGGCGATCACCCCGACCCGCGGCACGGGGCGAGCGATCTGTCGTCCGCGTGCCGCGGGGCGGCGGTCAGTTGCAGTAGTACGCCGGGGTGGGAGTGGTCTCGGTCTGGTCCTGCCAGTGGGCGACGCCGATGTAGTAGCCGCAGCCGGTGCCCTCGTCGAACCAGGCGCCGCCACCGGAGTAGGCGTACGTCTCGGCGACGGTGGTGAACGGACCGGAGGCGCTCGGGCCCTTCTGCAGTTCGACCCGGACCTCGGTGACGCTGGTCGAACAGCCTTCGAGACCGACCGCGACGTACAGCATCAGCGCGCTGTAGCCGACGCTGTTCGCCGTCACCAGATCGCAGGCCTGTGTCCCGGTGGTCGTGGCCTGCGCCGGCGTACCGACTGCCAGCCCGGTGGCGACGGCGGCGGTCGTCAGCGCGGCGCCAAGAAGCTTCTTCATGGTGTTCCTCTCTGAGGCGGTGAGAAACTTACAGAGAGCAACCAGAATAGGTCAGTCAGTTACATCGGTCGACGCCGAGAGAAGCAGCTCGCTGAGCAAGAGCTGGTCAGCGCTGCCCAGAACCAGGTCGGCCGCGGCCACGTCCGCCGCACCCACAAACGGATTCGGGATCGCGACCGCGAACATCCCCGCCGCCTGCGCCGCCGCCACCCCGTGCGCGGTGTCCTCGACCGCGATCGCTTCCGCACCTGGTACGCCGAGGCGCCGCAGAGCCAGCTCGTAGATGGCCGGATCGGGTTTGTGCGTCGCGACCTCGTCACCGGTGACGATCTCATCGAACAGCTCGATCGCGTCCACCCGCTCCAGGTGACCGCGCACCCACGGTCGCGGCGAACTGCTCGCGATCGCCACCATCAGCCCCACCGCCCGCGCCGCCGAGATCCACTCCCGGATCCCCGGCCGGAAGTCCAGGTCCGCGTGCATGCGATCCCGGTGAGCAGTCCGCCTCGCGTGACTCGCCGCCCGGTCGAAACCGCCGCCGACCGCCGCTGCCAGCAACTCGTACCGCGTCTCGGTGACGTCACCACCGTGCCCCGGCCAGAAGTCCTCCAGATCCAGCTCGAGCCCGTGATGCGCCCACTCCGACCGCCAGCTCTCCACCATCGTCGTCTCGGTGTCCATCAACAACCCGTCGAAGTCGAACACCACCGCCCGCACCCCCACCGGCACGAGCCGGGCCGCGAGCCGATGCACCTCAGCCGCAGTCAGCCCGCACGCCGCCAAGTAGGCCCGCACGCCGCCGTAGCGCAGGTCCACGTGATCGAGCGACTCGAGGATCGTCTCCGGCTGCGTCCGCGAGAGGATCTCGGCGGCCGGTCGCTCGTCCGGGGGCAACTCGGCGAGCTGCGCGAGGATGCCGAGCCGCTCCTCGCTCACCGCGTAGTCGTGGGCGATCACCTCGCGAGGTACACCGACCAGGTCGAGCCACAGCGCGATGAGCAGCCCGGTCCGGTCCTTGCCCGACTTGCAGTGCACCACCACGGGCGCATCGGCCGGCGCGGCGATCAGGGCACGGAACGCCTTGGCGATCTGCCGCTTGTTGCGGTCGAGACTGCCGCGATAGATGTCGGCGAGCAGTGGCTCGGCGGCGGCATCGCGGTTCACCTCGGCCGCCGGGTCGATCCACGGGATCCGCTGGTACGCCGCCGAGTCGTCGAGCAGATGGGGTTGCCTGATCTCCCAGTCGGAGCGCAAGTCGAGTACCAACCCGGCGCCGGCGGCGACGAACGCGGCTCGTCCTTCGTCGTTCAGGTTGTCCGGTGAGTCCGTCCTGAACACGGTCCCGGTGCGGGTCGGTACGCCGTACCGGGTTGGAAGACCGCCGATGTCACGCGCATTCAGGCATCCGCTCCACACGCGGTCAGCTTAGGACAACACCTCCGAGTGATTCGAAGTCTTTCCACGTACCGTCGAACGCCTTGTGGTGCATGGCCGAGTCCATGCCGACTGCGAAGACGTCCAGTCGGCCAGGTCCCCAGGCCACCACTGAGCCGGCGGGTCTGGGTCGGGTCACGGCCGCGATCGGTTCGAGCCAGCCGGCCAGTGCGGCCACGTTCATCCGCAGGATCTCGGCGGCCAGCGCCCAGTCGAGGAAGTTCAGCGTGTCGGTCGCCGTGTGGATGTGGCCGTTCGCGCTGTCCGCCCCCTCGATCGTCAGCAGGGCAGGGATCCCGGCGTTGATGAACGGCACGTGGTCACTCGCGAACGGGTTCAGCGACGTCTCCACCTTCAGCGCGGTGTACGTCGCGGCCGCCGTCGCCAGGTCGGCCATCAGACTCGACGACACGTTCGCGCCTTCCAGCAACACGGTCGGAACGGCTGTGTTCTTACTCGCGATCATGTCCATGTTGAGGACGGCGCGGATCCGCGCCCGCTCGGCCGGCGGCAGCGCGGCGACGTACTGCTTGCTGCCGAACAACCCCTGCTCCTCACCACCGAACAGGATCAGCCGTACGTCGTGCCGCCACGACCGGGTCGACAACAGCCGGCCCAGCTCGAGCACACCGGCCGAACCACTCCCGTTGTCGTCCGCACCGGGAGCGTTGGCCGCGGGGCCACCGGCCTGGTTGATCGAGTCGAGGTGGGCGGTGATCAGGACGACTCCGCCGCCACCGGTGCCCGGCCGATCCCCGATCAGATTCTGCGACTGGCCGCCGCCGACCGTGACCGGCGTCCGCGTCACTCCGTAGCCGAGGGCAACCATCCGGGCGGCGGCGAAGTCCATCGCGGTGGTGAACGACGTGCTGAGCGAGTGCCGCGTCGGCAGACTCGCGAACCAGGTCAGGTCGGCCTGGTACGACGTCGGCGACAGCTCACCGACCAGATCCGCGACGGCCGGATCCACCCGGGCCGCGGCCGGGGCCGGTACGTCGACGACCGTCGTACCGGCCCGCAACGGCTCGACCCGCCAGCAGTTGTTCGACCGGCGGCGGGGTTTGTCGGCGGAGGAGATCACCAGGTGCCGGCCGTGGTCGACCAGCGGCGTGACATCGGGGAAGTCGTCCTGGAAACTCCGGCCCACCTGCGTGACGAGCAGCAGGCCGGGTGCGGTCCGGGAGGCCCGGCCGAGGCGTTGGTCGGCCGGGACCCAGAGGAGGGTCTTGTCGCCGAACCGGGCCGAGTGCGCCCCATCGGCGGCTTCGACGGTCGGTACGACGAGGTAGCGCACAGGTGCCGTGGTCATGGGGCCTCCCGGCCTGGCATCAACACAGTCATGTCAGTTCCAGATGATCTCGAGGCGGTCGGGCTCGGCGGTCACGATGCGGCCGGCGGCCGGCTCGTGACCGGGGTCCCGGGTGATCCGGCCGGTGGCGTCCCACCGGCCGGCCGGGCGGGCCTCGGGTGCGTCACCGCGGCCGATCACCCAGTCCACCCAGGTGCCGTCCGGGCGGAACTCCACCCCCCGCCGGCCACGGGCCGGCGGGAAGGCGAAGTCGTCCCGGCGGTAGACGGTGATCCCGTCGTGATCCTCCTCGAAGGAATGCGTCCACCGCCCGGGCATGTGCTCGCTCAGCTCAGCACCACCTGTTCGATCGAGGCCGGCGACTCAGGCACGGCCACCTTGAAATCGCTGATGATTCCGCCGAGCGGTTCGTACCCGGTGAGCGACGGTCCCCAGGCCGAGCCGTCCCACCACTTGTGGTAAAGCTGCTTGTCGGTCCCGGTGACGAACACGTCGAGCCGGTTCGGGCCCCACGAGACGACCCGCGGCTCGTCGGTGCAGATCCCGCCCATGTACTCCCAGTCGGTGACCGACGGTCCCCAGGCGGACCCGTCCCACCACTTGTGGTACAGCGCGGAATCGGTGCCGAGCACGAACACGTCGAGCCGGTTCTCGTCCCACGAGACGACCGTCGGCGCCGTCGTACAGATACCGCCCATGTACTCCCAGCCCGACCAGGCCGAGCCGTCCCACCACTTGTGGTACAGCGCCGAATCGGTGCCGATGACGAACATGTCGAGGCGGTTCTCACCCCAGGCGACGACCCGCGGCGGCGAAGCGCAGACGCCGCCGAGGTACTCGTAGCCGTCGACCGACGGTCCCCAGTTCGAGCCGTCCCACCACTTGTGGTAGACCGCGTGATCGGTGCCGAGCACGAACACGTCCAGCCGGTCGCTGCCCCAGGCAACGACTTCGGGCGGGCTCATGCAGACCCCGCCGAGGTACTCGTACCCGGTGACGGACGGTCCCCAGTTCGAGCCGTCCCACCACTTGTGGTAGAGCGCGCGGTCGGTGCCGAGCACGAACGCGTCCAGCCGGTCCGGGCCCCAGGTGGCCAATCGCGGCGGACTCATGCAGACACCGCCCAGGTACTCGTACCCGGTGACGGACGGTCCCCAGTTCGAGCCGTCCCACCACTTGTGGTAGACCGCGTGATCGGTGCCGAGCACGAACGCGTCCAGCCGGTCCGGGCCCCAGGACGCGACTTCAGGAGCACTCATACAGACACCACCCATGTATTCGTAGCCGGCCACGGACGGTCCCCAGTTCGAGCCGTCCCACCACTTGTGATACATCGCCAGATCGGTGCCGAGGACGAACGCGTCCAGCCGGTTCGCGCCCCACGCCACCACGGATCCGGCGGGTTCCGGCGTACCGGCGCCGCCGCCGGAGCCGGTGAGCAGGCCGGGGCGGACGAGGTCCAGACAGGCCTCCATCCGGGCCACCTGGTCGTCGGTGAACATCACCATGCCGCGGTCGTCGGTGTAGTCCATGTAGTCGTAGAACAGGTCACCGTTCGGACCGTTGCTACAGGTCACGTGCGGGAACGTCGGTACGCCGAAGTTCGGGCCGGCCTGGTTCGGGGTGTCGGCGACCTCGTCACTGCCGCTGCAGCCGGTGCCGTCGTCGCCCCAGATGTGGAACAGGTTCAGGTAGTGCCCGATCTCGTGGGTCGTGGTCCGGCCCAGGTCGAACGGTGCGGCCGCCGTACCGTTGGTGCCGAACCCGCTGTGCAGGATGACCACGCCGTCGGTGTCGGCCGGTCCACCCGGGAACTGCGCATACCCGAGCAGTCCGCCGCTGAGCTGGCAGACCCAGATGTTCAGGTACCGGTCGGTCGCCCACGGGTCGTGCCCGCCGGTCGCCGACGACTTCACCTTGTCGTCCGAGCCGAACCCGTTGACCGTCGTCTGGGTCCGGGTGACACCGGTGGTCGGGTTGCCGTCCGGGTCCTCGGTGGCCAGGTAGAACTCGATCCGCGCGTCCGCGATCAGCCCGCTGAAGGCCGCCGGCACGATCCCGATATCGGCGTTGGTCGCCCGGAAGTCGTGGTTCAGTACGTCGATCTGGCTGTCGATCTGGGCCTGCGAGATGTTCTGTGCCGCGGTCTTCCAGACCACGTGCACCACACACGGGATCCGCGCTATACCGGCAAAACGTTGCTGGCGGGCCACGTACTGCGTCGTCGCGTTCTCGAGTTCCGACCGCGCGGCGGCGTACTCGGGTGAGGTGGTGAGCAGTCTGCGGTGCACGTCCATCACGCCGCACTGCCGCCTGTTCGGAGTCTCGGTTCGCCCGTCCGCGCCGCTCATACCCGCACCACCGGCTCCGGCTCCGCCACCCATTCCGGCACCGCCCGCTTGGCCGCCGCCGCTCATCCCGGCGCCGCCACCGGCACCGCCGCCACTCATGCCGGACCCGCCGCCGGCACCGCCACCGGTCATGCCGCCGGGCATGTTGCCGGATCCACCTGCTCCCGGCGCACCGCTGCCCGTCATCGACATCCGGTCTCCGGGCATCCCGTTCGCGGCCGGCGTCCCGTTCGTCGACTGCCCCGTCGCCGGCTCGCCCGGCATCCGGTGGTCGCCCTCGCGGTGCTTGTCCGCTCTGCCGTTGGCCTTCCTCGGCATCTCTCCCCCTTCCAGCGGGGGCGAATGAGCAGGTCGGGACCATCGAGATCCCGGACCGACAAGGATTCCCCCAGCCCACCCCTCGATCGAAGACGGTCCTACCCGCCTTCCCCCACCGAGCAGCCAGCCCCCAAGGTACTGCTCTTCGATTACCTTCTACCCATCACCGCACGCGCACAAGCCTTCGCGCGCAGGCAGTGAACTTTCCCCCGAACGCCTGCCCCCGTTGAAGAATTGCTTGAAAACTCAAGAGGGAATCCGCTGCGTCGAGGTCAGCGCAGCGCGATGGACCGGATGCCGTTGACGGTCAGGGATGTCTTGACGTTCGGAGCGTTGCCTTTGACCACAGCGATGACGTCGGGCTCCGTGAACAGTGGGAGCAGATCGGACGGGATGCCGGGCTTGGGGTCAGGGGCGCCGATGTCGGTCAGCCGCTCCGGGCATTTGGCGAGATACGCCCCGAGCTTGGGCCAGCGAAGGGTGAGGATGGTCCAGAGAGCGGTCTGCTGTTCGTGCGTCTCGTCGTTGTCCAGGTTCACACCTTGCAGCGTCTCGATGCCACGCGCGA
This sequence comes from Kribbella sp. NPDC049174, assembly GCF_043197365.1. Classification (NCBI taxonomy): domain Bacteria; kingdom Bacillati; phylum Actinomycetota; class Actinomycetes; order Propionibacteriales; family Kribbellaceae; genus Kribbella; species Kribbella sp. NPDC049174. The sequence goes on along the minus strand of NZ_JBICSZ010000011.1, from coordinate 205,218 downwards.
TGCCGTAGGCGTTGACGAGTCGCTTCATCATGCGAGGGTTCGGATCATCACCCAGCAGGCGGCGGAACGGCTCCAGCGTGTGAGTGTCGGCCACCCGCGCGCGTTCACTGACCATCTCGACCGCCACGAGTTCGCGCCGGGCCTGCTTCTCGGCCACGGAGCTTCCCTGGTTCTTGGCGACTTCCCGGCGTACGTCGTCCGGAGGGAGACCGCCGAGTTCGCTGGCGGCCGCCGTCCGCGCCGCCTCGAGGTCCTCCTCTCCCGGCACGGACGGCGAGCGCAGAATGCGCCCCCAGAAGGCGTCGGCCCGGTCACCCACCTGCGGCAGACCGGTCGAGATCTGGAACGTCTTCTCCAGGAACAGGTAACCGACCGGCCGCCCGGGCTCTCCGGCCAGACTGCCGAAGGTCGCGTACTCGCTCGCGTAACTGTCGGCCAGCCAGTCCCGGTCGGCGGCGACCACATAGGTCACCGGGATGTCGCGGAAGAGAGTCTGGATTCCTTCCAGGAGTTCCACCACGTACGGACTCTTGCACCGGTCCAAGTCGTCGATCATCACCACGATGTCGTGGTGGATCCACTTGGTCAGGTCGGCGAGGTGTTCCTGGACCAGCCGCATCGGGTCGCTGGTGTTGGCGATGAATCGCCTGGCCCCTCTGGCCGACGTGGTGAAGACCCAGCGTCCCATCGCGTGCAGGAGTCCCCAGACGGTGAGCGCCGGTGTGATGATCGCGGCCGCGGTGACGACGAACCCCTTGAACGTGGCCGGCGAGAACAACTCCTGGTTCTCCGCCGCGCCGAACCAGCCGGCCCGCCAGGCGAGGAAGACGAGGCCGGCGACGAGCACCAGGGCCAGGTACCCCGGCCAGCCGCCCTTGGACCGCCAGATCCACTCGCGGATCCGGACGGTCAGCGCACGGCGCCGGTCGAACGTGTCGAGCTCACGGACGGCGCCGGAGTACAACGCCCGCATCAGCCACCACCACGGCGGCTCGATGCGCTGATGGCGCCAGGCGTTGAAGTCGACCACCACAGACCGCTTCGCATCCGCTGCCGGATCGTCCTTGCGCAGCTCGGCAGCCAGGAAGTTGAGCACGGACGTCTTACCGGCACCCCACGGCGCATGCAGGTGAAGGATGAACGCACCCCCTCGCCTGGCCTGCGGAACGGGTGCGTGCTTGCTGTTGCGTGTCTCCTCGGCGCGGGCATCCCGGATCCGTCGCGCCAGCACCTTCGCAAACCCTTGCCGGCCCAGCTCGTCGACCACCGCCGGACCATCCGTGTGCGTCGGCACAGTCTCGACCGGCCAGGACGCCGCCGGAGCCTTGTCTTCTTCGCCGGCGCTCTCAGGTTGAGAAGAGACGTCCTCGAGCTGCCACGTGAGGTACTGGTTGCTCAGCTGCTCGTACTGCCCTTGATCCCGAACGTAGATCTTGACCGGCAGTGACGGGTCTGAAGAGACGGCCGGTGGCGTGGTCTGCCGGGTTACGCCGGCCACGATGGCATTGAAGGATTCCTCGGGCTCCAGAGCTCCCGCGCCGGAGCCGAGCAGCGGGAAGCCGAGCGTTCCGCCACGGTCCGACGCGAGCCTGGCGGCTCGGGCGGCGGCCGACCGTACCCACTCCGCCTTCGACCCGACACCGTCGACGACCACGGCCGCCAGCAGAATGGTGGTCGGCCCGGGCGGTCCCTTGACCTTCCCGTCGGCGTCCCAGGCGCGGACCACCTGCCCCGCCTCCAGCCGGTTGGGCAGGGCGAGCGCGTGGTCCGCGAGTCGGGTGCTGAAATCCGGCGCGATGCTCCCGGAGGTGCTGCACGGAATGACGACAATGTCGTCGCCACCGAGGAGCAGGTCGCCCAGCACCACTGCGACCGGACCAGCGTCCGCCGTTGGCGGTTCCCGCACGGCCATCGGCTCCCCCTCGTCACACGATCCGCATCGTCCCTTCGCAGGTTAGTGCGAACCGGCGACTACGGACAGTGTCAGCTGAGGTGGGCGAGGAGCAGGGGGTTGATGACCTCGGGGTGGGAGTAGGTGACGAGGTGGGCGGCGTCTTCGATGATCTCGAGGTGGGCGCCGGGGATGGCGGAGGCGAGGGGGATGACGGTTTCGGGTGGGACGGAGGTGTCCTGTTCGGTGGTGATGAGGAGGACAGGGGCGGTGATGTCGCCGAGTTTGTCGCGCAGGTCCGTCGTACCGAGGGCCTCGCAGCAGGCGGCGTAGCCCTCGTCGGGGGTGTCGAGGAGTTGCTGACGGAGCGGGTCGACGTCGGGGAAGTCGGGAAGGAACCAGCGGCCGAGGGTCGCGTCGGTGATGGCTTGGGTGCCTTCGGCGCGGACGGTGGCGGCTCGGTCGGTCCACGTCTGGGCGCTGTCGGCCGGGCTGACCGGCGGGCAGAGCAGTGCGAAGCGGTGGAAGCGGTCCGGTGCGTTCTCGGCCAGCCAGATGCCGACCGCGCCGCCGAGCGAGATCCCGACGTACGACGCCTGGTCGACGCCGAGGGTGTCGAGGAGTTCGAGTACGTCGCCGCCGAGGTCGTCGATCGTGTACGGCCCGGGCGGTGCCTCGGACTCGCCGTGCCCGCGGTGGTCGAAGGCAATCACCCGGAACCGCTCCGCCAGGACACCGACCTGCGGTGCCCACATCTCGTGCGTCGTCCCGAGTGAGGACCCGAGCAGAACCACGGGCGCGTCGGCGGGACCGGTCTCCGCATAGTTGAGTCGCATAGGCCCACCCTACGGACGCTGCTACTCTCCGCGGCATGACCAAGGGTGTTCCGGGCCTGGAATCTGTGCGTGAACTGGCGACGGTGGTGCGCGGCGGGTTCGTCGAGAGTCGTCACTTCGGGATCGCGGTCGCGGTCGATCCGGCCGGTACGCCGGTCGTCGCGGTCGGGGACGTGGACGCGGTGGTGTTGCCGCGGTCCACGACGAAACCGCTGCAGGCGGTCGGGTGCATCGTGGCCGGCGCGGTGCTGTCGGGTGAGGAGGCCGCGATCACGGCGGGCAGCCACACCGGCGAGGACCGGCATGTCGCCGTGGTGGACCGGATGCTCGCGAGCGCGGGCCTCGATCGCGGCACGCTGGCGTGCCCGCCGGATCTGCCCGAGGACGAGGAGACCCGGAACCGGTTGATCGCCGCCGGCATCGAGCCGTCCCGGGTGCTGATGAACTGCTCCGGCAAGCACGCCGCGATGCTCGCGGCGACAGTTGCTGCGGGCAATGACACGTCCGCGTACCTGGATCCGGCAAGCCCGGTGCAGAAAACGATCACGGCCGAGATCGAACGGTTGACCGGGGCAACGACCGGGATCGTCACCGTGGACGGCTGCGGCGCTCCCCTGGTCGGCGTGCCGCTGCGTGCGCTGGCGGTCAGCTTCGGCTGGCTGGCCACGGCTGCCGCCGGTACGCCGGAACACCAAGTGGCGGAGGCGATGCGGCAACACCCCGAGTACGTCGGCGGACGCGGCCATCCGAACAGTCTGGTGATGCAGGCGCTCCCTGGTGTCATCGCCAAGGGCGGCGCGGAAGGCGTGATCGCGATGGCCGCGCCGGATGGTCACGCAGTGGCGGTCAAGGTGATCGACGGCAGCCCGCGGGCTACGACAGCGCTCGGCCTCACGCTGCTGAGCATGTGCGGAGTGGACGTCACCGCCGCCGCGGAAATGCTCGAGGTGCCCGTGCTCGGCGGCGGCGAACCCGTCGGCGCGATCGAACTCCAACTCCAGCCGGCCCGCCGGGGACGCACGGTCTAGCGGTAGAGCGCCAGGGCACCCGTGAGGGAGTCGACGGCCGACCGGGGACCGTACAGGCCGAGGCCCAGGTACTCGACGTCTTCGGCCTTGGTACCGCTCAGCGTCGCGGACATCTGCTCGTAGGTCCGGGCCCGCTGGGCGATCTGGTGCATGTCGTGCACGGTGACGCCGTCGCGGGCCGCCGCCTGCGCGCGGAGGTCGTGCAGTTGTTCGGCCGATGCCCGCAGTACCGGAATCGGGTGCGCGCACATCCCGGTGTGTGGGTTGCCGGAGGCGTCCTCGGTGTCAGGGCCGACCACGTCTTGGTGGTGGTCGCCGAGGGCGACGCCGAGCAGGGCGGCAGTGTTCAGAGCGACGCCGACCGGCGCCTCGGCCGCGATCACCACGACCATCTTGTTCGTCAGCACGGCGCCAAAGTTAGCTCCTTGCACGGGATGATGTCGGATCCTCCGAACTTCGTTCGGCGAAGCTGGCAAACTTTCTCCCATGGACGAACTTGATACGGCGCTGCTGCGGATACTGCAGAACGACGCGCGCCGCACCAACCGGGACATGGCCGCCGAGCTCGGCATCGCGCCGTCCACCTGCCTGGAGCGGATCCGCGGCCTGCGCGACCGCGGGGTGATCAGCGGTTACCACGCTGAGGTCGACCTGAGGGCGATCGACCGGTCCACCCAGGCGATCATCTCGATCAAGCTCCGCCCCCAGGCGATGGCGGTGGCGACCGCGTTCCAGGACTACGTCAACCAGTTGCCGGAGACGCTGGCGATGTTCATGGTGTCGGGTGCGTCCGACTTCCTCGCCCATGTCGCGGTCAAGGACACCCAGGCGTTGCGCGACCTGGTCCTCGCACTGGCCAAACGGCAGGAGATCGCCGACATTCGCAGCTCGGTCGTCTTCGAGCATCACCGCCGGACGACGATCATGCCGCTACCCCAACGCTGACAGCTTGTCCGGATTCGCCTGGATCCGGACCGCGGCGATCTGGTCGCCGTCGAACTCCAGGTGCAGGACGTGGCGGAACGTCGGCACCCGCACGTCCAAGGCCGGCCCGGTCACCAGGTCGAGCGGTACGACGCTCACCTCGTCGCGCGCGTAGATCCGGCTGAAGAACTTGGCCACCTGCTCCCGTCCGGTCACCGGCTTTACGGGCGATCCGGGGCTTGCCGCCGCCGTCGCTCCACTCGGTCACGGACTCCTTGAGCATCGACTCGAGCCGGGCCAGATCACCATCGCGCGCTGCCGAGACGAAGTCGAGCAGCAAGCGCTGCTGCTCGACCGGCGACGGCTCGAACCGTGGTCCCTCGCGATCGAGCGCCTTGCTCGCCCGCGTGTGCAACTGCCGGCAGTCCTCCGGGGAGCGGCCGAGGATCTCCGCGATCTCGTCGTACGGGAGGACGAACGCGGTCCGCAGTACGTAGACGGCACGCTGCGGCGGGGTGAGCCGCTCCATCAGATGCAGTACGGCGAGGGACAGGTCGGAGGTATCGACCGGGGCGAACGGGTCCGCCGGCACCGGCTCGGGCAGCCACTCTCCCAGGTAGCTCTCGCGCCGCGCCTGACGAGTCCGCAGTACGTCGATCGCGAGCCGCGTCACCACCCGGGTCAGGTAGCGACGCGGCTCGAGCACCTCCGCGCGGTCCACACCGGACCACCGGACGTACGCCTCCTGCAGCACGTCCTCGGTGTCGTGCCAGCTCCCGAGCAGCCGGTACGCGAGGCTCGCGAGCATGCCGCGCGCCGACTGGAACTCGGGCAGGGCGCTGGTCAAGCGGCGAGCACCGGCTGCTTCCTGCTCGTGATCGTCAGACGGTTCCACAGGTTGATGGTCCCAATCGCGAGGAGCACGTTCGCAGCCCCCTCCTCCCCGAACTGCTCGACCACGGCGTCCCACACCTCGTCCGGGATGCCGGTCCGTCCGAGCAGGGTGACCGCATCGGTCAGGGCCAGCGCCGCCCGCTCGCGCTCGTCGTAGAAGGAAGACTCACTCCAGGCCGCCAGCCCGAACAGGCGTTGGGTGCTCTCGCCGGCCTTGATGGCGTCCGAGGTGTGCATGTCCACGCAATACGCGCACTCGTTGACCATCGAGGCCCGCACCTTGATCAGGTACAGCACCGTGTGGTCCAGGGCGCCCTGCACATACTTCTCCAGGCCGAACACGGCGCGGAAGCCGGCCGGCGCGACCTTGCTGATATCGATCCGCTGTTCCATACCGACACGACGGACGCGGCTGGGCCTGGCGTGACACCTGCGGCTGTGACGCCGGTCACGCGCCTTTCTTGAGCACCTGCTGGGCCTTGGAGACCGCGGCTTCGGTGGCGCCCTCGAGCTCGCCTTCCTGGCCGGCCAGCAGCGTGACGGAGACGACGACGTCCTCGACACCCGTGGTGGCGGCGGTGAACTCCAGACCGCGGCGCGAGCCGGAGGTCGCGGTGAGGCGGAACGCGAACGGGTCCGTGCCGAACTGCGGGGCGGAGATCTCCTCGACCTCCATCGTCGAGCTGCCCTCGCCGATCTTCATCGTCACCTTCGGGCAGGAGGTGACCGCCTTCTTGTACGCGTGCTGCAGGTAGGCGACCTCGCCCTTGTTGCCCATCGCATCGATACCGAAGTCGAGGAAGGTCCCCTCCTGGCCGGCCGAGAACGAGCGGTGCGTGGTGGCCTTCGCTCCCGGCGCCTCGGTGGCGTTCAGGAACCGGACCAGCGTCTTGCACTTGCTGCTCGCCGACGAGAACGGCTTCTCGGCGTCACCGGCCGGGTCGTCCTTCTCCAGCTGGTAGCCGGCGGGCAGGTCGGCGATCTCGAGCAGTGCCTTGGCGAGCTCGGCCGAGGTGCGCTTGACCGTGGCGGCCGGCGTCCCGGTTACGTCGGGTGTCTCCGGCGTGACGGTCGGTGTCGGTGTGCTCGCGGCCTGATTGGACTGAGCAGCGTCCTTGTCGTCGCCACCGCAGGCGGTGAGCGACAAGCTGAGGGCGGTGACGAGGGCGAGCGGGAACGACACAAACCTGGTCATGGGGCCTCCCGGTCTGGACTGAGGAGCGCAGGGAGCGAAGCGACTGGAGTGACGAGGGAAGGCCGGGAGCCAAGACCCCATGACCCGCCGCGCCGGAGGCGTGGCATCAGTACAGTCATGGGACTCCAGAACCTTGGGGGCCGGGCGGACCCACCGGTGGTCGAGCAGGCAGCAGCGTACCTGACCTGTCAGGTCTCTTCGTGGCAGGCCGGCCGGCCCCGGCGCGTCAGAAGCGATGCGAGCGCAGGTGGATGTTCTGGAGTAGACCGATGGCGAGCAGGCCGGCGAACATCGACGAGCCGCCGTAGGAGACGAACGGCAGCGGCAGCCCGGTCACCGGCATGATCCCCAGCGTCATCCCGATGTTCTCGAACGCCTGGAACGCGAACCAGCACACGATTCCGGTCGCCACCAGCCGACCGAACGCGTCCCGGGCGTTGATCGCGATCCGCAGGCCCCGCAGCAGGATCAGCGCGAACAGCACGATGATCGCGCCGGCCCCGATCAGCCCGAGCTCCTCCCCCGCGACGGTGAAGACGAAGTCGGTGTGCTGCTCGGGCACGAACGCGTTCTGCGTCTGACCGCCGTGGAACAGTCCTTGGCCGAAGACACCGCCGTTGCCGATCGCGATCCGGGCCTGGTTCACGTTGTACCCGATGCCTTGCGGATCCTGGGACGGATCCGCGAACGCGACGAACCGGGCCAGTTGGTACTCCTTCAGCACCTGCAACTTGATCGCCAGCGCCGCGACCACCACACCAGCGGTCACCAGTCCGAGCATCCAGCGCTTCGGTACACCGGAGACCGCGATGATCCCGAACACGATCGAGCCGAGCACCATCACCGTGCCCAGGTCGGGTTGCAGCATCACCAGCACCACCGGTACGGCGGCGACCGAGATCGCCTGCGCGACGTCGACGGTCCGGGCGGTGTCGTGGTGGTCGGTCTCGCCCTTCTCGGCGATCAGCAGCGCCATCCCGACGATCACCGCCAGCTTGGCGAACTCACTGGGCTGGATCGACATCCAGGGCAGCTGGATCCACGATCGCGAACCGTTGATCACGGCACCGACCCCGGGCACCAGGACCAGGATCAGCCCGACGACCGAGGCGGCGTACAGGACCGGGGCGAGGATGCGGACCCGGCGGTGGTCGGTGACGGCGGCGCCGATCGCGAGCACCAGGCCGATGGCGAAGTTGAGCGCGTGCCGGAACAGGAAGGCGTACTGGTTCCCGTCGGTCAGAGAGGTCCGGTTGTGGGTCGCCGACCAGATCAGCATCGCGCCGATCGACGACAGCGCGACCACACCGAGCACCAGGACCCAGTCCACGTGCCACACCGTCGACCGCCGGTCCATCCGCGGCCTGGTCCGGATCGGGGTCAGCAGCGCCATGATCGCGCCCTCGCTGCGCCGCCATCGGCGGATGCCGTGATCATCATGGCGTCGGCTTCTTCGGCTGCTCGGCCGGCGGCGTCGGCTTGATGTTGTAGAGCGTCTCGTAGATCTTGCGGACCGCCTCACCACCGGCGCCCGAGCCGGTACCGGCCTGGCTGATCATCATCACCACGGCATAGCGATCCGTGTACGACGCCATCCACGAGGTGGTCTGCTTGCCGTAGACCTCCGCGGTACCGGTCTTGGCCCGGATCTGCACCTGGTCGACCGGGAAACCGTTGAACTTCCAGGCCGCCGTACCGGTCGTCACCGTCTCCTTCAGGGCCCGGTCGATGTAGCGCAGCGTGGCCGACGACACCGGCAGCTTCGCGTTCACCTTCGGCTTGATCTCGTGTGGCTTGCCGTTCGCGCCGACCCACGACTGCACGACCCGCGGGGCGAACAGCGTGCCGCCGTTCGACAGGGCGGAATAGACCGTTGCCAACTGCAACGGGGTGAGGGTGGTGTCGCCCTGGCCGATGGCGAAGTTCACCGCGTCGCCGGCGCGGTACTTGTAGCCATCGACGCAGAACTCGCGGGAGAACTGCTTCAGGAACGCCGACGTCCCGGCCGGCGGGTTGGCCGCCAGCTTGCAGTAATAGTCCTTCTGGGAGTCGTAGTACTCCTTCTTCCACTTGCGATCCGCGATCCGGCCGCTGACCTCACCGGGAAGGTCGATCCCGGTCGGCTTGCCGAGGCCGAACTTCTGCGCCATCTCGACCAGCGGGTCGCGGGTGGTGACGTCGCTGGAGTTGCCGCCCTCCTTCAGCCAGAGCGCGTAGGCGATCCGGTAGAAGAAGGTGTCGCAGGACAGCGACAGCGCCTGGTCGAAGCCGATCATCCCGTACGACGCGGACTCGTAGTTCTTGAACCGGCGGTTGCCGACCTCGAAGAACGACGAGCAGTCCAACCGGGTCTTCGTGCTGTACCCGGCGGCCATCGCCGCCGCGGTGGTGATCGGCTTGAACGTCGACCCGGGGGCCAACTGTCCCTGCAAGGCCCGGGAGACCAGCGGGGTGCCGGACTTCGTCGAGTACAGCGCGTCCAGCTCGCGCTGGGTGATACCGCCGACCCAGACACCCGGGTCGTACGTCGGGTAGCTGGCCATCGCGACGATCCGGCCGGTCTTGGTGTCCATCACCACGGCGGCACCGGAGTCGGCGACGTACTTGCGTTTGGTGATCTTGTCGTACTGCTTCCGCGCGGTCAGGATCGCGTTCCGCAACTGCGCCTCGACCGAGGCCTGGATCCGCGCGTCGATCGAGGTCACCAGAGTGGCTCCGGGCACCGGTGCGGTCTGCTTCTCGATGCCGGTCGTGTACCCGACCGCGTCGACGATGACGTCCTTGACGCCCGGTGAACCACGCAGCAGCTTGTCGTACGTGCGCTCGACCCCGGCCCGGCCGACCAGGTCGGAACGGTGCGGCACCGAGTCCTGACCGGCCTTCTCCAGGTCGTCCAGTTCCTCGGTCGTGATCGGTGACAGGTAGCCGAGGATGTGTGCCGCATTCACCTTGTACGGCGAGGGGTACGCGCGCAGCGTCTGCGATTCGGCGGCCACACCCGGGAAGTCCTCGCGGCGCTCCATCACCTCGATCGCGATCTGCTCGCTGACATCCTTCGCCACCGGGATCGGCTGGTACGGCGTACCGTTCCAGCACGCGGGCGGTTTCGAGGCACCGGGCTCACCGCACAGCATCGTCCGCGCCTTGAGGTCCTTCGGCTTCTGACCGAGCACCTTCGCCAACCGGGCCATCACCACGTTCTGCTGGCTGTCGGGCAGCTTGGCCAGCACGGAGCGGTCGACGGTGATGACCAGCGACACCCGGTTGCCGACCAGTGTGCGGCCCTGCGAATCGACGATCGTGCCGCGGGGCGCCGGCACCAGCACCTGACGGGTGTGGTTCTGCGTCGCGGCCTGGGTGTAGTCCGCGTTCGACATCACCTGCATGTACCAGAGCCGGGCGAACAGCGTGCAGAACAAGGAGAAAACCAGCACCCCGATCACAAACAACCGCAGTCGTGCCTTGAGCGGTGCTTCGAAGCCATCGAAACTCATGGCAGCACCCGGCGCCGTTCCCGAGGCGGGACCAGTCGGCCCATGATCCACATGACCAGTGGGATCACCACGATCGCGCCGACCACGTCGTACCCGGCGGCGATACCGAGGCGGACGCCGAACTCACCCCAGTCGACCGACGGATCGTGCAGCAGCGATCCGGTAGCGCAGTAGATGAACAGAGACAGCGTGGCGCCGAGCACGACCGTCGCGGCCACGATCAGCGGCCCGACCGGACCGGTCGACGTCTCCCGCCGGATCAGACCGGCCACATACCCGGCGATGGCGAGCGCGAGCGCCCAGCGGCCGGCGGTGTGGTCCGCCGGCGGTACGACGTCGAGCAACAGACCACCGGTGAAGCCGGTGATCGCACCCCACTCCGGTCCGCGCGACAGCCCGAGCGCGATGACCACGATCAGCACCAGGTCACAGGTCACCCCGGCGACCGCGATGTTCGACAACACCGACGTCTGCACGGTGACCGCGACCATCAGGAAGAGGGCTGCCAACCCGATGCGTAAGGCGATCACGTCAGTTCCCCTTTCCTGGTGTGGCTGATGGTTTGAGTGGCGTGCGCGGTGTCCGGGCCGGCGGACCGGTCACCACGCCCACGGTGTCGATCCGGGTCGGATCGACGTACGGCTTGATGGTCGCCGTGGACCCGAGCGCTCCCTGGTTCGGCGTCACCGACGTGACCACGCCGATCGGCACCCCCGGCACGTACGGCGCGTTGCCGCTCGAACCCCAGGTGACGATCCGGTCCCCGACCTTCGGCCTGGCCTTCAGGTCGACCAGTTTGTAGTCGAGGGTGCCGCCCACCTCGCCCCGGCCGGAGACGAAGCCGAGCGCCATCGAGGCGTTCAGCCGGCCACCCACGGTCGAGTTGCGGTCACCGATCAGCAGCACGGTCGCGGTCGCCTGGGTGGTACGGACCACCCGGCCGACCAGGCCGTCCCCGTTCAGCACGGTCATGTCGACGTGGACGCCGTCCGCCGTACCGGCGTCGAGCGTGACCGTCTGGTTGAAGCTCTGGGCACTGCCGATCCCGATCACCCGGGCAGGGGTCATCGTGTACGCCGGCGCGAGTTTGAGCAGCCGATCCAGCTCGGCCGCCCGGTTGCGGGCGTAGTCGGTGGTGTTCAGATCCTGGTGGAGCTTCTCGTTCTCACTCTTCAGTTTTTCGTTCTCTGCTTTCAACCTATCCATTTCCGCGAAGCGGTCGCGGAGGTTGTCCACAGGCTGCCGGGCCGAGCTCGCGGTCGACTCGAGCGGGCCGAACACACTCGCGGCGGCCTGCCGCAGCGGGTCCACCGGTGAGCCGGCCGAGCGGCGGGCGTCGAGCACGATCAACGTGAAACAGGCCAGGATCACCAGCACGAGCACGGTCCGCCGGCGGCGGATCGTCCGGGGTGTGCCCGCCGAGCGGAGCGGCGCCTCGCCGGCCGAGCGGAAGGCGCTCCTGGCCGTCGGGGTACCGAGGTCTTTGAGCATCGGTGGAACCTCAGCGCCGGTTGTCGGTGACCAGGATGCGGTTCAGGGTCTCGATGTTGTCGACACACTTGCCGGCGCCGAGGACGACGGCGTCCAGCGGGTTGTCCGCGACGTGGATCGGGATGCCGGTCTCATGCCGCAGCCGCTCGTCCATCCCCTTCAGCAGCGCGCCGCCGCCGGTCAGCACGATGCCGCGGTCGACGATGTCGCCGGCCAGCTCGGGCGGGGTCTTGTCCAGGGTGGCCTTGACCGCGTCGACGATCGCGGTGATCGGCTCCTCGATCGCCTGCCGGATGTTCGACGACGACACCTTCACGGTGCGCGGCAGGCCGGAGACCATGTCCCGGCCGCGGATCTCGGAATCCGGCCCGTCGGTGGTCGGGAAGGCCGAGCCGATGGTCATCTTGATCTGCTCGGAGGTGGCCTCGCCGAGCATCAGCGAGTACTCCTTCTTGCAGTAGTTGACCACCGCCTTGTCGATAGCGTCGCCGGCCACCCGGATCGACTGGCTGGTGACGATGCCGCCGAACGAGATGACCGCGACCTCCGTCGTACCGCCGCCGATGTCGACCACCATGTTGCCGGTGGCGTCGCGGACCTCGAGGTTCGAGCCGAGGGCGGCGGCCATCGGCTCCTCGATGATGTAGACCTTCCGGGCGCCGGCCATGTAGCCGGCGTCGCGGACCGCGCGCTGCTCGACCGCGGTGATCCCGGACGGTACGCAGACCACGATCCGCGGCTTGGCGAAGTACCGGCGCCGGTGCACCCGCTGGATGAAATAGCGCAGCATCTGCTCGGCCGCGTCGAAGTCGGCGATGACGCCGTCCTTGAGCGGCCGGATCGCGGTGATGTTGCCGGGGGTCCGGCCGATCATCTTCTTCGCCTCGTGCCCGAAGGCGACCGCCTCGCGCGGTTCGTCGGTCCTGGTAGCGACCACCGACGGCTCGTTCAGGACCACACCGCGGCCGCGCACGTAGACCAGGGTGTTCGCCGTACCGAGGTCGACCGCCATGTCGCGGCCGAGCATGCTGTTCGCCATCGAGGCGCCTCCCGCTCGATCCGGTTCTCAGGCTAAGCGCGCGACCGTGGTCGCCGGCGCATCGACACGGGCCCGGGTCCGGATCACCAGGTCGACCGCGTACGCATCGTATCCGACCGATGACGACGCGAACGCCTCGGCCCCGAACGGTTCAACGCCTTCAGGGCAGGTCGGGGAACCAGATCTTGATCTCGCGCTCGGCCGACTCCGGCGAGTCCGAGCCGTGCACGAGGTTCTCCCGGTTCGACAGGGACAGATCGCCGCGGATGGTGCCCGGGGCGGCCTTACGGCCGTCGGTCGCGCCGTTCAGGGCCCGGACCACCTCGACCGCCTCGTCACCCTCGAGAACCAGGGCGACCAGCGGGCCGCTGGTGACGAACTCGCGCAGCGGCGGGTAGAAGTCGCGCTCGACGTGCTCGGCGTAGTGCTGGTCGGCCAGGTCGCCGTCGATCGTGCGCTGGTCCATCGCCACGATCCGGAGCCCCTTGGCCTCGAACCGGCCGAGCACCTCCCCGACCAGGCCACGGCGTACCGTGTCGGGCTTCAGCAGGACCAGGGTGCGCTGCGACATCAGTCAAACTCTCTCTCGAAGTAGGTCAGGCGCGCCGAGCCTAACCGGTGTGGGCCTGCTTCGCCGCCTCGATCCGGCGACCGAGCACGATGGCCGCCACCCAGAACGAGGCGAAGGCCAGGCCGAGCACGAACATCACCGGTACGACGAACCCGAGGCCGACCGCACCGACCTGGACCACCCAGCCGAGGGCGTAGCCGACCTGACTGCGCAGCAACCCGGTCGCCACCAGCGCCAGGACCGCCAGCCCGAGGCAGACCGACAGCGCGACCGCGGGCCGGACATCCGCGATCGAGATCATCACCGGCGTCGCCAGTGCGATCACCAGGGCCTCGAAAGCCAGCACGATCGACGCCAGCGACCTCATCGCCCCTCCCCCGGCTCACCGTCAGTCTTCTTCGGCTTGCGGACCAGGAGGGCGCGGGCCTCGCCGGCGGTGATGACCGATCCGGTGATCAATACGCCGCCGGTGCCGAGGGCGACCGCGTTCTCCTCGGCCAGCCGGATCGCGTCGTCGATGGCGTCGACCAGGTGCGGCCGGACCAGCACCCGGTCCTCGCCGAACACCTCGGCCGCGAGCTCGCCGAGTTCCTCAGCCGGCATCGACCGCTCGACGAAGCTGTTCCGGGTGCACACGACCGTCTCCATGATCGGTTCGTACGCCTCCAGGACGCCGTACACGTCCTTGTCCTTCATACAGCCCAGTACGCCGATCAGCGGCTGGAAGGTGAACGCCTCGGACACCGTGGCCGCGGTCGCCTCGGCGCCGTGCGGGTTGTGCGCGGCGTCGACGATGATCGTCGGACTGTGCCGGACCACCTCCATCCGGCCCGGGCTGGTCACCTCGGCGAAACCGGTCTGGACCAGCTCGGTGGTGACGCGACCCTCGGTCTGCTGGCTGGCGCCGAACAGCGCCTCCACGGCGGCAACAGCGACGGCCGCGTTGTGGGCCTGATACTCACCGTGCAGCGGGAGGAAGATCTCGTCGTACTCGCCGCCCAGGCCCTTGATCGAGATCAACTGGCCGCCGACCGCGAGTGAGCGACTGGTGACGCCGAACTCGATCCCCTCGCGGGCGACCTGGGAGCCGAACTCGGCGGCCTTGCGAAGCAGGACCTCGAAGACGTCCAGGCTCTGCTGCGCCATCACCGTCGTACCGCCGGGCTTGATGATGCCGGACTTGTCCTGGGCGATGGTGACCGGATCCGCGCCGAGGATGTGCGCGTGGTCGACCGCGACCGGGGTGATCACCGAGACGGTGCCGTCGGCGACGTTGGTGGAGTCCCAGGTGCCGCCGAGGCCGACCTCGATGATCGCGACGTCGACCGGTGCGTCCGCGAAGACGGCGAAGGCCATCGCGGTCATCACCTCGAAGAAGGACAGCGGGTGTTCCTGCTCGGCGTCGACCACGTCCAGGTACGGCGCGATCTCCTCGTACGCCTCGACGAAGCGCCGCTCGTCGATCGGTTCGCCGTCCAGGGTGATCCGCTCCCGGACCGACTCCAGGTGCGGGCTGGTGAACCGGCCGGTCCGCAGCCCGGCCTCGCGGACCAGGGCGTCGATCATCCGGGCCGTGGAGGTCTTGCCGTTGGTCCCGGTCAGGTGCACCACGGGATAGGCCTTCTGCGGATCGCCGAGCAGCTCGACGAGCCGCTGGACCCGGTCCAGTGTGGGTTCGATCTTGTGCTCCGGCCAGCGCTGCTGGAGCCTTGCCGATACCTCGGCGTAGGAGAGGTCGCTCATCAGAACACCGAGTCTAGTGAGCGCTGTGGATAACCGGTCGGAAGCACCCCTTGACAACCACTACGATTGTGCGCATGAGCCAGACGTCCCGTGTTCCAGACAAGCCCACCCTCGAAGGCCTCGAGGAGAAGTGGGCTGCCGTATGGCGGGAGCAGCAGACCTACGCCTTCGACCGGACAGCCGAGCGGGCCGATGTGTACTCAATCGACACCCCGCCGCCGACCGTGTCGGGATCGCTGCACGTCGGCCACATCTTCAGCTACACCCACACCGACCTGGTCGCCCGCTACCAGCGGATGCGGGGGAAGAAGGTCTTCTACCCGATCGGCTGGGACGACAACGGCCTGCCCACCGAGCGCCGGGTGCAGAACTACTACGGCGTCCGGTGCGACCCGTCGCTGCCGTACGACCCGGACTTCACCCCCCCGGCCAAGCCGGACCCGAAGAAGCAACTCCCGATCAGCCGGCAGAACTTCGTCGACCTGTGCGGTGAGCTGACCCACATCGACGAGCAGGCGTTCGAGGCGATGTGGCGCCGGGTCGGCCTGAGCGTCGACTGGTCGTACCTCTACACCACGATCTCCGCGGACTCCCGCCGTACGTCGCAGCGCGCCTTCCTGCGCAACTTCGCCCGCGGCGAGGCGTACTTGGCCGAGGCGCCGACGATGTGGGACGTCACGTTCCAGACCGCGGTCGCACAGGCGGAACTGGAGGCCCGGAACTACCCGGGCTTCTTCCACCGCATCGCGTTCCACGCCCCGCACGGGCCGGTCTACATCGAGACCACCCGGCCGGAGCTGATCCCGGCCTGCGTCGCGCTCATCGCCCACCCGGACGACGAGCGGTACCAGGGCCTGTTCGGCAAAACGGTGAAGTCGCCGCTGTTCGGCGTCGAACTGCCGGTTCTGCCGCATGAGGCAGCCGAGCCGGACAAGGGCGCCGGTATCGCGATGTGCTGCACCTTCGGTGACCTGACCGACGTCCAGTGGTGGCGTGAGCTGCAACTGCCTGTCCGAACGGTCATCGGCCGCGACGGCCGGCTGCTGCGCGAGACCCCGGAGTGGCTGGAAGGTTCGGAGCTGTACGGCGAACTCGCCGGCAAGACGGTCTTCAGTGCGCGCGAGCTGATCGTCGAGAAGCTGCGCGAGAGCGGTGACCTGGAGGGCGAGCCGACGCCGACGCAGCGGATGGCCAACTTCTTCGAGAAGGGTGACAAGCCGCTCGAGATCGTCTCGACCCGGCAGTGGTACATCAGGAACGGCGGCCGGGACGCGGATCTCAAGCAGGAGTTCGTTGACCGGGGCAACGAGTTGTCCTGGGTCCCGGAGCACATGCGGCACCGGTACCTGAACTGGGTCGAGGGCCTCAACGGCGACTGGCTGATCTCCCGCCAGCGGTTCTTCGGCGTCCCGTTCCCGGTCTGGTACCCGATCGACGCCGAGGGCGAGCCGGACTACGAGCACCCGCTGATGCCGAGCGAGGCCGAGCTCCCGATCGACCCGACCTCGCAGGCGCCGCGCGGGTACGACGAGTCGCAGCGCGGCAAGCCGGGTGGCTTCGAGGCCGACCCCGATGTGATGGACACCTGGGCGACCTCGTCGCTCACCCCGCACATCGTCTGCGGCTGGGAACGGGACAACGACCTGTTTGCCCGCACCTTCCCGATGGACCTGAACACGCACGCCCACGAGATCATCCGGACCTGGCTGTTCTCCCGTGTCGTCCGGGCCCACTTCGAGAACGGCACGCTGCCGTGGGCGCGGTCGATGATCTCCGGCTTCGTCGTCGACCCGGACCGCAAGAAGATGTCCAAGTCCAAGGGCAACGCGGTCGTCCCGTCGGAGATCCTGGAGAAGTTCGGCTCCGACGCGGTCCGGTGGCGGGCGGCGATGGCGCGGCCGGGGCTCGACTCGCCGTTCGACGAGTCGCAGATGAAGGTCGGCCGCCGGCTGGCCATCAAGGTCCTGAACGCGTCGAAGTTCGTCCTCGGGTTCGGAGCGACGACGGTCGACCCATCCGCGGTCACCGAGCCGGTCGACCTGGCGATGCTGCAGCGGCTGCGGTCCGTGGTCGCGGACGCGACGGCGGCCTTCGACCGGTACGACTACACCGGCGCGCTCGAGGTCAGCGAGCGGTTCTTCTGGACGTTCTGCGACGACTACGTCGAGCTCGTGAAGGAGCGCGCGTACGGCGGTCAGGGTGAGGCGGCCGCTTCGTCGGCCAAGGCGGCGCTGGCTGTTGCGCTGTCGGTCCAGCTCCGGCTGCTGGCGCCGTACCTGCCGTTCGCGACCGAAGAGGTCTGGTCGTGGTGGCAGGAGGGTTCGATCCACCAGACCCGCTGGCCGGAGCCGGATGTCGACCTCGCCGTCGCGGCCCAGGAGCCCGAGGTGCTGGACGCGGTCGCCGAGGTGCTCGCGGGGATCCGCGGCGCGAAGTCGGAGGCTCAGGTCTCGATGAAGACCGAGGTCAGCAAGGTCGAGGTCAGCGGGCCGGCGGCGCGGCTGGCGCTGGCCGAGCGGGCCGAGCCCGATCTGCGCGCGGCCGGCCGAATCACCGGCGAGATCGTCTGGAGCCCGGACGACTCCGACAACGTCACCGTCGTCGCGACCCTCTGAGGTCCACGCACCACCTGGCGCCCGCCTCCTTCCGTGGAGGCGGGCGCTACTGTTTCAACTTGAACGACTACGCTGCGGAACCGGTTTTGCCCCGATATGGAACCATCAGGTCGAACCGCGCGACCGCACAGTCCCGAGGAGCCCCCGTATGAGCGACCCCACCACCCCGGACCGCCCGACCCCCAAGGCTCCCACGACTGCTGCCAGGCCGACCGTCACCAGCACGGCTGCGGCGAACAACACGCCGGCAGGCGGTGGGTCACCTGCCGACGGTGCTCGGGTCGCCGAGGAGAACGGCGCTGGGGCGACGCGCCCCACGGAGAAGCCGAAGACAGGCGAGACGGCGGCGGGTGCGGGTACGGCGGCTGGTGCGGCTAAGGCGGACTCCACCGAGAAGACGGCGGAAGTCGGTGCGGCGGCGGGTGCGGCGAAGGCGGGGTCCGCTGGAAAGACCGCGGAAGGCGGCGCGGCGGGTGTGAGCGGCACAGCAGGCGACGGCAAGGCTGCGAAGGCGAGCGAGACCGCGACGGTCGGGGGCGCGGCGGTCGGGGGCGCGGCGGCGGGGGGCAGCGCCGACAGCACGAAGATGGCTACTGATGACACCGTTGAGATTGGGAAGGTTGACGGTGGGGAGACCGCGGCGGACGGCGGAGGGCAGTCGGCTGCTGGCGAAAAGGCCACTGGGGGGAAGGCTCAGGGGGAGAAGAAGCGGCGGCGGTTTGGGATCAAGCGGGGGCCTTGGCTGACTGTTGGTGGGGTTGTGGTGGTGCTGGTTGTGCTCGCGACGCTGGGGTATGTGTGGGGGCTGGGGCCGATGAATCGGTTGAATGCGGAGCGGGGGATCACGCCGCCGGCGAAGCTCGGTGGGCTCGACCGGATCACCGATCAGGACATTCGCGACCAGCTCCAGCTGAATCAGACCCGGGAGCGGCTGAGCCAGATCAACGACGGCAAGCAGGTCACCGTCGAGGCGTACGGGAGTCTCGAGGGCGACCGCCTGTACATGCTGATCGCGCTGCGCGGGAAGGTCGACATCGACAAGACCGTCGCGGATTCCGGTGCGACACCCGAGCAGATCAAGAAGGTCGGCCAATCCACCTGCGTGGAGACCGACGGCCTGCCGACGCAGTGCTACCGCGGTTCCAACACCCTCACCGTGATCGCCCAGTCCGCCAACGAAGGTGTCACCGTCGACGCGGTGGCCCCGGTGGCCGAGGAAGCCTTCAACGCGATGAAGTGACCAGTCCTCGCCGTACGGGATGTAGGCGCGCAGTCAGCCCAGAATCCCGACGATCGCGGTCATCACCGGGATCGAGAGAAGGGTGCTGAGGAGGACCGCGCTGCGAGCCAGGGTCCGGCTGGCGCGGTAATGGACCGCGTAGACGTAGACGTTCTGCGCCGTCGGGAGAGCTGCCAGCAAGGTCGGAGCGAGCAGGGCGGGGCCGTGAAGGTCCAGGAGCCAGCGAGCGACGGCGTACGCGGCGATCGGCTGCAGCGCGGTTTTGAGCAGGACGGCCAGCACAACGTCCTTCCGCAAGGTGATGGAGCCCTTCGTCCCGGCGCTGAGGCTCAGCCCGTAGGCGATCAGGCCGACCGGGACGGCGGCCGCGGCGAGGAGGTCGATCGGCCGCATCAGCAACGTCGGCAACTGCACGTCGAGTGACGCGACCAGCAACCCGAGCAGCGACGCCACCGTCAGCGGATTCCGCAACGGCCGGGCCAGCACAGTCCGCAACGACACCCGCCGCCCGGACCCCTGCCGATCTCCATCGAGTACGGCGAACGCCACCGGCGCCATCACCAGCAACTGGAACAACACGATCGGCGCCACCAAGGCACCGTCACCGAGCACATACGCGGCCACCGGCACACCCAGGTTGCCCGCGTTCACGTACGACGACGCCAGTACGCCGATCGTCGCCTCGGACCGGGTCCGCCGCCAGATCAGCGCCGCCACCACCAGGAAGACCACCTGCACCACGAACAAGCCGGCCACGTTGGTGACGAGCACCGCCGAGAAGATCGAGTGCAGATCCGCCCGCGCCACCGTCGTGAACAACAACGCCGGCGTCGCCACGAAGAACGCCAGCCGCGACAGGACCAGCTCGTCCTGAGCCCGCAGTACGCCGGTCAGCCCGACAACGTAGCCGAGGACGGCGACCGCAACGAGCGCGACGAAGGCACCAACGACGGCTGACACAGCCGATCAGGCACTCAGCGACTTCGACACGGCCGCGATCGTATACGAAACGATGCCCGGTCACTCCTGACGACTCAGCCAGTGGACACTCCGCGAGCCCTCCCCCGCACCGGCACGAAACCGTAACCTGTCAGATGCTGACGAGACAGCGGCTAGATCCGAAAGATTCCACCATCGACGAACAGGATGGCCGGCATGACTACTTCCGCGCGACTCCCCCGCGCCGCGGTAATCGCAGCTTCCGTGCTCGCGACCGTGGCCACACTGACCGCCGTACCGACGGCGTTCGCCGACAGCAGTGCGACCGAGGCAACGGTCGCGACCGGGCAAGGGCTGCCGCTCGGCGACCAGGACCTGGCCGAGACCCGGACCAGCCGGGTGCTGGCCCAGGGCGTCACGCTGACGAAGATCGTGCGCGGTACCGAACCTGCGCCGCCCGACCAGATCAACACGACGACGCGCGGGCCGTGGGTCGTCAACGTGCTCACCATCGACCCGGCCAAGTCCAAGGGCCGGCTGAAGGCGACGTACGGGCCGGACCTGGCGAAGGTGGAGAAGACCTCGGACCTGGTCCGCACCTCTGGCGCGCTGGCGGGCGTGAACGCGTCGTTCTTCACCTTCACCGCCAGCCAGCTGTACCCGGGTGACCCGGTCGGCCTCGGCATCTTCGACGGCAAGCTGCTCAGCGAGCCGTTGACCGACCCGGCCGAGGCCAACCTGCTGATCGATGCCAACAGCAACGAAGTTCTGACCGGCCACCTGCGCTGGTCGGGTGAGGTCCGGAACCGCGACACCGGCGCGGAGCTGCCGCTGGAGTTCGTCAACCACCCGCCGGTGATCCCGACCGCGTGCTCCACGCTTCCCGACCAGACCACCTGCACCGAGCCGGGCGACGTCGTACTGTTCACCCCCGAGTTCGCCGCCGCGACCCCGGCCGGGAACGGCATCGAGGTCGTGCTGGATCGGCGCGGCTGCGTCGTACGCACCTCGACAACCCGGGGCACCAGCCTCACTCCGGCCGAGACCTCCCTGCAGGCCACCGGTAAGGACACGGTCGCCCTGCTCGCCGCAACCGCGAACGGATGCCTCACCAAGGACATCAAGGTGTCCGACCAGAGCGGCAACAAGGTCCCGCTGCGCAGCGGCCTGTACGGCGTCACCGGTCGCTACCAGCTGACGTCGGGCGGCGAGATCGTCGTACCGGACGGCACCGGAAGCTTCTTCGACCGCAACCCGCGGACGATCGCCGGTACGACGCGTGACGGAAAGATCTTGCTGGCGACGATCGACGGGCGGCAGACCACCAGCGTCGGTACGACGATGGACGAGACGGCCGCGGTCGCGAACGCACTGGGAATGCACGACGCGATCAACCTGGACGGCGGCGGGTCGACGGCGATGGCACTGCAGGACGGGACGCTGGTCAACCACCCGAGCGGAACCGGTGGAGCCGAGCGGGCCGTCGGTGACGCGATCGTCTTCGTCCCAGGTCGATAGCCACTGCTCGACGGTCGTGCGACTCTGAAGGAGTGCGACTGCGGTTGCTGCCACTGTTCCTGACCGGCCTAGGAGTGGCCGCCGGATGTGGCGGCGCGCAGTCGGACTCCGGGAGGGAGCCGGCCATGACCGCATCCAGCACCATCACGGTGACCAGCAGGGCATTCCAGGACGGCGGCAAGATCCCGAAGAAGTACAGCTGCGACGGCGACGACGTCTCGCCACCGCTGGCCTGGACTGGCCTGCCGGTGAACGCCGGCGCCGTGGCGCTGGTCGTCGACGACCCGGACGCGCCCCGCGGGACGTTCACCCATTGGGTCCTGCTCGATCTGGAGCCGGTCACCACGAGCATCACCGAAGGACAGGTGCCGGTCGGCGCCAAGCAGGCCGCCAACTCGGCGGGCAGGCCCTCATACTTTGGGCCCTGCCCGCCGAGCGGCACGCACCACTACCGGTTCACCGTCTACGCGCTCTCCGAGGCGACCGGCCTCCCCGACGGCGCCAAGCTCGACGAAGCACTCCAGGCGATCGACGCCAGGACCCTCGTCCGCGGCCGCCTCACCGGCCTCTACTCGCGCTGACCTGAACCGGCAGCTCAGTAGCCGTAGTCGGGGTCTGAGCTCGACGGGGCCTGGGTCGGGGCGGCGCCGGTCGTGGTGGCGGCACGCCAGGTGAAGGTGGTGTTGCCGAAGGCATCCTCGAGGTTGTTGCCCTTGCTCTGCCCCGGCGCGGTGTCGAGTTTGAAGGTGTAGAGCGGTTTGCCCTCGAAGGTGAGCTGACTCACGCCGTTGTCGGACCGCTTGAGGACGGCCAGCCCGTCCATCGACTTCGCCGTACTCTCGGTGCCCTCGACCGGGAACCAGAAGGCCAGGCAGCTTTCGGTGCACTTGATCGTGCCGTCGGCCTCCTGGTCGGCGAAGTACAGCGTCTTGCCGGCCGAGTCGACCAGGGTCTGGCCGACGCCGTCGACGTCCTTCACGGAGACCGCACCGCTCGCGGCCGGTGGGTTGCCCGCCTCCTGTGCCTCGCCACCGCCGCAGGCGGTCAAGGTGGCGAGCGCTGCGGTTGCTCCAAGCAACATTGTCACGATTCTCATCCGGGTAGCTCCTCTCCCGGACAAGTACGCATCCCCGGCTCGACCGGTTCAGTTGAACCTTTGACGGCTCTGCTGCGTAGTTCTTGGGTGTGGACGACGAGACGGAGATCCGCGCGCTGTACGACAGGTACCGGCGCCCGTTGTTCGGCTACGTCCTGCGTTCGGTCGGCGGAGACCACCAGTACGCCGAGGACATCGTGCAGGAGACGATGACCCGAGCCTGGGCGCACTCGGCCGAGCTCGAACCGGACCGGGCCGGTCCCTGGCTGTTCACGGTCGCGCGGAACCTGGTCATCTCCGGGCAGCGCAAGCGGGCGGCCCGGGTGACCGAAGTGGCGATCGAAGGGCGCGAGTTCCCGGCGCTCGGCGACGACATCGACCGGGTGCTGCAGGCGTGGCAGGTGGTCGAGGTCATGCGCGGGTTGAGTCAGGATCACCGGCAGGTGATCATCGAGCTGTTCTACCGGCGACGCTCCGTCGCGGAGGCGGCCACCGTCCTGGGGATCCCACCCGGAACGGTGAAGTCGAGGAGTTACTACGCGCTGCACGCGTTGCGCGCCGCCCTGGAGGAACGAGGAGTGACGGGCTCATGACGTGTCCGGAGACCATTGCGATCGGAGCGTACGTCCTCGGCGCCCTGGACACCGCGGAACGCCGCGCGACCGAGCAACACCTGACCACGTGCGAGTCCTGCCGCGAGGCCCTCCTCCAGTTCGCCCACCTTCCCGGACTGCTCCACGCCGTACCTCTCGACGACATCCAGCCGGAGGAGCTCGAGCCCACCCCACCGCTCCAGCTGCCGGTACGACGTACGCCCCGGCGGACTCTGCTCGCAGCCGCAGCGGTCGTCATCCTGGCGGTCGCGGGCCTCCTCGGCTGGCAAGCTCTGGACAACGCACCACAACAAGCGTCAGCACCACAACAGTCTTCGGTCACCTGGACGGCAACCCAGGGCATCGACGTAGCAGCCAAGATGACCAGTCAGCCCTGGGGCACGGACATCCAATTGACGATGGCCAAACTGAGCGCCGGCGAACACTGCAGTCTCGTCGTGCATGGGACGGACGGGACCACGGAGACCGCCGGGTGGTGGGCGACGACGAGCACCTACCAGGCTGACGTGCCGGCCAGTACGTCGATCCCGTTCAGCGACATCGACCGCCTCGAAGTGGTGACGGCCGACGGCGCCGTACTGAGCACGCTGACGCCGCAGAGCAGGTGAGTTACTCTCTTGCAATGATTGCAATAGTGGTCGTGGCGGTGTTCTTCGCCGGGATGGGACTGTTCGGGCTCGCCGCACCGGCCGTGCTGGTGCGGCCGTTCGGCATCCAGGCGACCGGGCCGCACGCCCGGACCGAGGTGCGGGCCGTGTACGGCGGTTTCGGACTCGCGATCGCCGCACTGCTGGTGGTCGCGGCGATCGACGAGGGGATCCGCCGGGGTGCGGTGATCGCGGTCGCGGTCGCGTTGGCCGGGATGGCGGCCGGCCGGTTGGTCGGGCGAGTGTTCGACCGGCCGGCCGCCTTCTATCCGATCTGGTTCTACTTCTGGGTCGAGGTCGTCCTTGCCGCGGTCCTGTGGTTCGCAGTGAGCTGATTCACCAACTGTTGTTGGAGATGTCCTGGCCCAGATAGATCTGGTCGTAGGTGTTGCCGTCGTTGTCGTCGGTGTAGGCGACGGCCACTTGGGCGAAGGGCGAGACCGCGACCGTCATCTGTTCCTGCCGGCCGTCGGGGAGTGAGTTGAGCTGCTGAGCGGACAGCCGACCTGTGTCGGTCCCGTCGATGCCGAAGCCGCGGACCCAGACGTTGAGGTCGGTGGCCTGGACCGTCCAGCCGACGACCGTCTGGGACTGGTCGTCGATACCGATCGACGGTGACTTGCCGCCGGCGGCGACCTGGACGTCGGCGAACCGGGCGGCACCGGTCGCGGTGAAGGTCCGCGTCCACGCACCCGCCGTACCGGTGTGGTCGGACTCCCAGGCGGCCGCGAAGTCGCCGTTGAAGTTGGCCGTCACCGACGGATGTGTCTGCTGGCCACCGGTGTTGGAGTTGGCGACTCGGCGCGACAGCGTGGCCGCACCGTTGGTCCGACCCAGCCGGATCAGCCCGATCTCGTACGACGAGTTGGCGTCGCCGTCGTCGTCCCACACCACGACTGCGTCACCGGAGGCGGACACCGCAACGTCCGGGTTGTGGTGCTGCCCGGTCGTGGTCGATGCGGTGACTTCCCAGGCCCGCGTCGTCGGACCGGTGTACCCGGCCGCCTTCACGGTGGCCGGCGTACCGGTCTGGATGTCCTCCCACACCACGGTGAACGCGACCGCACCACCAGCCGGCGCACCGTCCGGGTCGACACCCACCCGCGGGTTGATCTGCTGACCGGTCGCGCTGCTGTTGGCACTACCTGACGCAGTGACCGTGCCCGCGGTGTTCACCACGCGATAGGGGATGTTGTAGAAGCCGTTGCCGTCCGGGTCGTCCGCCCACACCACAACGGCGTTGCCCTTGTCGTCCAGCCCGACATCCGGGTGCAGATGCCGCCAGGTGGTCACCCCACTGCTGCCTCCGGCGGAGAGCTTCACCTCGTAGAGCGCCGTACCGTTGCGGAACGTCCGCAGGTAGATGTCGCTGTGCACATTGTCGGTCGCGTTGTCCGTGTCTCGGTCGTCCTCCCACACCACGGCGACATAGCCGTTGCGGTTGGTAGCGATCGCCGGTGCGTCCTGGTCCCCCGTCGACACGCTGTTGGCCGTCGACCAGGTCGGTGTGGCGATGTGGGCCTGGGCGGCCGGAGCAGTGAGCACGAGGGAGGACGCCACGACCGTGGCTGCGACTGTGAGTGTGGCCAGTGTCTTCTTCATGTCTCCCTCACACCGCCTGCAGGCCGGGCTGGCCCTCTTGGATCACGAACGACTTCACCGTCGACGCCGCAACGCCGTGTTCGGACACCTTCGCGACGGCCCGGAAGTCGGCCCGCAGCTGGGTCGGGCTGATCGTCGTACGGACGTAACCGCGCCGGTTGTTGTAGAACTTCAGCCACGGGTTGGTGGCGACGTCCGGGATCGTGGTGGACCCGTCGCCGTCGCCGCTGGAGCTGACCGAGCTGGTGACGAGCTCACTGCCGATGGTGGCCGAGCTCGCGTTGTTGTAGTCGGCCTTCAGATCGCTGGCCCAGGCACGGTGCACGTCACCGGTGAGTACGACGGGATTGCGTGTCCCGCGAGCGACCCAACCCTGCTGGATCCGGGCCCGGGAGGCGCGGTAGCCGTCCCACGAGTCCATGCTCCCGGCACCGGACGAGTTGAAGCGGCGGGCGAAGAACACCTGCTGACCGATGATGTCCCACGTGCCGTAGTGCTGGGCCAGACCGTCGAGCAGCCAGGTCTCCTGGGCATTGCCGGGCAGACTGCGCGACGCCAGGTCCGCATCGGAGCAGACCTGCCAGCCGTCGCCACAGGCCTGGTCGTTGCGGTACTGCCGGGTGTCGAGCATGTGGAAGGTGGCAAGGTTCCCCCACCGCAGCCGCCGGTACAGCGGGATGCTGTTGCCGCTGTTCGCCTGTGCGGGCCGCAGCGGCATGTTCTCGTAGTACGCCTGGTACGCCGCCGTCCGACGAGCCGTCCACTGTGCAGTGGTGAGTGACGGCGTACTGTCCGCCCGCACCATGTTCGCGTAGTTGTTCTCCACCTCATGGTCGTCCGTGACGACGATCCACGGCGCGACCGCGTGTGCGGCCTGCAGGTCCGGGTCGGACTTGTACTGCGCGAAGCGCCGACGGTAGTCCGCGAGTGTCACGATCTCGGTGGCACCTGCGTGCGTACGGGTTCGGCCGGCCACAGCGCCGTACTCGTAGATGTAGTCGCCCAGGTGCAGGATCACGCCCGGGTTGTCCTCGGCCATCCGGCGATAGACGGTGTAGTACCCCTCCTCGTAGTGCGCGCAGGAGGTGAATGCCATGACCAGGTCTCGCCCGGCTGCACCGAGGGCTGGAGTGGTACGAGTCCGGCCGACGGGTGAGAGGTGGCCCTGCGCGCGGAAGCGGTAGAAGTAGTCCGAGTCGGGATTGAGGCCGCCGGCAACGACGTGCACCGAGTGGGCGCTCGCGTAGCGCGCGGTGACCGAGCCCGACGCGACCAGCGTGCTGAACGTGTCGGTGGTGGAGACCTGCCAGTCGACGGTCACGTCGGCGTTCGCCATCCCGCCCTGACCGTCGGCGTTGAGGGGCGATGGCGCCAGCCGGGTCCACAGCACAACGCTGTTGGCGTCCGGTTCACCGGACGCGATCCCCAACTGGAACGGGTACGGGACTGCAGCGGTCGCCGCGATCACAGCCGAACGGACCGGGAGAGCGCTGACACCGGCGGCGGCAAGCCCACCGAAGACAAGGGTTCTGCGACTGATTGGGCTCATGAGCCTCACCTTCACTACTACTCAGGGCGGGGGTTCCCCGGACGGATGAAGCTTGAGGAGCCATCCGGAGAACCTTGAGAGTGCGTGGCGCTTGATACCCATAGTGAGACAATTTGTGTAACTTTCCTACCGTTCACTGCTGCCTAGTTGAGGGCAAGGACGAGCAGAATCGCGGCAGGAACGCCTTCCAGCAAGGTGTTCAACCAGAGCCTCCGCTCGGTGAAGACCAGGACGACAGCCAGGAACACGTGCTGTGCCGCGGTGAAGATGATCAGCGCCTCGCCCTGCGGCACGTGATCGGTCTGCACGAGTACGACGCCCGCCAGCAGAGCCACCGCGGTCGTCAGGTTGTAGAACCCCAGGTTCACCGTCCAGAGCCGGACCGCGTCGTAGTCGGCGGGTTCGGTGCGAAAGAGCGGATACAGCCGCGGCTGGCGGTAGAGGAAGGACTCCATCACCCAGACCATGATCAGCATCGCCGCGATCACCACCGCCAGCACCTGGGCCGCCGTACTCATGGCGTGACCCCGGCGAGCGTGACCCCGTGCCGGCTCGAGATCTCCCCCAGCGCGGCGAAATCAGTCGGATCCGCGGTGGCCAGGTCGGCGAAGAACTCGCCCATCTTGCCGGTCTGACTGACGGTGAGGAACTTCGCCGACGGCGTCAGGACCGAGAACGTGTTGACCGTTCCGGCCGGGATGCTGATCGACGCTCCGGGTCCGAGGTCGTAGCCCTGGTCGCCGGCCTGGACCAGGATCCGGCCCTGCAGCACGTAGAACGCCTTGCTCCAGGACTCGCTGTGTGGCGGCGCGGCCGGTCCGCGGGGTGCGTCGATCTCGAAGATCTCGTACTGCGCGCCGGTGTGCTCGCTGCCGACCTTGACCGTGACAGTCGCGTCCGGAGCGGCGTACTCCGCGCCCGTGCCGGCTGTGCTCAGGTGCACCGATTCCGTCATGACGACCTCCCCTAAGAGTTGTTGCCCTGACCGTAGGAAGCGCCGGCCGGCGGATCCATCCCGTTCGGCTGGGCTCCTCGCGACGGCGGAATCCCCACATTTCGGGGATAGGCGGGCGGTTGGCCGCGGCGCATACTGAGGCCATGTGGGAGGGCCGGGCGCGGGCCGCGCGGCGGGACATCGCGGCACTGGCGACGTCGGGACTGGGCGTCGCGGACCTGCACGCCGCCGCGATCGAGGTGCTCGAGCAGGTGATCGGCGACGATCTGACCTGCTGGGCGGCGATGGATCCCGGCACGCTGGTGGTTAGTTCGATGACCAGCGGCCGGGTGCGGATCGCACCGGAGTACGAACCGCGACTGGCCGAGACGGAGTATTCCGCGAACAACCCGAACTCGTTCGCCTCGCTGGCCCGTCGGCAGTACCCGGTGGCCCGGCTGTCCGACCTGCCTTACCGGGAGGTCGTCGGGTGTCGCCGGCTGAACGAAGTGTGGCGGCCCCTCGGGATCGAGCACGAGCTGCGGGCCGCCTTCACCGTCGACGGGGACTGCTGGGGTGCGGCCGGATTCATCCGGGGCGGGACAGACTTCACCGATCGCGAGGTGGAGTTCCTCTGGTCGGTGGCGCCGGCGATCGGCGCGGCGACGCGAGTGGCGGTGCGCACCGATGCCCATGGGTATCGCGGCGGGGTCGGACCGTCGATCGTGGTGACCGGGCCGGGTGGTGAGCCGCGCGCGATCACCCCGGCCGCGCGCGACTGGCAGGACGCGCTGAACGAGATCGCGCCCGGGCGGTTCAACGTGTTGCTTCGGGCTGTCGTGACCGGCACGCAGGCAGCGGCCAATGGGACGTTCCAGGCGCGGATCCAAACCGCAACCGGCGGCTGGGTGGTCCTACAGGGCAGCCGGTTGATCAGCGACGACGACCAATCAGAGGTCGTGGTGACGATCGAGCCGGCGTCCGGCCATCACCTGGTCGGCATGCTGCTGGCGGCGTACGGGCTGACCACCCGGGAGCGAGAGATCTGCCTCGAGGTGATCTCCGGGCACACCACCGCGGAGATCGCCGACCGGTTGTCGATCTCGCCGCACACCATCCAGGACCACCTGAAGGCGGCCTTCGCCAAGGTCGGCGTCCGCAGCCGGGGCGAGCTGGTGGCGACGCTTCGCCCGGACGACCTCACGTACCGCTGACCGCCAACTGCTTGCGATAGGCACCGGGTGCGATACCGAAGTCGCGCTTGAACGCCTTCGCGAAGGCGAACTCCGACGTGTACCCGATCTCCTTGGCGACGGTCGCGAGCGGGCGATCGTGATCGCGCAGAAGTCGCGCGGCCGTCGTCATCCGCCAGCGGGAGAGGTAGGTCAGCGGTGGTTCACCGACGGCCTCCGTGAACCGGCGCGCGAACGCGGCCCGGGACAGACCGACCTCCGCGGCCAGATCGGCGACAGTCCAGGTCGCACCGGGCTGCGCATGGATCAGCTCGAGCGAGCGTGCGACCGCGGTGTCGGTCAACGCGCGCGACCAGCCGCTCTCGGTCGGGCATCGTCGGTCTTCCAGCCAGGCGCGCAGGATCAACACCAACAGGGCGTCGACGAGCGGCGGTACGACGGCCGCCGCGCCCGGCCGGTTGGCGTCGAGCTCCTCCCCGAGAACGCCGATCGTGGTGTGCAGAGTCCGATGCCGCCCGGGATCGGCCGGCACGTGGACGACATCCGGCAGGTTGCTCAGCACGGGATGGGGACGCTGCCGATCAAGCCGGTACGTCCCGCACAGCAACAGCGAACGGGCTCCCTCGCCGTCCCCCGGCTGCTCGATCGAGGGATCGAAGTCCACCAGCGGTGAATCAGGATGGTCCGCGAGCGAGTGCTCGAGGCCACGCGGCAGCAGCACCGCGTCACCCGGCCCCATCGCGATCGGCGCGCCGCCATCGGGCGGCAGGAGCCAGGAACTCCCCTGCAGGACCAGGTGGAACGTCGCACCCGGGGATTCGGTGAACCGCAGCCCCCACGGACCGCGTACGTCGGTCCGGCCGGAGGTCGCCGGCCCGGAGCGCATCGCGGTGACGACGTCGGCAAGAACATCCATGCTCTGCATCATACGCCAGCCTGCAAAGACGATCGGACATAAAACAGCGCTGAATGGACATAGAACCGCTCCCGCTGCCTGCCTACGCTCGGTGATGCACACCCCCAAGACCTGGAGAACAGATGAGCATCGTCGTCACCGCCGCCACCAGCCAGCTCGGTCAACTCGTCATCGACGAGCTCCTCGAGCGCGTCCCGGCCGACCAGGTCGTCGCCGTCGCCCGGGACGCCGGGAAGGCCGCTGGCCTCGGGGCCCGTGGCGTCGAGATCCGGATCGCCGACTACAACGACCCGGCCGCGCTCGCGCAGGCCTTCCAGTCGGGCGACACCGTCCTGCTGATCTCCGGGCTCGAGCCCAACCGCGCCGACCAGCACCAGTCCGTGATCGACGCCGCCAAGGCTGCCGGCGTCGCCCGGCTCGCCTACACCGGCGTACTCGGTGGGCCGGAGGCAGACTTCGACCTGGCCGCCGACCACAAGGCGACCGAGCAGGCGATCCTCGA
Organism: Kribbella sp. NPDC049174; assembly: GCF_043197365.1. Classification (NCBI taxonomy): domain Bacteria; kingdom Bacillati; phylum Actinomycetota; class Actinomycetes; order Propionibacteriales; family Kribbellaceae; genus Kribbella; species Kribbella sp. NPDC049174. The sequence continues at coordinate 174,747 of NZ_JBICSZ010000011.1, read as the reverse complement.
CTCCGGCCTGCCGTACACCTTCCTGCGCAACGGTTGGTACAACGAGGTCTACACCGCTCAGCTGGCCGTCCAGCTCGAGCACGGCGTCGTCGGGAGCGCCGGCGACGGGCGGATCGGCTCGGCTTCCCGCCGCGATTTCGCTGCCGCCGCGGCCGTCGTACTGACAGGTGATGGTCATGAGAAGAAGGCGTACGAGCTGAACGGCGACACCTCCTGGTCGCTGGCCGAGTACGCCGCCGAGCTGTCGAAGCAGTCCGGGAAGGACGTTGCCTACAACAACGTTCCGGCCGAGGTGCATGTCGGCATCCTCACCGGCGCCGGGGTTCCGGCGCAGTTCGCCCCGATTCTGGTCGATGTCGACAACGCCATCGAGCGCGGCCTGCTGGCCGGCCGCGGCAGCGACCTCAGCCGCCTGATCGGCCGCCCGACCACCCCGATCGCCGACTCGATCGCCGCCGCCCTCCAGCAGTAGAGGCCGGTACGACGGACGGGCGCCCGTCGCCGTACGTCAGTCGCACGTCGCACCAGCGTCAAAGACCGGGCCCGAGTCGACGGGACGGCCCACCCGGGCCCGGTCAGTCCGACGTGCGGATCCAGTACTACTGGTCCGCCCCGGTTGTTACGGGGTGCTGTCCCCGGTGATCAGCGCCATCGCGAGTTCGGGGCCGAACTGTCCGGCGGGGCGATCGGACGTGCCGCAGTCGCCGTCGGAGTCACCCGGGACCTTCACCCACAGCAGCATCTCCGCGCCACCACCCACTTGTGCGGGCACACCGAGCTTGCGGTCCGGCGGGTTGCACCAGTTGCCTTCCGATCCCTTGCCGTTGCGGCTGGTGTCGACCACGAACGGCTTGGCCGAACCGAGGTGGCTGTTGAGCGCCGCCGCATAGTCGATGGATTGCTGGGTGTAGTAGTAGTTCGACACGTTCACGGCGAACCCATGAGCGTTCGCGACACCGACTTCACTCAGCCACCCAGCGAGCTTCGCGACACCGATGCTGTCGCCCCACCCCTTGTTCGCGGCATCGAGGTAGGTGTACGTGTTTGGCGCGAAGTCCTTGAACTGCTGGAGCGCGAACGTCAGCATCTCCTTGCGGTCCGCCCACTCCAGCTCGGTCATGCACTCGCGGTCCGCGATCGAATCCGGCTCGATGATCACGACGGCCGGACGGCTGCCGATCGCGGCGGCGAAGGTCGTGATCCATTCCTTGTAGGCCGCTACAGTCCCCGCGCCGCCGCCGGAGTGACCACCGCAGGCGTCGCGCCCCGGGATGTTGTAGGCCACCAGCAGCGGCAGTTTGTCCGCGGCGTCGGCAGGGCCGACGTGCTTGTTCACCGCGTCGGCGATGTTCGCGTTCCAGTTGCCGAACCAGCGGGCCATCGGCTTCGAGGCGATCGCCGCGTTGATCGTTGTCGCCGTCTCGCCCGGGTGCTTGTCCACCCAGTCCTTCGGGTTCGAGAACGGGTCGACGTAGAAGCCGTTGGTCATCGACACCGGGTTGCCGGCCGCGTTGCCGAAGTTGTCGATCAGGGAGACGTTGTCGAACCAGACGGTGTAGCCGGCAGCGTGACCGCCGAGCTGGAAGGTCAGCTCAGCCTGTGCGGTCTCCAGCGAGCCGGTGAAACCGAAGGCGAAGCGCTGCGGCGTCGTACCGACGGTGAAGGTCCGCTCGAGGGTCGACGGGTACGGCGCGGTGTTCACCTGCACCGTTGTCCGGATCGCGCGGGTCGCGGTGGCGCGGGCGTCGAAGGACAAGATGTAGCGGTGGCCCTGGTGGATCGGGAAGGCGGGGACCTTCTGGCCGAGCATCGCGTCCCACCGGTTCGCGGTGCCGCCGGGGACGACGGATTTGAGTTGGCCGGCGTCGATGCTGATCGGGGCGTTGTTGCTCCACCAGTTCGTCGTACCGCCGGCGAAGGTGCCGTTCTTGACGAGCTCCGTGGCCGCGCTGGCGCCGGGTGCCGTGGTCGGTACGACCACCCCGAGGGCGAGCGCGGCCGCCAGCAGGCCGCGGGAGATCCATCTCATGAGTGCCGCTCTCCTGTCTGGTGACGTGGGCGGAAGACAGTCCGGGAGCGCTTTCAATCTGATCCGCTTCAGAGCGGCGTCACCAGGCATGACGTGCCGACCCCGGCGCCGCACGTCAAGGCCGCGATTCAGGGTTAGTCAGTTTCGATTTTGAGGGTTCACAGCGCTCGTCTTGCTGTTTACAGTGCGAGCTGGAAGCGCTCCCAGATTCAGCCCTGCGCAGGGTGGCCGAGTGGCTTCGCGGCCCGAGCAACTGGCCGGCTCAGCGGCCTGAGCTGATCTCCGACAGGTGGCCATCGCCGTGCGACCAGTGGAAAGTGATCACGCTCGACACCGGCACGCCGGGACACAGCTGACCGACCGTCCCACCGACGATCCGCCCGGGATTCGTGGTCGCCATGGTGAGTGCCTCCGGCAACGAGAACGCGGCGGCCGCCCAGGAGACCCCGTCCGACAGTGGTGCGGCCGCTCCGGCCAGGTACGGCGTACCCCTGACCAGCAACCGGCCGTCGTCGGTGAGCTCGACGTCTCCGCCGACGGTGGTCGAATAGTCGCCCGGCGGTTGGCCGCCGATTGCCACCGAGTCGGAGACCAGGAAGGAGTGATCGAGCCCTTTCGCGCGCACCATCGCTACGAACGCCTCGACCGGGAGGTGATGCCCGTCAGCGATGAACCCGGCGGTCAGACGGTCGTCGGCCAACTGTGCCCACAAGTAGTTGGGGTGACGCGGCAACTGTGCATGCGCGCCGTTGCCCAGATGGGTGGACAGTGTCGCGCCGGCATCCACCGCGGCGCGGATCTGGGCAGTGTCGGCGTGGGTGTGGCCGATCGCCACGCGGGTGCCGGTGGCTCGCACCGCGGCGATGAACTCCGTGCTGCCTGGCCAGTGCGGCGAGACCGTGATCAGGCCGATCAGACCTTCCGCGGTCTGCTGAATCTGCTCGAACTCGGCGAGGTCGGGCGGCCGGACGAAGGTCGCGTCATGGCAGCCGCGCGGCCCGTCCTGATCCGAGATGTGCGGACCTTCCAAGTGGATGAACGGTATTGCCTCAGCAACCTCCGGGTGACGGCGGCGGGCCTCGGCCACGACGGCGACGGCCCGACTGATTCGTTCCGCGTTCGCCGTGACGAGAGTGGGCACGAACGTCGTCACACCGACTGTTCGCAAGGTCTCCCGCAGTCCGGCGACCGTGTCGACGGACAGGTCGTCGCCGTTCAGGTCGAAGCCGCCGTACCCGTTCACCTGAAGGTCGACCAGGCCCGGGCTGATCCACGGCAGGTCCGCATCACCGCCGGACCGGGTGATCTGCCCGCCCTCGGCGGACTCCCGGTGGACCGCGGACTCTCGGTGCGCGGCGGACTCTCGGTGCACGGCAGACTCTCGGTGCACGGCAGACTCTCGGTGCACGGCAGACTCACGGTGCACCGCGGTGACGCGGCCGTCGGCGTACTCGAGGCGCAGGAGCTGCCCCGACCACGGATCACGCCCGATCAGAGCCATCTGACCCGGTCCCGGAACCGGCCGATGAACTCCGCGTTCGCCTCGTCACCACCCGGCGCGTTGCCACTGCGCCACACCGGCGGTACGACGCCCGCCTCGATCAACTGCTCGATCGTGTGCACCACCATCAGGTTGAGGGTGAACGCGTTGGCGAACGTCGAGACCGCGGCAACCCGTTCGGGCATCCCGGCCAACTGGATCACCGCGTCGCCGATCGGGACCTTGGTGTCCACGGCGACGTCGACGAGTTCGTGCAGGTTGGCGCCGGACGGGTGCCGGGCGGGGTGGGTCGGCGCGGTCTGCTCGGCGTGTTTGCGCGAACTCACCCCGATCGTCCGCACACCCCGCTCCTTCGCGGTGAGTGCGGCATCGATCAGGGCCGCGTTGATCCCGTACGCGTTCACCAGCAGGAGCAGATCGTCCGGACCGAGCCCGGCGTTCTCGATCACGATCCGACCGTAGCCCGGCGTACGCTCGACGGCCATCGACCGCAACGCACCGTTGGACAGCAACGTCCCCTCGTCGAGCAGCGCCGAGACATGCATCAACCCGCCGGCCCGGAAGAAGATCTCCTGCGCGGCCAGGTTGGAGTGCCCACCCGGACCGTAGACCTGGATCAGCCGATCGGCCGCCACCTGGTCGGCCATCAGCCGGGCCGCGGCGGCGATCGAGTCCCTCTCCTCCACCTCGATCCGGCCGAGGAGCTCCGTGATCGCGGTCAGGTACTCACTCATCGCGCTGGTCAGTCATCTGGATGGGCCTCCTGATCGAGAAACAGCCGGGTCCGCGGATGCGTGTGCAGCGCACTCGCCGGTACGGCGGGATCCACCGCGCCGGCCAACGTCGCCCGGACCGCGTCCCGCTTCGCCGGACCCGACACCATGCAGAAGATCTCGCCCGCCGACAGCAGGAACGGAACGGTCAGCGTCCAGGCGTGCGTGGGCACGTCGGCCAGCTCGGCGAACAGTCCTTCGTCCACCTGCTGGGTCCGGCTGGTGTTGTCCAGCGCAACTACCTGGACGACGTCGGTCGTGGTGAAGTCGGCCGGCGGATCGTTGAAGGCGAGGTGCCCGTTGACGCCGATACCGGCCAGCACGATGTCGATCGGCGCGGCACTGACCAGCTCCGCGTAGCGAGCCGCCTCGGCGTCTGGAGCTGCACCGCCGTCCGGATCGATCACGCTGAGCACGGGCTGGGGAAGATCTCCAGCACCTCGCGGCACCTGCTCGGTGAAGTGCCGGCGCAACCACCGGCCGAAGCGTTGCTCCGAGTCCGGCGGCAGGCCGACGTACTCATCCATGTGGAATGCCTCGACCCGGCTCCAGTCGATGCCCTCAGCAACGGACAGTGCGGCGAGGGTGTGCAGTTGGCTCGGCGCGGCCGCCAGCACCAGCCGGGCCGAGCCCTGCGCCTGGATGGTCCGGCGCAAGGACTCGGCTGCTGCGGCGGCTGCCGCTGCGCCAAGGGCAGCGGGATCGGGCAAGACGTCGACGTTCATGCCGAGGTCAGCCGGGTGTGTTGTTCGCCCAGGCCGTCGGCCCAGACCCGGAGGACGTCGCCTTCCTTCAGATAGCGCGGTGGCTTCTGGCCGGCGCCGACTCCGGCCGGCGTACCGGTGCTGATCACGTCTCCCGAGTAGAGCGTCATGAACTGGGAGATGTACTGGACCAGGTAGGCGACGCCGAAGATCATCTCGGCCGTCGAGCTGTCCTGCAGCACGTCGCGGTTGACGTCGAGTCCGAGCTTGATCGCCTGTGGATCCGGGACCTCGTCGGCGGTCAGGATCCACGGACCGATCGGGCAGAACGTCGGTGCGTTCTTACCCTTGTCCCATTGGCCGCCGCGCTCCAGCTGGAAGTGCCGCTCGGAAACGTCGTTGACGAGTACGTAACCCGCGACATGCTCCAGCGCCTCCTCGTCGGTCTCGAGGTAGGACGCCGTACGCCCGATCACCACCCCGAGCTCGACCTCCCAGTCGGTCTTCCCGCTGCCGCGCGGGATGAGCACGTCGTCGTTCGCACCGACCACGGTGTCGGGTGCCTTCATGAACAGGATCGGCTCGGGTGGCGCTTCCTGACCGCCCTCGGCTGCGTGGTCGGCGTAGTTGAGCCCGACGCAGACGATCTTCCCGGGTCTGAGCGGCGCGGCCAGACGCACGTCCTCGAACGCGGAGGTCTCCGCACCGCCGAGGGCCGCCGCGGCGCGCTCCCGCAGGCGAACCGGATCGAACGCCTCGGTCTCCCCGGCTAGTGTCGCCACCCTGCCGTCCTCGGTCAGAACGGCGTCCCGCAGACCCTCGTCAGTATGGACACGCAGAAACTTCACTGCTTCCTCCAAGCTCCTTGTTTGGCCCAGTTCAGGTACGCGATCCCAAGTGCGTGCGACCCCTGCGACGGGACGAGCTGTACGGCGTCGTACACCCGAAGGGACTGCTGGTAGACGAGTACATCGTGCTCAGCGTATGCACCCCAGCGCGCGCACTGGACCGCATTGGCCGGTACGGCGTCCGTCGTACCGTCGACGCGGAGCCAGACCTCGGTCGCGGACCGGATCACCTTCTTCGTGAACGTCGCGGTGAACCGCTGGACGTCCGCGGCCAGACCGTCGTCGATCCCCGACTCGTAGGCCGCCTGGACGAACTCGAGGCTGATCGCCGCGTGACTGATGTCCTCGATCTGCCGCGAGGCCGGGTACGACGGTGTGTACTCCGAAATGCCCGCCGTGCTGGGATAGCTGGCGTACAACTGGCTGTACGGCGGCCAGTACGGCCAGACGTACGCTCCATCGGCGCCGAGGGTCAGCCCGACTCGGTAAGCCTTGAGCAGCTGCTCAACTCTGGTCCGGTAGCGCCGCTCTCCGGTAGCGCGGTACAGCTCCACCAGCACCTGGCCGAGACCGTGACTCTGGTTGTACGGCTGGATCGTGCCGTCGAACGGAATCGGCGCACCCTTCGGCCACACGTAGTCGCCTGATCCGTCCGGGCGGGCGACGTACTCGCCGTCATGGAAGGCGACGGCCGCGCGGACCGCGCCGAGGATCTCCTTGGCCTCGCGGAGGCGAGCACCGCGCCGCAGCCGGGGAGAGCGGAAGACCATGCGCACATAGCGCGCGAGCGGGAACGCGACCATCCCGGTGTGGACGGCGAACACGTAGAACTGTGGCTGGAAGGTGATCGTCGCCGGACTCGGCGGAGTCGCCGCACCAGGCGATGTCCTGAGGTCGACGGCTGTCCAACGAAGCCCGGCGGTGTAGGCGTTGTTCACCGCGGTCACGACGTACGACGCGGCAGCCGGGTCGAGCGAGAGGCCGCGCAGCGTCACGACGGCGGTGGTGCCGGGGTTGCGGAGGATCAGGTCGAAGGTGCTGCCGACGACGTTCGCGACCTCGGCCGTCGACTCGGCCGATCGCGCACCGGCCCAGCGGAGTTGGATGGCCGCGTTGCCTCCGCCGTCGGGGAGCACGCCGTGACCCGCCGTGTAGTTGCCGGCGGCGCGCCATACCTGGCCCGATCGACCGGCGTAGTCCGTCACTCCGCGAGCCTTGTCGGTCGTTGCCATCAGGTGCGTGGCTCGTTGCTCGAAGGTCTGCAGGTAGCGCGTGTCGCCGTACGCCTCGTACATCCTGAGCAGTCCGAGCAGGAAGTAGGACTCGCCCCAGGCGTAGAGGCCGACTTCGTTGTTCGTGGCGTTGGTCGCGAGATAGGCCGCTTGCGCGGTGTCGAAGGCCTCGGGTGAGTCGTAGACGAGTGTGTCGGCGAAGGCGGGGGCGGCGGACGTGCCGGTCCAGGCGAGGACTCCGGTGGCAGCGGAGCCCAGCAGCAGGGTGCGTCTGGTGATGTGCGGGTTCATCTCGGTGCCTCACTTGCTGACGGGGGTGGGCGAGGGAGGAGGAGGTGGGCAGGGAGGGAGGGATCCGGGGCGGGGGTGTGCGGATGAGCGGTCAGCCTTTGATGGCGCCGCCCATGCTGTCGAGGATGCGTTTCTGGAGCAGGAGGAAGACCGCGACGACCGGGATCAGCGAGAGCACCGTGCCGGCCGCGAGACCGCGGACGTCGGTCCCGCTGACACCGCTCAGATAGGCGATGCCGAGAGCGATCGGGAACTTGGACTGACTGGTCAGCGTGACCATCGGCCAGATGAAGCTGTTCCAGACCGAGACGAACCCGAGGATCGCGAGCACGGCCAGGGTCGGCGCGACGATCGGCACCGCGATCCGCCAGAAGATGGCGAACTCGTTCGCACCGTCCATCCGGGCCGCCTCCACGATCTCGTCCGGGATCTGCGAGAAGGCCTGCCGGAGCAGGAAGATGCCGAGCGAGGACAGGATCGCGGGCAGGATGACGGAAGCGAAGGTGTCGGTCAGTCGCAGTTGGCTCATCACCAGGAACCGCGGGATCAGCATCAGCTCACCCGGCAGGAACATGATCGACAAGAACAGCATGAAGAACAGCCCGCGGCCGCGGAACGCGATCCTGGCCAGCGGGTACGCCGTCAGCGCCGACACGACCAGGTAGACCGGGACGGTGATGCCGACGTAGATGAGCGAGTTCAGCAGGAAGCGGGCGTACGGGATCGTGGTCCAGGCTTCCCGGAACCAGTCGAGCACCGGTGGCCGCGGGATCAGGTCCGGCGGGAACCCGAAGACGTCTTGGTCGGCCGGTTTGATCGCCGAGCTGAGCAGAATGAGGAACGGGCCGATGAACAGTGCCGCCACTGCGATGAGCAGAAGGTAGAAGCCGATCCGCCGGACCGTCCGCTGGTCGATCTGCGGCGTACGCCGGTACAACCGCCGGGCCGTCATCAGCCGTCCTTCCGGCGGGTGATGACCAGGTTGACCGCGGCGAGGACGATCATGATCGCCCACAGCACCAGGCCAACCGCGCTGGCATAGCCCATGTCGTAGTCCTCGAAGGCTTTCGACCAGATGTAGTAGCCGAGGGTGAGAGTGGAGTCGAGCGGACCGCCGCGGGTCAGTACGTAGACGGACTCGAAGGCGCGCATCGCTTCGAGCATGCTGAGGATCAGCGTGACCGCGAACGTCGGCCGCAGCGACGGCACGATGACGTGCCAGAGCCGTTGCCGGCCGTTCGCACCGTCGATCTTGGCCGCCTCCAGATGGTCCGACGGCACCGCCTGCAGGCCGGCCAGGTAGATCATCATGAACAGGCCCGCGTTCTTCCACGCCTCCAGCAGGACGACGGTCGGCAGCGCCCAGTGCCGGTCGAGCAGGAAGTCGATCGGCCCGAGCCCGACCATCTGGAGCAGCCAGTTGACCACGCCCTCGCGGTTGAACACGTACTTCCAGGCCACCGCGACCGCCACCATCGACGTGATGACCGGCAGGTAGTACAGCATCCGGAACGCCTGGATCGCGCGCAGTTTGACGTTCACCAGCATGGCCAGGAACAGTGGCGCGATCACGGTCAGCGGCAGGAACATGACCACGAACAGCAACGAGTTCCGCAGTGCGATCCAGACCCGTGGGTCGTGCGCCAGCCGGACGAAGTTGTCCAGGCCCGACCACTGGATCGGGTTGACGATGTCGTAGTCGGAGAAGGCGAGCTGGACCGCGATCACCGCCGGCCAGGCGAACATCGCGGCGTACAGCAGCAGCCCGGGCACCATGAAGAGGTACGGCGTGTACCAGCGCTGGCCGACCACGCGGCCGCGCAGACCCGACCGGCCACCGAGACCCACCCGGCCACTGAGACCCGACATGGATGCCGCCTCTCGCGTCTGAAACCCGGCTTACGGATTTGTGTTGCAGATGACCGTAGCTCAGAAGGCAGTCGGTCGCCAGCCATAACTATGAGGCTTTTCCACAACCACGAGTTGACGGCAGCAGCGGGCGTCGACCACGATGATGTCTGGAAGCACCGTTTAGGACATTCCATCTCTGTGAGGAGCTCGCGATGGCGCGAAGCACACGATCCCTGCTGCGGGGCCGGCTTGTTCCCACCCTCGCCCTGGCCCTCGGGCTGTCGATGACGCTGGGCGCCTGTGTGTCCGGCAGTCCGGCCACCGGGGACGCGCCGGAGCAGTCGGGTGACGCGTATTCCGGCGAAGTCGAGTGGTGGACGATCAACCTGCAGAAGAACTACGGGCCGGACATCCAGAAGTGGATCGACGCCTACGAGAAGGAACACCCCAAGGTCACCATCAAATGGGTCGACGTGCCCGGCCAGGACATCACCACCAAGCTGCTGGCCGCGCTCGCCAGCGGCAAGGTGCCGGACGCGGTCAACATCACGTCCGCGACCACCGGCCTGTTCGCCGGCTCGATGGCGGACCTGAACTCTCTGTTCAGCAAGGACGAGATCGCCGCGTACGCGCCCAACCTGGCCGACCCACTGGTTGCCGACGGCAAGCGGATCGCCATCCCCTGGTACAACGGCGGCACCTCGCTCGGGTTCTACAACAAGGACCTGCTGGCCAAGGCCGGCTTCGACCCGGCCAAGCCGCCGAAGACGTACGACGACGCGCTCGCGCTGGCCACGGCGTACAAGAACGCCACCGGGAAGTCGGCCACCAACTTCATGGCCTACTCCAGCGTGATCCAGGCCAACGGCATCCCGCTGCTGTCACCGGACAAGAAGACGGCCGCCTTCAACACTCCCGAGACCCTCGCCCTGGTGGAGAAGTTCAAGCCGCTCTTCGACTCCGGCGCGATCGCCCCGGGCAGCCTCGGCGCCAACCCGCGTGAGCTCCCCCAGTCGCTGGAGAACCGGCAGATCGCGTTCAACCCGGCGGCCGTGTCCAGCAGCCTGCTGAACATCGAGAAGAACTCGCCGGCCGTCTACGGTTCGATCGTCGTCGGTCCTCCGGTCACCGGGGCGGACGGGAAGTACTACATGTCCGGCCAGCAGATCGTAACCATCCCGGCCAAGTCGGACAACCAGGCGGCCGCGGCCGCGTGGCTGAAGTTCGTCACCGCGCCCGAGCAGCAGCTCGCGCTCTGCAAGCTGGTGCCGATCTACCCGTCGTCGCTGAAGGCTCTCGAGGATCCGTTCTTCACCGACATCGCGGGCACCACCCAGGCGGACGAGGCGCGCAAGGTCCTGCTGGACACTTTCAAGAACAGTGTGGACGCGTCACTCGGCTCCGGAAACGACGAGCAACTGCGCAAGCAGTTCGACGACCAGATCCGGGCGTACATGTCGGGCACCACGTCGGCCAAGGAAGCGCTGGACACTGCCGAGAAGGCGTGGAACGAGACGCTCGCGAAGGGCAGCAAATGAGCAACATCATCCGGATCGGCATCGTCGGCGCCGGGATCATGGGACGCGCTAACGCACTGTCCCTGTCCGGTCTGCCCGAGGTCGAGGTCACGGCCGTCACGAGTCGCTCGGCGGACAGCGCCGGGCGGCTGGCGGACGAGATCCAGGGCCGCGGTGCCCCGCGGCCGACGATCCATCCGGACCTCGATGCCCTGCTGCAAGACGAGAACGTCGACGCCGTCGTGCTGACCACCCCGGACCACCTGCACGGCGAGATGATGGTGCGCGCGGCCGAGGCCGGGAAGCACATGCTGGTGGAGAAGCCACTGACCACATCGGTGGCCGAGGCGGATGCCGCGGTCAAGGCGATCCGCGCGCACGGTGTGGTGGCGATGTGTCTGTTCAACCACCGTTGGGTTCCCGCTTATGCGCAGGCGCACGAGCTGCTCGCGGATCTCGGTGAAGCCGCGGTGGCGTACGCGCGCAAGGACGACACCATCTTCGTCCCCACCGAGATGCTGTCCTGGTCCGACCGCACGACGTGCGCCTGGTTCCTGTCCAGCCACGACATCGACCTGGTGTCCTGGCTGCTACGCGACCAGGTACGACGGGTCTACGCAACCGCCCGCTGGGGCAAGTTGCGCTCACTCGGCATCGAGACTCCGGACGCGATCCAGATCCAGGCCGAGTACTCCCGCGGAGCGGTGGCGACCTTCGAGTCCGCGTGGATCTACCCGAACACCTTCCCGACCGTGGTCGATTCGTACGTCTCGGTCGTCACCGACAACGGCGTGGTTCAACTGGATCGGCAGAAGGAGAGCGTCGTCCTGGCGACTCCGGACCGCTACACCTATCCGAGGAACATGCTGCAACGAGTCATGCACGGCATCCCGGCCGGTGCGTACGCCGACGCGATCGCGCACTGGATCAACTGCTGCCGCACCGGCGCGCAGCCGCTCATCACCATCGAGAGCAGCCGGAACGTGACCGCCGTCCTCGAGGCCGCACACACCTCGATCGAGACCCGGCAACCCGTCGACGTCTCCATGCTGGCCGACCCGGGGAACGGATGACGACGAACAGGAGTCCCGAGAAGCCGCGGCACATCGATGCCCGCGTCAACCGGATCGGGACCGATGACCTGATCAAGGCGTTCGGGGCGCCCGACGGTGTCGGCGACCTCGCCACGCTGCGCGCCTTCGTGGGCGCTCGGCTGCGGCGGCCGGCCTGGCCGTTGCCGGAGTGGACCGCTGCGATTCGGTCCACACCGACCGCGGATGCCGTCCTCGCCGAGGCGGCACCGTTGCTCACCGGCGTGGAGGTGACCGGGCGCGAGCACGGTCGCTCCCGTCGCTATGGCTTTCACTACTTGAACTGGTTGTCGCCTGGGGTCCACGCCTGGCTGCTGACGGGCGACGATCAGTACCTCCACGCGTTTGAACGGCACTTCGACGACTGGTTCGAGCAGCGCGACTCGGTCACCGGCGAATGGCCCGGCCTCGACGTCATCTGGTACTCACTCGGGACGTGGGCCCGATGCCGGAGTTTCCTGCCGACGTTGGAGGTTCTGACCGACTCAGCCCTGTCGGACCGGGTGTGGGGCCGGCTGGTTGCGACTCTCGTCGGCGGTGCCCGGTGGGCGTACGACGAGCACGACGTGTTCCGGCATGGCAATTGGCAACTCGTGTGCGCGACCGAGCTTCTGCACATCAGCGCCGTACTGCCTGATCTGGTTGAGGCGGACAGTTGGGCAGCCCGGGCGCGGCAGCGCATCGATGAGCATCTGCTGTTGGATGTGTACGGCGACGGCGGGCACTACGAGCGCTCCCCCGGCTATCACAAGATGTGTTTGAGCGCGCTCCAGACGGCCGCGGTGATCGACAGCCGGTTCGCTGAGCATCCGAAGCTGACGGCGATGCACGACTGGTTGTGCGAGCTCGTGTCCGCCGGCGGTTGGATCCCGCACCTGCAGGACAGCCACATCGAGTGGCCGGCGTTGAGTCTGCTGCGTGGCAGCTACGTGCTCGACAACCCGTTGCTGGCACGCGTTGCGGCGCAGTGGCTGACCCCTTCGGACTTTGCTGTCGAGGCGGCGGCGCTGCCGGCGCAGAAGGATGCGGCCAGGCAACAGCGGTGGATGGATACAGTGGCGACCGCCTACGACCGCAAGGTCCCTGCGCCCCCGCCTAGTACCGTGCTGGCCGACTCCGGCTATGTGATCCTTCGCGGCGACGAACTGCGAGCCGTGATCAACTACGGCCCGCACATCGAGCACGAGCTGGAGTCGCACTCGCATCGCGCCGTACTCGACCTGGTTCTGGACGGCTGGGGGCAGCCACTGCTGTGGGAGGCAGGTGGTCCGCCGAGCTATGACGATCCGGAGTACCTGACCTGGTACCAGTCGGGTCGGGGGCACAACACGGTGCTGGTGGACGATCAGGAGCTGGGTACCGATCGCGGTGTGAGCATCGAACCGCTCGTCGACACGGGGCACGTCGCCGTGTTCTCGGGCCGCCACAGCGGGAACGGCATCCCGCAGTCGCGGACGATCGCGATGGTCCGGGAGGAGCCGGCCTTCGTGGTGGTGTCCGACAGCGCATCGGCGGACGGGCATGGGTTCCGGGCGTGCTGGCAGGCGATCAGTCCCTGGCGACAGATCGGGTCACTCGCGTACAACGCTTCGGCGCCGGATGGGCCCGGGTTGCTGCTGATCGAGACAGGAGAGGCTGAGACGACTGAGGTTGCGACAACTGAAGGAGTCGCGCGGCGTCCCTTGGCCGGCGGAGTGGCGGAGTACGGGCCGTTGCACTCACTGGTGCTGACGCGGGACAGCGGGGTGTTCACGACCGTTCTCGTTCCGCATCAGGGGGCGCAACCAGCTGATGTTCGAGTGACCGCACTGGGTTCCTCGCTGACGGTCGATCACGGGAACACCGTCGATCGGATCGACGCGTTCAGCTGGGTGCGGACCGTCGGCGGACTGTTGTCCTGGGCAACTGGTTGGCGGATCCGGGAGTTGCGTGACCACGAGCAGACGCTGTTCCGGAGTGCGGCCGAGGTGGATGTCGAGGCCACGGTTGTCGATGATGGACTGCGCTTCGAGGTGACCTGTGCAGGTCGGTGCGGGCTGTGGGTGCCTCTCGGCGAAGGGCTGCTGCTGAACGGTGTGCCCATCACCGCGGAGAGCGACGACGAGGGGTGGACTCATCTCACCTTGCCGTACGCCGGGCGCTGGACCGTCGAGGGGCCACGTCATGCCTGACGACGTGACCACTGGCTGGTTCGACGCTCGCATCGTGACCGGGGCACACCCCGCATCCCTCGTGCCGAGGAGCGACCGGGACGCGATTGCGGCGCATCTCGACATCTACGCGATGTCGGGTGCACTCGTGAGCGCGATGGCTTCCTGGCTGCACGATCCGGTGGGTGGCAACGCTGAGGCGACTGCGGTGGCGCACAGCCTGGCCGATCGTGGCGTGCTGGCTTGCTGGACCGCCGTGCCGCCCACGCCCGGTGAGCTGCAGTCCCTGGATGCGCTGGTTGATCAGGCGGTGGCAGAAGGGGTGGCGGCGTTCCGGCTGCATCCGCGTTCGCACGGATACTCGCCGGTGACCACCGCGATGCATGAGTTCTATGCCGCGCTCGCCGCCAACGGCCTGCCGTTGTGTGTCGACTTCACCGAGGTCGACTGGCACCACCTCGACCACATTGCCACGCGGTTCCCGGCACTGCCGATCGTCGTCTCCAGCCTCGGGTACCGGCAGTTGCGTAACCTCTGGGCGGCCATCCGCGACCACGAGAACCTGTACGTCGATCTCGTCGACTTCGCCGGTCACCAGGCGATCGAGTGGCTGGCGGCCCGCGGGCTGGCCGACCGGGTGCTGTTCGCGACCGGACTCGGGCTGCGCGATCCCGGCGAGAGCATCGTCCGGCTCGCGTGGTCAGGCCTGGACGACGACACCGTGGCGCGGATCGGTGTCGGGAACGCGGATCGGTTGTTCGGCGTCCGTCGTACCGCGATGGCAGAGCAGTTGGGAGGACGAGCATGATCGGCCGGCGACCACAGCGGAGGGTGGTCGACGTTCACGCGCACCTCGGTCCGTACTCGTTGTTCTACATCCCCGAGCCGGACGCCGCGGCGATGGTCGGGGTGATGGACCGGACCGGGACCGAGGTCACCGTGGTCGCCGCGAACCGCGCCATCCAGCAGGACGCACATCTCGGCAACTCGCAGGCGCTGGCCGCGGTCGATGCGCATCCGGGCCGGATCGCGGCGTACGCGGTCATCAATCCGTGGCAGGACCCGGAGCGTGAGCTCGAGCGGCTCGCGGCCGACGACCGGTTCGTGGGGATCAAGGTGCACCCGACCCTGCACCGCTACCCGGTGACCGGCTCGCGGTACGCCTCCGTGTGGGCGTTCGCCGAGGAGACCGGTTGCCCGGTGCTCAGCCACTCCGAGCATCAGTCGGCGTACGACGCTCCGCCGCTGTTCGAGGTGGTCGCGGCGAAGTACCCGCGGGCGGCGGTGATCCTCGGGCACGCCGGGATCACGCCAGCCGGTGTCGACGAGTCGATCGAGGCCGCCGCCCGGCATGAGTCGCTCTGGCTCGAGGTGTGCGGCTCGCAGATGACCGGCCCGCTGATCATGGAGATGGTCGAGCGGGTCGGCAGCCGGCGGGTCCTGTTCGGCTCCGATTTCCCCTTCATCGATCAGCGGATGTCACTCGGCCGAGTGGTCTGCGCACCCCTGACCGACGGTCAGCGTCAAGATGTTCTGAGCGGGAACGCCCGCAGACTGTTCCGGTGGCGACCGCTGCCGGGAGATCCAGGGGTGGAGCAATGAGCGAAGAGGTATTTTCGACAGCCGGTGAGCGACTTCCTCCGGTCACGGTCGGGCTGTTCGGTCCGCGCAAGCTGGTGAAGACGATGGCGGAGGTCGGGCAGCAGATCGCGGACCGGTCTCCGCATGGCGTGAAGTTCGTGACGGGTGGGTACGACGACCAGGCCGAGGCCGAAGAGCGGTACCTGAAGCTGCGGGACCGGATCGACTCGGCCGTGTTCCCCGGACCGTGGGTGTTCGACCTCGCCACGGCCGGACACTGGCTCACCGTACCGTCGACGCACCTGCCGCTGACCGGCGCCGCGCTGTATGCCGCCCTGCTGCGAGCCTCTCTGACCATCGACGACGTCGACCTGAGCCGGGTGAGCATCGATTCGCTGTCCGCGGCGGACGTGGAGGAGGCGTACGGCGAGATCGGTCTCGACACGGCGGACGTGTACGACATCCCCTACGACGGACCCGAGTCGGTGGCGGGCTTCGCGGCCTTCCACCGGGAGAAGTGGGAGCAGGAACGCACCACGCTGGCGCTGACCACGATCCTCTCGGTCGAGCGCGAGCTACGTACCCAAGGCATCCCGGTCCTGCGGATCGCGCCGACCCGATCGAGTGTGCGCGATGCGCTCGACACCGCCGTCCTGCTCGGCCAGGGCACCCGGATGGGTGCGCACCAGCTCGCGATGATCGCCGTGCAGCTCATCCCGACAGGTACGTCCCGGGCCGAGTCCGGGGATTACTGGCAGCAGGAGCTCGCCGTACTCACGCATCAGAAGCTGTTGTCGGAAGCGCGGCCGGTGGGTGCGACGGTCGCACGTCGGTCGGACACGCTGTTCCTGGTCACGACCACTCACGGGGCTCTGACCCGGTTGACCGAGCAGTTCACCGTGGCGCCGTTCCTGGGCGCGTTGACGGCGCAGCTCGGTGTACCGGTCGCGGTGGGGGCGGGCGCGGGCCAGACAGCGCGGGCGGCTGAGGCCAACGCGTTGATGGCGGTCGAGGACTCGGTCGGACGCGAGGGCAAGGTCGCGATCTACCTCGACGGCACGACCGTCCGGACCGAGCTGCCGCCCGGTCGAACAATGACGGCACCGACGCCGGTCGACCTCATCTCACCGGTCGGCCAACGCGCGTACGAGATCGTCACGTCGATCGCCGCGGCGGCGGCACCGGAAACCGGCCAACAGGTCGTCGTGGACGTCGAGAGCGTCGCCGACATCATGCAGGTCACCCAGCGGACCGGGCGGCGGATGCTGAAGGAGCTCGTCGAGGCCGGCCTGGCCTGGCCGCTGCCACCCGCCCGTTCGACTGGAGGCGGCCGGCCCCGCCAGCAGTTCCGGCTGCTCACCGAGAAGCTCGACTGACCCCAGGAGGAACTGTGCAGACCGTTGCCCGAGGCCACGAACAGACCGATCGCCTGTACGACCGCGCCAAGCGCGTCATCGCGGGCGGGGTGTCGAGCGACGCCCGCCGCGCGGACCAGCCGCTGTTCGTCGACCACGCGCGCGGCGCCGAGCTCTGGGACGTCGACGGCAACCGATACCTCGACTACGTGCTCGGGCAAGGCCCGAACCTGCTCGGCCACGCGTCCCCGATCGTGGCCGAGGCGGTCTCCGCCCAGGTCAGCCGTGGGGTCGCGTACGCCGCCCAGCACGAACTGGAGGCGATCGTCGCCGAGCGCCTGTGCCGGATGGTGCCGTCGGCCGAGCTCGTGCGGTTCAACAGCGTCGGGTCGGAGGCGGTGCACGGCGCGCTCCGGCTGGCGCGCGGGCACACCGGCCGGCCGAAGATCGTGAAGTTCGAGGGCAACTATCACGGCTGGCTCGATCCGGTGCTCTACAGCGTGCACCCTGACCTGGCGCTGGCCGGAGACGCCCGGCATCCGGCCGCGGTCGGCGGTACGGCGGGCCAGCCCCGAGGCGGCGCGGACGACCTGATCGTGCTGCCCTTCAACGACCTCGAAGCCGTATCCGCGGTGCTCGAGGAGTCTGGCGACGAGATCGCGGCCGTGATCCTCGAGCCCCTGCTCTGCAACACCGGCTGCATCACGCCGGCGCCCGGCTACCTCGAAGGCCTTCGCGAACTGACCTCACGGTATGGCGCGTTGCTGATCTTCGACGAGATCATCTCCGGGTTCCGGGTCACCCCCGGTGGCGCTCAGGAGTTGCTGGGCGTCGTGCCGGATCTGTCCGCCTTCGGTAAGGCGATGGCCGGTGGGATGCAGGTGTCGGCGCTGGTCGGCTCGGGTGAGGTGATGGGTTCGATCGCGAACGGGACCGTGGCCCACGCCGGCACCTTCAACTCACATCCGGTCGCGATGGCCGCGGCCGACGCGGTGCTCAGGCATCTCGACGAGAACCGGGATGCCGTCTATCCCCCGCTGATCGCTGCGGGCCAACGGCTGATGGCCGGTCTCCGTGATGCGGCACAGCGTCACGGCGTACCGATGCTCGTCGATGGTCCGGGGCCGGTGTTTCAGACCTACGTCACCGATCAGTCCGCAGTGACCGACTACCGGAGTTTCGCGGCTTGCGACAGGCCCGCGATGGCGAAATTCCACGCGGGCCTGTTCGCAGCCGGGATCAACATCGTGCCCCGAGGGCTGTGGTTCCTGTCCACCGAGCACACCGACGAACAACTCGACGAGACGATTGCCGTGGCGGACTCGGTGCTGGCGTCGCTCTAGAGCCCAGGACCCTGGAGCAACTTCGCCTTCGTCGGCACCGGGTCGAACGGCTTGCGGTCCTGGGTGCAGGTCGAGCCGTCGGCCGGTGCCTTCAAGGTGGTGAGGTAGGTGGTGATCAGGTTGTCGGCGCATGTGCTCTTACCGAGCACGGTGTGGCCGTAGCCCTCGACCGTGACCAGGCTCGCGTTCCGGTAAAGGTCGGCGTACGGGCGAGTGGCCTGGTACGGCGTCGCCGGGTCGTATCGGGTGCCGATGACCATGACCGGGGTCTTGATGCTCAGCGTCCACGGGCCGAGGAACGCGTCGTGGTCCCGGACCCCCATGAACTCGCACGGCTGGCCGAGCCACAGACGCATCCGGCCGAAATGCGGCGCACGCTTGTCCGCGGCGTCGTCGTACTGCGGGTAGGCGAGGGGCCGGCCGGACTGCTTGGCCTCGACGCACGGCTGCAATGCGGTCCCGATCGACGCGTACTCCTCCCTGCGCCGGTTCCACTCCACCAGCAGCTCGGACGCCCGCTCGGCGGACTTGGCCCGCGTCTTCGTCTCCGAGGCAGTCGCGAGCTGGGCCAGCGACTCCGCCAGCGCGGGCCAGCCGGCAGGGTCGTACATCGAGAAGAAGCTGACCTGGACGGCCGTCTGGTAGGTCACCGTGACGGTCGAGCCGTCCGGCAGCGTGAGTACGACGGGCTGCGTCTTCAACCGCTCAAAGGTGCTCTCGGCAACGGTCTTCGGATCGCCGAGCTCGGCCAGCGCACAGTCGTTCGGCCCGGCCTTCTCGCACTCGGCGAGGAACTGCGCGAACGTCTCCGCGGCACCCTCCCCCTGCCGAAGCCGGTCGCCGATCGGCCGCCGGTCACCGTCCGAGCCGGAGTACAACTCCGGGCTCAGCGTCCCGTCGAGCACGAACGCGCGGATCTTGTTCGGGAACAACCGCGCGTAGGTCGCGCCGAGATACGTGCCGTAGGAGTACCCGACATAGCTGAGCTTGTCGTCGCCAACCGCCTGCCGGAGCAGGTCCATGTCCCGGGCGACGTTCGCGGTCGAGTAGTGCGCCAACCGGTCCGGCGAGGTGGTCCGACAGCTGACCGCGATCCTCAGGCTCAGCTTCGTGTACTCGCGCTCCTCAGCAGCCGTCGCCGGGTACGGCGTCGAGCCGGTAAAGGCGGCCGCTTCCTCGGCGGCCGTCGGGAAGCAGGTCACCGGATCCGACTTGCCGACCCCGCGCGGGTCGAAGCCGAGGATGTCGAACCGCGCCCGCACCTCGGGCTGGTAGGCGGTCTGACCAAGCTGCTGCACGAAGTCCACCCCGGGCTCACCGGGGCCACCCGGGTTGGTGAACAGCGTGCCGATCTTGCGGGCCGGATCAGTCGCCGGCAACCGGGTCAGCGCGATCGTGGTGGTCGCACCATACGGCCGGTCGTAGTCCGTCGGCACCTCGACGGTCGCGCACTGAAACGCCGGCAGCTCAGCACCACTAGGCGGCGGCCGACTCCTATCGCGTCCACCAACAGAAGGAGGCCGGGAGTCCGCCGTACAGCGGATTCCCGGCCTCCGTCGGAAGAACTCAGGCAGTCTTCTCGCGACGCTCGCGCTTGCGCTCGATCTGGTCGCGCGGGATGAGCGTCGGGTTCACGTTCTCCAGCACCACCTCGCCGGTGACGACGACCTTGGCGACGTCCTCACGGCTGGGCACCTCGTACATCACGTTGAGGAGAACCTCTTCCATGATGGCCCGAAGCCCACGGGCGCCGGTCCCGCGCAGCAGCGCCTGGTCGGCGATCGCCTCGACCGCGTCGTCGCTGAACTCCAGCTCGACGTTGTCGATCTCGAAGAGCCGCCGGTACTGCTTGACCAGCGCGTTCTTCGGCTCGGACAGGATCTTGATCAGCGCGTCGCGGTCCAGCGGGGACACCGTGGTGATCACCGGGAGCCGGCCGATGAACTCGGGGATCAGGCCGAACTTCAGCAGATCCTCCGGCATCACGTCGGAGTACCCGTTGACCTCCTTCGGCTTCTCCGGCTCGCGGGAGGTGTTGAACCCGAGCGTCTTCTTGCCGACCCGCTGCTCGACCATGTGGTCCAGGCCGGCGAACGCGCCGCCGACGATGAACAGCACGTTGGTGGTGTCGATCTGGATGAACTCCTGATGCGGGTGCTTGCGTCCACCCTGCGGCGGCACCGAGGCCGTCGTACCTTCCAGGATCTTCAGCAGCGCCTGCTGCACTCCCTCGCCGGAGACATCGCGGGTGATCGACGGGTTCTCGCTCTTGCGGGCGATCTTGTCGACCTCGTCGATGTAGATGATCCCGGTCTCGGCCTTCTTGACGTCGTAGTCGGCCGCCTGGATCAGCTTGAGCAGGATGTTCTCGACGTCCTCACCGACGTACCCGGCCTCGGTCAGGGCGGTGGCGTCGGCGATCGCGAACGGGACGTTCAGCATCCGGGCCAGCGTCTGGGCGAGGTAGGTCTTGCCGCAGCCGGTCGGGCCGATCAGCAGGATGTTCGACTTGGCCAGCTCGACGGCCTCGTCCTTCGCGTGCCGGCCGGCGCTGGAGCTGCCTTGTCCGTCCCGGACCCGCTTGTAGTGGTTGTACACCGCCACCGCGAGAGCCTTCTTGGCCACGTCCTGTCCGACGACGTACGCGTTGAGGAAGTCGTAGATCTCCCGCGGCTTGGGGAGTTCGGTGAGGCCGACCTCGGAGCCCTCGTTCAGCTCTTCCTCGATGATCTCGTTGCAGAGATCGATGCATTCGTCGCAGATGTAGACGCCGGGACCGGCGATGAGCTTCTTGACCTGCTTCTGGCTCTTACCGCAGAACGAGCATTTCAGCAGGTCGCCGCCGTCACCTATGCGTGCCACCGGGACAGATCCCTTCTCTGAGCAGTCGAACCGTGGGCCAAGGGGGCGTAGGCCGCTCGGGCCGGGTGCAGTACAGCAAACCCGGATCCGATTCGACGGTACCGCGCCTGAGGCCGAAACGCCGCGCCCGCCGCCGCGTTGTGACTACGCCGGTGGCGAACGCGCCACGCCCTTGACAAGTGTCCAGAACGCCTTGACGGCTTCGCGTCAGCACCGTCGGAGCGGGTCGGACGTGATGGGAGCGCGTCGGTCCGCGCCCCCGGCCGCACTGGACGACGGCCGGGATGCACGGATCGAGGCTCAGACGCCGGCCGGGACCGGGGTCTTGAGGGTCTGCAGGACGTCGTCGATCAGGCCGTACTCGATCGCCTGGTCGGCGGTGAGGAACTTGTCCCGCTCGATGTCGCGGGACACCTCCTCCAGCGGCTTGCCGCTGGCGTCGGCGATCATCTTCTCCAGCAGCGCACGCAGCCGGAGGATCTCGTTCGCCTGGATCTCGATGTCGCTGGACTGACCGTAGGTGCCCTCGGTGGCCGGCTGGTGGATGATGATCCGGCTGTTCGGCAGCGCCAGCCGCTTGCCCGGCGTACCGGCGGCGAGCAGCACCGCGGCGGCCGAGGCGGCCTGGCCCAGGCACACCGTCTGGACGTCCGGCTTGATGTAGCGGACGGTGTCGTAGATCGCGGTCAGCGCGGTGAACGAGCCGCCCGGGGAGTTGATGTAGATGCTGATGTCGCGGTCGGAGTCCATCGACTGCAGGCACAGCAGCTGGGCCATCACCGCGTTCGCGATCTCGTCGGTGATCGGCGTACCGAGGAAGATGATCCGGTCCTCGAACAGCTTCGTGTAGGGGTCGATCCGGCGCATGCCGTACGACGTGCGCTCCTCCCACTGCGGGATGAAGTAGTTCATAGGTGCGTCCTTAACTGACGGAGTGGGAGATCAGGAGTTCGGGCTGCCGGAGCTGAGCTGGGCGGCGCTGGCGACCACGTGGTCGATGAAGCCGTACTCCTTGGCCTGCTCGGCGGTGAACCAGCGGTCGCGGTCGGCGTCGTTCTCGACCTGCTCGAGCGGCTGGCTGGTGTGCTCCGCGATCAGCCGGAACAACTGCGCCTTGATGTGCAGCGACTGCTCGGCCTGGATCTTGATGTCACTCGCCGTACCACCCATACCGCCGGAGGGCTGGTGCATCATGATCCGCGCGTGGGGCAGCGCGAACCGCTTGTCCTTCGCGCCGGCGCAGAGCAGGAACTGGCCCATCGAGGCGGCCAGGCCCATCCCGACGGTCGCGACGTCGTTGGAGATCCACTGCATGGTGTCGTAGATCGCCATGCCGGAGTCCACCGAGCCGCCCGGGGAGTTGATGTACAGCCAGATGTCCTTGTTGGGGTCCTCGGCGTTGAGGAGCAGCATCTGCGCGCAGATCGCGTTCGCGTTGTCGTCGCGAACCTCGGACCCCAGGAAGATGATCCGGTTCTGCAGCAGGCGCTGGTAGATGTGGTCGTCGAGTCCGCCGGATCCGTTGCCGCCCGCGGCGGTGGGGCTGGCTGCAAATGTCTCGTTCACGAAGCCGACATTACTGGGCCGCGGCGACAGACCTAAGGCTGGGCCACAGGTGTTCGCTCACGGCGCACCGTGTCTGCCCTGAGCGTATTTCTTTCCAGTCAACAACTTTCCCCCTCTAGGCCTCAGCCGGTAGCGACGACCACCGGTCACCAGCCACACAGCGCAACCGAGCCGAACGCGTGAACTTCGTCGCCGACTCGCTCACCAGGCGCTTGAGCGGTCGGCTTCTCGGTCGTCGGAACAGCCGGATTGGTCTTCCGGGTCCGGCACTGAGCGCCGTTCCGGACCCGAAGGCGGGGCGGCCGGCAGTGTTGCGCGACGTGAACGACTGGATACCCCGGCAGCCACAGGCACGGCTCGTCGAGATCCGGTCTCGCAGTCAGCTTCATCAGGCGCTCCCCAGGCGGTTTGACGGTGCGCCGGCAACGCTAGAGAAGGCCGCTTTCAGATCGCTTTCAGCTGGCTGACAACACGACGACGGCCCGGATCCGCGGGGGATCCGGGCCGTCGCGCCGTACTGCTGATCACGTGCTGCTGGCTGTCAGGCCTTTGCGGGCTCCTCGGCCGGGGCCTCGGCGTCCGCGTCGGCGGACTCGGCCTCCGGGTCGGCGTACGTACCGTCCGGCTGGAGGGTCTTCAGCTCGACCACGTTGCCGGAGGCGTCGGTGACCTTGGCGTTCTCGACCAGGTGCGCCAGCGCCTTGCCGCGAACGACCTCGGACACCAGGCTCGGCACCAGGTTGTTCTCGACCGCGTGCTGGGCGAACTGGTCCGGGCTGACGCCGGAACGCTGCGCGTGCCGGACGATGTGCTCGGTCAGCTCCTGGTCGTTGACGCTCAGCTCCTGCTGCTCGGCCACCAGGTCCAGCACGAACTGGGCCTTGATCGCGTCCTCGGAGCGCTTCTTCAGGTCCTCGTCGAACTCGTCCTGGCTCTGCTCCTCGCCCTCCAGGAACTGCTCGAACGTCATCCCGGAGTACCCGAGCTGCTGCTCCAGGTTCTCCTTGCGGGCGGCCAGCTCGTCGGTCAGCAGACCCTCCGGCACCGGTACGTCGACCAGGGTCAGGATCTTCTCGAGGACGGCGTCGCGCGCCTCGCCGGCCTGCTCCAGCCGCTTGCCGCGCTCCAGCCGGCCGCGGACGTCGGCCTTCAGCTCGTCGGCGGTGTCGAACTCGGACGCGGTCTGCGCGAACTCGTCGTCGAACGCCGGCAGCTCCTGCTCCTTGACCGCGGTCACGGTCACCTCGACGTCGACGTCCTCGCCCTTCAGCGCGCCGCCGACCAGCTGGGTGACGAAGGTCTTGCTCTCACCCGCGTTCAGCCCGGTGACCGCCTCGTCCAGGCCGTCCAGGAGCTGGCCGCTGCCGACCTGGTACGACAGGCCGGTGGCCTGCGCCTCCTCGACCTTCTCGCCGTCCTTGCTCGCGGACAGGTCGAGGGTGATGTAGTCCTTGTCCTGGACCGCCCGCTCGACCGGGTTCAGCGAGCCGAACCGCTGCCGGAGCGCCTCGATCTGCTCGTCCACCTCGTCGTCGGAGATGGCGATGTCCTCGACCTCGGCCTCCAGGCCCTCCAGGTCCGGCAGGGTGATCTCCGGGCGCACCTCGACCTCGGCGGAGAACTGCAGGCTCTCCTGGTCGTTGAACTCGGTCACGTCGACCTCGGGCCGGCCGATCGCCTTGACCTGGTTATCCTGCACCGCCTGCGAGTACAGCTTCGGCAGCGCGTCGTTGATCGCCTCCTCGAGCACCGGCCCGCGACCGACCCGCTGGTCGATCACCTGCGGCGGGACCTTGCCCTTGCGGAACCCCGGGACGGTGATCTGCTTCGCGATGCTCTGGTACGCCGCGTCGAGGCTCGGCTTGAGTTCCTCGAACGGCACCTCGACGATGAGCCGGACCTTCGTCGGGCTCATGGACTCGACGGTGCTCTTCACGGTGGCGGTTCTCCTTGATAGATGACGACTTCACAGCACGGGGACAGCCCGCGCTGCAGGGGTACTGCAGGGGGTTTGTCGGGGCGACAGGACTCGAACCTGCGGTCTCCTGCTCCCAAAGCAGGCGCGCTAGCCACTACGCTACGCCCCGCAGTGACCGCACGAGTCTAGTCGACCCGAGGCAATGCTCGCGCCACCACCCCAGGCGACACCGATCGGCGGGGCAGTTTTGAGTCCACCCCGGGGAATGTGGAATCATGTCCGAGCACCGCGGGTGTAGCTCAATGGTAGAGCCCCAGTCTTCCAAACTGGCTACGCGAGTTCGATTCTCGTCACCCGCTCCACCGCAAAGGCCCAGGTCACACCGACCTGGGCCTTTCCGTACCCCTGGTATCCCATGCGATCCCGCTGCCACTAGCCCGTGGGCCTGGCGGCTAACCGCCGGCCGGCCGGGTTCAGGTGGTGGGGTCCCACTCGATGTAGTCCGGCTCGGGGTCGATGGTGAACCGGATCGCGTCGATGGTTGTCGAGCCGGTCAGCCAGGCCTTGGCGATTCTGTGGCCGCCGTCCATCAAGCGTCCGTCCGCCGACAAGGTCACCGGGTACCGGAGATCGGCCTTCTGGATGCGGTCGGCATGCTGGGCGACCATTCGGCAGGTGACCGGTCCGCCACCGAACCAGCAGTCCTCGTCGAACTCGCGGATGGTGTCGATCGGTACAGGCTCGGCTGGGAGGTCTTCCGCCAGCTTCCAGAGGCGCTCGGTCAAGTAGAAGGCTCGGCCGCCGGGCACCGGGCGTGAGTGTCGTTCGGGCATCGCGCCATCATCTCGGATTGAGCTGGGGCTGTTGCTTGGCCGGGGGTGGCATCGGGAGCGTTTAGGGTCTTGGGGTGTCGAGAGTTGGGGACGGGACGACGCGGTTGGTGGTGATCCGGGGGAACTCGGGGTCGGGGAAGAGTACGACGGCGCAGGAGGTGCGGCGGCGGGTTGGGCGTGGGGTGGCTTGGGTCGAGCAGGACTACCTGCGCCGGATCCTGCTCCGTGAGCACGACCGGCCGGGTGCCCCGAATGTCGGGTTGATCGACCAGACCGTGCGCTACGCACTCGATGCCGGCTACCACGTGATCCTGGAGGGCATCCTCTACAGCCCGACGTACGGCGCGATGGTGCGGCAACTGATCGCCGACCATGCCGGCCCCACCGGCGTGTACTACTTCCAGCTCCCCTTCGACGAGACCGTGGAGCGGCATGCCACCCGCCCGCTCTCCAAGGTCGTCACACCGGAGCAGATGCGTGACTGGTACCAGCCCTGCGACCTCCTCGACGTACCGGGCGAGCAGATCATCGACGTCACCAGCACGCTGGACGACTCCGCCAACCGCATCATCGCCGACCTCGCCTGGACATCTGGCGGCGCTATCTCCCACCCAGTCGAGGACTGACTGGCTCCGGAAGGTAATGCAGAGTTCGGAGCGGTGAGAGCAGCCCGATGAGGGTGGCTCCGAGCATTGCTGTCGTCGAGAGGACGAGCGTGGGGCGGAGGCCGATGGTCGTGGCCAGGAGGCCGGAGGTCAGCGCACCCACGGATTGACCGCCGATCACCAGGGTGCGCCAGGTGGCATTGACCTGAGCCAGTTGGTGGGGTTCGACGAGGGATTGGCGCAGGGCGCGTTGCGGTACGGCGAACAGCGACATGCCGAGGCCAGCGAACGCCTGCCCCAGAAACACCAATGGCGCGAAGCCGACAGCCAGAGCGGCTCCAGCGAGGGACGCGACGAACTGGCCGGTGAGGTAGCCGCGGCCGACGCCGACCAGGCGGATCCACACAGGTGCGACCAGCGAGCCGACGACAGCGGCCACACCGAAGGCCGTGATCGCCACACCGACAAGCGCAGGTGCCCAGTGCAGCTCGCGGACCAGATACAAAACGATCAACGGCCCCTGCAACGAGCCGGCAATCGCACCGACCGCCGCAGACACCACCAGCGGCGCCAGCACCGGGCTCCCGAAGATCGCCCGCAGTCCAGCCGTCAGATGCACCTCCGACCGCTCCGCCGACACACGCCGAGGCTCACGAATCAGGTACGACGCCACCGCGGACACCACGTACGACACCGCATCGAAGAGGATCGCGAACGGCGCAGTCACCAACTGCACCAACAGGCCTGCCACCGACGGCCCTGCCGTAGACGCCACGTTCAGGTTGAGCAGATGCGCACTGTTCGCCCGGATGAGGTCGTCACGCGGTACGAGCGCCGGCAGCAACGTCATCGACGCCGTCTCCGACAGCAACGTCAGCACACCGGTCAGCACAGCCACCACGCATAGCTGCCACATTTGCAGCGCCCCCGCAGCAGCCGCCAGCGGGATCGACCCGAGCAGTAAAGCGCGCCCAACATCAGTCACCACCAGCACGCGCCGCAGCGACCACCGGTCCACCCAAACGCCCGCTGGCAGCCCAAAGACCAGATGCGGGAGCACAGTCAGCGCCGCCAGTACGCCTATCTCCACAGCCGACGCGTGCAGCGTCACCACAGCGACCAGCGGCAGTGCAACGGTGGTGATCGCACTGCCCGACGCGGAGACGAGCTGCCCGACCCACAGCTTTCTGAACTCACCCCTGACGACCCAAGCCATGCCGAGCAACCTGTCACCGAGCAGAGTCACCCGACTACGTCTGTTCGCCCCCAGCAGAGCCTGTTCACCGCCCGCGAAACACCCCACGCACTTGCACACGCCTGGACCAGACCGGTAAGCGCTTCCGTTACCGATGGTTACTGGCTAGGGTGCCGCCCTGTGTCGAGGGCGCGCTGGGGAGCGGCGCCGAGGGGGTTCTTGTGGTCAGGTTGCGGGTTGCTGCGGTCGCCTGTGCGGTCGTACTGGTGCCGGTTGTCGCAACTCAGGTGATGGCGGCCGATCCGCCGGAGCACCTGGGCGAGGGCGTACCGGTAGCCAACCGAACAGCCACGGCACAGGTCGGCGACGTCGGCCTGTCCGGCGCACGGGTGGTCACAACAGAGCAGGCCGACAACACCCTCTGGGAGACCAGCAACAACGGCGCCACCTGGACCGCGACCGGGGGCTCCAACGACACCAAGCCCTTCCAACTCGAGGGCACCAGCCTGCTGACCTTCCAAGCAGGCACGGCCAAGGTCAACGGCCTCACCTTCCCGGCGGCCGACGAGGTGATCCTGGGCAAGGGCGGCAAGCTCGTCTCCCACCGCACCCCGAACGCAGCCACGGCAGAGGTGTACGACGTGGCGACGAAGACCAAGCTGGCCGACTTCGCCCCGCCGTTCGCCCTGTCCGACTCGACGGTCTGGAAGATCACCGAGCCCGGACACCTCACCGGCAAAGACTTCACCACCGGCACGACCAAGACCGTCCTGGTCGCCAGTGCGTGCACACTCGGCCCGGACCGCGTGAACGGTCGCTGGGCGCTGCTCAGCGGTTGCAACCAGGTCGTTGACGTCAAGGGCCCCGAAGCCCCGCGCAACCTCACTGTGGCGGCCGACTCCCAGCTCGGCAACGGCTTCACGGTCCAGGAGACAGCCGAACAGAACCTGCTCGTCACCGACCTCAACGGCCAGGGACTCGGCCAGCGCCTCTATGGACCGGTCCGCAGCCAGCCCGCCAGCTTCCGTGCCGACGGTTCCGGCCTGGCCAAGATCGTGTACGCCGACCCGGACTCGAGAGCTCGCGTGATCACCCTCAGCTGGCTCACCGCGGACCCACAGCAGCGACCGGACACCGTCGCGCCAGTACTGACCAGCGCGTCAGCCGGCGATCGGATCCGCGACAACACGAGCCTGTCGTTCGAGTGGGCCTACACCGACCCACAGGACCCCAACTCCCCCGCGACCGGTGTCGACTCGTACGACCTGCGCATCCAGCAGCGCCCCAACCGCACCTCGCCGTATGGCGCTTGGAACCAGGTCCCCTCGTGGCAGGGTCTGAAGACGACCGGCGCCAGCTACACCGCACCGATCGGCACTGACACGTGCTGGCAGGTCAGAGCTCGCGACTACGCGGGCAACGTCAGCGCGTGGAGTACGTCGTACTGCAGTGAGGTCGACGGGACCGCGCCGTCTCTGGTCACCCTGCGGATCGGCGACCGGGTCGCGGTGACTGCGCCCGTCACCTTCCGCTGGGCGTACAAGGACGACACCGACGTGGAGTCGTACGACGTCGTCTACAAGATCGCCGCACCAGGTGTTGCCCTGGGCAAGTGGATCTACCCGCCGACCTGGCAGAACACCAAGATCACGTCGATCACCTGGACACCGCGGCTGGGCTGGGACGAGTGCTTCCTGGTCCGCTCCCGCGACTACCTCGGCAACCTGTCCGCCTGGTCGCCGCAGATCTGCACCGTCGCGCCCCAGGACGACCGCGCCCTGACGTCGGCCGGGTCCGTCACCCGCTCCACCAGCACCCTCGCGTTCCAGGGCACCACCTCGATCCTGAACACGAACGGCGCCTACCTGACCAAGGCGACCGAGGCCGGCGCCCGGATCGCACTGGTCGCCATCCACGGCCCGGGCCAGGGCCGCGTCGACGTCTACCACGCGAACATCAAGATCGGCACAGTCTCACTGGCAGCCACCACCACGGTCAGGAAGGTGACCTACCTGCCGATCACCCCATTCCGGACCGGCGCGGTCAAGATCGTCTCCACCTCGACGGCCCCGGCCACCATCGATGGCATCGCGTTCCTCAGGGTCAATCCGTAGACCTATCGCGATCCGTAATGACTGTGACCCCCGTCACCGCGTGGTGGCGGGGGTCGCCTATTGCGACACGAGGTAATTCATCACCAAGGAATGGAATTCGAAAGACAAGCGCTTACCCGTAGGCGATACTGGAAAGTGCGCCGTTTTCCGGTCGCGACCCTCCTTCTACGCCAAGCATGATGGGAAGTGCGCCCGTCCAGATGCCCTCAGAAAGACCTGCCCAAGCGCCCTCGATTGCAGCCCCTACCACCCGAGCACCCGAACGCAGCCGCAACCTCTGGCGGCTCCGCCCCTATCTCCGACCGCACAAGTGGCGCCTGGCGGTGATGTTCTCCACCGCCATGCTGGGCGTTGGCGTCAGCCTCACCGTCCCCCTCGTCACCCGCGCCATCATCGATGGTCCGGTCACCCGCCGCGAGCTCGACATGCTGGTCCCGCTCGCCCTCCTCGCCCTCGGGCTCAGCATCAGCGAGGTCCTGCTGGTCTGGGTCCGCCGCTGGGCCCAGTCCCGGACGGTCAGCGACCTCGAGGCCACGCTCCGGCACGACCTCTACGTCCGGTTGCAGTCGCTCCCGATGGAGTTCCACACCCGCTGGCAGAGTGGTCAACTGCTCTCCCGCGTCACCACCGACCTGTCCACCATTCGCCGGTTCATGGGCTTCGGCCTGCTGTTCCTGGTGATGAACATCCTCCAACTGGCGGTCGTCACCGCCCTGCTGCTGCGGCTGTACTGGCCGCTCGGCGTCGTCGTCCTGGCGGCGGCGGTGCCGATCATCGTGGTGTCGCTGAAGTTCGAGCGCAAGTACCTGGTGATCTCCCGCCAGGTCCAGGACCAGCAGGGCGACCTGGCCACCCAGATCGAGGAGTCCGCGCTCGGTTTCCGGGTGATCAAGGCGTTCGGCCGGCGTCAGCACGTCCAGCAGCAGTTCGACGACGGCGCGGTCTCGCTCTACGACACCTCGGTGGCGAAGGTCCGGCTGGCGTCGAGGTTCTGGAGCTTCCTCGGCGTGATCCCGAACCTGACGCTCGTGATCGTGCTGCTGCTCGGCGCGCTCGCGGTCGGCCGGGAGGCGATCACGCTCGGCACGCTGGTCGCGTTCATCACGCTGATGCTGTCGCTGATCTGGCCGGTCACGTCCCTCGGCGCCATCCTGGCGATGGCCCAGGAGTCGATGACCGCGGCGGACCGGATCAGCGAGATCCTGGACACCTGGTCCACCATCCAGTCCGGCGATGAGGAGCTGAAGCACCCGCGCGGCCATCTGCGGTTCGAGAACGTCAGCTTCCGGTTCTCACCCGACTCCCCCGAGATCCTGCACGACGTCAACCTCGACCTCACCCCCGGTACGACGCTCGCCCTGGTCGGCGCGACCGGGTCGGGCAAGACCACGCTCACCGCACTGGTGCCACGCCTGTACGACGTGACCGGTGGGCGCATCACCATCGACGGGCATGACCTGCGCGACCTGACCCTGCAGTCGCTGCGCGGCGCGGTCGCCTCCGCCTTCGACGACCCGACGCTGTTCTCGATGAGCGTCCGGGAGAACCTCACCCTCGGCCGGCCGGACGCGAGCGAGGCCGATATCGAGCAGGCGCTCCAGGTTGCACAGGCCGAATTCGTCAAGGACCTGCCGTGGGGTCTGGAGACCCGGGTCGGCGAGCAGGGCATGTCGCTGTCCGGTGGCCAACGGCAACGACTCGCACTGGCCCGGGCCGTGCTCGCCAAGCCCGCGGTCCTGGTGCTCGACGACACGCTGTCGGCACTCGACGTCCACACCGAGGCGCTGGTCGAGGAGGCGCTGCGCAACGTGCTCGCCGACACCACCGGCATCGTGGTGGCACACCGCGCGTCGACGGTGATGCTGGCCGACAAGGTCGCCCTGCTCCAGAACGGGACGATCACCCACGTCGGTACGCATCACGAGCTGCTCACCGACGTCCCGGCGTACCGGCAGCTGCTCGCAGCCGAGGAAGAGGAGGTGCACGCATGAGCACGACCCAGCAGACACCTCCGAAGGCCGAGACCGAGGAGGAGAGGCCGCCGGAAGAATCGTGGCGGGGGTACTTCGAGGACGAGGGCGACCGGGAGTTGACGCGGGCAACGACCATCCGGTTGAAGGAGGATTCCCGCAAGCTGCTCGGCGAGCTGCTCCGCCCGTACCACAAGCTGATCTGGATCCTGGTCGCGATCGTCATCGTCGAGAACGGCGCCCGGCTCGCGGTGCCGTACCTGGTCCACCTCGGCATCGACAACGGCATCCCGCCGATCCTGGCCGGTGAGGGCGCGACGACGCTGATCACCGTCGTGTGCACCGTGTTCGCGATGGCGTTGCTGCAGGCGTTCGCGCGGCAGCTGTTCCTGATGCGGTCCGGGAAACTCGGCCAGACCATCCTGCTCGGTCTGCGCCGCCGGGTGTTCGACCACTTCCAGCGGCTCAGCCCGTCGTTCCACGACAAGTACACGTCCGGCCGGGTGATCTCCCGGATGACCTCGGACGTCGGCGTGATCGACGAGATGCTCGCGAACGGGTTCGACGGCCTGGTCACGGCGCTACTGACCTTGATCGGTACGGCGATCCTGCTGCTGACGCTGGACTTCAAGCTCGGGTTGCTGGCGCTGCTGTCGTTCCCGGCGCTGGTCCTGATCACCGCCTGGTTCCGGCGCCGGTCCGCCATCGTCTACCGGCAGACCCGCGAGGCCGTCGTACTCGTCATCGTGCACTTCGTCGAGTCGATGACCGGGATCCGCGCGGTGCAGGCGTTCCGCCGGGAGCCGCGCAACGAGGAGATCTTCCACGGCGTCAACGACCGGTACCGGGCGGCGAACCTGGAGTCGTTCCGGCTGAACGCGATCTTCATGCCGTCGATCAAGGGCGTCGGCAACATCACCATCGTCGCGATCCTGGCGTACGGCGGTTACCAGGCCTACCACGGGCACGTGACGGTCGGCGTACTGACCGCGTTCCTGCTGTACCTGCGGCAGTTCTTCGAGCCGCTGCAGGACATCTCGCAGTTCTACAACACCTTCCTGTCCGCGAGTGCGGCGCTGGAGAAGCTGTCCGGTGTGCTGAACGAGAAACCCGACGTACCGGAGCCGGTGAAGCCGGCGCGTCCCGGTAAGTCGCGCGGGCACCTCGAGCTGCGCAACGTACGGTTCCAGTACGTCGACGGCGTACCGGTGCTACCCGGCCTCGACCTGGACGTGCCGGCCGGTCAGACCCTCGCACTGGTCGGTACGACGGGTGCCGGCAAGACCACGATCGCCAAGCTGGTGGCACGGTTCTACGACCCGACCAGCGGTCACGTGCTGCTGGACGGGACCGACCTGCGTGACCTCACCGAGGACGACCTGCGTGAGCGGGTGGTGATGGTGACCCAGGAGAACTTCCTGTTCACCGGCACGGTCGCGGACAACATCCGGTTCGGCAAACCGAGCGCCACACTCGACGAGGTGGTCGAGGCGGCCAAGGTGATCGGCGCGCACGACTTCATCATGGCGTTGCCGGAGGGCTACGAGACCCAGGTGGAGAAGCGCGGCAGCCGGCTGTCCGCCGGTCAGCGCCAGCTGGTCGCGTTCGCCCGGGCGTTTCTCGCGGATCCCGCCGTACTGATCCTGGACGAGGCGACGTCCAGCCTGGACATCCCCAGCGAGCGGCTGATCCAGCGCGCGTTGCGGACCATCCTGGCCGACCGTACGGCGATCGTCATCGCGCACCGGCTCTCCACGGTGGAGACCGCGGATCGCGTACTGGTCCTCGAATACGGCCGAATCATCGAGGACGGCGCGCCGGACGACCTGGTCACGACCGGAGGCCACTACTCCGGTCTACACCAGGCCTGGGAAGACTCCCTGGCCTGAGCTCAGTGTGATTGCGGGCGCGTGGGGTCGGTTACCCACGCGCCCGCTTCGCGCGCTCCTCCGTCGCACCGCCGCCCGGGTACGGAGACAGGTGGTGAAAATGCTGTGGCGGTGGCCGACCCCAGGGTGACAAGGTGGCGCGTATGCCTGAGGTCTTGCTGCCGCTGACGGTGAGAGATCTGACTGCCGAGGACCTGCACCCCGGTTTCTCCGGGTGGTCAGAGACCCACCGCGCGGGCACACTCGAGGCGCTCGACCGGGCGAAGCGGGGCGAGGTCGACTTTCTCGCGGTCTGTCCGCCGTCCGGTATTCCGGTGGCGACCGGCGGGGTCGACTACGCCAAGCCATCGGGGATCCCAGTGCTCTGGCAGCTTTCGGTTGATGCGCCCCTGCAGTCCTGTGGCATTGGCACGGTCCTCATCCAGGCATTGGAGCAGCGGATCCGCGACCGCGGCCTCACCTGGGCCGAGCTGGGAGTCGACGAGAACCATCCACGCCCGCGCGCACTCTATGAACGCCTCGGCTACGTCGTCACCGGCCGCGAACCTGGCGCCTGGGACCAGGAGGCGCCGGACGGCACGGTCACTCGCTACGAAACGATGATCACAGTCCTGCGCAAGAAGCTCTCCTAGTCCTCGACCTGATGTACCACCGTCGCGGTCGAACGCCTATCTACCGACAGGCGGTCGAAGTATTCTCGATCGGTGACGCCCAGCCATTCACGCGCCGGGTTGATTGGGCGGCGAGAGGAGTGTCGGGCTCTCGACGTCCTCTTGGAGGGCGTCAGGGCGGGGCGTAGTGCTGCCCTGGTTCTGCGTGGCGAGGCCGGCATCGGGAAGACCGAATTGCTGAAGTACCTTCTCGACAGTTCCTCTGGTTGCCGCACGGTGAGGGCTGCCGGCGTTCAGTCCGAGATGGAGCTCTCCTACGCCGGCGTGCACCAGCTCTGCACCCCGCTGCTCACCGGTTTGGACCAGCTTCCCGGGCCGCAACGAGACGCGCTCGCCACGGCGTTCGGTCTGCGCACCGGGAACGCGCCCGACCGGTTCCTCGTCGGCCTGGCCGTTCTGAGCCTCCTCGCGGAAGCCGGAGGGAGCCAGCCGCTGGTCTGTCTCATCGACGACGCGCAGTGGCTTGATCAAGCATCGGCACTGACCTTGGGGTTCGTCGCCCGGCGACTGCTCGCGGAATCGGTCCTGCTCGTCTTCGCCGTCCGCGAACCCACACCCGACAAGACTCTCGCCGGCCTCCCCGAGCTGCCCGTCAACGGCCTGTCGGAGCGCGACTCCAAGACCCTCCTCAGCTCCGTCATCACCGGTCCGCTCGACCAGCGGGTGCGCGATCGCATCGTGGCCGAGGCGCGCGGCAACCCGTTGGCCCTGCTCGAGCTGCCTCGCGGGTGGACCGCAGCGGAGACGGCCGGCGGATTCGGACATCCGGAGTCCCGGCCGTTGTCGAGCCAGCTCGAGAGGGAGTTCCTCCGCCGCGTCGAGTCGCTCCCGGCCGCGAGCCGACGCCTGATGTTCACCGCGGCCGCCGATCCGGTCGGCGACGTGAGGTTGTTGAGGCGGGCGGCCGAGCGGATGGGCATCGACGTGGACGCCGCCGCGTCCGACGTCTCGGAGCTGCTGACCCTCGACGCTCCCGTGCGCTTCCGGCATCCGCTGGTGCGCTCGGCGGCGTACCGAGCGACACCCGTGGCGGATCGCCAGATCGCCCATCGGGCTTTGGCGGAATCGATCGACGCCGACGTCGAGCCCGATCGCCGGGCCTGGCATCGGGCGCAGGCCGCGCCAGGCCCTGACGAGGACGTCGCCGCGGAACTCGAGCGCTCGGCAGCCCGGGCCCAGGCTCGTGGCGGCATTGCAGCGGTCGCCGCGTTCCTCGAGCGCGCCTCAGACCTGACGCAAGATCCCGCCCGCCGCTCGCAGCGCGCACTGGAGGCCGCGCAAGCGAAGTTCCAGGCCGGGGCGTTCGAGCCGGCGGCGGATCTCCTCGCGACGGCAACCGCCGGACAGCCCGACGAGCTCACGCGCGCACGGATCGACGTACTGCGTGCCGCGATCGCGTTCGCACAAGGCCGTGGCAAGGAGGCCCCTCCGTTACTGCTCACCGCCGCTCGCCGACTCGAGCAGCTCAACGTCGCAATCGCTCGTGAGACCTATCTGGAAGCGGTCGCGGCAGTGATCTTCGCCGGCCACCTGGCGCGCAGCCCAGGGTGGCGGGAGGTAGGCGAGGCGGCGCGTGGGGCGCCACCAGCCCAGCTGCAGCGCACGACCGACAAGCTGCTGGATGCCCTAGCCGTGCGTCTCACCGACGGCTTCGCGCCATCCGTGCCGATGATCGACCAAGTCCTCACAGCGTTCTCTGACGAGGACGTTCCCGTCCAGGAGTCGATGCGGTGGCTGCTGCTTGCCGGAGTCATCTCGGCGGACCTTTGGGACCTCGAGCGCTGGGACATGGTCACGGCCCGTCACGTGTCAATCATTCGCGAGGCCGGCGCGCTCAGCGAGCTCCCGCTGGCACTCGACTCGTCCGCCGTCGTACACGTCTTCGCCGGCGACCTGGCGGCGGCTGCGTCGATGATCGAGGAGGTGAGGACGGCGAGTGCGGCGATCGGTAGCAACCAGCCGCCGTTCGGGGCTCTCGCGTTGGCCGCCGTTCGGGGCCACGAGCGCGAGGCACGCACGCTGATCGCGGCAACGATCAACGAGGCCACGCAGCATGGCCAGGGACTCGGGGTCACCGTCGCACACTTCCACCACGCGGTGCTCTGCAACGGCCTCGGCCAGTACGACCAGGCAATGACCGCGGCCCAGGCGGCGGCAACACATCAGGAGCAGTTCGGCGCGCCGCAGTGGGCCTTGGCCGAACTGGTCGAGGCGGCCGCACGGACCGGCGCGTCCGAGGCGGCTTCCGACGCGCTCGAGCAACTCGCGGAGTCGACACAGGCCAGCGGCACCGACTGGGCGCTCGGTGTCGAGGCGCGCTCACGCGCACTTCTGAGCGAAGGCGCCGCTGCGGAGACCCTCTACCGTGAGGCGATCGAGCGGCTCTCCAAGACTCGGGTCCGCGTCAACCTGGCGCGCGCGCATCTCCTGTACGGCGAGTGGCTACGCGGAGAGAACCGCCGCGTCGACGCTCGTACGCAACTGGACATCGCCCACGAGATGCTGACCCAGTTCGGGGCCGACGCATTCGCCGAACGGGCTCGCCGCGCGCTGCAGGCCATCGGAACGAAAGTGCGCAAACGGACCGTTCCGACATCCACCGCCCTCACTGCTCAGGAGACGCAGATCGCTCATCTCGCCGGCGACGGGCTCACCAACACCGACATCGGCGCCAGGTTGTTTCTCAGCCCCCACACCGTCGAGTGGCACCTCCGCAAGGTGTACTCCAAGCTCGGCATCGCCTCCCGCAGAGAAATCCCCGCCGTCCTCCCCCAGGCCGCAGCAACCTCGGCCTAGCGTCACGGGTGGCCGACGCTAAACGCCAGATGGGGCGGTTTCGTATTCCTCGTCGGTTACCGGCGCAAGCCAGTGAACTACGTCGTGGTCGGGGTCGGACTCGTTGAGGGCGAGGTGGACCATGACGCGGTTGGGGGCAGCGCCGTGCCAGTGTTCCTCGTCGGCCTCGAAGAGGACGCGGTCGCCCGGGCGGATGACCTCGATGGGGCCGCCGCGCCGCTGGCACAGGCCGATGCCTTCGG
This sequence comes from Kribbella sp. NPDC049174, assembly GCF_043197365.1. NCBI lineage: Bacteria > Bacillati > Actinomycetota > Actinomycetes > Propionibacteriales > Kribbellaceae > Kribbella > Kribbella sp. NPDC049174. The sequence continues at coordinate 137,820 of NZ_JBICSZ010000011.1, read as the reverse complement.
TGACGAAGACTGTCTGGCTCAGGGGGTGGCGATGCCAGTGGGTACGGGCGCCCGGCATGAAGTGGACCAGGTTCGCGGTGAGCCGCGACGGCGGCGGGGCTGCGGCGACGGCGTCGATGTATACGTCGCCGGTGAACCAGTCGGCCGGCCCCTTGGCCGTGTCGACGGTGCTGCGGGTGATCTGCATAGGGTCCTCTAGCTGTTCATCGTCGGTGTTTCTGCCTGTGCTGCCCACGAGCCGAGCAGCTGGAGTCGTTCGGCGGACGGCGAACCGGGTTCGGCGGTGTAGACCAGGAGCACCAGCCCTGGCTCGGCGGTGATCGCGAGTTCTTCGTACGCGAGGGTGAGTTCGCCGACGACGGGGTGGTTGAACCGCTTGGTGCCGCTCCCGTGGGTGCGTACGTTGTGGTCCGCCCACAGGCGGCGGAAGATCTCACTGCGGGTGGAGAGCTCGCCAACGAGGTCCTGGAGTCCGCGGTCGTGCGGGTCGCGGCCCGCTTCGGCGCGCATGACGCCGACACACATCTCAGCGAACAGGTCCCAGTCGGGGTAGAAGTCTCGCGCGGCCGGATCCAGGAACTGGAACCGGGCCAGGTTCGGGGTTCGACCGCTGTCACCGATGACGGGTGAGTAGAAGACTCGACCGAGGGCGTTCGTCGCGATCAGGTTCTGCTGCGGGTCCCGGACGAACGCGACCCCGTCCGTGATCGCCTCCAGCGTCCACTGAAGGCTCAGCCGCGATGCCGCCTTGCTCGGTGTCCGACGGCGCGGGCGACCCGAGGTCGGGATCCCATCAGCGGCCCGGGCGAGGTCGGACAGGTGAGCTCGTTCGGTCTCGTCCAGTTGCAGCGCTCGGGCGAGCGCGTCGAGTACGCCGGTGGAGGCCCCGGCGATCTGGCCGCGCTCGAGCCGGGCGTAGTACTCGACACTGAGGCCTGCGATCGATGCGACCTCGCTGCGCCGCAGACCAGGGACGCGCCGGGAACCGGTGGTCGGGAGGCCGACCTGGTCCGGAGTGATGCGGGCGCGACGAGTGGTGAGGAACTCGCGCACCTCCTGACGGTTGTCCATGACAACGAGACTAGGCCGCGCGCACCGGCCGCAGAACGGTGAAGGGTGCCCTGTGAGTACGTCCCTTCACAGTGACTTCCACCGCGTCGATCCACCGGATTCACTCGACCCGTGGCCCTTCGTTCGGCCAGTAATCCACCGACAAGATGTGAAGAGGAGCGCTCGATGCGCCAGGTTGTCATGCACGGACCCGGGAACGTCCAGGTCGAAGACCGCGAGGACCCGAAGATCCTCGAACCGACCGACGCGATCATCCGCCTGTCGGCGACCTGCATCTGCGGCAGCGACCTGTGGCCGTACCGCGGCGCCGAGCCCGTCGACCACCAGGTCATGGGCCACGAGTACGTCGGCGTCGTCGAGGAGGTCGGTCCGGACGTGCGCACCATCAAGGTCGGCGACTTCGTCATCGGATCCTTCTGGGCCTCCGACAACACCTGCGAGATCTGCCTGGCCGGCTACCAGGCGTACTGCGTGCACCGTGTCCTGATGGGCACCATCGGCACCCAGTCCGAGCGGGCCCGCATCCCGCTGGCCGACGGCACCCTCGTCGCCACCCCGGGAATGCCCGCTCCCGACCTGATCCCGTCCCTGATGGCGGCCTCCGACGTACTCGGGACCGGCTGGTTCGCCGCTGTCGCCGCCCAGGCCGCTCCGGGCAAGACGGTCGCGGTCGTCGGCGACGGCGCCGTCGGGCTGCTGGGCATCCTGGCCGCCAAGCAGCTCGGCGCCGAGCGGATCATCGCGTTCAGCCGTCACGCCGATCGCCAGGCCCTCGCCCGGGAGTTCGGTGCCACCGACATCGTCGAAGAACGTGGGGACGACGGCGTGGCCCGGGTGAAGGACCTGACTGCCGGGCTCGGAGCCCACTCGGTCATCGAAGCCGTCGGCACCCAGGAGGCGATGATGCAGGCCATTCGCTCAACCAGGCCGGGTGGCCACGTCGGGTTCGTCGGCGTCTCCCACGACGTCTCCATTCCCGGTGACGAGCTGTTCATGGCGGGCGTCCACATCCACGGCGGGCCGGCCCCGGTCCGGCAGTACCTGCCCGAACTCATCCAGCTCATCTGGGACTGCAAGATCAACCCCGGCAAGGTCTTCGACCTCACCCTGCCCCTCGACCGGGCAGCCGAGGGCTACCAAGCCATGGACCAGCGCACCGCCACCAAAGTCCTTCTCACCGTCTGACCGAGATGAACCAATGAAGCCTGTTCGCCGCAGCGTGCTGACTTCCACGGTCATGTTTGGCCCTGGCTGCCTGCGGATCCAACGCCACGTCTGACAACGCGAATCAAGCCGGCCAACCAACGGCACCGGCCACGAGCGCTTCCGTCGACCCGCCGGCCGGATCGCCATCGACAACTCGGCCCAGCTCAGGACCTCTGCCTTCCCCGCTGTCTCTCGACGGTCAGCCGGTCGGCGCGGACCCCGACATCGGTGACGTCGGGTACTACGCCCCCGGCAACGATCTCGTCCTCTACTACGGCGACCAGTCGTACCACAACGGAATCGTCGTCCTCGGCCGCATGCACGGTGACGCCGCCCGGCGCATCGCCACCATGGAGGGCTCCATCAAAGTTCTGCTCCAGGCCTGACACCCTCCCCGCTACCTGAAGAGGCTTGATGCAACAACAAGTCCCGTTGCCCCCGGACGTCGCCTGGTCGAGGCCGCCCCTGCTGACGGCGCGTCGTCAGGCCCGGCTGACCGCCGGGCTGGTCGCGACCGTGGTGTTCCTGACCGCCATCGCACCGCTGGCCACCGACATGTACGTCCCGGCGTTCCCGCAGGTCGCCGGGGAGCTGTCCACCACCGCGACGCAGGTTCAGCTCACGCTGACGACCTTCTTCGTCGGCATGGCGCTCGGCCAACTGGTCGGCGGGCCGATTTCGGATCAGCGCGGTCGGCGGATTCCGTTGCTCGCCGCCGTACTGGTCATGACCGCGGCCTCGATCGTGTGCGCGCTCGCGCCCACCATCGGAGTGATGACGGTGGCCCGGTTCGTCCAGGGATTCGCGGGCGGGTGGGCGATGGTGATCGGGCGGGCGATCATCGTCGACCTGGCCACCGGCGCCCGGCTGGTCCGGGTCCTGAACGTCATCGCCGCTGTCGGCGGCATCGCCCCCATCCTCGGCCCGCTCCTCGGCGGGTTGATCCTGCAGTTGTCCCACTGGCGGGTCTCGTTCTGGCTCGTCGCCGCACTAGGGCTGGCGATGACCTCGGCCGTCGTGGTCGCGGTGCCCGAATCACTGCCGCAGGTACGTCGGCACGCCGGCGGACTGCGAAACTTCCTCACCGCTGGACGGATCGTCCTCGGCAACCGCGAGTACGTCGGCTATCTGCTGGTCGCTGGTGCTGCGATGGGCGCGCTGTTCGCCTACGTCGCCACCTCCGCGTTCGTGCTGCAGACCATGAACGGGCTCTCGCCCATCGCATACTCGATCGACTTCGCGGTCAACGCCGCCGGAATGACCGCGGCCGCGCTCGTCGCCGCCCGGCTCGCCGGCCGGGTCTCGACCCGCAAGCTCATCCTGACCGGGCAGATCGCCGCACTGGCCGCCGGCATCGCGATGCTGGCCGGTGCCCTCTGGTTCAGCACACCACTGAGTTTGGCGATCGTGTGCTTCTTCGTCCTGATGACCGCCCAAGGCCTCATCATCCCCAACGGCGGCGCCCTCGCATCCGCCGCAGTACCGGACCATCCCGGCACCGGTGCAGCCGTGCAGGGTTTCGTCCAATGGGTCGCCGCCGGAACGATCGCCCCGCTCGCCGGCCTCGGCGGCACCACAACCGCCGTTCCGATGGCGGTGCTGATGACCGCGTGCGCCGCAGCATCCTTGGCCGGCCTATACACAGCCCAGCGATGAGCTAGGTGCTGTGGTGGAAGGCCTCGACTACTTGCTGGACTCGGTACGCGCTGGCGAAGTCTGCCAGGTCTGGAGTGTGCTCACCGCGGATCGCGCGGGCGAAGAGGGACAGCCGGGTGGTCTCCGATCCAGGTTCGCCGGTCAGGATGACCGGTTGCCAGCCGTTGCCCTCCGCAACGAACAGGTCGCGCCAGTTGCTCAGGCGATGGGACTGGCGTGACCCCCGCAGTACCCACTCATAGGTCGTCGGCTGGGCGCCCACGACTCCGGTCAGTTGCACCGGGATGTCACCGGCCCGCATCAAGCCGTACGCCGCCATCTCGCTGCCGGCACCGCAGTGGTCCAGTACGCCGTGGACCAGCTCGAGCGGCCCGACCAGCCGGTCGGTCAGGTAGGCGAAATGCGAGAACACCTCGCGGACGAACCCACCTTGCGCCCGCTCGCCCACCCACGTCGCCGCGGCCTGGAACTCTCGCGGCCAGACCGGGAAGGCCAACTGGATCTCCACCGCCAGCACCTCACCGACGCGGCCGTCCGCGATCGCCGCTTCGACGTACCGGGTGGATTGCCGATCCGACAGCGAGAAGTTGACCGCCGCCGCGCGGCCGCTCGCCTGTGCGGCTGACAGCATCGCCTCCGCGTCAGCGGCCGACACCGACAGCGGCTTCTCACAGAACACCGCCTGCCCGGCCTGCAGAGCCGGTACGACGAGCGCCGCGTGCGTACCGGGTGGAGTCGCGATGTAGACCGCGTCCACGTCATCCGAGCCGATCACGTCCTTGGTCTCCGTGCTGAAGGCAACGGAGGGGTGCTCGGCGCCGAGTCGCGCGATCGTGGCGGGATCGAGGTCGGCTGCCCGCGTCACGGTGAAGTCCGGGTGCGGCAGGGCAGCGGTGAACAACTCGCGGCCCATCGCGCCGAGTCCGACGATGCCGAGGCGGATCGGGGTCGATGTCATGCGGCCAAGTGTCTCGTGAGCAGTCCTGTCGGAGCAGGCCGGTAGCGTGACGGACATGCTGACGACGCTGGCGGTGGAGAACTACCGGTCACTGCGGCGGTTGGTCATGCCCCTGCGCGGGCTGAACGTCGTGACCGGCGCGAATGGGACCGGGAAGTCCAGCCTGTACCGCGCACTCCGCCTCCTCGCCGACGCGTCCCGCAACGGCGCCGTCGCAGCGTTGGCCCGCGAAGGCGGTCTCCAATCGACGCTGTGGGCAGGCCCGGAGCACGTCCGCAAAGACCGGCCGGTGCAAGGGACGGTGCGGACCGGACCGGTCGCCCTCCGGATGGGATTCGCCTCCGAGGACTACGGCTATGCGGTCGACTTCGGGCTGCCGATACCGACGATGGGTGTCCGCAACGAACCGTCGGCGTTCAACCTCGATCCGGAGATCAAGCGTGAGGCGCTCTGGGCGGGGCCGTTCTTGCGGCCCGCCGCACTGCTCGTCGAGCGGGGTGGTGGTGGAGCGCGGATCCGCGACGGCGACGGTCAGTGGCAGGACGCCGGCCATGTGCTGCAGTCGTTCGACAGCATGCTGAGCGAGTTCGCCGACCCACAACGGGCGCCCGAACTGCTCGCACTGCGGGAGCGGATGCGCGCCTGGCGGTTCTACGACCACCTGCGCACCGACGCGGACGCGCCGGCCCGGCAGGCACAGATCGGCACCCGCACCCCGATCCTCGGTCCCGAGGGAGCGGACGTCGCGGCCGCGCTCCAGACCATCCGCGAGATCGGAGCCAAGGGAGCGCTCGACGAGGCGATCGAGTTGGCGTTCCCCGGCAGCCGAGTGGAGATCGTCAACGCCGCCGGCCGGTTCGAGATCGCGTTCCGTCAGCACGGTCTACTCCGGCCGTTGTCCGGCGGCGAACTCTCCGACGGCACACTCAGATACCTCCTCTGGGTCGCCGCCCTACTCACCCCACGACCGCCCGAGCTCCTCGTCCTCAACGAGCCCGAAACCAGCCTGCACCCAGACCTCCTACCCGCCTTGGCAAACCTCGTCGTCACCGCCGCGAAAGACACACAGGTCATCGTCGTCACCCACTCCCGCCCGTTCCTCGCCTCCCTCGATGCCCTAGCCGACGACCTCCACACCATCGAGCTCATCAAAGACCACGGCGCCACCACCATCGCCGACCAACGCCCCCTCGACGAACCACCCTGGAAGTGGCCGTCGCGCTAGTGAATCCAGATCGCACCGCCGTCTGGCAGTCGGGACCTCGCACGGCGCCTCGATCCACGATGGTTGGCCGTGTAGGCGGGACTCCACGAGGTGGTCGCGAAGCGGGCGACGTAGGAGCCCCCGCACCGCGGGCGACAGCACGCGCACCACGGGCGACAGCACGCAAGACCGCGGGCGGCAGCACGCGAGATCGCGGGCGAGAGCACGCAACTCATCGTCGGGCGGGCGGGAGCGCCGGCGAGCACGCGACGGAGGAGCGCGCGTAGCGGTGCGTGGGAAGAAAACTCAGTCTTTGATGGATTCGAAGCGGACCAGGATGACGGAGCCGATCGCGGACAGGACGAAGCCGGTGATGGCGCCGGGCCACCAGCCCGCGCGGACGGCGTCGTCGAGGACGAAGACGCCTACGGCTGCGGGGGTGATCGTCTGGAGGGCGATCATCGGGGTGGTTGCGAGCGTTACCGAGCCTCGTTGGAGGGCCAGGGAGTAGAGGATGAAGGCGAGGGCTCCGCTGATCGGGAGGGTGTACGTCGTTGGGCTGCGGAGGAGCTCGCCGATCGAGCCGTCCTCGAGCAATCGGGCTGAGATGGCGACACCGGCGTACCCGAGACCTGCGAGGAGGCCGAGTAGCGCGGTGGAGACGCCGTGTTGGGAACGGCTGGCGAGGGCGCCGAGTACGGCGATGACCACCAGGCCGACGATGATGCCGATGGTGAGGCCCTGGTGGCGGGCGCTGTCGCCCTGGTCACCGGCCGACACGGCGAGTAGGCCGAGGCCGACGCAGACCGCGATGACCGCGGACCATTCGAGTGCGCTCAGCTGGTCCGACATCAGCCGGGTCGCGAGCAGGGCGGTGACCACCAGGCTGGCCGCGATCCCGGCCTGGGCGAGGTAGAGCGGAAGCTGGCGCAGGGCAACGAAGTGCAGCGCGAAGCCGGCCAGGTTCAGCACCAGCGCGGCGAGGAACGCGGGCTGCTTGAGCAACGCGATGACGAACGCGCCGAGCCGCCGCGGGTCGAGTTCCGACTCGGTCGGCACCTTGCGCGAACCGACGGCCTGCAGGATCGAGGCGATACCGAACAGCACCGCGGCACCGAGTGCCGCGCTGAGACCAAGGACCACTTACGAGACCTTGCGTCTGGGTACCCAGAACGTCAGATACAGGCTGAGCACCCCGTAGTACAAGAGATAGGACAGTGAGACGGCGACCACGATGGCGTTCGGGTTCGGCATCTGGGCGAGCAGTACGGCGTACGACGCCAGCCAGATCGCGGTGGTGAGCAGGTTCAGCGACCGGAACGCCTTGGTCCTGGACGGGTAGACGTACTTCACCGGGACGAACACCAGGATCGAGCAGACGACCAGGATCACACCGGTGGTGACCGGGCTGAGACCGAGGATCACCACGTAGAACGCGACCACGTTCCAGTAACTGGGGAAGCCGAGGAAGAAGTGGTCGTCGGTCTTCGCGTCGACCCGGCAGAACTGGTAGCTGGAGGCAAGCAACGGCAACGCGGCCAGTATCGGGCCCCAGGCGCCGGACGGCAGGTAGTCGCCGGTCCAGAGCAGCACGATCGGGGCGAACGCGTAGGTCAGGTAGTCGACGATGTTGTCCAGCATCGCGCCGTCGAACCACGGGATGGTCTCCTTCACCCGCAGCCGGCGAGCGAGCATCCCGTCGGTCCCGTCGATCACCAGTGCGGCCAGGCCGAGCCAGAGCGCTCGGACGGCGTCGCCGTCGACGGCGGCGATGACGATGAGCAGCGCGAGCACCGTTCCGCTCGCGGTATAGGCATGCAGTGCCAGTCCGGCCAGACGCAACCGCGTCGACCCGACGAACGGTTCCTGCACCGCGTCGTGTGTGGTCAGGACGACTCCCAGAACTCGGTCGACGCAGCGCGCGCCGGGCCCGGTCAACGAAACCGGGCCGGCCCCAGCGTCTCACAACCGCTGGGCTGCTCTGCTCACCCTGTGCCGTTCCGCCGTGGATCTGTTCACAGACCTTACCGGGATGGCCCGGACCTTCCCCCTGATGCGCGGGGGCGGAGCTCTGCTCGTCCTGGTCGGACTAGGTCTGGTGGTCGGCGGAGTCGGCGGTCGCCGCTGGCTGCTCCCCGGGGGTTGATCACCGGCGCCGCACTCGCCGTCCTGGTGATGATGGTCGGCGGTATCACCAAGACCATCTTCGAAGAGCTCAGGTCCACTTCCTGATCCTGGCGCGTCCTCGCACGGACCGATCTGCGGACTGCTCGGCCTGCTGTGCATCATCAACGCAGGATCGGTCTGCTGGTCCCCGGCGTCCCGTACCGGGTGCTCTGGGTGACCGACGGCGTCCTGAAGATCGCCGCCGGTTCCACCATGGTCTGGCTCAGCTACCGGGTCTAGTTGACCGGCTCCAGCACGAACTGCGGGATCTTGCGGGAGGTCTTGGTCTGGTACTCGGCGTACGGCGGGTAGGCCGCGACCGAGCGCTGCCACCACTCGTCGTACTCCTCGCCCTCGATCTCACGGGCGACGTACTCCTTGGTGACGTCGCCGTCCTGCAGCGTGAGCTTCGGGTCGGCCTTCAGGTTGTAGTACCAGACCGGGTTCTTCGGCGCGCCACCGAGCGAGGCGACGGCGGCGTACACGCCGTTGTGCTCGACCCGCATCAACGGCACCTTGCGGATCTTGCCCGACTTGGCGCCGCGCATGGTCAGCAGCACGACCGGCATGCCCATGATGTCGACCGCTTCCGTGGTCCCGGCCGCCTCGACCTTCTCCACCTGAGTGCGAACCCAGCCGGTCGGGCTCGGGGCGTAGTCGTCACTGTTCGATGTCATGTCACCGATCTTAATGGTGATGCGTCACCATCAACAATCACCGCGCGTCGCCGCCCGACTCCCTGACAGAAGAAGGGTTCTCGGCCAGCACGGCCTCGACCTGGGCTGTTTCGGCGATCTCGGCGATCACCGCCAGCCGGCGGTCCCACTGAGCGGCGACATCCGCGATCCAGGCCGCGGTCTCGGTCAAGGCCTGGGAGCGCAACTCGAAGCGCACGTCCCGGCCCATCCGGCGACTCTCGACCAGCCCGGCCTCCCGCAGTACGGCGAGATGCTGCACCACGGCCTGCCGTGTCACCGGCAACTCCCCCGCCAACGACGTCGCCGTCCGCCCGCCACCAGCGGCGAGCAACTCCACCACGGCCCGCCGGGTCGCATCACCCAACGCCCCCAGCACCCCGTCCACGCTGACGACGGGAGCCCCAGAACCGACGGAAGCGTCCATCACAACGACGGCGCCAGCTCCGTGAGAGCGGCAAGACCACCGTCCCAACCCTGCGCCGACTCCTCGGCCCGTTTGACCTGCTCCTCCGCCGAGAGCTCCAGCCGATCGAATCCGCTCTCCACCACCAGCAGCCTGGTCCCCTCACCTTCCGGTGTGAGGGTGAACTCCACCAGGTTCGAGTTCCCCGGCGCCGGGTCCACACCGGGATCGACGGCGTACCGATAGGCGAACCGCCGCCCCGGCTCCACCTTCTCCACGAACCCGAGATACTCCCCGTGCTCGTCCCACCGCATCACCAGCCGCCCACCCGGCCGCAGGTCGATCTCCGCTCCACCGAACGCGTACCACCGGGCAAAGTTCTCGGGCTGCGTCACGGCCGCCCACACCACCTCCGGCCGCGCCTCGACGTACACCTCACGCTCCACCCTGGTCTCCATGCCTCCACCCTGCCACCCTAAGGTCGGATGTGCAAGTCACCACTTTCACATCAGACGGCGCAGGACTGGAGCTGGGTCGCGGTGGCGATGGTGGCCTCGATCCACCGGCGGCGGAGGAAGTGGGCCTTGAGGAGACGGTGGACGCCGTCCAGGACGACCAGGCGCCCGCGATAGGCGACCAGGTTGATCGGATGGTCGAGGTCGGCGTCCATCACCCGCTGGTAGTGGGCGCGGAAGTTCATCGGGGTGGCGGCGACCTGGTTCGGGGTGACCTTGAACCGTTCGCCGTCGAGCTGCCACAGCGGCAGGTCGAACATCCAGATCAGATCGGCGACCTCCACCGGCTCGACCTTCAGATCGAGCTCCCACAGCTTCTCCAGCTGCCAGCGGTACGGCGGGAACACATCGCGGACCGAGTCCGGCATCAACGCGAGCAGCTCTTCGAACGAGACGTCCGGCGCAGCCCGGTCGGCCTCCGCGTCGAAGCAGACATCCTTGTCGATCGTCACGACCGTGCAGGCTACGCCATCCCCGGAGCCATCCCTGGAGCCATCCCCGGACCGATAGCACCGGCCGTCCGCACGCCCCGATGTCAGCCGAGTGCCGACCGATGGATGATCACGATCGCGGAGTCGTCCCCCGGACCGCCGGCCTCGTCGACCAGTTCCTTGGCACCGCCCTGGAACCCCTGTGCGACCAGGCGTTCCGCGTGCCCCGCCAGCCGGTCCGTCCCCCGGCCGATGTCCCGCCGCGGCGTCTCGACCATCCCGTCGCTGTAGAGGAACAACGCATCCCCCGGTTTCAGCTGCCCGTGGTTCACCGCGAACTCCGGCGCCTCCATCAACCCGAGCAACGGCCCGTCGGCGTCCCGTGTCTGCCACCGTCCCGACCACGCGTCGAACTGGATCGCGGGCGGATGGCCGGCCGTCCGTACGTCGAAGTCCCCGGTCTTCAGGTCGACCGCGACATGCACGACGGTGGCGAAGTCGTCGTCCCAGTCCTGGCGCCGGATGTAGCGGTTCGCCGACGGCAGGAACTCCTCCTCCGGCACGACGCCGAGCAGTCCGCCGAACGCACCGGACAACAGCAGCGCCCGGGTGCCCGCGTCGATTCCCTTGCCCGAGACATCGACCAGCGCGACCTCGAGGACGTCGCCACGGGTCGTCGACACGACGAAGTCACCGGAGAACGTCGATCCGCCGGCCGAGCGGATCTCCACCTCGGCGAGCCAGCCGGCCGGCAGCGACGGCAACTCGCCCTGCGCGGTGAGGATGTCGCGCAACTCCATCAGCATCGACTCACCACGCGTCCCCGGCACTCCGAGCCGGCTGCGCACCTTGGCATTGGTCAGCATGATCCAGCCGATGACCGCGAGGACCAGCACAAAGCCGATCCGGGGCAGCGTCAGTCCGCGGGACAGGACGATGTACGCGCCGAACGTCACCGTGATCCCGGTCAGCGCCACCAGTTCGCGGAACCTCAGCAGCAGGCCGCCGAGCACCAGCGGGATGATCAGCAAGGAGGCCGGCACCAAGGTCTGCCAGACCAGGCCGGAGACGGCAAAGACGACAGACGTCAGCGCCAGCGCGACGAAGGCGAGCCGATGGGACCGGCGGGCCCGTCGCCCCAGCCATTCGACCCGGCGGCCGATCCGTCGTACCTCAGCGAGACCGCCACTCCTGTTCATGGTGTGAAGAAGATAACGGGACTGACCGGTCCGCGCATCCAGTCGTAACACAACTGATGAATGTCAGCTCTTGCGAGTGAGGCCGGTGCGCTGGCACTTCGGGCACCAGAACAAGTTGCGACCGGCCAATATCTCGGTCCGGACCACCGAATGGCAGACGTGGCAGCGCTGCCCCTGCCGCCGGTACACGTACACCTCGCCGCCGTGGTCGTCCTGGCGTGGGTCACGGCCCATCGCCTCCGGTGTGTGGTCGTCGGCAACGGTATCGATCCGGCCGGTCTCGACGCCGTACTTCATCAGCTCGAGCAGGTCCTCCCACATCCCCTGCCACTCGCGCTTCTTCACCAGGTGGCCGCGCGTCATCGGGTGCAGCTTCGCCCGGAACAGCACCTCGGCGCGATAGACGTTGCCGACACCACTCAGTACTTCCTGGTCCATCAGCAGTTGCCCGATCGGCAGTTTGCTGCGGTGGATCCGTTTCCAGGCCAGCTCGGGGTCGGCGTCGTCGCGCAGCGGGTCCGGACCGAGCCGGGCCATCAGCGCCTCGCGTTCGGGATCGGTCAGTACCTCGCACACGGTCGCTCCGCGCAGATCGGCGTACGACGTCTCGTTCTGCAGGCGGAGCCGGACCTGGCCGACCGGCTCGGGCACCGGGGCCGGCCCGAAGTCGACCTTGCCGATCAGGCCGAGGTGGATGTGCAGCCAGCCCGCGCCCTCGAAGTCGGCGAGGAAGTGTTTGCCGTGGGCCTCGGTCTGCCGCAGCACCTGCCCGTTCAGCCGCGCGGCGCCGTCGGCGAACCGGCCCTGCGGGCTCGACGCATGGACCGGGCGGCCGCCGAACGCGTCCCAGACGTCGTTCGCCAGCCGGTGCAGGGTGTGACCTTCAGGCATGATTCCTCTTATGGGTATGACAGGTTCGTCGGGAGCCAAGGGTCGCAGCGGCCCACCCACCCCGGCGGTCGTCGGCACGGGCCGCTCGATGCGGGCCCGCGACGTCTCCCGCCCGCGTCAGCCGGTCAACCGCCGCCCGGTCGAGCCGAAGCCCTCCGAGCCGCCGCAGGCCGCCGACGACAAGCCGGCCGATCAGGGGAGCGGCGGCAGCTCGCCGGTCGACTCGTAGGCGGACAGCATGTCGATCCGTCGGGTGTGCCGGTCCTCACCCGAGTAGTCGGTGGCCAGGAACGTGTCGACAAACCCGGTCGCCTCGTCCTCGGAGTGCATCCGCGCCCCGACGCTGATCACGTTCGCGTTGTTGTGCTCGCGCCCCAGCCGCGCGGTGTCGGTGCTCCAGGCGAGGATCGCCCGGACGCCCTTCACCTTGTTGGCCGCGATCTGCTCACCGTTGCCGGAGCCACCGATCACGATGCCGAGGCTGCCCTCGTCCTTGGCCACCCCCTCACCGGCCCGCAGGCAGTACGGCGGGTAGTCGTCGACCGCGTCGTACACGGCCGGGCCGTGGTCGACGACGTCGTGTCCGGCAGCCTTGAGGTGCTGGACCAGATGGTTCTTCAGTTCGAAGCCGGCATGGTCGGAGCCGATATGCACTCGCATGGCCGAAGTCTTGCACCTCCTACTGACGGTCCGGCACGCCGGGCACGGTCAGCGCCCCGGTCATCCGGGTCACCTCGGCGTACGCCTGCTCGTACGGCGTTCCGGCCGGATGCAGCGTGTACAGGGCGACGATCGTCCGGTCACCCGGTCCGACAGTCCCCGTGGTGTGCAGGGCATCACTGCGCAGGTCCAGCCCGCTGTCCTGGGGTTTGGCCCGGTCAGAGCCGTACCCGCTCGACCCGTGAAAGCCGGACCACCCCTGCTTGATGCTGAACTCTCTGGGGAAGGCCGACGCGATCCCGAAGTACTGGTCGAAGCCGTCGGTGCCGTGCCGGGTCGCCCGGTGCAGCAGGTCCATCACGTACTGCCGCACCGGCACCGGAGCCTGCTCCAGGAGGTAGCGGTAGATCCGGACGGTGTCCGCGGCCGTGATGGCGACGTATCCCCAGAAACCTGGATGGGTGGCGGGCGGCCCGGCCGTGTGGGTCAGGCCGAGCCGCTTCACCATCCGGTCGACGATGGCGCCACCGCCGAGTTCCTCCCAATAATGGCTCGCCGCGTCGTCGTCACTGCTGCGCAACATGACCTCGAGGCGCGTCCGGTCGTCACTCGGTACGTCGTCCGCCGGTGAGCGGTCCCAGAGATAGTCGAGCACGATGAGCAGCTTCACCACGGAAGCGGACCGGAACCGATGGTCCTCGTTGTGCCGCTGGACGAACTGACCGGTCTGGCGGTCGTAGACGGCGACCCCCGCAGTCACACCGGAAGGGACGGGAACAGTCATCTGGAACCTACTCACCACTGGGGGGAATTCTTGGTGAGCAACCTTCACCAGTCGGCGTGGTTCGAAACAAGCCTTGAACCACAGACCGAATCAGTCGAAGATCGGGCCGCGATCCCGGGTCCGCTTGATCTCGAAGAAGCCCTCGGTGCCGGCCACCAGGCGGACGCCGTCCCAGAGCTTGCCGGCCGCCTCACCCTTCGGGGCGGGCGTGACCACCGGGCCGAAGAAGGCGGTGCCCTCGACGGCGATGACCGGCGTACCGACCTCCATGCCGACCAGGTCCATGCCGGCGTGGTGCGACTTCTTCAGGGCGTCGTCGTACCGGTCGGTGTCGGCGGCCTCGATCAGCGACGCCGGCAGACCGACCTCGGCGAGCGCCTCCTTGACCACGTCACCCTTGCCGTCGCCGATGCCACGACCCTCGACGTGGATCCGCCGGCCGAGCGCGGTGTAGAGGGGCAGCAGCACCTCGTTGCCGTGGGCTTGCTCGGCCGCGATCAGCACCCGGACCGGGCCGACGAGGTTGCGCAGGTTCTGCTTGTACTTCTCGTCCAGATTGTCACGCCCTTCGTTCAGTACGGACAGGCTCATCACGTGCCAGGTGGTCGTCACATCGCGGACCTGCTCGACCTCGAGCATCCAGCGAGACGTCATCCAGGCCCAGGGGCAGGCCGGATCGAACCAGAAATCAGCGGAGGCAGTCATATTCTCCATCATACAAAATCGAACGACTATGCACCGGTTTGGTATCCATGCCTCAATGTCGCGGGGAAACCGTCGGCGAACCGGGCTGCCAGGTGCATAGGATGCCGACATGCCTGGAACCAACCTCACGCGCGACGAGGCGCGTACCCGTGCCGGGGTGGTCAGCGACGTCGAGTACACGATCGAGCTCGACCTGACCAACGCCCCGAGCGGCGCTCCGACCTTCCGGTCGGCGACCACCATCACGTTCGCCGGCACGGCCGGCGCGAGCACCTTCGCCGACCTGATCGCGGAGAAGGTCCGTGAGGTGACCCTGAACGGCCGCTCGCTCGACCCGGAGACGGTGTACGACGGCGCCCGCGTCCAGCTGGACGAGCTGGCGGAGCGCAACGAGCTGACTGTGATCGCGGACTGCACCTACTCGCGTACCGGTGAAGGGCTGCACCGCTCGGTCGACCCGGCCGACAAGGAGACCTACCTCTACACGCAGTTCGAGGTACCGGACGCCCGCCGGGTGTTCACCACCTTCGAGCAGCCCGACCTCAAGGCCCCTTTCACATTCACCGTGTCCGCACCGGCCCGCTGGGTGGTCATCTCCAACGCACCGACGCCCGAGCCCACGGCGTACCAGGGTGAGAACGGCGAGGAGCTGGCCCGCTGGGACTTCCCGCCGACCGAGCGGATGTCGACGTACATCACCGCGGTGGTGGCCGGGCCGTACCACGTCGTCACGGATTCGTACGACGGTCCGCACGGCAGCTATCCGTTGTCGCTGCTCTGCCGTCCGTCACTGAAGGAAGCTCTCGACGTCGAGGACCTGTTCGAGGTGACCAAGCAGGGCTTCGAGCTGTTCGAGCAGGCCTTCGGTACGCCGTACCCGTTCCACAAGTACGACCAGGCGTTCGTGCCCGAGTACAACATGGGCGCGATGGAGAACGCGGGCTGCGTGACCCTGCGGGACGAGTACATCTTCCGCAGCCGGACCACGCACGCCGAGATGGAAGCCCGCGCCAACACGGTCCTGCACGAGCTCGCCCACATGTGGTTCGGCGACCTGGTCACGATGACCTGGTGGGACGACCTGTGGCTGAACGAGTCGTTCGCCGAGTGGGCCAGCCACTGGGCGCAGGCGGTCGCGACGACCAAGTACGCCGGTTCCTGGACGACCTTCTGCAACGCGCGGAAGAACTGGGCCTACCGGCAGGACCAGCTGCCCTCGACGCACCCGATCGCGGCCGACATGGTCGACTTCCACGCGGTCGAGGTGAACTTCGACGGCATCACCTACGCCAAGGGCGCGTCGACGCTGCGGCAGCTGGTCGCGTTCGTCGGTGAGGACACCTTCATCAGCGCGCTGAAGGAGTACTTCTCGGACCACGCGTTCGGCAACACCGAGCTGACCGACCTGCTGAAGCCGCTGGAGAAGGCGTCCGGGCGCGACCTGGACGACTGGACCGAGCGCTGGCTGCGGACGGCCGGTGTCAACACGCTGCGGGCCGACTTCGCGGTCGACGCCGAGGGTGCGTTCACGTCGTTCGCGATCGAGCAGACCGCGGCGGAGAACTTCCCGGTCCTGCGGCCGCACCGGCTGGCGGTCGGCCTGTACCGCCGTACCGGCGAAGGCCTGGTCCGGACCGAGCGGTTCGAGGTCGACATCGACGGACCGCGCACCGAGCTGGCCGAGCTGGTCGGCGCGACCCAGCCGGACCTGGTGCTGCTGAACGACGACGACCTCACCTACGCCAAGATCCGGCTGGACGAGCGGTCCCGGGCCACCCTGGTCGAGTCGATCGACCAGCTGACCGAATCGTTGCCCCGGGCCCTTGCCTGGGGTGCGGCCTGGGACATGACCCGCGACGCCGAGATGCCGGCCAGCCAGTACGTCGGCATCGTGCTGCGCGGGATCAAGGCCGAGACCGATCTGACCGGCGTACGGGCACTGCTCGGGCAGGCGACCAGCGCGATCAACCTCTACGCGGCCCCGGAGAACCGGCCGGCGCTGCGGGCGCAGTTCGAGGAGGCACTGGCCGAGCTGCTCGCCAACGCCGAAGCGGGCAGCGACCACCAGCTCGCGTTCGCCCGGGCCTACAGCTCCGCGGTGTTCTCCGATGCGGGCGCCGACCGGCTGGCCGCGTGGCTCGACGACCGCGACCTGCCCGCGGGGCTGGTGGTCGACACCGACCTGCGCTGGACGCTGATCGTGGCGCTGGCCCGGCTCGGCCGGATCGGTGCCGACGAGATCGACGACGAGCTGACCCGGGACACCACCATCACCGGGCAGGAGCGGGCCGCACAGGCACGGGCCGCCCGGCCGACCGCCGAGGCCAAGGCAGACGCGTGGCGGATCGCGGTCGAGTCCGGGGACACCCCGAACGAGACGCAGTTCCGGACCATCCTCGGGTTCCAGCAGCCGGGCCAGGAGGACCTGCTCCGGCCGTACGTCGAGAAGTACCTGAGCGCGGCCAAGGACGTCTACTCCCGCCTCGGCTCCTCGATGGGCGAGAACGTGCTGGTCTACCTGTCGCCGCGCCACCTGCCGGAGCAGCCGACGCTCGACGCACTCACGTCCTGGTTGTCGACGGAGTCGTCGTCGGTGGACGCTCCCACCCTGCGCTACGTCAGCGAAGCCCAGGCCGACCTGACCCGTGCTCTTACGGCCCAGGCCCGCGACGCGAGCTGACGCGGGATCACAACACCGCCGGTCTCTGGTTGAGGCCGGCGGTGTTGTGTTGGACCAGGGAGGAGTAAGACTGGGGCGGTGCCCGCTTCTGACCCCGCCCTGGCCGGTGCGGCAGCTGTTGCGCTGACCGGACTGGCCGAGGCGTACCGTCCTCGCCCTGTCACTCCACTGATGCCCTGGCGCTATCCGCATCGCCTGGTGAAGCCGTACATCATCACCGCGCGCGGACGGCAGTGGGACGACCAGATGGTCGACGTCGCCCGCGCTACCGCGACCCGGCAGCTCGAGTTCGACGACGCGATGGGCTCGGTCGGGCTCGGCGTCGTCGTACTGCACCTCGGTGACGACGGGATCTATCTGGTCGTGCACAGCTGGGCGAAGGACTTCCAGTCCCGGTTGAGCATCTTCAGCGGGATGGACGTCGACGACCTGCGACCGGCCCCGATCGGTGCGGCGCCGTGTGTCTGGGAGCTGGAGGTGCTCAGCCACGAACGGGCGTCGTACGTGAACCACATCCTCAGCGCCGAGGTCGACGTGGACACGTGGCTCGACGACGCCCTGGACACCCGACCGCAACCGAAACACGACGGCATCCCGTCCGGCACTTAGTCACAGCTCGCGCCACCGCCCCGGACAGTGGTAGCGCGAACGCTACCGGTAAGGATCAAACGATTGTTCTTCGGCGGACAGTGAGGAGCTGACTGCGGGGTGCGATTCCCTTGTCAACAAGGAGATTCTCATCACGTGAGCAGTACTCATTTATGCAGTGGTTCGGTTTAAGCTGCACGCAATTGACCGCCACCGGGGAATCTGGGGAGGGACCCTTGCCGTGACACCCGTGGATCACCGGAGGCCACCCGCCCGACGACAACAGAAGAGCCCTTCCCGGCAGAGTCATTCCCCGCACAGTCACGTCCGCAAGCCTCAGCGCTCGCACAGTGCGGTCGGCGCGGCGATCGTGGCCGCCGCCGCGATGGTCGCCGTGTTCGCGTTCATCCTGACCCGGGGGTCGTCGAACCCGCCCACCGACGACGGTCTGCGGGGCGGTGCCGTGGCTAACGGCGGAGCGGGAGCACCGGCGGCGAGCGCGCCGAAGAGCACGGATCCGTCCCCGTCGGTCAACACGGCCAAGGCGGATCGCAAGCCGCCGGCCTCCTCGGCCGCGCCGAAGGCGAAGGCACAGACGAGCGCGACGCCGAACACCGGCGCAACCTCGCCGGTCTTCAAACGCGGTCAGTGGATCGTGGTGATGGAGAAGTACCCGACCGACGTCGGCATGGACGCGGAGCAGCTCGCCAAGAGCACGGCGGTCAAGATGATCACGGCCGGCGTTCCGGCCAAGGCGATGCTGGTCAACGGGCAGTACCCCGGGATCGCCAACAGCTCCCTGGAACCTGTCACGGACACCTGGATCGTCTACCTGGGTCCGGGTACGTCGTCGGCGCAGATGCTCGACCTGTGCTCCGATTCGAGGACACAGCGCGTCCACAGCAGCCCGGCTTGCCCCACCTTCGAACCAGCCGGTGCGCCAGGTAGCTAGACCACTGGGTCGGTAGCCAACCGGGCGTGCAGGTGCGAGTCGTGCCGCTCGCCGGTCGGCTCGACGAAGAACTCGCGCATCGTGCCTTCCAGCTGGAAGCCGGCCCGGGTCGCGACCCGGCACGAGCCTTCGTTGACGAGGGCGTGGTCCAGCGACAGCCTGTGCAGGCCCAGTCCGTCCTTCGCGAAGGACCAGCGCGCTGCTGCGTCCAGCGCGCGAGCGGCAAGCCCACGGCCGCGTGCGGCCGGACTGACCCAGTACGCGACGACCGCCTGGTCGGGCAGCCGGCTGACCTCGCGAATCGACACCGTGGCGAGCACGTAGTCGCTGGCAGCGTCCGCGACCGCGAAGACCGCGTTGCCGCGGAGCCAACCGTCGACCCGCCTCTCGAGCCACCGTTTCGCCCGCTGCTCCGCGGGCGTCCGGATCACCGCCGTACCCGCGGTCCAGCGAAGGATCCCCGGATCCCGCAGTGCTTCGGCGACCGCAGGCTCGTCCGTCCACACGAACGGGCGCAGGACGAGGTCGTCCAGCTCGATGCGGTGTGGCTGGAGCAGCCGGCTCACTGCTGGTGCGGCTCGTTCGCGTGCAGCAGCGGGGCCTGGTGAGCGTGCGTACCCAGCTGCTGTACGCCGGTGACGAGACCGCCGGTCAGGTCACCCGTGGCGAACGAGGTCTGCATGGACAGCGCGGCCAGGCCGGCCGCGGTGTCCGAGAGCTGCCGCTTCGCGAGCGACCCGGTGACGATCTCCAGCCGGCGGCCGGCCGGGTCGACGTACACCAGGACACTGCGGTCCGGGTCGTCCAGCTCGTTCAGCAGCTCGAGGGCGAACGGACGGGTCTCGGAGTCGGCACCACCGACGTACACGGAGAAGTGCAGGCCGGAGGCCTCCTCGGCGTGCCGGACCGCCCTCTCGATGTCGTAGAGCTGATCAGGGGTGAATGCGTCACCAGCTGGCACTTGCGCCTCCGGTCGAACGGGCGACGCCTGCACCGGCGCTCGCAGTGGTCCCCGGTGCGGCAGGCAGCTCGGGCAGGTTGGCTGGGTCCGGCTTCGTCGCGGTCGGCCCGTTGATCCAGACCGGCGGAGCCCACCAGGACAGGCCCGGGCGGTAGCGCGGTCCGTTCGCGATCGACGGCGCGAAGACCAGGAGCGCCACCACCGCGATGAGCAGTGCGGGGATGCCGACGAACACCAGCAGGGTGTGGCCGGAAACTTCAGTGATCACACCCAGAGCCTAGTCCCCGGCTCCCCGCACCTCGTCAGCGGCTAACAACCTCCGCAGTTGTAGTACGTGATGTCCCAGTGGTTGCCTTCGTTGGCGTAGATGTTGCCCGCGCCCGAGCGCCACTGCTGGGCGCCGTCACCGCGGTCGGCGATCCGGGTGAAGGTGTTGCGGATGTAGTTGCTCACACAGGTGTAGACCGAGATGTCGACCTTGTACCCGTTGCGGTGGCTGTAGGTGCCGGAGGCGTGGCCGACCTCGGTCCCGCCGGTGATGTTCACCGCGCATCCACTCGCCTGCTTCAGCGTGCGGACGCCGTACACGGTGCTGTCGTTGATGTTGGTGAACGACGTGCAGGTCGGGTTGTTCCAGTCGGAACAGCCGCCGCTGGACGACCAGGTGATCCCGGCGGCCCGGAAGATCGCGGTGGCCTGCGAGTGCGTCATCTTGGTGAGCGCGGCGGCCTGTTCGACGGCGACCACACCGGGCAGGAGACCGGCGAGGACGGCGACGATCGGGACGAGAACGCGGCGGAGCACAGTCTTCATGGGGACACTCCTTGAAATACGGGGCGGATATTTCAAGGAGTGCACTTCCCAGGAAAGTTATTGACGAAACGTCCGGTTGAATCAGAAACGAACATCCGAACACTGGTAGAAGGCGTTCACCGTGTCGTGGATGGTCCAGACGGCGAGGATCATGTGCCGTCCGGTCCGGCCGCTCGGCACGGTGCCGGCGTGACTGACGTTGTTGGCCGGCCGCGCGCCGTTCATGGTGACGGTCAGGAACGGATTCAGGTCGAGTGCCGACCGGGTCAGCGGAGCGTTCTGATTCCAGCCCTGCTTGGTGATGTAGTACTTGAAGTCCGTGGTGGCGTGCGGTGCGGTCAGGTACCAGCGGAAGTTGTAGTTCTGACCCGCGGTGAGCTGCTCGGCCGGCCAGGCTCCCCCGCGCTGATCATCCAGCTCGGCGAACTGGGCCAGCCCGGCTGAACAGAGCTTGCCGTCGGCCGGACCGGCCGCCGGGAAGCCCTTCGGGCCTTCGACGCTCTGCGGCTCCCACTGAATCTGGCCGCAGTTCTGGACCGTGCCGTTCTGGCAGTGTTTGGCGCGACTGGTCGGGCCGGTCGTGTAGCCGTGACCGTACGCGAGCGGGACCGACGTGCTGATCGTCAGCGCCAGTGCGCCGACGGCGATTCCGGCCAGGCTGAGCTTTCGTGCTCGGAGCATGCGGACAACTCCTTCAACTGTTGGGGCGGAAAGACAGTGAAGGAAGGCGCCTTCTTGACAGATAGAAAACAACCGTTCAAATCTATTGTCAACGGTTTGTGAGCGGTTGATTACGAATAGCTAGATATTCAGCGCACCGATCAGCCGCCGAAGCCGCTGGTTGTTCGGCAGATCCTCGATCAGCACCGGCGATCCGTCCGGCCCGCCGAGCGGCACCCGCCAGTTCGGGTACTCGTCCGTGGTGCCCGGCTGATTCTGCGTACGACGCTCGCCCACGGCATCCGTCAACGCCACGCCGACCAGCTTCGCCGGGGTGTGACCGACGTACTGGTGGAGCGCCTCGACGATGCGCTCCACGTCACCGTCGGTGTCGCGCAGTAGGTGTCGCTCGCGCAGTGCGTTGAGCCACGAGTCCCGCTCGGCCTCGTCCACCTCGAGCTCCTCGGCGACGGGTCGGGTCAGCAGTCCGAGCTGGTGTCGGAGCTCCACGTGGTCCCCGGCCAGGTAGCCGGCGGTTGGAGGCAGGTCATGGGTGGTGACCGTGGCCAGGCACAGCTCACGCCACCGCTCCGGCGCCAGCGGCTTGCCGTCAGCGTCCCGCTCGAACCACAGCACCGACGTACCGAGGATGCCGCGCTCGGTCAGGTAGTCGCGTACCCACGGCTCGACTGTGCCGAGGTCCTCCCCCACCACGGTCACACCGGCTCGCGTGGCCTCCAGGACGAGGATGCCGACCAGCGCCTCGTGGTCATACCGGACGTACGTGCCCTCGGTCGGACGCTCCGGCGACGTCACCCACCAGAGCCGGAACATGCCGAGGATGTGGTCGATCCGCAGCCCGCCACCGTGCCGCATCACTGCACGGACCAGGTCCCGCCAGGCGGCGTACCCGGTCTCGGCCAGCGCGTTCGGGCGCCACGGCGGCTGCGACCAGTCCTGCCCCTGCTGGTTGAACGCGTCCGGCGGAGCGCCGACATGGATACCGGGTGCCAGCACGTTCTGCAGCGCCCACGCGTCCGCCCCGTCCGGGTGTACGCCGACAGCCAGGTCGTGTACGACGCCCAGCGACATGCCGGCCGCCTTGGCCCGGGCCTGGGTCCGGGCGAGCTGGTCGTCCAGCTGCCACTGCAGCCAGCAGTGGAACTCCACCGCGTCCGGGTTCTCGTTGCGGAAGGCAACGACGGCCGGAGAGGTCGGCTCCTGCAGTTCCTCGGGCCACTTGCTCCACTCCGGCCCGTGCACGTCGGCGATCGCGGCCCAGGTGGCGAAGTCGATCAGGCCCTGGCTCTCCCGGTCGCAGTACGCGCCGTACTCCGCGATCCGGCCGATCGACGGCCGTACGCCGAACAGCAGCTGCAGTGCCTCTCGCTTGGCAGCCCACACAGTGTCGCGGTCCAGTGCGGTCGCGTCCTCGCTGAGTGCCCGGGTCTGCAGGCTCAGGGCGCGGACCCGATCCCGCTCGGCCGGCGCGAGGTCGCCGTACTCGTCGATGTCCTCGATCCGGAGGTAGATCGGATTGCCGAAGCGCCGCGAGGCCGGCAGGTACGGCGAGGGCTCCATCCGCCCGGAGGTCTCCGCGGCGTGCAGCGGGTTCACCAGTACGAACCCGGCGCCCAGGTCGGTCGCGGACCAGGCAGCCAGGTCTGCGAGGTCGTGCAGGTCGCCTATGCCCCAGGATCGACGCGAGCGAACGGAGTACAGCTGCAGCACCCAGCCCCAGGTGCGGCGCAACTTCTCCGGCTCGAGCTTGCGTGGGGTCACGATGAGCGTGCTGACCGAGATCTCCGGGTTGCTGCCGATCCGCGCGCACAACCGGTGGTAGCCAGTCGGCAGATCGCCCGGCAGCTGGAACGTCGCCTCACCGACCTGTACGCCGTCGATCCACTGCGGCTCGACCCAGTGGTCCTGCTGCGCGATGTCGCGCCGGTGCCCGCCGTCTTCCAGGTCCACCCACACCTCGGCGGTGGACCCGTGCGGCAGGTGTACGGCGAACCAGGGCGTCCAACCCTCCCGCATCACCACAGTCGCCGGCAGCGTACGACGCCAGCGCGCCTGCCGGTGCTCCTCCAGCGCCTCGAACGCCTTCTCCGGTGTGGAAGCGTCGACACCGAGTGCCGCGAGTACGGACGACACCACCTCGGAGGAGACGATCACATGCTCGCCCTGCCAGTTCCAGTACTCCGTCGCCACGCCATGGGCAACCGCTAGCTCGACAAGGGCCGGAGTAGGAGCAGTCACCTCAGCGAGTCTGCCGCATCAACCGCCCCAACGCGCATACGCCGCGCGCCGTTGTTATCGGTTCGCGCGCCTACGGCTGAGCAGCAGTACTGCGACCAGCAGAACCGCACTGGCGACCACGAGGCCAATAGCCACACCAGCCATGTTGTCGGTGAGCTGGTAGAGCGCTGTCGGCCAGATGACCAGCAGGATCGCGCACCCCACCACCGCGTACGCCGACGCGTGCCGGCGACCGTAGGCGAACAGCAGCGCGGCCGGACCGGCGGTGCCGACCGCGAGCGCCATGATCTCGCCGCGCTCCTGGATCAGCCAGCAGATGGACGAGCTGAACATCGCGGCCCCGGCCAGGGACCACGCGGTCACCTGGTCCCGGACCAGCCCGAGCATTGCCAGCACGAACGCGACCAGGATGAATCCGGTCCCGGCGATCCCGGCACTGGTGTCCGACGCCCCGGTGTCCGGAGTGAGGACATCTGCCGTGATCACCAACACACCGACGGACAGAATCGCAAAGGTTGCCACTAGCAACGATGAGCCGGCCAGCCACCACAGTCCGGCGCCGGCCAGGGCGAGCGCGACGGCGACCCCGACGACGCGACCGGTCTCGCCTTCGATCGCAACGTACGTGGCGAAGCCGGCCACACAGCACCCCAGCGACGCCAGCGCCGAGCTGAGCTGCTCGCGGCGGCGCAACACGCCGAGGACGGCTGCCACGCCGAGCAGGATGACGGCTGCGCTGGTGCCGGTGGTCACGCGGGCGGCGCGCCCCATCTCACCCCAGTTCGCGACCGTGAGCAGTGCTACCGCGCCGAGGAGTAACGCTCCGCCGATGTACCCGAGCACCTCGATCAAGGCACTCGCATGTGACGCAACCGGCGGCGTCTTGGGCCTCCCGGGGACCGCATCGGTCGGAGGCTGCGGCTGGGGCCGGCCGGGATCGGCCAGGGCCGCCGCGACCTCGGCGTCCGCGGCGTCCCGCAGCGCTTCGGCCTGGTACTGGCGCAGCACACCCGCGCTCACGAGCCTGGACAACTCGTCATCCAGTCGGCTGGGCATGCGATCGCGTCTCCCTTGGCAAACTCACTAAGATCGGGCGGCGAGATGCCTATTCTGACCAGCTACCTTGTGTCCTTGTTCAGTCACCCCCTGTTTTCGCTGCCGGAGTCCTTCCCGACCTTCTTCCGAATGGGCAACGACGGCAACCTGGAGGTGACCGACCAGATCATCGTTGTCCCGGCCCGGATCGCCGGGCTGATCATCGGCTTCTTCGTGCTGCGCTGGGTGCTGCACAAGGTGATCCGCCGGTTCGCCCGCCGGACCGGGAACGGTGCCGTCGCCGGCGTCCTGGCGAAGTCCAAGATCGGCCAGGGATTCGTCGAGAACACCCTGGCCAGCGAGCGCCGGACCCAGCGGGCCGAGACGATCGCCTCGCTGCTGTGCAGCACGGTGACGATCGTGCTGAGCGCTGTCACCGTGGTGATGGTGCTGGCCGAGCTCGGCTTCAACATCATGCCGGTGATCGCATCGGCAAGCATCATCGGCGTCGCCCTCGGCTTCGGCGCGCAGACGCTGGTGAAGGACTTTCTGGCCGGCGTCTTCATGATCTTCGAGGACCAGTACGGCGTCGGCGACCTGATCGACATGGAGAAGGCGACCGGTGTGGTCGTGGCGGTCGGCCTGCGGATCACCACACTGCGCGGCGACGACGGCACCACCTGGTACGTCCGCAACGGCGAGGTCCTCCGGATCGGCAACCTCACCACCCGCGACCCCGAGAGCAGCGCGCCGTCAGGGGTCGGCAGCGCCACCGAACGAGCCGAAGAGGTCAAGCCGGAAGACGAAAGTGCGGCGACCGGAACACCGGACGGAAACCGAGCTTCAGATACAGCCGCTCGGCAGCCGACCCCTCGACCACCTGCAAGGTGAGCCGTCCGCCGGCCGCGTCCCGCCGCGCCTGACCCAGCAGCGTCGAGGCCAGCCCTCTCCCCCGGTACGCCGGTTTCGTCGCGACGGCGTAGATGCCGAAGACCTCGCCGGTGCGGAACACCAGCGTGATCGAGGCCGGGTCACCGTCGACCCGGAGCAGGTAGAAGGACTGGTCCGGCTCGGCGTAGTTCCGCAGCGCCATCGCCCGGAGCTCCTGCCGCCACCATTCGACGTCAGGATCGTCCTCCCCCAGGAAGGCGGCGGCCTGCACCTCGGCGAAAGCCACCGCGTCCTCGTCCGTGCCGACCGGGGCCAGCGGCTCACCAGCAGCCTCTGCTGCCGGTGACTCCATGTGCACCAGCACTTCGGCCGGTTCGAATCCGGCCTCCGTCAGCCGCTGCTCCCAGCCGTCCCCACTCCACGGCACCAGCCGCACGGCCGACGTCTCGTCCGGGATGCCGGCATCCGCGCTCAGCGGGATCCAGCACGAGAAGAAGTCGTCCGCCCCCATCACCTCGATCCCTGCGGCGCTCCGCCGTACCTCCCCTCGGTGAGCAGCCAGGAAAGCCAGGTGGTTGTCGAGCAGCACAGAGTCGCCGGGCACGCTCGCAGTATGACCGCGGCCCGGCAGACCTGTCTGGCCGGAACACGACAAGGAACGGCCCTCAACAACAACGCCGCCCGCGCAACTCGGTTGCGCGGGCGGCGTGCTACCACGTGGGTCAGGCGGTGAAGCTGACGTCGAGGGTGATCGGAGCCGCGAGCGCCTGGGAGACCGGGCAGTTCTTCTTCGCGCCCTCGGCGAACTCGGCGAACTCGTCAGCGGTGATCCCTGGCACGTTGCCGACCACCGACAGCTTGATGCCGGTGATGCCCTCACCCGGCTGGAAGGTCACGTCCGCCTGGGTGTCGAGCGCCGCCGGCGGGTTGCCGGCCTGCGCCAGCGCGTGCGACAGCGCCATCGAGAAGCAGGCCGAGTGGGCGGCGCCGAGCAGCTCCTCCGGGCTGGTCCTGCCGCTGGCCTCGGGCTCGGTGCGGGCGGCCCAGGTCACGTCGAAGCTGCCGAGGCCCGACGACTCGAGGTTGACCTGACCGGCCCCCTCCAGCAGCGAACCTTCCCAGTGGGCCTTGGCGGTACGGGTTGCGGCCATGCTCGTGTTTCTCCTTCGAAAGAAAGATTCAGCGACCGGACACGTCGATCGCGCCCGGGTACTGCGGTTCGTCGGTGTTCACCATGCTGTGCGCCGCCATCACCATGTAGGTCCAGATCTCCTCGTCCCGATCCGGTGGCAGTGCGATCTCGTCCAGCGCGGCACGCATGTGGCCGAGCCAGCGGTCCCGGGCGCTCGGGGTGACGGCGAACGGGGTGTGCCGCATCCGCAGCCGGGGGTGCCCGCGCTGCTCGGAGTACGTCCGTGGGCCGCCCCAGTACTGCTCCAGGAACATCCGGAAGCGCACTTCGGCCGGGCCGAGGTCCTCCTCCGGGTACAGCGGGCGCAGCTCCGGGTCGGCGGCGACACCGCGGTAGAAGGCCGCCACCAGCCGGTGGAACGTCTCGGCCCCGCCGACAGCGTCGTAGAAGCTCAGTTGCTCAGTCATAACGGTCCCAGTGTCTCAAGCCGTCACAACGCGCTTGAGCAGGGCGTCCCGTTCGGCGTCCGCGAGCGGCCGTTTGGTATGCGTCTCACCGTCCACGGTGACGATCACCGAGACCGCCTTCGCGTAGACGTCCTCACTCTCGCCGCTGCGGTCGACGATCCTCGAGCCGAGCGTGTACGACGTCGCACCGACGGACTCGACCCACACGTCGACGTCGTACGGCGGGTGCCGCAGCAGGATCGGTCGCAGGTAGTCCACGGTCTGGCTGACCAGGACACAGGGGTGATCGGCGAAGAAGTCGCCCGTCGTACCGATCACCTCGGACAGGAACGCGATCCGGGCCTCCTGGAGATAGTCGAAGTACCGGACGTTGTTGACGTGGTCGTAGGAGTCGATGTCGGACCAGCGCACCAGGACAGGGTGTGTGAAGGTCATGGGGCCTCCCGGCCTGGACTGAGGAGCGGAGGGAGCTCGGTCATGGGGCCTCCCGGCCTGGACTGAGGAGCGCAGGGAGCGAAGCGACTGGAGCGACGAGGGAAGGCCGGGAGCAACAGCCCCATGACCCGCCGCGCCGGAGGCGTGGCATTCAACACAGCGACTGGAGCGACGAGGGAAGGCCGGGAGCCAAGGCCCCATGACCACGCCGGCGCCGGAGGCCCGGCCAAAAGCACAGTCACGAGCCCACCAGCTTTGACAGGGCCTCGCGCTCGACCGGGCTGATCCGGCGCAGGCGGTTGGCGGCGAAGTCGAACGGGACCAACCGGGTGCGCGCCTCGACGTACGTCGTCCGCTCCGGCTCGGCGTCCAGGATCTCGTAGTCGACGGTGAACGAGGCGGCCTTGATCTCGCTGATCCACAGCTCGATCCGGACCGGCTCCGGCCGGAAGTGGAGCGGAGCGCGGTACTGCACCTCGTGCCGGGCGACCAGCAGGCCGGTCTCCAGGTCGTCGGCGCCGAGTTCCTTCGCGGTCCGGAACAGGAAGTCGACCCGGGCGTCCTGGAGGTAGTCGACGTACCGGCCGTTGTTGACGTGGCCCAGCGCGTCCTGGTCTCCCCAGCGCAGCGGACAGTGGTACACGTGGCGGTTCTCACCGGTGCTGTGATGATCCACACGGCGATCATCGCATCCTGGGTACTTCCGGCGTGACGGAGCGTGGGTAATGTCATCCCCGGCACGACCATGCCGACATCGTGGACCGAAGGAGCACGCGGATGACCGAGCAGCGGGTGGCGATCGTGACCGGGGCGGCCCGGGGAATCGGCGCGGCTGTCGCGCAGCGGCTCGCCAAGGACGGGAACGCGGTCGCCGTGCTCGACCTCGACGAGGGCGCCTGCGAGGCGACCGTCAAGGCGATCACCGAGGCGGGCGGCAAGGCCGTCGCGGTCGGCTGCGACGTCAGCAAGCCGGACCAGGTGACCGCGGCGGTCGAGCGGGTGGTGTCCGAGCTGGGCGCGCCGACGATCCTGGTGAACAACGCCGGCGTACTGCGCGACAACCTGCTGTTCAAGATGTCCGAGGACGACTGGGACACGGTCATGTCGGTGCACCTCAAGGGCAGCTTCCTGATGTCGCGGGCCTGCCAGGCGCACATGGTCGAGGCCGGCTACGGCCGGATCGTGTTCCTGTCCTCGACCTCGGCGCTGGGCAACCGCGGCCAGGCCAACTACGCCGCCGCGAAGGCCGGCCTGCAGGGGCTGGCGAAGACGCTGGCGATCGAGCTGGGCAAGTTCGGCGTCACCGCGAACGCGATCGCGCCCGGTTTCATCGAGACCGACATGACCGCGGCCACCGCGGCCCGGGTCGGCGTCGACTTCGAGGAGTTCAAGAAGGCGACCGCCGCGACCATCCCGGTGAACCGGACCGGCACACCGGACGACATCGCCGCGGCCGCGTCGTACTTCTGCAGCGCGGAGGCCGGGTTCGTCTCCGGCCAGGTGCTGTACGTCGCCGGCGGACCTCGTAACTGACACCGAGCTGAAGGCGGACAGACATGGCGCAGTCGTTCACCGGTATCGACGAGGTCGTGCACGCGGTCGGCACCCAGCTGGGTGAGACCGAGTGGCTGGAGATCACCCAGGAGCAGGTGAACACCTTCGCCGACGCGACCGGCGACCACCAGTGGATCCACGTCGACGTCGAGCGTGCGAAGAAGGGCCCGTACGGCGGCACGATCGCGCACGGGTATCTCACCCTGAGCCTGATCGCCCGGTTCGGCGACGAACTGTTCTCGATCAGCGGTGTCACCGCCAAGCTCAACTACGGCGTGAACAAGGTCCGTTTCCCCGCCCCGGTCCCGGTCGGCTCCCGGGTCCGGGCCAGCGCCTCGATCTCCAACACCGCCGAGACCCCGGCCGGTGTCCAGGTGTCGCTGAACTGGGTGATCGAGCTGGAGAACTCGACGAAGCCGGCCTGCGTGGCGGAGACCGTCGTACTGCTCGTTCCCTAGAGCGGGCAGATCAGGACGGCGTGGGTGGCGACGCGGTAGTAGCCGAGCCATTCGTTGACCGCGATCATCGGGGTGTTGCCGTCGTAGTTGGCGGTGTAGGCGGCCTGCACGCCCGCCTCGGCGGCCCGGTGCAGCGCGGCACACTTGACCAGCTTGGCCAGTCCGCGACCGCGGTACTCGGGCATCGTCGCCGTCATCTGCGACCAGATCTTGGTGTGGTCGCCGTTGCCGAGCGTGAACCCGATCACCCGGTCCTCGTACACCGCGGCCATGCTCAGATCCAGCACCATCGCCGGTGACTTCCACACTCCGGCGAGCCAGTCGTCGTACGGCCACGTGGTGATCTTCGCGTCTCCCGGCTTGGTCCGCTGAGCGACCAGGTCGGCTTCGTAGAGGCTGCGCGGGTCGACCTCGTTCAGCGGCACCAGCTCGACCCCGGACGGGATGCCGGGAATGTCCGGCGCCTTCCGCGGATCGATCCCGGCGTAGTGCACCTGCCGGGTCTGCTGGTAGCCCCAGCGGGCGGCCCACTCGACCGTCGAAGGATCCGCGAACACCCGAGCGCTCGTCGCCCCGGCCGACCGCAGTTCCTCGTGCGTTGCCTCCAGCAACTTCGTGCCGAACCCCCGGCCCCGGTGGTCCGGCCGGACCAGCACCCGCAACTGCCCGTCCAGCGGATCAGAGCCCGCGATCAGCGCGGTCGACGCCCAGCCGATCACCTCGCCCCCATCCAGCGCGGCGAACGTTCCACGGCCCGGAACGGGAGCTGCCCCGAGCCCTCGCCGCAGCGCCGAGGCCGTGACCACCAGGTACGGCGCGTGCGCGTCGTGCAACGCGATCGCGCCTTCGACATCCCCTGGCTCAGCACGCCTGACGTCCATGCGAACTCCTTCGGCGAAGTTCTCCGGAACATAACGCGTGCCAGCCGCAGACCGAATGCGAAATCGATTACAGCTCTGTCTCAGAGCCTTCTTTACACGCCTCGAAGATCAGCTACCCAGCGGGCGCAGCAGGCCCATCTCCGTCTGCACCCGGCGATAGCCGAGCCAGTTGTTGATGGCAAGCATCGGGCCGTTCTCATCGTCGTTCGACGTGTAGGCGGAGGTGATGCCGGCCGCGGCGCAACGACGCAGGGCGACCGACTTGACCAGCTTGGCCAGCCCGCGGCCCCGGTACGACGGGATCGTCCCGGTCATCCCCGACCAGGCTCGATCACTGTCGGTCTCCACCGCGGTGAAACACGCCACCTCGTCACCGGCCACCGCCGCGATGCTGAGCGACCTGTCGAGGGCCGGACCGTTCCAGATCTCCTCGAGCCAACGGTCGTAGTCGATCGAGTCGATCGGAGAATCGCTCGGCTCGTCGAGTGACGCGACCGCGTCGGCGGCGTACGCCTGGCGCGGATCGAGCTGGTCCATCGTCACCAGCTCGATGCCATCCGGGGTCGGCGGCTGGTCGGGCAGGACGCGGGGATCGACGCCTGAGTAGTGCATCTGGCGCGTCCCGTCGTACCCGCGATTCCGGGCGAACTCGAGGCCGTCGGGGTGCACGAACGCGCGCGTCCGGACGGCGCCGACCTCGCTGAGGTGCTGGTGCAGCCGGTCGGCCAGCGCACTCCCGATGCCCTGCCTGCGATGGTCCGGATGGACGTAGATCGAGGTGTGGCCCTGCCCCGGGTCGCTGGTCCAGATGTTCAGCCCGGCCGATCCCCAGGCGACCAGTTCGCCGCCGGACTCCGCGACCAGAGCGAGGAAACGCTCCTTCGGCGCCGACACGGTGATCATGTGCCGGGTGGCCGCCGGCGACATCACCTTGTAGGCGTAGACCGCGCGCCGTACCGCCGTCACGCCGTCGGCGTCGTCGCCCACCGCCGCCCGGATCACCGCCCCTGTCGTCATGCCCGGACCCTAACCAGCACATGGTGCAGCCGCCACGGAATAACGGCCGGGGACGAACAGCAACGCGATCGCAACAGGTGCGCGCTCACCGTGATTCTGCCGTGTAGCGGACTGGCACTAGAGTGGCCCGGTGCTGTCGGACTGATCGCCCCGACCGCCGGAAGTGCCATCGTGCTGGGACACGACGTGGTCACCGGCGGCGGGCAGTCCGCGGACCCTCTCCTGCTCTTGACAGACCCCACGGGTGTCAGGAGTAAATAGCGGGTATGCAGGTTACAGATGGAGTGGCCGCCGCCGAGGTGCTGGCCGGCCTGATGGTGTCCGACAAGCCACGACCCGAGTTCGCCGCGGCCTTCCAGCCGTTCGCGCGACTCATCGGCAGCTGGGATCTCGACGTCAGCTGGTACGACGAGGACGGCAACGTCACCCGGCAGACCAAGGGCGAGTGGCACTTCGCCTGGGCCCTGGACGGACGGGCGGTCGCCGACATCTGGATCACTCCCAGCCGGGCCGCCAGGCCCACCGACGGCGACGGCGAATGGGGTCTCACCATCCGCATCCACGACCCGGAGCTGCAAGCCTTCCGGTCCACCTGGATGGGTCCGAAGCACGCCTTCGTGATGACGTTCATCGGTCACCCCGGCGAGAACTCCATCACGCTCGACGCCCGCGAGCCGCTGGCTGCCAAGACCCGCTGGATCTTCACCGACATCAGCGAATCCGGCTTCCACTGGCGCAACGAGGACGAAGATGCCGACGGCAACATCATCGTCCGGCAACGCTTCGTCGCCACCCGGCCGGCTCAGCCGTAGGTCCGCACCGCCGCGGTCGCGAGCTCCAGCATGCGCTCGCGGATCTCCGGCGGCTCGAGCACCTCGACGTCGGTGGCGAACCCCAGCAGCACGCCGCAGGCCGCCTCACGCACCCGGAACCGCATGGCCAGGTGCGGCCAGTCGTCGTCCGACAGTACGTCCCGCGCCTGCTCCCCCTTGGCCAGCATCGGCGAGGCAATCCGCCGTACCTGCTCAACCACTTCCGGACGGACTCTCACGACCACATCCACCCCGACCGGCATGTTCTGCTCGAGTCCGGAGCGCAGCCGGTCCCACTCCACTCGCACGTCCAGGTCAGGCGGCCGGTCCGCGTGCTCTTCGAGTACGTCGACCTGCTGCACCCGCGACACCCGGTACATCCGCGCCACCCCACGATGCGCAGCAACGAGATACCAACGGCCTGCCTGCTCGACCAGCCCCCACGGATCGACCGTACGACGCTGAGGCTGCCCAGCACTCGCCGACGCGTACAGCAGTCGCACCCGTCGCCGAGTCACCACGGCCTGGCGCAGTACGGGCAAAGCCCCGGTGTCCTCGACCTCCGCGAACCACCGGCGACGGTCCACCACGATCGCACCCGACAAGGCCTCAGCATCATCCTGAAGCTCCAACGGCAACGTCGACGACAGCTTGCCCATCGCGGACTGCAACGCGTCCCGTAGCCCGAGCTCCTCCGACAGAGCAGCCCGCCCCGACCACGCGAACAGCGCCTGCGCCTCCCGCGGCGTCAGACCACTCACGTCAGCGCGGTAACCAGGCAACAGCACACATCCGCCATTGCGACCGCGCTCGGTGTACACCGGTACGCCGGCCGCCGACAAGGCCTCCATGTCCCGCATCACCGTCCGCCTGGACACCTCCAGCCGCTCGGCCAGCTCCCGTGCACTCAACCGCGCATGGCGCTGCAGCAACAGGATGATCTGCAACAACCGGTCGGCTCGCACAGCTTCAGGATATGCGACAGAAGATGTCTCATATCCTCCCCGAGGCTGTCTTCATGACCGATTTCGTGAACGACCCACGCCCGATGTTCGTCCGTGCCCTGGACCAGATTCAGCAGCTGATCGACGCGGTCGAGCCCGACGACCTCGACCTGCCGACCCCGTGCCCGGTGTACGACGTCCGCGCCCTGCAGGGTCACCTGCTCTCGGTGGTGGGCCGGATCAACCTTGCTCTCACCGGCGGGAACGCACTGGACATCCCGTCAGTCACCACTACCACCGACGTCATGGGCACCTGGAAAGAACGCCGGGCGCGACTCGACCTGACCCTGTCCGACGACTCTGTGCTCCACCAGACCTGCAAGCTGCCCTGGGGCACCCTCCCCGGCGCAGCAGCCATCGCCGCCTACACCGGTGAGCTCACCACGCACTCGTGGGACCTGGCGAAAGCGACCGGCCGCCTCGACTGGCTCGACGACGACCTGGCAACCTACCTGCTGCCACTGGTCCAGCAGTTCATCCCGGCCGAGCCCCGTGGCGGGCATGTCCCCTTCGGCCCCGTCGTACCGGTGTCTGACGACGCTCCGCCGTACGACCAGCTGGCCGCTTGGCAAGGCCGCCAGCCCTAGCCGACGATCCCGCCGTTGAGGGTGAGGCCGCCGTCGATGGTGATGGTCTGGCCGGTGATCCAGGACGCCTCGTCCGAGAGCAGGAACCACACCAGCGAGGCGACGTCCTCCGGCGTACCCAGCCGTTGCAGCGGGTACGTCGAGGCGACCTTGTCCTCACGGCCTTCGTAGAGGGCTCCGGCGAACTTGGTCTTCACCACCGCCGGAGCCACTGCGTTGACCCGGATCTCCGGGGCCAGCTCGACCGCCAGCTCGGCCGTCACCCGGGACAGCATCGCCTTGGTCGCGCCGTACCAGCCGATCCCCGGCGACGGCGCCAGGCCGGCCACCGAGGACAGATTGACGACAGCGCCGCCGTGGGCGCGCATCCACGCGTCCCGGCAGGCCTTCACCCAGGCGATCGTGGCCAGCACGTTGGTGTCGACCATCTTGGTCGCGACGACCGGGTCGACGTCGAGCAGCTTGCCGTAGATCGGGTTGATGCCGGTGTTGTTCACCAGCAGGTCCACCGATCCGTACGTCGCCACCGCGGCGGCGACCACACTCGCCCGGTGCTCCGGGTCGGCCGCCTTCCCCGCGACGGCCAAGGCGTGGTCCCGGCCGCCGAGCGACTCGACCGCCTGGTCGAGCGTCTCCTGGGTGCGGCCGGTGATGACGACGCGCGCGCCGTCGGCGACCAGGCGCTGCGCGATCGCCAGCCCGATCCCCCGGGACGCTCCGGTGATGATCGCCGTACGGTCCTGCAACGACATCAGCTGAGACGCTCCAGGATGACGGCCATCCCCTGGCCGCCGCCGACGCACATGGTCTCCAGGCCGAACTGCTTGTCCTCGAACTGCAGCCCGTTCACCAGCGTCGTCATGATCCGCGCACCGGTCGACCCGAACGGGTGGCCGAGCGCGATCGCACCGCCGTGCACGTTCAGCCGGTCCTCGTCGATGCCGAGCTCGCGCGCCGAGCCGATCACCTGGACCGCGAAGGCCTCGTTGATCTCGACCAGGTCGATGTCGTTGATGCTCATCCCGGCCCGGGCCAGCGCCTGCTTCGACGCCTCGATCGGACCGAGGCCCATGATCTCGGGCGACAGGCCGCTGACACCGGTCGACACGATCCGCGCCAGCGGGGTGAGGCCGAGCTCGCGGGCCTTGGTGTCACTCATGATCACGACCGCCGCGGCGCCGTCGTTCAGCGGGCAGCAGTTGCCGGCCGTGACTGTGCCGTCCGGCCGGAACACCGGCTGCAGCTGGCTGACCTTCTCCAGCGTGGTCCCGGCCCGCGGACCGTCGTCCTTGCTCACAACGGTGCCGTCCGGCAGCGTCACCGGGACGATCTCGCGGTCGAAGAAGCCGTTGCCGATCGCCTTCTCGGCCAGGTTCTGCGAGCGGACGCCGAACGCGTCCTGGTCGGCCCGGCTGATCCCCTTCAGCGTCGCCACGTTCTCCGCGGTCTGACCCATGGAGATGTAGATGTCCGGGATCAGCCCGTCCTCGCGCGGATCGTGCCAGGTGTCGTTGGTCTCGGCGTACTTCTCGGTCCGCTGGACCGCGTCGGCGAAGATCTCGTTGAACGAACTCGGGTCGCCGACTCCGGCCGAGCCGAAGTTCTTGTACCGCGACACGCACTCGACCCCGGCACTGACGAAGATGTCGCCCTCGCCCGACTTGATCGCGTGGAAGGCCATCCGCGCGGTCTGGGTCGACGACGCGCAGAACCGGTTGACCGTGGTCGCCGGCGTGTTGTCCCAGCCCAGCTGTACCGCGATCCGGCGGGCCATGTTGCCGCCGTGCTCGTCGTGCGGCTCCGCACACCCGACGGCCAGATCCTCGATCTGGTCACCGGTCAGCCCGGCCTTGTCGACCGCCGCCTTGATCATCTGTACGGCGAGATCGTCCGGCCGGATGTCCTTGAGCGACCCCTTGTACGCGCGGCCGATCGGCGAACGCGCGGTGGACACGATGACTGCTTCAGGCATTGCCAGGTCCTTCCTAGAGGCCGAGGTCGCGGCCGATGAGTTCCTTCATGATCTCGTTCGAGCCGGCCCAGATCTTCGTCACCCGGGCGTCCCGCCAGGCGCGCGCCACCCGGTACTCGTTCATGTACCCGTA
This sequence comes from Kribbella sp. NPDC049174, assembly GCF_043197365.1. NCBI lineage: Bacteria > Bacillati > Actinomycetota > Actinomycetes > Propionibacteriales > Kribbellaceae > Kribbella > Kribbella sp. NPDC049174. The sequence goes on along the minus strand of NZ_JBICSZ010000011.1, from coordinate 101,982 downwards.
GCCGCCGTGCAACTGCACACACGCGTCCAGGATCTCGTTCTGCACGTGGGCGCTCCACCACTTCACCTTCGCCGCGTCCACGGCGGACAGCCGGTCCTCGTCGTGCGCGACGATCGCATTGTCGACGTACGCCTGGGTGACCTCGGCCTTGGTGACAAGCTCGGCGACCAGGAACTTGTTGTACTGGAACGAGCCGACCGACTGGCCGAACGCCTTGCGCTGCTTCACGTACTCGATCGTCTCGGCCAGGATCTGGGTGGCCTGCGCGATATTCGACACCGCGGCGCCGACCCGCTCCTGGGCCAGCCGCTCCATCATGTGGATGAAGCCCCGGTCCACCTCGCCGAGCACATTCTCGTCCGGGACGAACACGTCCTCGAAGAACAGTTCCGACGTACCGGACTCGGTCTGGCCGACCTTGTCGAGCTTGCGGCCGCGGGCGAAGCCGTCCATCCCCTCCTCGATCACGAACAGGCTGATGCCCTTCGCGCCCTTGGCGGGGTCGGTGCGGGCCGCGGTGATGACGAGATCGGCCATGTCGCCGTTGGTGATGAAGGTCTTCGACCCGTTCACCACCCAGCCGCCGTCGGCCTTCTTCGCGGTCGTCTTCAGCGCGGCCAGGTCGGAGCCGCCCGACGGCTCGGTCATCCCGATCGCGGCGACGTACTCACCGGAGCAGAACTTCGGCAGCCAGCGCTGCTTCTGCTCCTCGGTGCCCAGATCCACCAGGTACGGCGCCGCGCAGTCGAAGTGGATGCCGAAGCAGCTCGACAGCGACGCGGAGACCTTGGACACCTCCTCGGCGAACACCGCGTTGAACCGGTAGTCGCCGACGCTCGACCCGCCGTACTCCTCCGGCACGTCCAGCCCGAGGAAGCCCTGCTTGCCGGCCTCCAGCCAGGCGGCCCGCTCGATCGTCTTCTCCTCGAGGAACTGCTCCATCCGCGGCACCAGCGAGCGGTCGCAGTACTCCTTCGCGCTGGCCCGGAAAGCATGGTGGTCCGCACCGAAGATGACGCGTTCCATGGGGCCTCCAGAGGATGTGAGACAAATGGCTAAGCGCTTGCTTAGCTTCGCGAACTTGAGGCAGGGTGTCAACGTGTCCGCAGTCACCAGCCCCCTCGTCTGGGAGCACGTCCAGCCGGCCGCCGCGCGCCGGCTGCTGACCGGCGCCATCGACGCGTTCGCCGAGCGGGGTTTCCAGGCCACCACCACCCGCGACATCGCGTCGCGGGCGGGAATGAGCCCGGCCGCGCTCTACGTGCACTACCCGTCCAAGGAACGCCTGCTGTTCGAGATCAGCCTCTACGGGCACCGCGCCGCTCTCGACGTACTGCGGTCGGCCGACACCGGATCCTCGGCCGAGGATCGGCTGCGCTCGATGATTGCCGCGTTCACCGCCTGGCACGCCGAGCATCACACGATCGCCCGCGTGGTCCAGTACGAACTCGCGGCCCTCTCCCCCGAGCACCTGGCCGAGGTGGCGGTCATCCGGCGAGCCATCTCGGCCCAGATCGAGCAGGTCCTGGCCGACGGCGTCCAGGACGGCTCCTTCACCGTCGACGACCTCCCAGGTACGACGCTCGCCGTACTGTCTCTCGCCATCGACGTGGCCCGGTGGTACACGCCACACCGCGGCGACCCGGCGGCGCTCGGCACGCTGTACGCCGACCTCGCCCATCGCATGGTCCAGGCATAGCAAAGGCCCCGCACCTTGTGGGTGCGGGGCCTTGAAGCTGCGTCAGACCTGCTGTGGTCAGACCTGCTGCGTCAGACCTGGAGCGCGGCCTGGACGTCGAGGTGAATGTCCACCTTGTCACCGATCAGCAGCTTGCCACCCTCGAGCGGCACGTTGAAGTCGATGCCCCACTCCTTGCGGCTGATCTGCGCGGAGGCCTCGAAGCCGATGATGGTCTGGCCGTAGGCGTTCTGGTCCACACCGAGGAACTCGACCGCGAGCTCGATCGGCTTGGTCACGTTCTTGATGGTCAGCTCACCGGCCAGGATGTAGTCGTCACCCTCCGGCTTCAGGGCGGTGCTGGTGAAGGTCATCTTCGGGCTGTTCTCGGCGTCGAAGAAGTCGCCGGAGCGCAGGTGGCCGTCGCGCTGCTCGCTGCGGGTGTGGACGGACGCCAGCTCGACGGTGACGTTGGCGGTCGACTCCTCCAAGGAGTCCTTGACGACGATCTCGCCGGCGTACTCCTGGAAGGTGCCGCGGACCTTGGTCATCAGGTGCCGGACGGTGAAGCCGATCTCGCTGTGCGCGGGGTCGATCGCGTAGGTACCGGCGACCAGGCCGGGGATGGTGCTGGTCGGGGTTGTGCCGGTGGTAACGGTCTCGCTCATTGGTTCCTCTCGAGTCTTACGTGGGGGACGTACTGGTCGGGGGCGACGCAGGCAGGGAAGTTCAAATTTCAACCTGTTGACTACGACAGTAGGCATCAACGGTTTAAAAGTCAACTACATTCCCGGTACACTGATCCCGTGACGATGACGACTGAGACCCGGTGGCTCAACGCCGAGCAGCAGGTGGCGTGGCGCGCGTACCTGCTGGGCACCGCGCGCCTGATGGCGAAGCTGGACGACGACCTGCGTCAGTTCGGCATCGGTATCAACGACTACGAGATCCTGGTCCGGCTCTCCGAAGCCCCGGACCGCCGGCTCCGGATGGCCGACCTGGCCGACCGGCTGCACCAGAGCCGCTCCCGGCTGACCCACACCGTGGGCCGCCTCGAGGCCGCCGAACTGGTCCGCCGTACGTCCTGCACGAGTGACAAGCGCGGTGTGTGGGCCGAGCTCACCGACGCCGGACTGACCCTCCTGGAGCAGGCCGCCCCGACTCACGTCGAAGGCGTCCGCGACAACCTCGTCGACCTGGCCGACCCGGACGACTTCGCCGCGGTCGGACGCGTCTTCGACGCCGTCTCGGAGCACATCGGCCAGCGCTAACGGTTGACCTGGGCGGGCGTGATATCCAGCGTCAGCTCGCCCCGGTCAGCGCCGCGGTAGGCCAGCATCGAGTCGCGCATCCGGCGCTTGACCGGTGGAAGGTGGTTGACCGCGCGCATCGCCGTACGCATGCCTGCCAGCGCCACCCGCCCGATCACAGGCTTGTGCACTGGGTCGTCAGCCGTCATCTGCGCCCGTGACTTGTTCACCGCATCGAAGCCGTACTCGATCATCCTCATTTCGTAGTCACCTACGGCCGTCAGCAGTTGCTTGGTGCCGTCGCGGACCTCGATCAGCGCGCGGCAGAGGTTTACCGCATCCCGCAGCGCGGTGTTCGCCCCCACTCCGCGCCCTGGCGTCATGGTGTGGATCGCATCGCCGAGCAGCGTCACGTTGGTCGTCTGCCACGGCTCGAGCGGGACCGAGGTCCAGATATTCACCGGGAAGCAGGTGCCGGGATCGGTCAGCTCGAACAGGCGGCGCAGGTTCGGATGCCATCCCGGAGTCAGCCGGAGCGCCGCATCGATCAGCTCGTGCCCGCGCAGCTCCATCACGTTCGCCGGGAACTTGTCCGCCGTCGCCGACAGACCCCAGTTGATGTAGTCGCGGGTGTTGTCGAACTGCAGCCCCGGCCAGCGCCGGATCAGCTCCTCGGTGTTGCCACCGATGCCGCTCTTCACCTTCCCGTCGCGATCCCACTGGAACTCCATCACGTGCAGGATGCAGGCCAGACCGCGCGGAGCGTTCACCATCGTGATCCCCTCGAACACCTTCGGCGGCACGAGTTTCGCGCTCTCCTCGATGATCGGCAGCTTCCCGGCGATCGCGATGATCCCGGTCTCCTCCGTCTTCGCCTGCGGCAGGTACTGGCGTCGTACGCGGGAATGAGCCCCATCGGCCGCCACCAGCAGGTCCCCGGTCGCGTGCGTCCCGTCCGCGAAGTACGCCGTGACGCGATCGCCCTCCTGCTCGAAGCGGGTGAACTCCTTGCCGAACTCGACCACATCCTCGAGCCCGGTCAGCAGCACCTGGCGCAGCGTCATCCGGCTGATCGACTTCTCGCTCTCCACCGGGTCGGTGGCCGGCGGCAGGTCGAGCGACAGGACCTCCTTGAGGTCCTCGGTGAGCATGTTGAAGTACTTCGGGTCGCGGGCCTTGGTCGCCACGAAGGTGTCGTACAACTCCGTCGGCAGCAGCGCATGCAGCGCCCGGCTGCCGTCCGGATCGATCCCGACCCGATAGCCGTGCAGGCCGTCGGTCCGCAGCGCGTCCCGCTCGAACACGGTCACACCGACCCCAGCGCGCTTCAGCCCGTGCGCCAGCGCCAGACCACCGGTCCCGCCGCCGATCACCAGCACCTTCATGTCCAGCTCCTTATCTCGGATCTTCAAGTATCTTGGTAATCCGAGTATCTTGGAGATCCGAGAGAAACACAAGCCCTATGCTGAGGCGAACCATGACCAGTTCCCGAGAAGAGCTCGCCGCCGAGATCCAGCAGCGCATGGTCCGGCTGATCGCGGATGTCATCCTGTTCAACCACGCGGTCTCCGCGAAGGTGGGCCTGGGCGCCAGCGACTCCCAGTTCATGACGCTGCTGCAGACGTACGGCCCGCTGACACCGCGACAGCTCGCCGAGCACACCGGCCTCACCTCCGGTACGGTCACCGGCGTCATCGACCGGCTGGAGACCCTGGGGCTGGTCACCCGCAGGCCCGACCCGCACGACCGTCGCAAGGTCGTGGTCACCCCGTCGCCGGAGGCGATCCAGGAGAAGCTCGTGCCGCTGTACGCCGAGCAGGGCGCGCGGATGCACGCTGTACTGGCGACACGCAGCGCTGACGAACTCCGGACGATCTCCGCATTCCTGGCCGACGCGATCGGTTCCGAGTCAGACGTTGTAGCCGAGAACTAAAAGCTTTGGACACCCTCCACTACGCCCCGGAGAATCGCGTGGCGTGACGGACTTTCACGAAGACGGACGGGCCGGGATCGACGCGGCACTGGTACGGCGCTTGATCGCGGACCAGTTCCCGCACTGGGCCGACCTGCCGGTGACTCCGGTCAAGATCGACGGCTGGGACAACCGGACGTACCGCCTGGGCGAGGAGCTGACGGCACGACTGCCCACGCACGAGAGCTACACCGCGGCCGTGGACAAGGAGCATCACTGGCTGCCGATCCTGGCTCCGGCGCTGCCGGTGCCGATCCCCGAGGCGGTGGCCAAGGGTGAGCCGGGTCAGGGGTATCCGTACCACTGGGCGATCCGCCGCTGGATCGACGGCCAGACCGCGTCGCGCGACACCGTTGCGGACCTCTCCGGCTTCGCCCGCTCGATCGCGGAGTTCATCGTCGCGCTGCAGAGTTGCGACGCGACCGGTGGGCCGGCAGCCGGCGCGCACAGCTTCTACCGCGGTGCGCCGCCGGAGTACTACCACGACGAGACGATCGCGGCGCTCGCCGTGCTGAAGGGCCGGATCGACACCGACCTGGCTCGCGAAGTCTGGGAGACCGCGCTGGCGACGTTGTGGGACCGGGCGCCGGTGTGGTTCCACGGTGACATCGCGAGCGGCAACCTGCTGGTGCAGGATGGCCGCCTGTCCGCCGTGATCGACTTCGGCACGTCAGGAGTCGGCGACCCGGCCTGCGACCTGGTCATCGCCTACACGTTCTTCAGCGGCGCCTCCCGCGAGGTGTTCCGCACCGCCGTCGGCCAGGACGCCAGCACCTGGGCCCGCGCCCGCGCCTGGGCCCTCTGGAAGGCCCTCATCACCTACGACTCCTCGGAGAGCAGCCACCAGGTGATCACCGAAGTCCTCGCAGATCACCGAGCCGAGGCCTGAACTACACAAAGGCACTGACCCCTTCGTACTCCGCGACCGGGACGACGCCGGCCGCCTGGTACTCGAGCACCAGCAGGCCGCTCGGCGTGACTTCCTGCTCGACGAGTCGAAGGCCGATGGCCTCGCTCGGGTGCTCCATCAGCCGTCGCCCTGATCCGACCACGGTCGGCGCGACGACGAGCCTGAGCGTGTCGACGAGACCGGCTGCCAGCAGGGCGTTGCCGAGTCGCGCGCTCCCGTGGATCTGAAGCTCACGCCCTGGCTGCGTCTTGAGCTTCCCGACGATCTGGACCGCGTCCCCGCGGAGCACGGTGGTCGGGTGCCAAGTCCCCTCGGTGAGGGTGTTGGTCACGACGTACTTCGGCAGCGAGTTCATCCGCGCGGAGTACGGGTCGTCCGGATCGGTGATCTGCGGCCAGTCCCGGGCGAACGCCTCGTAGGTCCGCCGTCCGAACAACATCGCGTCGGCCAGGTCGAGCCAGTCGGAGGTACGCCGGACGAACTGTTCGTCCAGGTAGGGCACGAGCCAGCCGCCCCGGGTGAAACCGCCACTGGTGTCCTCGGTCGGCGAGCCGGGCCCCTGGCTGACCCCGTCGAGGGAGACGAACTCGGTCAGGACGAGCTTCATCGCGAGACCTCGCTCTCCGCGACATCGGCGAGTTGCTTGGTCACCGAACCCCAGCCATCGGCGAAGCCGAGCTTCTCGTGCAGAGCGCGGGCGTCCGGATCGCCGTGCCGGACGATGATCCGGTAGTCCGTGCCGTCCGGGTGATCGGCCAGTCTGATCTCGGCCGTCATCGCGATCGGTGCGGGATTCGCCGGACGCCAGCTGCTGTCGATCGCGTTCGTGTACACGAGGCGCTCGAGCTCGTCGGCCACGAGGAAGGTCGCGTCGAGATGCGGTCCGAACCGCACACCGTCGTCGCTCAGCTGCGTCACGATCGCACCACCGGGGCGGACGTCGAGTCGTTCGACCCGGCACACGGCCGGCGCCGGCACCCACCACTGCGCGAACCGGGCCGGATCGGTCCAGGCCCTCCAGACCACGGCGCGCGGAGCGTGGATGACGCGCTCCAGGGTCAGGTCGAGATCCGGGTTCATGCCTGCTCCTCCAGTGAATCGGTGACGAAACGTTCGAGCCGGTCGGTCCGCTCTTCCCAGGTCCGGCGCTGCTCGGCAAGCCAGTCGTCGACGAGCGAGAGCCGGTCGCGGTTGAGCACGCAGGTGCGCACCCGGCCGACCTTGACCGTGCGAATCAGGCCGTTGCTCTCCAGCGTGCGGACATGCTTCATGAACGACGGCAGCGTCATCGGGAACTCACCGGCGAGCTCGCCGACGCTCGTCGGGCCGCGGCCGAGCCGCCGGATCACACCGCGCCGGGTCGGATCCGCGAGGGCGACGAACACACCGTCGATCTCCGCCGAATACTGTGCCATGAGGCTAAGTATTGCGCGGCCAAATACTTAGCGCAAGGGCTAAGTATTACGTCACCTCATCCGGACGCGCCGAATCACGCTGCGTGCTCATCCCTGCCGGGTGATCCGTTCCGCGCTGTGACCGGCGAACATCCAGGTGCGACACACCGCCACCGGCTCCGGTGGCGGCTCAGGCAGCGAGAAGGGATATCGCAGATGGCCTTGAAGGGAAGTCCGGCCTGGGCCGGCTGGGTCCTGTTCGCCGGCACGATGCTGCTGGTGACAGGCGTGATCAACATCTTCCAAGGAATCATCGCGCTGGTCGACGACGAGCGGCTGGCGCTGGTGCCCGGCAACCTTGTCGTGGTCGATGTGACCGGGCTGGGCTGGGTGCTCCTGATCTCCGGTCTGCTCATGCTCGCGGCCGGCGGCGGTCTGCTCGCGGCACAGGGCTGGGCCCGGATCACGGCGATCGTGATCATCGGCCTGTACCTGGTGATCCAGGTCGCATGGCTCGGCGCGTACCCGGTCTGGTCGTTGCTGATGATCGCGCTCGGCACCGTCGTACTGTTCGCACTCACCGCCCGCTGGAGCGAGGCACGAGAAAGTCTCGCGTGATCGCTGACCGGCTCCCCCCTCGGACCGCGATGGTCACGCCGATGCCGGCCTCACCCGTCAGGGGTGAGGCCGGCCGGCTACCGCAGCGGACGTCCTAGCCGGAGATCATCTCTCGGAGGGCCGCCTCCTGCTCGTTCGACAGGTTGGACTGAATGAGCTCGAGCTTGATCGAACGCTCGTCGAAGGCCGCCTTCACCTTGTCGGTCACCGCGTCACTCGACATCAGGAACAGCGCCGACGTGCCCGGGGTGATCTTGTCGCGCGCGGACTTGATGAAGTCGTCGTCGATGCCCACGTCGCTCATCGAACCGGCCAACGCACCCGCCGCTGCCCCGATCGCCGCACCCAGCAGCGGCACCAGGAAGATCAGCCCGAACAGCATCCCCCAGAACATGCCGCCCATCGCACCCGCACCCGTCAAGCTGTGCAACTGACGTGTCTTGGGCTTCTTCGCATCCGACGGCCATGACACCGTGGCGGCGTCATGGATGTTGATGAGGCCCTGTTTGCCCAGCCCCTCCAGAGTGGAGGCCGCTTCGCCCGCCCCGTTGGGGTTGTCGAACTTCCAAACGGTCAGTGTCGCCATCGCGCTGCTCCCATCGGCTGCCGTGTGATCATTGGCAGCGTGCTCCGACGGGAGAATGACCGCCTCACCCTAGGTGGATGAGAGTCGGCCCACGCCGACGGTCGCCGGCGCAGGCCTGTGCTGGAGCTCGGTCAGTCGCGAGTGAGCTTGCGGTAGGTGACCCGGTGCGGCCTGGCCGCATCCGGTCCAAGGCGCTCGACCTTGTTCGCCTCGTAGGACGCGAAGTTGCCCTCGAACCAGAACCACTTCGCCGGGTCCTGCTCGGTGCCCTCCCAGGCCAGAATGTGCGTTGCGACCCGGTCCAGGAACCACCGGTCGTGGGACACGACCACGGCACAGCCCGGGAACTCCAGCAGCGCGTCCTCCAGCGACTGCAGGGTCTCCACATCCAGGTCGTTGGTCGGCTCGTCGAGCAGCAGCAGGTTGCCACCCATCTTCAGCGTCAGCGCCAGGTTCAGCCGGTTCCGCTCACCGCCGGACAGGACGCCGGTCGGCTTCTGCTGGTCCGGACCCTTGAAGCCGAACGAGGCGACGTACGCCCGGCTCGGCACCTCGAAGTTCGCGACCTTGATGAAGTCGAGTTCGTCGGACACCATCTGCCAGACGGTCTTCTTCGGGTCCAGGCCGCCGCGCGACTGGTCGACGTAGGAGATCTTGACCGTCTCGCCCAACTTGAGGCTGCCCGCGTCCGGCTGCTCCTCGCCGACGATCATCCGGAACAGCGTCGACTTGCCGACACCGTTCGGGCCGACGATGCCGACGATGCCGGCCCGGGGCAGCGAGAAGCTCAGGCCGTCGATCAGCTTGCGGTCGCCGAAGCCCTTCTCCAGCTTGCTGACCTCGAGCACGGTGCTGCCCAGCCGCGGACCCGGCGGGATGTTGATCTCGTCGACGTCCACCTTGCGGGCGCGCTCCGCCTCGGCCGCGAGCTCCTCGTACCGGGCCAGGCGGGACTTGCTCTTGGTCTGCCGGGCCTTCGCGTTCGACCGGACCCACTCGAGCTCGCGCTCCAGGATCTTCTGCCGCTTGGCGTCCTTGCGGCCCTCGACGACGAGCCGCTCCTGCTTGGTCTCCAGGTACTTCGAGTAGTTGCCCTCGTAGCCGTAGGTCTTGCCGCGGTCCATCTCCAGGATCCACTCGGCAACGTTGTCCAGGAAGTACCGGTCGTGGGTGATCGCCATGACGGCGCCCGGGTACTTCTGCAGGTGCGACTCCAGCCACTGCACGGACTCGGCGTCCAGGTGGTTGGTCGGCTCGTCGAGCAGCAACAGGTCGGGCTGCTGCAGCAGCAGCTTGCAGAGTGCGACCCGGCGACGCTCACCACCGGACAGGTTGTCCACCAGCACGTCGGCCGGCGGACAGCGCAGCGCGTCCATCGCCTGCTCGAGCTGGGCGTCGATGTCCCACGCGTTGCGGTGGTCCAGCTCGGTCTGCAGATCGCCCATCTCGGCGAGCAGCGTGTCGTAGTCCGCGTCGGGGTCGGCCAGCTCGGCGGAGATCTCGTTGAAGCGGTCCAGCTTCTGCTTGGTGTCGCCGACGCCTTCCTCGACGTTCTCCAGAACCGTCTTGCCCTCGGTCAGCGGCGGCTCCTGCAGCAGGATTCCCACCGTCGCGTCCTCGGCCAGCCGCGCTTCGCCGTTGGAGGGCTGATCGAGCCCCGCCATGATCTTGAACAGCGAGGACTTACCGGTGCCGTTGGGCCCGACCACGCCGATCTTCGCACCGGTCAGGAAGTTCAGCGTGACGTTGTCGAGAACGACCTTGTCGCCGTGTGCCTTCCGGACGTTGCGAAGGGTGTAGATGAAATCCGCCATACCCCAGAGCCTATGTGCTCGCCCCCACCTGAACCCAACCCGCCCTCTCAGTTGTCCACAGATCAGGAATCGGTCCCAGGGAACGTGCCGCGCCGCCTGCATCTTCTCCGGTGACAGCGCATCCGCGATCGGACGGAAGGTGGCCATCATGAGCCTCGGCGAGACCTATGTGACAGTGCAGGGCTGGGTCGGCAGCGAACCGGATTTCAAGGAGATCGGCGGACAGACGGCCCGGGTGACGTTCCGGATCGCCTCGACACCACGGCAGTACGACCGCACTCTCGGCACGTACGTCGACAAACCGACGACCTGGTTCGCCGTCGAGTGCTGGCGTGCCCTGGCCCAGAACGCCTTCGAATCGGTGCATGTCGGCCAGCCGGTCATCGTCAGCGGCCGGCTGCGAACCCACGAATGGACCGACGAAACCGGCGAATCGCGCAGCCGCGTCGTCCTGGAGGCCTTCTCCCTCGGCCACGACCTCACCCGGGGTACGACGACCTTCACCAAGAACCCGCCACGCCCAGTCACCGCGTCAGCCACCGCCGGCGAGGCAACCTCTTTCGAGCCGGCCGCGTCCGCCGGCGCGCTGGGCGTCGTACCTTCGTCCGGCCCGGCGGAGGCGACCGCTTCACCATTCCCGGCCGACGAGTTCACGGCCGCTTCGATCCCGCTCACCCCCACCACCCGGGAGTCGGAGGCGGCATGACTATCTCAGTCTTGACTTATATAAGTGATGAGCGGCATTCTGGGCTGCACAACAGCCGGACACGAGAGGGAAACAGCCGTGATCGACATCCTCGAGCACATCAACGCGGTTCAGCGCGAAGTCAGCCGGACCGGCGAGACGGTCACCGTCGTGATGCGCCGGTCGTACCAGGCCGAGCCCGAGGAGCTCTGGGACGCGCTGACGGATCCGGAGCGGATGCGGCGCTGGTTCCTGCCGGTCTCCGGCGACCTGAAGGTCGGCGGCACCTTCCAGCTGGAGCAGAACGCCGGCGGCGAGATCCTGGAGTGCGAGCCGCCGAAGCGGTTCAAGGTCACCTTCGGCGGCCCGACCAGTCTGCTCGAGCTCCGTTTGCTCCCAGGCCCCGGCGCTTCGACCGAGCTGGAGCTCGAGCACTCGATGGGCGAAGCCCCGGCCCCCGGCGGCTCCGGAGCGCTCTGGGTCGGCCCGGGCTGGGACGGCGGCCTGCTCGGCCTCGCTCTCTACGTCGACGGCGAGCTCGACGAGGACACCGACCCGGTCGAGATGTCCAACTCCCCCGAGGTCATCAAGTACAACGAGCAGTCGGTCCGCGTCTGGATCGAAGCGATCCGCTCCTCCGGCACCACCTCAGAAGCCGACCTCGCGGAAGCCGCCAAGATCTCCATGGCCCAGTACGCACCCGACGCAGAGGTCTGACCCAAGCGGAGCATCCGCAGACCACCGACGTGTCGCGCCGGGGAGTGCAGGTACAAGGCGCTCTCCCGCAGACCACCGACGTCTTCCGCCGGGGAGTGCATGTACAAGGCGCTCCCCCGCGGACCACCGATGCCTCCGACCGGGGTGTGCCTGCGCAAGGCGCTCCCCGGTCGGCGCTCCACGATCGTCCACCGGGCACGCTCCCTCGGTCGCCCTGCACCTCCTGCAAAGTCCAGGACGGTGGCGATCTAGCGGCGCGCGGTGGTCAGGCTGTCGCGGCAGGTGGTGTAGGCGGCGAGCTCTTCGCGGGCCGGCGCCACAACGTGGCTGTCGGCAACCTTTTCCAGTTCGGTGCGCAGCGCCTTGGCGACCAGGCGGCCGCGGCGGGCGGCTCCGCTGGTGGCGAAGAGGCGGCAGGCGAACGAGACGCAGACTCCCAGGACGGCGCCGCCGATCAGCATGATCGTGGCGTACGGGATGCCGTTCCACTCCGGCAGCGGCGGATCGTCCAACTGCAGGAAGCCGAACACGGCCAACGCGGCGAGCCACAGCCCACCGCCGAGCGCCACCAGGAACAGCACCCACTGGACGAACCGCATGGCGCTCCACCAACCGGGGTTGTTGCTCGCCCCCAGGTCGGTCCGGGCAACTGCCTGGTCGAGCTCGTCGCCGAGCGACTCCTCGCGGCGGCGGATCGCCGTGCGAACCGAGTCGGCCCACGGGCGGGACAGCCCTTCGGCGGCCTTGTTGGTGATGGTGCGGACGGCGGTGTCCATCCGGGCCCGCTGCACCGGTGTTGCCGCAGGCAACGAAGATCGGGCGATCGCGACCTCGTGGGACGCAGACTTGCGCAGCGCCTTGCCTTGTTGCCTCGACACCTGATCCAGGTGCAACCGTCGCAGCGGATCCGGCCGGAACCGACCGAGCCACTTGGTCACCGGCCACCCTGTCGCGGCACCAGCACGCTGCAGGTAGGAACGGCGTACCGCATCGACGACGACCGGGACACCGCTCGCGTCGGACAGTGCGTCGACGAGCTCGGTGATGTCGCTCTTGGCGATCTCCGGAGTCTTGGCATTGCCACACTGGCTTGCCATCCGGTCCGCCACACGATCGACATCAGCGGCGAGCCGTTCACGCGCGGCCCGCTTGTTGTTGACCCGCTTGACCAGCAGGGCACGCAGCTCGTCCAGGCCGTCGCCGCTCACCGCGGAGGTGGCCACCACGTTCGGCGACTTGAGGCCATCCGCCTTGAGCAGCCGGTCGAGGTCGTTGAGGCAGCTCTTGCGCTGGTCCGGCGTGAGCTTGTCGATGTGGTTCAGCGCGAACACCATCACACCGGAGTGCGAGGCGAACGGCTTGATGTAGCGGTTGTGCAGCGCGGCGTCGGCGTACTTCTGCGGATCGACCACCCACACGAGCATGTCGACCAGCTCGACGAGCCGGTCGACGATCAAGCGGTGCTCGACCTCGGTCGAGTCATGGTCGGGCAGGTCGAGGAGGACCAGACCATCCAGGTCTTCCGACTGCGCTTCCTCCAGGGAGCTGCGGTGCTGCACCTGGTGACGACGCGGGATCCCCAGCCAGTTCAGCACTTCGCCGGCCGGCTCCTCACCCCACACGCAGGCGAGCGGCATCGAGCTGGTCGGCCGGCGGGTACCGATCGCGGCCAGGTCGAGACCGGTCATCGAGTTGAACAGCGACGACTTGCCGGAACCTGTCGCACCGGCCAGCGCGACCACGGTCAGCTCGCCGGACATCCTGAGCCGATGTCCGGCCCGCTCCACGATCTGCGTGGCCTCGGTGAGTACCACCGGGTCCAGCCGGCCCTGGCCGGCCTCCGCGGCCGCCTCCAGCGCCTCGATCTTCGTCAGGACATCGGTCGAGCCCCTCACCAGGCCTTTGACCGTATCCACAATTCCCGTCACGTGCAGTCCTCCACCGCGCGCGCGGCCTCCGTCAGTTGCCTGGCCGCCTCGGGATCGACCGGATGCTGGTCGAGGACAGCCAGATAGCGGGCGAATTCAGCATCCATCAGAGCATGAACCCTACCGTCTAAATCTTCGCGGGCCTTGGTCACCAGGGTCCGAACGGCCTGATCGCCGAAGACTGCCTCCAGCAACTTCTGCCCGACCACGGCGGTTCCGGCGCCCACACCCACCTCGGCACCGGTGATCCCCGCCGTACTCGCGAAGATCACCACCATCAGCGAGAGGCCCAGGCCGTTCACGCCGTACGCGAGGATGCGGGCGGTCGAGCGCTTGTCGGCGCCCTCCTTGCGGACCAGGTCGAGCACATAGCCCTGCCAGTCGCGGACCGCGCGTCCGGCCGCGGCCGGGAAGTCCTTCGACATCCGGCCCAGGTCACGATCGCCCACGGCGAGCAACTGGCGGCCCGGGGCCGTCGACTGCCACGACTCCTCGGCTCGTTCGGCGGCCGCCTCGGCGTGCTCGCGCAGCAACGACTCCAGGCCGGACTCGACCGCGTCGTTGAGATCCCGGGTCGGCGGCGGCTTGCCGACGACCGACGCCTTCATCTTGTCGCGCAACCGGCCGACGTTGGTCTGCAGGCCTTTCAGCAGTTCGCCGGTGCCGACGAACTCCTGCCAGCGGGCCAGCACCTCTCCGCGCAGCAGCGTGCCGTCCTGCGTCGCCTTCGCGATGTCCTTGACGGCCCGGTCGTACGCCGTCTCGGCCGTCGACCGCAGCTCGATCAATGTTTCGGCCTGGGCCTTGACCGCGGCCGCGAACGGCGGGGTCTTCTTGACCATCGCGGTGACGGCACCGTGCAGGGTACGGCGGACGACTGCCGCGCGCGCCTCCGCGTCGGCCGCCAGGTCGATCAGCCAGTCCTTGATCGAGGCAACGGTATCGGACGGCAGCATGCCGTTGCCGTCGACAACCGTCTCCCGGATCGAGAACAACGGCGAATCACCCAGCCCACGCTCGAGCAACATCTGCGCGAGGTGCCCGGTGATGTCGTCGATGGTGTCTTCCGGTGCCCGGTCCAGCACCACGGCGACCGCCGTACTGCGGTCGGACGCGCTCTGCAGGAAGTCCCACGGTACGGCGTCGGCGTACCGGGCGGCCGTGGTGACGAACAGCCAGAGGTCCGCCGCGGCCAGAAGCTGCGTGGCGAGATCCCGGTTCGCCTCGACGACCGAGTCGATGTCGGGGGCGTCCAGGATCGCGAGCCCCTGCGGAACGGTGTCGGCGGCAACCAACCGCAACTGGCCCGGGTCCTCCGTTCCACCCGGGCGGTCGCCGCTGGACCGCGCCATACCGGGCAGCACTCGGTCGCCGGCGAACCACTCCGCGTCGGCCGGGTGGTGAATCAAGACAGGCGAGCGAGTGGTCGGGCGCAGTACGCCAGGCTCGCTGACGACCTTGCCGATGATGGTGTTCACCAGCGTCGACTTGCCCGCACCGGTCGACCCACCGACAACTGCAAGCACCGGAGCCTCGAGCTGCACCAGCCGCGGCAGGATGTAGTCGTCCAGCTGATCCAGCATCGCCTTCTGCTGCTGCCGAGCCTCGTCGGCCCCCACCACATCAATCGGCAACTGACTCGTAGCCAGAGCCCCCCGCAACCGCATCAGCGCCGTAATCAACGCCATAGCAGCCTGCTCAGCAGCCACCCGCTCAGCCATCTGAGCAGCAGTCAGCTCCTCAGGCTCCTCAACCGACTCGTCAGGATCCTCAGCCGACTGAGCCTCGTCACCCTCCGCACCAGCCGACTGCTCACCACCAGCCTCTGCCCCACCGGAAGCCGCCGCCGCGCCGGCCTCGTCGGCATCCGCGCCCGACTGCTCGGCCGAGCCCTCACCTTCCGCGCCGGCCTGCTCGTCCCCCGCCGCCGCCTGCCCGCCTGAAGCCTCAGCGTCAGCCGACTCGCCATCGGACCCCGCGCCATCGGCCGCGGACTCCGCACCGGGCTGATCCACCGCTCCGTCCAGCTGCTCAGCTGATTCCTCAGCCTCCGCGCTGGCCGACTGCTCGCCATCGGACTCCGCGTCCTCGGACGCAGACCCCTCGCCAGGCTCGGCGGACTGGTCAGCAGCGTCGGCCGGCTCCTCAGCCGAACCCTCAGCCTCCACGCCAACCGTCTGCTCATCCTCGGCCCCGGCGTCCTCGGACTCAGATCCCTCGTTGGGCTGCTCGGCCGGGTCGGACTCCACGTCCGGCTGCTCGGCCGAGCCCTCAGCCTCTACGTCAGTAGGCTCGTCGCCGTCAGACTCTGCCCCGTCGGCACCAGACGCCCCGCCGGGCTGTTCGTCCGTCGCTTCGGATCCCTCGGACGTCGCCTCGGCCTGTTCTGCTGCCTGAGCCTGGTCAGTGCCCTCGGGCTGCTCGGTTGCGGCCTCGGGCTCGCTGGAAGCTGCTCCGTTGTCCGCAGGCGCCGCGTCGGACCGCTCAGCCGTTCCGGACTGCTCAGATGCCTCGGACTGCTCAGGTGTCTCGTCGGCCTCGCCCGACGCCGCCTCGGCATCTGTAGCAGCCGGCTGGTCATCAGCGGACTGCTCGTCCGTGGACTCCAGCCCCGCTTCAGCCTCGGCGGCCGCGTCGGACTGCGCGGAGTCCTCCGACTGCTCGGAGATCGCGTCGGACTCTCCAGAGGCCTCCGGCTGCTCGTCGGTGGAGTCTGCTTCTGTGGACGCAGCTGTCGCGGCGGGCTCGGCGGGGGCGGTTTCGTCGTCCGACGGCGCTGGGTGGGCCTTGTCGCCGGTCGGGGTCGACTCAGCGGCGTCGGCCGGGGTGGGCTTGTCGGATGCCTCTGGGGTGGCTTCTGAGGCCTCTTGTGCCGCCTCGGCGGGCTCGTTCGCGGGTCCGCTCTGTGCAGACGGGTCAGCTACCGCCTGGGCCTGCTCAGCTGCGCCGACCGCACCGGACTGCTTCGGGAGGCCGACGATGATGTTGCCGAACTCCAGCGGGAAGCCGTCCGGAGACTCGTCCGGCTCGTACACGACGCCTACGGCCGGGCGCGACGCCTCAGCCTCAGCCGACTCGGCGGCAGCCTTCTCCGCCACAGGCTCGCCTGCAGCGGATCCCTCAGCGGTAGCTTCCGCGGCAGGAGCTTCCTCCGCAGGCGATTCGTCGCCAGCAGGCTGCTCGGCGGTGGCGGCGTCCTTGCCATCGGGTACGTCGGCAGCCGACGACTCGGCGTCCTGAGCTTCACCAGCCGAGGCGTCTGCCGCACCGCCTGCCGTATCTTCAGCGGCCGGCGGTGCGGCCGACTGCTTGGCCGAATCATCGGCTGGCTTCTCAGAGCCCGCCTTCACGTCAGGCGCCGCGGCGGCGCCGGTCTCGGACGCCGGAGCATCGGACGCCGCAGCATCGGACGCCTGAGCATCGGACGCCTGAACATCGGTTGACCGAGCCTCGGACGACTGGGATTCCGTCGTCTGAGCCTCGGGCGCCTGGGTCGCGGTGGCTGTGGACTCCGCGTTCGCCTCGGCCGCGGGCTCGGTCGGCTTCGGCTCGGCGGCGGCGGGCGTCGTACCAGCTGGCGGGGCTTCCGGGGTGCCGGCCGGCTTGCGGCGCCGGCGGCGCCAGAAACCTTTGCCTTTGGCATCCGATTGGGCGATCAGGTTCGCCAGCTCCTGGGCAGGCTGATCCCGGTCCGGAACCCGCGGCTCCGAACCCTCACCAGCTGCTGACCTGGTGTCAGCCACGGTGTCCGCCCACGAGCACAGAGTGCCCGGTCGGACAGCGCAGAAGCAAAGTCATCGTCATCCCCGTGTGGCGGCGTGGACGGGTGGCAGTCACTGCGATGGTGGATACGGACCGTATCCCCCCGGCGGTCCTTGCTGACCAGGGGGTCCCGGTGGGTAACCGGACTGGCTCGCTGGGTAACCGGCTTGACCCGAGGGATATCCCGCCTGAGCGGGTGGATAACCACCGGGCGGCGGACCGCCCGGCACCGGCGGAGGCGGGCCCAGAGACGGCGGCCCCTGCGGTCCACCCGGCCCCGGGAACTGAGGTGCCGCCTGGGCGAAGGCGGGCATCGGCGGGAACGGCACACTCGGCCGCCGGGCCCGCAGCTCGTCCAGCAGCCGCTTCTCGGTCTGCAGCGCGTCCGGCCCGATCACCTGGCGGACGATCTTGTCCCGCAGGTAGGCCAGGTCGGTCGCGTTCTGCTGGAACGCCTTCGCGGCCGCTTCGGCCTCGGCGCCGTACCGCTTCGCGTTCTGCCGCAGCGCCTTGCGGCCGCGCAGTGTCGCGATCAGCGGTACGTCGGGGGCGACCAGCCAGCCGAATCGGACGTAGTCGTACAGCCGGGACGCGATCATCTTCCCTTCCCGGGACCGCATCACCAGGGCGAAGACGACCATGCCGATGAAGATCGGCACCATCAGGAACAGGTAGGCCATCAGGAAGCCGGTGCCGTTGGCCCAGCTCGCGACCGCGTTCCACAGGCCGTGGGCGAGCACGGCGGTCAGGTAGCCGACGAGCGGGGCCAGGAAGCGGACCGCCGTACTGCGATGTCGGACCGCTATCCCGATACCTATCGCGGTGAACGAGGTGAAGAGTGGATGCGCGAACGGGGACAGGAAGCCGCGCAGGAAGAACAGTACGAACACACCGCGCAGACCGGCGTCGCTGCCGGCCTCCTGGGAGAGCTCACTGAAGATGCGGCCGTAGTAGAGGATGTTCTCGGTGAAGGCGAAGCCGACACCGACCATCCCGGCGTACACCAGGCCGTCGATGATGCCGTCGAACTCCTTGCGCCGGATCAGCGCCAGCAGGAGGATCACGGCGCCCTTGGCGAACTCCTCCACCGGTGGCGCGACGAACACGGCCGACCGGAAGCCGCCGCTACCGGTCTCCTCCAGCAGCATGGACACCTTGGTGTTGATGAACAGCGCCACCAGGGTCGCGATGAAGGCACCCCAGCAGAGCGCGAACAGAATGTACTTGGTCGGCTCCGGTTCGTACCGGTCCAGCCAGAGATACAGCGCGATCACCGGGACGACGGGGACGAACGCGAACACCAGGCCCCAGGTGAAGCCGCCCGCGCCGGTCGACTTGGCCACGATGCTGAAGATCACCAGACCCGCGATCGCGAACACGACCGCGATCACGATGCCGATCAGGATGCCCTGGTTGCGCCGCTGGCCGGGGACCGGATGGCTGCCCAGGACGTTCGGCTGCGGGTAGGGTCCGCCGGGCGAGTACGCCGACCCTGCCGCGGGTTGCGGCGAGCCGGCCGGGCCTGGTGAGGGGTAACTCATGCCCGCAGCCTAGTTGGAGAGCCGATCCGGTGGCAGGACCGCCCACGCAGCGTTACCGGGATGGAACGACAAGCCTGTACTTCGACCCGCCCACCGATAACCCACGCGCACGATTCACCTCCCATCTGAGAGACTCTTCCCTGCCACGCGCCCGTAGCTCAGCTGGATAGAGCGTCGGACTTCTAATCCGTTGGTCGCAGGTTCGAATCCTGCCGGGCGCGCCTCTCATGACCAGGGCACATGCCTCACCCGGCATGTGCCCTGGGTCGTTTGTGGAACAGTTTGTGGAACAGGAACGCCTAAGCTGCCGTCATGGGGAAGCGCCGCAGGGGACATATAGAAGAGTTCCGCGGCAAGTTCCGCGCCGTCGTATCCGCTGGTTCCGATCCCTTGACGGGCAACCGTCGGCAGCTCAAGAGTCCCCTCTACGACACCGACGCCGCGGCCGAAGTCGAGCTGACGAAGCTGCTCAACCAGGTCGACGAACAGCGCCACCCAAAGAGCAAGATCTCGGTCAGCCAGCTCATCGAAAAGTGGTTCGAGGTAGCCGAACTGGAGGACAGCACCCGCGAACGCTACGAAGGCCTCAACAGGAAGTACATCGAGCCCGTGTTCGGCTCGACGCAGTTCGCCAGGCTCGACCCCGAGCTGTTGGAGAGGTTCTACGCCCGGCTGCGGAAGTGCAAACACCTGTGCAATGGGCGCAGAGGACGTAACCACATGTGCGTTCCGCTTGGAGCTAGGTCTGTCCGACAGATCCACTTCGTCTTGGCCGGTGCCGGCCAGCGCGGCGTGCGGTGGAAGTACCTCAACGTCAATCCCGCTGAACTCGCACAACCCCCCGCAGCCAAGCGGACAACTCCTGATCCCCCAAACCAAAGCGAAGCGGCGGCGATCCTCAACGAAGCCTGGAAGTCCCCTGCATGGGGAACGCTCCTGTGGGTCGTCATGGTAACTGGATGTCGCCGCGGCGAACTGTGCGCTCTGCGCTGGTCGGACATCGACCTCGAACGAGGAAAAGTTGCGATCGACACTGCCCTGACACGGAAGCTGCGGGAGAAATCGACGAAGGGCGATCAGGACCGCCGGCTGTCGATCGATCCCTACACGGTCGACCTCCTGCGCGCGCATCAGAAGGCCAGTGAAGAGCAATGCCGATCACTCGGCGTGAACCTCACACGAGACTCCTACGTTTTCTCCTTGGAACCGGACTTCTCCGCGCCAATGAAGCCGGACACTGTCACCCAGCGGTACAGGCGACTCGCCGCCCGAAACGGTCTACGCAGCACCAGGATCCACTCGCTCAGGCACTACTCAGCGACAGAACTGCTGTCCGCCGGAGTCGACCTCAAGACGGTTTCCGGGCGCCTCGGTCACGCGAGCGGCGGCACCACACTGAGGTTCTATGCCGCCTGGCTTGAGGAGGCTGACCGCCGCGCGGCCGGCAGCATTGCGACGACGATCCCAATGCCGGATCCAATGCAGCGCCCGCCGCGTACGCCGTACGAGCGAGTCCTCGCCGACCTGCGGGAAGCGATCGAGCGCGGCGACTATCGGGTCGGTTCACAGCTGCCCTCGAATGAGACGATCCGAGCTCAATACCGGGTCTCAACCGGCACCGTGAGCCGAGCCATCGCAGCACTGAAGGAAGCCGGCATGATCGAAGGCCCGCGCGGCAAGCGGCCACGGGTGATCGCTAGCGCTCCAAAACACGACACATCGTCGCACTCCGCGAAGACCGTCACCTGGGCGAACGATGGCGGCACCGCGCAGGTCTCATAAGGCGCAGGGCGAGCAAGGTGCTGCCGGCCAGCCGCCGCCTCTCTGACTCTCGCTCGCGGATCGCTGGCAGTTACACGGGCAGCGACCCCGGCTGCTCCAGCGTACTAACGGTGTGGTGCGGAGTCCGGTGGGCGAGCGTGTCTCGCAGCTGTGCGCGGGCGCGGTGCAGGCGGCTGGCCACCGTGCCGCACTCGATGCCGAGCGTCGCGGCGATCTCTCGATACGTCAGGCCGTCGACGTCGTGGAGGACGATGGTTGCCAGGTAGCCCGGAGTCAGGGCGTCCAGCGCGGACCGTATATCGGGATCGAACGTGCGGTCCTCGAGGTCTTGGTCAGGGGTTCGTACTGCGAGAGGTTGCAAGGTGTCAGCGAGCGGTACGAGCCGAATGCCGCGGCGCCGACGAACCCGGTCGAGGAACAAGTTGGTGGTGATGCGGTACAACCAGCCCTCAAACGTTCCGGGCGTGTAGCTTGCCAGGCTGCGGAACACACGGACGAAGACCTCTTGGGTGAGGTCCTCGGCGTCGGGCCGGTTTCCGGTGAGCCGGTAGGCGTGACGATAGACGCGTGCGGAGTGTGCCCGAGCCACCTCATCCCAGCTCGAGGCGGACGAGCAGGCATCGGATGTGTCCGTGTTGCTGCTGCAGAGCTCCATGGCGTGGACTTCCGGGTCTTGTGGCTGGCTTGGTGGAACGGCGGGCGGGCGCTGAGGAGACTCGAAACGCCCGCCCACCGGACTGCTGGGTTCCGGGGGCCCCGGAACAGTGTGGGCGGCTCGCAAGTGCATGATCGGACAGGCGTCGGCATTGCTCTGGGGATCAGGTTGCGCCAGCTGCGGGCTCGTTGGTGATCCGCAGACCGGCGAAGCGCCGGTCCATTGCCGCGGCGTACTGGTTCGCGACGGTCGGCTCGGCGACGAGTTCTGCGATCACTCGCCGCCCGAACCAAACCTGTACTCTCCGCCGCTGGTGGCCTGTGGTCCCTTGTGCTTTGGTCGTGTTCGTCTCGGCTTCGTCTGGATCTTGGTGAGGCATGGCCGGATCTCCCTGGTCTAGCCGAAGGTCAATGCGTAGGCCTCGACCTCGGGATCGAGAAAGGTGATCTCGAAGGTGTGGTCGGCGACCGGGCCAGGTTGGCGAACGAGTTGGTACAACCGCTGTTCAGTTGCCGTGCCGTGGCCCTGGTTGTCGGCATCGGCCCCGCCCGCCGCGCCCGGCGGTTGTCCGTCGATGAGCACGCGGAATCGCACGGACGTTCCCGGTACCGCTGGTCCCATGACCAGGTGAAGGTCGCGGGCGTGGAAGCGGCAGACGATGCTCCCGTTCGCGGCGTTCAGGGCGGTGGCCTGTTCCGTCATCGTCCAGTCCCCTGACAGGGCCCAGTGGTTGAGTTTGAGCGCGAGAGGGGCGGTGTAGATGTGAGGCTTTCCCGGCACAACGCCGCCTGTTGATGCGAACCCCTGAGTGCGTGCGTAGCCGAGGTAGGTCTCTTGCGATCTCAGGCTGGCCCAGTCAGCCGGCGCCTCGGCACCACGTGCATCGACCGACGCCAACCCACGGCCCGTGTTGGTGGAGCCCGCGTCGGCGAGCAGTTGCTGGATGACCTTCTCCGACAGCTCGTACTTGCCTTCGCCGAAATGGCGCTGCCGGAGCAGACCGTCGGCGTCTCCGAAGTACAGAGCCGGCCAGTAGAGGTTGCCAAAGGCGGTCCACACCGCGTAGTCGCTGTCGATCGCAACCGGATACTCGATCTTCATCTGCCGCACGGCCCGCACGACATTGTCGATGTCACGCTCGAATCCGAACTCGGGCGTGTGTACGCCGATCACCACCAGCCCCTGGCCGGCGTACTTCGCGGCCCAAGCCCGCAGGTAGGGGAGCTGACGCAGCCAGTTGATGCAGGTATAGGTCCAGAAGTTGACCAGGACAACTCTTCCTCGCAGGCGGACCTCCGTCAGCGGTGGCGAGTTGAGCCATCCGGTCGCACCGGCGAAGGAGGGCAGTTCGCCCTGGATGGGGAGTCGGATCGGGGCAGGATCGGGGTGGACTGGCTCGTGCGATTGGGCTGCCATGAGGCTGCCCTCCTCTTCTTGGCTGGATGATCCGCGGCCGCGACTCGGCGGGGCCGACTGGATCGGGTGAGCCGATCGGTCGTCCCGCCGAGCGGGGCACATCTGCGGACGTTCCGGCGGGTCAGTTAGCGAAGCGACCGCAGGCCGGTGCGAACCTCGTCAATGAACGACTCCGGCTGTTCCCAGGCGGCGAAGTGCCCGCCCTTTTCGAGCCTGTTGTAGTGCACGAGCTTGGGGTACGCCTTCTCCGCCCAGCTCCGTGGAGCCTGGTAGAGCTCGTCGGGGTAGGCGCTCACGGCGACCGGAATGGTGACGCCCTTGGCGGCGAAGAACGAGAACTTGTTCTCCCAGTAGATCCGGGCCGCAGACACACCCGAGTTCGTCAGCCAGAAGTGCGTGATGTTGTCGAGCACGTCATCGGGCGTCAGACCCTCCGGCACGCCGTCGAAACTCCGGGAGATCATCGCCAGCGAGGCCGCGTCGTGGTCGAGCATGAACGCCGCCAGCCCGACCGGCGAGTCGGCAATCCCGGTGAGCGACTGCGGACGATCCCCCATGAAATAGGCGTAGTAGGCGTGCTTGTAGAAGAAGCTCAGCTGGTCGCAGGCAGCCCGTTCGTCATCAGAGAGACCTGACGGCGCCTCCCCGCCGGCGGCGAGTACCGCGTCGAGCTCGGGCGGGACCGTCCCGGGCATGTTGGCGTGGATGCCGACCAGCTCCGGCGGCGCATCCAAGGCCATCAGGTCGACAATGACGGAGCCCCAGTCGCCACCTTGCGCGGCGAACCTCGTGTAGCCGAGGCGCCGCATCAGTTCGACGTACGCGCGGCCGATGCGGCCCGGGCCCCAGCCTGTGCTCGTGGGCTTGCCGGAGTAGCCGTAGCCCGGCATCGAGGGAATGACCAGGTGGAAGGCATCCGACGCCTGACCGCCGTGCGCCGTCGGATCCGTCAGCGGCTCGATGATCTTCAACTGCTCGACGATCGACCCCGGCCAGCCGTGGCAGACCAGGAGCGGCAGAGCGTCCTCGTGCTTGGAACGGACATGCAGGAAGTGGATGTCGAGCCCGTCGAGCTCGGTGAGGAAGTGCGGGAACGAGTTGAACCGCGTCTCACACTTGCGCCAGTCGTACTCCGTCGCCCAGTAACGCGCGAGCGCCTGACTCGCCGCCAGCGGGGTGCCCTGCGACAGATCTTCGACGGTCTCCCGGTCCGGCCAGCGGGTGGCCAGGACGCGGGCCCGCAGGTCCTCGAGATCCGCCTCCGGAACCTCGATCCTGAACGGCCGGACCGCAGTGTCACTTGCCGGCCTCTCGGTGGTGATAGCCATGTCGTCTCCTTGATCGGGGGCTGTTCTGGTGATGACACGAGCCTGGCGGTGCGTTCGCGAGTTCGCCCCCGTGTTTGACCCTGGGTTTGTTTGCACCCTGGGTGGCCCCGTTCGTGTCACTCGCCGATTTGCCGTTAAACACGGGGATTCGGCCCAGGGTGCCAGGCCCAGTGCGTTACACGGGGGCGACTGCGTCACTCTGCCGTTGACGCTGTGGGCCTAGTACCCGAACCGGACCAAGGGGCGACCATGACGCGGCAGATTCAGGACTACGCCCTGATCGGCGACCTGCGCACGGCTGCCTTGGTCAGCAAGGATGGCGCGATCGACTGGCTGAGTCTGCCGCGCTTCGACTCCCCTGCCGTCTGTGCAGCGCTCCTAGGGGACGCCGGCCACGGACAGTGGACTCTCGCGCCCTTCGGTCGACAGAGATGCAGCCGGCGTCGGTATCGCACCAACACCCTTGTCCTGGAAACGGAATGGACCACACCCGATGGCATGGTCCGCGTCACCGATCTGATGGTCCCGGGCTCCCCCGCACCGATGGTGGTGCGAATCGTGGACGGCCTGGTCGGCACAGTTGCGATGCGGACCCGGATCGCGCCACGGATGGGTTACGGCAAGAACATCCCGACCCTGTACAGCGCTCGCGGGCAACTGGTCGCGGCTTCCGGCGAGGACGAACTGTGGCTCGAGAGCAGCGTTCACTTGAGCCCTGCTGACGGATCCTGGACCGGTGCCTTCATCGTCAACGCAGGCGAGCGGGTCTCCTTCACACTCACCTACGCGGCCGTGGGCGAAGCCCGGGAACCGGCCCCGAGCGCCGGCTCCGCGCTAACAATGACCACCGTATTCTGGACCGATTGGGCAAGCCGCTCGACCTATAGCGGCCCCTGGGATAGCGAAGTCATGCAGTCGCTCATCATCCTGAAGGCACTCACGTATGCCCCTACGGGGAGCATTCTGGCCGCTGCCACCACCTCTCTGCCCGAGCGGATCGGCGGGTCCCGCAACTGGGACTACCGGTATTCCTGGTTGCGCGATGCAACATTCACGCTGCAGGCACTCCTTGCCACCGGCTACCTCAGAGAAGCCGAAGAATGGCGCGACTGGCTGCTGCGCACCATCATCGACAGCCCCTCCGGCCTGCAGATCATGTACGCCGTCGACGGCGCCGGCGACCTCCACGAAGAGACCCTTGACTGGCTACCCGGGCACGCCGGTTCCACGCCGGTACGGGTCGGGAACGGTGCGGCCACCCAGCAGCAGAACGACGTCTGGGGCGAGGTCCTCGACATTCTGGCGACGGCCCGGGACGCCGGCGTGCCGGATGCCAACGACCAGGAGATGCTGGAACGCATCCTGCTCGACCAGATCGAGAGCCACTGGCAGGACCCCGACCACGGGCTGTGGGAAGTCCGCGGCCCGCGGCGCCACTTCCTCCACTCCAAGCTCCTGGCCTGGGTCGGCGTCGACCGCACCGTCCGAACCCTCGCCCAGCACAGTGCCCAGGAGCCGCAGCAGCTCGGACGACTCAGGGCTCTGCGTCGCACCATCGCACGAGAGATCTCCGACCGCGGCTATCACGCCGCACATCCGGCGTTCACCCAGTCCTACGGGTCCCCGAGACTCGACGCGGCCGCCTTGCTGCTGCCGCGCTACGGCCTCCTCCAGTGGACAGACCCGCGGATGGTCGCCACCGTCGAAGCGATACAGCGCGACCTGACCGACCACGGGCTGGTACTGCGGTACGCCGTCAGCGATGACGGCCACAACGTGGACGGCGTACCGGGTAGCGAAGGCACCTTCTTGGCCGCCTCCTTCTGGCTCGCGGATGCACTGCACGGCATTGGCCGGGGGAACGAAGCCACCGAGCTGTTCGAGCGCCTCCTCTCGCTCCGCAATGACGTCGGTCTGCTCAGCGAGGAGTACGACCCAAGAGCAGGCTGCCACCTCGGCAACACACCACAAGCCTTGAGCCATGCAGGACTGGTCACCACCGCCGTCACCCTCACCGCAGCCAGCAGTTCGGCCTCGAGCTCTCCAGCCGCACCCGAACTGCAGAGTGAGCCAGGCCGCGGAATGGGCTCCAACGTCGCCTAGTGATCAGGCCGGCGAATCGGAGCCGGCAAGTGCGTTCGCCAACTCCCGGCGAGAACGGATCCCGAGCTTGCCGAACACGTTGCGCAGATGCCACTCTACGGTCCGAGTACTGACGAAGAGCCGCTCACCGATCTCCGGGTTGGACAGCCCAACGCGGGCGAGCGACGCTATCTGCCGCTCCTGGGCGGTCAGATCGTCGCCCGTCTCGAGCGTCCTTTTGCGCACCTTCTCGCCGGTCGCCAGGAGCTCGAGACGGGCGCGCTCGGCGAATGCCTCCATCCCCAACCTGCCGAGCATCTCGTGTGCTGTGCGTAGCTGTTGGCGAGCTTCGGGCCGGTGATTCTCGCTACGAAGCCACTCACCATAAAGCAGGTGCGCCCGGGCCAGCTCCGGCCGCAGCCGGGTACGGCTCAATCTCTCGATCGCTTCGCGATAAAGCTTGGCGGCGGTCGGCCCGTCGCTCAGGAGCGCCCGGCTGCGTGCCTCGATGCCGAGCGCGAGATCGGTGCCGCACGGGTGCGTCGTCTCTGTAAGCCGATCGAGTGCCTGCCGTGCGAGTTCGGTGTTTCGTCTGCGCGCGGCCGCCTCGACCAACTCGGGTAGCGCCCACATGGACATCCACGGATTCAGTGTGTCCGAGGCCGCTAGGCGAGCCGCCGACATCGCCTCCTCGTAGCGCGAGAGGCCGTTGTACAAGACCGCGGCCGCCCACTGCGCCCATACCCCCGCCATTCCCTGGCCGGTGACCGCGGCCAGCTCGACCGCGCCCGCGATCGCCTCAGAGGCCTCGGCTTCCCGCCCTTGCAGTGCCCGGAGCCTCAGCAACGTGTACGGGGCGATAGGGCTGCCGATCGCCGCCGCCGCGCCGTCAGTCTCCGAGACGAGCGAGGCCGTGCCCGCGAAGTCGCCCATCCACGGGAGTGCTATGCCCAGTTGGGAGAGATAGATCGGCAATTGCGCAAGCGCTCCGACGTCGCGGACAAGCTGGAGTTGCCTGACGGAGATCTCGTACAGACTCTCGAAATCCCACACGACCGTGCTAGCGACCGTGGCCATCCAGCCCCACCGCAGAACGTCCTCCACTGGAATGCTTGTAAGCACGTTCGCGGCCTGTTGCAAGGTCGGTGCCGCGGCGGCGTGCCCGTCAATTGTCAGCAGAGCCAGGCCGTCGAGCAGCAGCTCGAGCGGACGCGGTCTGCCTTGTGGCCGGGGGAGGGCTTTGACGGCCCGGCTCACTTCCAGGCGGGCATCCTCTCCCGGGAGCTGCCCCGCCATCCCCGCCGCGCCCCACGCGGTCAAGTAGGTCTCGCGCGCAAGCTCCATGTCGAACGACTCGAGCCGCCGCGCGGCCTTCAGCAGAAGCGGCGGAGCGTCGCTGCCAAGACCCGAGGCGAAGGCGATGTGGCCGCGCAGCAGGTCGGCCCGAGCGCGCTGGAACTCGTCGAGCTCACCGGCTTCTGCGGTGGCCAGGAGCCCGAGAGCCGCATCGAACTCGCCGGCCTGGAAGGTCGCCTCGGCGGTGGCGAAGATCCTGTCCGCGCGCCTGCCCGGGTCGCCAGTGAGCGCAAGCGCACGTCGTAGAAATGCCGCAGTGGCGGCGAGGCCGCCGCGCGTCTGCGCACGGCGGGCCGAGCGCTCGAGCTCCAACGCGACATCCTCGTCAGGTCCCGCCGCGGCGGCAGCCAGATGCCACGCGCGGCGATCCGGGTCGTCCTCCCGATCGGTCACCTCCGCCAACGCGAAATGGATTGCTCGACGCTCCTCCGTCACCGCAGATCGGTACACGGCCGAGCGCACCAGCGGATGCCGGAAGGTCACTCGTTCACCGATCGCCAGAAGCCCCTGCGCTTCCGCCCCTTTGGCTGCCGACAGCCCGATGCCGAGCCGCTTGGCCGCGCGCCACAGCAGGAGTGGATCACCGACCGGCTCCGCTGCCGCGAGCAGCAGCAGACGGCGTGTGTCTTGAGGGAGCGGCTCGAGTCGTCGGACGAAGCCCTCCTCGATCCGTCCCGTCAGCGCCTGTGCCTGTGCCTCCAACAGGCCGAATCCGCCCGCCAACTGCATCGCCGTCAAGCCCCGCGGCAACTCCAGCAACGCCAGCGGATTCCCGCGGGTCTCGGCGATGATCCGTTCCCGGACTCGCTCATCCAACACGAACCGCACGGCCGAGCTCAGTAGCGCGCGGGCGTCGCCATCGGCCACACCGCGCACCTGCATTTCTGAGACGTGTCGAAGGTGGTCGCCCGGATCGCGGGCGGCGAACACGATCCCTACCTGTTCCGCCAGCAAACGCCTGGCCACGAAGGCAAGCGTCTGCGCCGACGCCTGATCCAACCACTGCGCGTCGTCGACAACACAGAGCAGCGGACGCTTCTCGGCCGCTTCGGACAGAAGGCCGAGCACAGCCAGGCCGACCAAGAACCGATCCGGCGGAGATCCCGCGCTCAACCCGAACACAACCTGAAGCGCATCGCGCTGCGGGGCTGGGAGTTTCTCGGTCCGGTTGAGCAGCGGTGCGCACAGCTGATGCAGACTGGCGTAGGCAAGCTCCATCTCCGACTCCACCCCCGCCGCCTGAACGACCGTCAGATCCGTCGCCGACGCGACTAGGTACTGCAGCAGCGCGGTCTTCCCGATGCCAGCCTCACCCTGCAGCACCAGCGCTCGGCTCTTGCCCTTGACGATCGTTGAGACCAGTTCGTCCAGCAGCGCGCACTCTTCCACCCGGCCGCGCAGGCCATCACCCAAGTTTGATTGAGTAAAGGGTTTCTCCATCTCAACGACCTCCTGGAGACGACACGCATTGCTCTGTCGTCTCCGCGTACTGCGACTCAAAGCGCCCGCGCAGGAACGGCGCGCTGAACGAGCCCAGGCGAGTTTCCCGTCCGCCCGAGAGTCCGGCGAACGCGCCGGTTGCCCCAGAGCACGGGCATGCCCTTCCCGACCGTGCTCATGCACGACGTTGAGGAACTCCCGTCGACGCACAGACAATGACATCGGACAGCACGTCGCAAGGGTTCATAATCCAAGCGGCGGCGGTGATAATCACGCCTAACCCGACTGCCAGGTGCCGCCGTTTTGACTGTGCTCGCCTGCCGCTCTCCTTGAGTAGCGGCTCTTCTCCGAGTCAACTTACGCTTACTGTCAGATGGATTCCAGAGCACCTGTCCGGTCTCCGGTCTACTGCCGGCCGACGTCGCAGCGGCGAATCCCGGTCTGGTGCTCGGAAGGTCGATTTGCTGCGAAGGGGTGGCTCCACTAGCCGCTGTCCAGGCTACGCCTGGCTCGCTGCTACGCCTTCGTGGTCGACGGACGGATGCCGCCTCAGCTGGCGTCGGGTGGTGACTCCGAGCTTGGCGAAGACCTTGCCGAGGTGCCACTCGACCGTCCGTCGACTCAGGTAGAGAGCCGCGGCAATCTCAGGGTTACTGAGGCCCGCGGCGGCCAGACGCGCGATCTGAGCCTCTTGGTCGGTCAGGTCCTGCTGAGTGTCGACCGTCCGTTTTCGTACCGTCTCACCCGTTGCCGCCAGCTCGCGTCGTGCGCGGTCGGCGAATGCCTCGACGCCCATCGCGCTGAGCAACTGGTGGGCTGTCCGGAGCTGAATCCGGGCGTCGGCACGGCGATTTCGACGTCGCAGCCACTCGCCGTAGAGCAGTCGCGCTCTAGCCAGCTCGACCTGGATCCTAGTCCGGCCCAGCCTGTCGATCGCCTCCCGGTAGAGCTGTTCCGCATCGACATCGTCGCGCAGCAAGGCGCCCCTAGCCGCCGCGACTCCGAGCGCGAAGTCGGTGCCGCTGGCGCGTGTCATGGCTGACAGCAACTCGTACGCGCCGACGGCGACGGCGGTATCACCGCTGCGCACGGCTGCCTCGACCAGCTCGGCGATCGCCCACTTGGTGGGACCTAGCTCCAGCGGTTCGGTGGCTGCCTCTTGCGCGGCGACCAGGGCGTCGTCGTACCGGCCGAGACCGTTGAACAGCACGGCGCGAGCGGCGTACATCATGTTGAGCCCCACGCCTTGGCCTCTCGCGGTCGCGTCATTAATGGTCTGCTGAATCAGCTCCTCGGCCCGTTTCTCGCGGCCGCGCATGGCCGCGAGCCATGCCTCAGGAATCGCCGTCAGAGTGTTCTCACCACCGGTCACCTCCGCTATCCAGTTACTTTCGGCAACCAGAGACGCGGCGGCGGCCAGGTTGCCGCTGTGGATGTCGAAGATGGCGCGGCTGGCCAGAGCCAGTGGAAGCAAGCTGAGAGCTCCGGCTTTGCGGACGACGTCCAGATGTCGCTGGCTCAGCACGTCCCAGTGCAAGTCGTCCCACAGATCGACGGCCGCGACAGCCGCCACCCAGGCGCTCCTGAACGCCTCGTCCACAGTCAGGTCCTCGCTGCCGAACGCCTGGATCGCACGGTGCAGCGGACCTGCCGACGCAGCGTAACCGTCGGTGTACAGGATGGCCATCCCCTCGAGTAACAGGTCAGACTTGCTCGGCGCCTCGGATTGTGGCGCAGCTCGAGCTGCCTCTGCCACCTGCCGCATGCCAGGCCCAGGCCCAGGTGCCAGTCGGCCGGCGAACAAGGCCGCAGACAGTGCGTCCAGGTAGGTTCCTCGCGCGACTGCGCCGTCCAGTGATTCGAACCTTCGGGCGGCCGCCAGCATCAGCGGCAAAGCCTGGTTGCCATGGATCGAGTTGTAGGAGATCTGCGCGCGCAGCAGATCAATTCGCGCGAGCTCGGCTTCGCTCAGCGGGCCGGACTGGGCGAACGCCAACAGGTTGTGTGCGTCCTCGAAAGCGCCTGCGCCCGCCTTGGCCTGCGCGGCAGCGAGGGCGCGTTGTGCCCGCCTTGCGGGGTCAGGCGTCAACGATGCCGCGGTGTCGAGGAAGGCAGCCGCGGCCGCAAGACCACCCAGCGAGACCGCGCGATCGGCTGAACGCTCGAGTTCCGACGCGACAGTCTCGTCCGGACCTAGCGCTGCGCTCGCACGGTGCCAGGCGCGACGGTCGGGACTGGCTTCAGCGTCTGTGGCGTCGGCCAGGGCCTGGTGGACCTGTCGTCGTTCCGCCAGCGTCGCCGACTGGTACATGGCCGAACGAACCAGTGGATGCCGGAAACGGACCCGGTCACGGAGCTCGATCAACCCGGCCGCTTCAGCCGCCGCGGCCGCGTCGGCCTCGATGCCGAGTTGCTCAGCTGCCCGCCACAGCAGCGGAATGTCGCCGACGGGCTCCGCGGCCGCGACCAGCAACAATTGCCGCGTGGGCTGTGGCAAAGTCGTCAACTGCCGGATGAAGCCCTGCTCGAGGCGGTCGACCAGGGGACCCGCGCTTCGCGCCGCTGCAGCTGTATCGAACGCCAACTCTGACGCGGTAAACGCTCGAGGGAGCTCGAGCAGGGCCAGCGGGTTCCCGAAGGATTCGGCGAGAATGCGATCTCGTACCCGCGGATCGAGTGTGCCGGGGACGACCGACTCGAGCAGGGCCGCGGCGTCCTCATCCCCCAGTCCGCGCAACACAAGGTCAGGAAGCCCCATCAGCTTGGGCTCCTCGTCGGTGTCCCGTACTGCGAAGACCAGGCCCAACGGCTCGACATCGAGCCGGCGAGCCACGAACTCCAGCGCCTGAGCGGACGCCTGATCCAGCCATTGCGCGTCGTCGACTACACAGATAAGGGGCTGCTCTTCGGCAACTCCAGAAAGGAGGGTGAGCGCCGCCAAACCGACGAGGAAGCGGTCCGGTGCACTGCCCGCCCGCAGCCCGAAAGCAGTGCTGAGTGCGTCGCGTTGCGGGAGCGGGAGGCTGTCGATGCGGTCCAAATAGGGGCCACACAGTTGATGCATACCGGCGTACGGGAGTTCCAGCTCCGACTCGACACCCGCCGCTCGCGAGAGCTGGCAACCGCCCGCATGCTCGACGAGGAATTCGAGCAGGGCAGACTTGCCTACGCCTGCCTCGCCACGCAGTACCAGAACCTGGCTGCGGTTGGCGTGCGCTGACGCGACCAGTCCGCTCAGTACCTTGCACTCGTTCTGCCGTCCACGCAGATCGGCCCAGTAGACGCTATCGGACATGCCTCACCAACCACCCGCGCACGCCTCAGCCGAGGGCCCTGGCGCGGCGCGCGGGCGCCGGGGTCAATCGCTCAGAAGTCTTCCACTGGCAGCTTGACCCGGCAAGGAACTTCGCGCGGTACCTTCCTCCGTGCTCCGGCACGATCAGCGCTCCCGTCGTGCCTCTGTCGAGTTCCCTGCCCTAGTCGAGCTCCGTGCCATCGGAGGTGGCGACCTTGCCGATTGCGTGCCCCAGGTCCCAGGCCTCCGACGGAGCTGTGACCAGGCCGGGGCTGTCACCACCGTCGGCCTCGACCGACCGGCCACCGTGACCCTCTGGGCCGGACCGGTCCGACAGCATCCGCTCCAGCTCGGACCATCTCCTGGCTCAGCCCTGTGCGGCCAACGTCTGGGGCCATTGGCGCCCTTCCCGGCGGGTGCGCGGCCTCCATGTGGGCGTGATGAACGATGCTGTCTATACCTGCATAAACGCCAGGAGGCGACCATGGCCCAAAGAGTCGAGATCCGGCTGACCGACGACATCGACGGTAGCGAGATCCCTACCGGCAAGGGTGAGACCGTGCCCTTCGCGCTCGATGGCAAGTCGTACGAGATCGACCTCCGCACCAGGCACGCGGCGGCCTTGCGCGCGGCACTCGATCCTTACATCGAGGCGGGCCGGCCGATCAAGAACAGACGCGGCAGGCGGGTCACCCGAACCACAGTTGATGCGGATGCTCGAACCGTCAAGGAATGGGCTCGTGCGAACGGGTACGAGGTCAATGACCGCGGGCGAGTCCCGGCACACATTCGGGAGGCCTTCGACGCCGCCCACTAGCAGTAGACACCGCACCTAATAGATGTCGAGGCGCCACAACAATCTGATCACAGTGTCACCTTTCCTGCCCTTGACTTCATACTCCGAGCGTTTGGACCTAGCGGTGAGCAACGCTCTCGGTGCGAAGGAACTTGCGATGGCACCGCATCACATCTGCCCCGCGCAACTCCCCCGCCCACTACCGATCGCAGGCAGCCGGTGCTCCGGACGGCGACCTCGCACTGATACCCGCCCAGCCGACCCGGACGAGCGATCCGGAGCCCCAATTCCGTCGCTCGCCGCGTACACATCATCTACGGCGTGACGCTGGCGCTGCCTGGGTGCGTGCCCTGGGATGGCGCGGCGGCTGGACCAGGCGGTGTCGGCGGCATGTGGTTCTGTGCACTCAGGTCAAACTCCACTCGGGCTGGCGAAACTGCGTCGTACTTGATAGGCATGCGCTGGCCGGCGCGCGGCGTGGCTCCTCGGAGCGGGTACGCAACGTGGTTCTGGATCAGGGAGGTGCCAACGGAGTAGCGAACCAGCACGAATGTGCGGCTGTGCGTGCGCAACACAGAGATGACCTCACCCGTCGCCCGACACCAGATCTCGGACTCGACCCGTGCATCCGGAGAGCGGTCAGTCCCGCAACTGACCACGATTAGCACGAGAACGCCGACCGCCAACCCAGCGGTTACCACCAGCACTATCGCCGACATCGTCCCATGCCCTTCGTGCCTAGAATCCCGATCGCGATTCCTCGGAGACCGACAAATGGCGACAGCCACCCAACGGCGGCCCATCGCATCTGGTGCCTGCCCCTCCCAGCGCGACCGCCGCAGACCCAGCCGCTTCGATCCGGTCGCCGTCGGACAAGCTGCCGAGTGCCGATGCGCCGAAGGTCTGCTCCGGTTGTGCAGCTCATGACATACGCCCCGCCCCCTGGTCCGTGCGGTCTCACAATGGCCGCCATGGTCACTCCTTCAAGCCACACTGTCAGCGGCCGTCGGTCGCCCTGGGTTCGAGTGTCCATCCGCGATCGCGTGGAGAGTGCGGACTAATTGCGTGATCTGCGCAGGCTACGACTGGATCTCGCGATATTCGCAGGTTGGGATGCAAATTTCGGCACGCGGGTGCCGCCCTTCTGCAACTATTCGTGAATGGACGAGAAACTACGCATCCTGGTCGCGGCCGCGCTGGCACGGGTTATCGAACCGGCACTGGTGCAGCACTTTCCCTCCGCAGCAGTGGTTGTCGCAACAACCCGCGGCGAGGTCGAGCATGCGATCCAGCGCCGCCCACGCTTCGATGTCGTTGTCTCCGACTTGCTCTGGAACTCGAGCGCCGAGTACACGTTCGACGGGCTCGACGTGTTGGCCATCCTTCGATCCGCTGATCGGGAGTCGCCGGTCATCATCGCGACGCAGGGCCACAGCGCCGAGCAGGACCACCTCGACGAAGCGGTCGAGCAGGACATCGTTTGGGGCGTGTTCCGGAAGGCGGGTGGCCCGGCGCTGCTTCTTGAGGCCGTCGAGCGGGTTGGTCGCGGCGAGCGGTTGGCCGCCGTGACTTTCCCGACAGGTGCCAGCCGGAGCAGCCTGCCCCGGATCCACACATACTTCGCCACAACGAGAGGTCGGACC
The DNA here is from genome assembly GCF_043197365.1 of Kribbella sp. NPDC049174. Taxonomy (NCBI): domain Bacteria; kingdom Bacillati; phylum Actinomycetota; class Actinomycetes; order Propionibacteriales; family Kribbellaceae; genus Kribbella; species Kribbella sp. NPDC049174. Next base: position 67,334 of record NZ_JBICSZ010000011.1, on the reverse strand, counting down.
GCCGCGCGGATGGCAGGTGCGATCGCTTCTGGCCGCGCCATCAGCCACAAGACGCTCGCTGAGGTCGCCAAGGTCGAATATGACACCGCGTCGAAGATTGGCCGAGAGTACCTAGGCGACCTCATTTGCCGTCGCGGTGAGCACATCTCGAACCACCTGCCGGCGCGCGTGCCCGCGCCAGTTGTGTACCGGTGGTGCGGCGAACACGTGCGCTACATCCTCAGCTGGTGTCGTCGTAACGGACAGACAGACGTTGCCAAACGAGTGATCCCGATTCCGCGGGACGAATAGTCTGGAGATGATGTCTCAGGCCTTGACCGGGCCGGGTGGCTGGGCAATCGGTGATCCAATGGGCCGCCTGATCTGGCATCTGAGGGGCCGCTGTTCGTTGACAGATTCACTAACCCGACTCACCGCTTTACAAGTCCGTTGCTCGGTACCGAGTCCGCTGTCTACAGCGTCACAGGCAGACCCATCGACTGCCAGCACCGTCATCTGCGGCATGTCCTGACTCCTGTTCATCGACACCGCCATTGACAGAGACGTTGCTATAGGCAACTTTGCCAAATCCGGCCGCGGCGGGGCGCCGGGCGCCTCTACCCCTCGAGGCTTGTCCATCTGCAGGTCTGGTTCGAACCCGGCCCGAACCCTAGGATCGACCCACCAAGCCACCGGAGCACAGCTAGCGGCGAGCGATGAACGTGCTCAGCGGTCGGCGGTGCGGGTGGTGCTGGCGTGGGTGGTGCACTGGAGTGCGGCCGCCCATAGGGCGAACAGGGCGTAGCTGTTGGAGGTGAGGGCCTCCGAGCAGTGGTCGGCTTGCGGAACGGCCGTGATGCGGCCAGAAGTGTCGGGTGCCTCGAGGAGCACCGCTGGGCGCGGATTGACCTCAGGCGGGCCGGGGGCGTCTTCGGCGGGTTCCCATCTCCGACACTCGCGGCGCTTCACCGTGTGGCGGCCACGATGCGGCGCCGAGCTCGCGCGACACCGAGCGGGCGGCGGATCGCAGCGACGTCAGCACGGCCGGATCGAGCGGCCACTCGTCGGTTGACGCGACCAGTCCGATCGCGCCGGCCGCACCGCCGAACCGATCGCTCAGGACGGCGGCCACGCCGCATTCGCCGAGCACCGCCTCCTCGACCTCTTCCGCGATACCTGTGACGCGGATCTGATCGAACAGGCTGCGGAGCTGACGGGGGTCGGTCACTGTCTGGCCGGTCATGCCTCGCAGCGCTGCTCCCTCCAGGACGCCGTCCGCCAGCTCGTCGTCGAACGCGAGGATCGCCTTACCCAGTGCGCACGCATGGGCGGGGATCACGATCCCGACTTCCGGCATCTGGCGCGACCCGTCCGGTCGCGGTTCGTGATGTACCACCACGACGTCGTCGATCAGCATCACCGCGGTACGCACGGCCAAGCCGGTACGACGCGCGAGGTCCTCCGCCCAGGGGGTAACCCGCGAGCGCAGCTCGAGGGTGTCGAGGTACACGTTGCCCATCGTCAGCACCGCGGGGCCGAGTCGGTACTGGCCGGAGTCGTGTTCCTGGACGACCATCCGGTGGGCCAGCAAGGTGCGAACGATGCCGTGGACGGTCGACGCTGGCAGGCCGAGCCGCTGCGCGATCTCGCCCAGGCTGAGCCTGTGGTCGCCCTGCAGAAGGGCGAGGATCCGCAGGGCGCGGTCGACCGACTGGATCACCGGATCACCTCATCCTCCGTCGACTTTCGATCAGGGTCTTGTGCCCCTCGAAAGAGCAGCGTACCGTCCGAGCATTATTCGACATTGTCGAATGACATTCCAACCTTACACGGTGGGCCTGCGGGGCAGAACCGCAGGGTGACCGTGTGCGCCTTGCAGGAGGGCACCATGAGCGAACCGTTAGTCATCCAGAAGTTGGCGTCCGAGGTCGTCGGGACCGCCTTCCTCGTCTTCGTCGGCGTGGGCTCGGTGCCCGCCACCCTCATCGTGAACGGCGACGCGCCCTTCACGATGGCCGACCTGGGGATGATCTCGTTGGCGTTCGCGACCGTCGTGATCGCGACTGTCTACGCGCTGGGGCACATCAGCGGGAACCACATCAACCCCGCGGTCACCCTCGGCCTCGCGGTGACAGGGAAGTTCCCGTGGAGGAATGTGCCGGGCTATCTCGGCGCCCAACTGGTCGGGGCCGTCATCGGCGCCGCTGCGATCATCGCGGTGCTCGGGCAGAAGGCGAGCCACGTCGGCCTCGGCGTCGCCTCGTACGGCGCGGCGGTCAGCGTCCCCCAAGCGTTCGCGGCTGAGTTCGTCGGGACCTTCATCCTCGTGTTCACCGTCTTCGGGGTGATCCATCGCAAGGCGCCGGCGGGATTCGCGGGGCTGGCCATCGGCCTCGTCGTATTCGCCGCGATCATCCCGGTGGCACCGACCACGGGAGCCTCGATCAACCCGGCCCGCACGTTCGGGCCGATGCTGGTGCAGCAGATCGCCGGCGGCAGCGTGAAGTGGGAACAGCTGCCCGTCTATCTCTTCGCGGAGTGCCTCGCCGGTGTCGTGGCTGCGCTGGCGTACGCCGCCCTCGTCAAGCCTGCTCGGCAGGCCGAGGAGGCGCCGGCTGTGGTCCCCGAGCAGGCATCGGTCACTGGCGTGTGACCGCCACCGCCCACGCACCTCACAGTCGAAGGAGCAGTCGTCATGAAGAAACTGATCAACGCACCAGCTGACGTCGTCGCCGAGTCCCTCCAGGGGCTCGAGGCGGCCCACCCAGAGCTTCGGGTCGATCATGAGAACAAGGTCGTGTTCCGCGCCAACCCTCCACGGCCGGGGAAGGTCGGGCTGGTCTCGGGCGGTGGTTCCGGCCACGAACCCTTGCACGGCGGGTTCGTCGGCCCGGGCATGCTCGACGCAGCCTGCTGCGGTGAGGTCTTCACCTCCCCGGTGCCGGACCAGATCCTCGCCGCCACCAACGGTGTCGACGGCGGCGCCGGTGTACTGCACATCGTGAAGAACTACACCGGCGACGTGATGAACTTCGAGATGGCCGCCGAGCTCGCCGGCGCAGACAGCGGCGTCGAGGTCATCGCGGTGGTCACCGACGACGACGTCGCCGTACAGGACAGTCTCTACACCGTCGGACGGCGGGGAGTCGGCGTCACGGTCCTGGTGGAGAAGCTGGCCGGCGCGGCCGCCGAGCAGGGCCGGCCGCTCGCAGAAGTTGCCGATGTCGCTCGCAAGGTGAACTCGTCCGGACGCAGCATGGGCATGGCCCTGACCTCCTGCACCGTCCCTGCAGCGGGCCAGCCGACGTTCGACCTGCCAGCCGACCAGATGGAGCTCGGCATCGGCATCCACGGCGAACCCGGGCGCAAGCGGATACCCCTCGCGCCCGCAGCAGAGATCGCCCAGATGCTCGTCGAGCCGATCCTGGACGACTTCGAGTTCGCCGGCGACGGTGTGCTCGCATTCGTCAACGGGATGGGCGGCACACCGCTCATCGAGCTCTACCTGATGTACCACGAGGTGAACCGGCTGCTGTCCAAGGCGGGACTACCCGTGGCACGCTCGCTCGTCGGAAACTACATCACCAGCCTGGACATGGCGGGGTGCTCGGTCACCCTGCTGCGGTTGGACGACGATCTGCTGCGCTTGTGGGACGCGCCGGTGATGACACCCGCCCTGCGGTGGGGGGTTTGAGCACCATGGCCTCCACAGGAGTGACGACGATGATCGACGCCACGGAGGTCAGGGCCTGGCTGGGTGCCTTCGCCGGGGAGATCGCCGCCAACCGCAATCTCCTCACGCAGCTCGACGCGGCGATCGGCGACGCCGACCACGGCATCAATCTCGACCGTGGCCTGACCGAGGTGGTCGCCGCGCTCGATGACCTGGCCGACGCGTCGCCCGGCGTACTCCTCAAGACCACAGGAATGACCCTGGTACGCACGGTGGGTGGTGCCAGCGGACCCCTCTACGGCACCTTCTTCCTGCGCATGTCCGCGGCCGTTGGCGACGCGGAGGCGCTGGATCCGGCTCGGTTCGCGGCCGCGCTGCGAGCGGGCCTGGACGGGGTGGTCGCGCGCGGACGCGCCCAGGCCGGAGACAAGACGATGTACGACGCGCTCGCGCCGGCCTGTGATGCCCTCGACGACGCGTTCGCTGCGAGGCTGGATCTGGCCACCGCCGTGCAGCGAGCCGCCGCGGCGGCTGACACGGGTCGCGACGCGACCACCCCGATGCTCGCGCGCAAGGGCAGGGCCTCGTATCTCGGCGAGCGCAGCGTCGGTCACCAGGACCCAGGGGCCACGTCGTCGGCCCTGCTGGTGTCGACGCTGGCGCGGGTTCTGGGCGCGGGGACGATGCGGTGACCGGCCTAGTGGTGGTCTCACACAGTCGTGCACTGGCCGACGCATCCGTAGCCCTGGCCTCAGAGATGCTGCACGGGTCCCGGGTGCGCATCGCGGTCGCAGCCGGACTGGACGCAACGACGTTCGGCACCGATGCCACCGCCATCGTCGAGGCGATTACCGCCGCGGATGACGGCGATGGTGTCGTCGTCTTGATGGACCTCGGCAGCGCGGTCCTGTCGGCGGAGATGGCCCTGGACATGATCGACCCCGCCCTACGCGAGCGGGTGGTGCTGTGCCCAGCACCGCTCGTTGAGGGGCTTGTCGTCGCGGCCGTCGCAGCAGCCGGAGGAGCACCTCCCGCGGAGGTCGCCGCGGAGGCGGTCGGGTCGCTGGCGGCAAAGCAGTCACATGTGAACCCCATCGTGGACACGGTCGATCTCGATCGGCCCCACAGCGATGCGGCAGGGACGGCCACCGTCGCGGCCGTGCCACTGTCGGCCGTCGTCAAGATCCTCAACCCACATGGCCTGCATGCCCGCCCGGCCGCCCGCCTCGTCCAGGAGGCACGGCGGTACGACGCCCGCGTGCAACTGCGCAACCTCGACACCGGAGCCGGGCCGGTACCGGCGACCAGCCTGTCCCGGGTCGCCGCGCTCGGAGCTCTCCACGGCCACCGCGTCGAGGTCAGTGCCACCGGAGCTCAGGCACGTGAGGCGCTCCAGCACGTCGTTGACCTCGCCGAGCGCCGGTTCGACGAGCCCGAGCCCGCTGCCACCGAGCAGGCTGCCCCCGTGGCGCACAACGGCGGCCCGCTCGCTGCCTCACCCGGCATCGCCATCGGACCGGCGATCCCCATCCGCTCGGCCGACGTCGACGTACCGGACGAGGAGGCCGAAGACGAGGTCGTCGAGTGGCGGCGGCTGCGCGCTGCGGTCGCCGAGGTACGACGACAGATCCAGCGCGTGCGAGTGACTGCGGCACAAGAAGCCGGCGTGGGCGAGGCCGGGATCTTCGACGCCCACCTCATGCTCATCGACGACGCCGAGCTGCTGGATGACGTACACACTCGCATCCGCACCGGGCTCGCGGCTCCCCGAGCCTGGCTGGACGCCATCGGCGCGGTAGAGTCCGAGTTCGCAGCGGTCCCGGATCCGTACCTTCGGGCCCGGGCAGCCGACGTCCATGCGGTCGGCCAGCAAGTGGCTCGCGTCCTGGTCGGGGCGCCCGAAATCCTCATCGACGGCCAGGGCGTGGTCATCGCCGACGACCTCACACCGGCCCAAGTGGCCGGCCTAGACCCGACCCGGGTCAAGGGCTTGGTGCTCGCCTCGGGGAGCCCAACCGGACACAACGCCATCCTGGCCCGCTCGCGGGCAATCCCAGCGATCGTCGCCGCAGGCGCCGGCGTGCTGGCGATCCCGCCGGGCTCGACGATCGCTCTCGACGGCACGTCCGGCAAGCTGTACGTCAACCCCGACGCGGACACGCGGCACCAACTCGAGGCGCTGGACGAACGCGCCCGAGCCGCCGCGACGCTCGCCATGGAAGCCGCGCATGCGCCTGCCATCACCGCGGACGGGGTCGAGATCCTGGTCGGGGCGAACATCGGCTCAGTAGCCGACGCGCAGGCGGCTGCGGCACACGGAGCAGATCTCGCCGGCCTCGTTCGCACCGAGTTCCTCTACCTCGACCGCCGGGAAGCGCCGACCGTCGAGCAGCAGGTGGAGGTCTATCGTGCGCTCGCCGCCGCACTCGACGGCCGGCGAGTGACCCTCCGCACGCTCGACGTCGGCGGGGACAAGCCTCTCCCCTATGCGCCGCAGCCACCCGAGAACAACCCCTTCCTCGGCATGCGGGGAATCCGCCTCGCGCTCGCCCAGCGGGACCTGCTGCACGACCAGCTGCAGGCGATCGTCCACGTGGCGCACGAGACCCCGGTGAGCGTGATGTTCCCCATGGTGAGCACCCTGGACGAGCTGCTCGAAGCGCGGCGCCGTCTACAGCACGTCATCGAGCTCGACGGCCGCGGCACGCCGGACGACCTCCAGGTCGGCATCATGGTCGAGGTGCCCGCCACCGCCCTCAAGGCCGAGGCCTTCGCACCTCATGTCGACTTCTTCAGCATCGGCACCAACGACCTGACCCAGTACGCGCTCGCGGCCGAGCGAGGAAATCCCGCGGTCGCGGCCATCGGTGACCCGCTCGATCCCGGCGTGTTGAGGCTCGTCGACTCGGTTTGCCGAGCAGCCAGCGGGAGGTGCCTGGTCGCGGTCTGCGGCGAGCTGGCGGCAGACGAGAAAGCGGCGGCGCTGCTCGTGGCCCTCGGGATCCGGGAGCTGAGCGTCGCGCCGGCCTCGGCGCCACGGGTAAAGCAAGCTGTCCGCCTCGCCGCGGCCGCACCAGACCATGACCTCCTGCCCCAGTGCCTCACCGCGACCGGACCTGCCGAGGTGCGGGCCCTGCTTAGATGACGGCGCTGCCCCGGCGGACGCAGTGCGCAAGTTTGCGCGAAGGGCCTAGCGGCCCACGATCGAAAAGCCAGGAAGGAAAGGAATTCAACCGGCCGCGCCGACGACGTCGACACGTCGACCTTCCTGCACGCCCTCGCCTGTCGGAGTCGAACCGACGACCTTCTCATTACGAGAAGGAACGTCGGCGTCATATCTGCTCTCTACGAGCGATTTTGGTAACACGGTCGCCCGCAGCAGACGCGAGATTCCTCAGGAGTATCCGACGTTTTGTGCCACGAGTGATGCCACGCGGCGGGCGGCATGTCGGTGCGCATCGCCCTACGTACCTGACTGATCCAGCGCCGCCCGGATCCAGCTCGGCAACAAGCTGCAAATCCCTGGATCGGCGCTCGGCCTGTGGTTACCGTGCCGGGATGAACGATGCCCACAGCAACCGTCATACGTCGGGCGCCGGGACCAAAGGGCTACCCGTCCGCCAAGCCCCGCCTGCTCCAGTAGCTCGCCCGCCACTTGCACAGGCCGTCCAGTCTGCTGGCCGTCCGATAGCGACCACCTTCGATCTCTCCTCCCCAGCTGCCGCGGTTCATCCGGGAGGTGAAGACGTCAGCGTGGGTCGAGCTGGCGTTTGCTCTTCCATGGCTGTGGTGGAGCTGGCTCTCGATTCAATTCCTCGGTGTGCCGAACCGCGCCCTGTACTGGGTCGGTCTGGCGGTCTGGGTCCTGTCGGCTGTTGTGGTCGTCGCTCACCGGCGCGTAGAGGATCTGCTTGCGCGAAAGGTGTACCGGCTCCGTCCGCCGTCGACGCTGGAATCGCAGCGTCTGGGCCCTGCCTGGTCGGTGAGCGGGTTGCCGTCGACGGCGGCGTCGGCCAGCCAGGCCAGGTACATCCGGACCCTGGACAGGTAGGTGCGCCGGGCCTGCGCGGTCAGGTCCGCGCGGGCGAGGTCGCCGGCGTACTGGTCGAGCACCGCCACCAGCGGCGTCGGCAGTGACGTCGGTCTGCGCCCCCGCTGGCCGGGCGCCTTGTTCTCTGAACCGGTTGTGGGTGGTCCACCGGCGCCGGGGAGGTGTTCTCTGAACTCACAGGAGCGATCGTATTAGAGAATCCATGTTCTCTGAACCGGCGTAAGATAGGGGTGTCCGGACCGACGACACTCCACTCCTGAGGTGCCAGCCACACCGGCTCCCCGCAAGGAAGACGCCATGTCCGTCTTGCACCGCACCCGGAAATCACCGAAGACCCCGGCGGATCCTGCTGACACGGCCGCCGCGGATCCAACACCCGCAACGATCCCACCCCCCGCAGCCTCGACCGAGCCTGCAGCGGCACCGGCGCCCTCGCCGGGTCCGGTGCCCCGCACCCGCGCGGGCGCCACCTGGGTCGGGATCTGCGCCGCCGTGCTCACGCTCGTGGTGCTGATCGTGTTCATGCTGCAAAACACCCGCCGCGTCGAGGTCAGCTTCCTGTGGATGAACGGGTCCGTGCCGCTGGCGCTGGCCCTGCTGATCGCCGGCGTCGGCGTCGGCATCGTCGCCATGGTGGTCGGCACCGCGCGGGTAACCCAGCTGCGCCGGCTCGTCCGCGACCCCCGGCAGCGTCACTGAGTCTGGGCATCGGGACCCGGCGCCAGGTGGCGCGGCCGGATCCCGGTGCCCGCAGTCCTCGCCTGGAGGGGCGCTAGCCAGGAAGCCAGGGTCCACCAGGCGCCCGAACCCCACGGCGAGGAAGGCGAATCGCAGTGGCGAGCAGCCGACGTAAGGCGCAGCGGCCCACGGCGGCCGGCCCTGTGCCCGTGCAGGTGCTGCTCGGTGGCCGATGGCTGACCGCCAAGGCCCACGCCATCCGAGCCGGCCGCCTCGGCTCCCAAGTGCTGATCGACTGCCACGGATACCTGGTCTGGATCAACGCCGCCCGCGTCCGCCGACCCAGTACCCCCGCACGACAACCCCACGACCTTCCCGACCAGCCGACGGCCCAACCGAAACCCGGCGAGGCGACCCGCGCGGCGCCAGATCTCGCGTCCGGGACGGACGGCTCCGAACCCCCACAGAAGAGGTGACACCACCATGGCGCGACCAATCCGACGCCACATCAGGCCCGTCCAACCGGACCAACCCTCCGGGCAGGACCAGGTAGAGTCAGCCGGCCAGGACCGGCCGGGGCAACCGATGCGCTGGCGGCCGAGCGAACCGTTCGCCCACCTCGACGACATCTACCGGCGGATGAACCAGATGATGCACAACCTGGCCGAGGAAGTCGACCTGCGCTCGTGGCGGTCCCCGGTCGACATCGAGGAGACCGACGACGCCTACCTGGTCGAGATCGACCTGCCCGGCGTGCCCCGCGACACTCTCACCCTCGAGTGGAACGACCGCCAGCTCACCCTGCACGGCGAGGTCACAGACCGGGAACGGATCGGCATCCTGCACCAGCAGGCCCGCCGCACCGGCCCGTTCGACCACACCATCACCCTGCCCGGCGCCGTCGACGGCGACACGATCGAAGCCACACTGGCCAACGGGGTCCTCACCGTCCACGCACCCAAGGCCCAAGCCGCCAAAGGTCGCCGCATCGAGATCAGCGACACGCCACCAGCAGCGTCATCGACAGATGCGACCAAGGCGACGGGAGGCGACCCAGCCAGCGACCCGCCGCCCAACGGCGGGTGAGCGGGAACAGCATCGATTCCGGGAGGCCGCTGCCATGATTGTGCTCGCACTGATCCTTATTGCCGTCGCCGTGACGCTCGGGTTCGGCGTGGCCGCCTCGTCCGCCGACGACGCAAACCTGGAGGTCTTCGGCGCCAGCCTCGGCGTCACGGTGGCGGGTGTCTTCTTTGCCGGCGCCGCAACCGCGGCCACGCTGGTCCTCGGGCTCTGGCTGCTCAAGAAGGGCATGCGCCGCGGCTACCGCCGCCGCAAGGAGGTCCAAGAGCTACGCCACCAGCTCGACACCACGCCGACCACCGCCACCGAACCCGCCAGCCAAGCCATCGCCGCCGACGACCCCGTTGCCTATCAGGCTGACGCCTCACCGGACCCGTCGACGCAGCGGCCCACCAACCCATAGGCGCGACCCCGGCGCTGTAGCCTCAACGCCGGGGCCCGGGGCCAACCAGGGGCCAGTCGTCCACGACGCCACCAGATCCCCTGACGTCCACTCTTCGGCGCATGGCCTGCACCGTAGAGCGTGCCCAGGGCCACACAGCCGCTACTTGTCGGCGGCGGGCCAAGTTCGGGAGTCCGGGCCGACACGCCATCTCGATCCTGTTGCCACTGCGATCGCGGCGCAGGTCAGAAGAGGATCTGGTGCAGGGGGTCGCCGTCGGTCAGTAGCAGGTTGATCCGCTCTGCGACCCGATCGTAGGCCGCGGCCTGGCGCGCGGCGAGTTCGACGTCAGCATCCGGGTTGGCCTGCAGGACCGCGAGCAGCACCCTGGTGTCGTCGTCGCCGGGCAGATCCAGCAGGGCGATCAACCGGCCGAGCGGCTGCAGCAGTTCCTTGGGCCCGATCGGGTGCGGCGTGCCGGTCCACAGATCCAGGTCGGGGGCGAAGTCGTCGAGCAGTTCAGCGAGGTCGTCGAGGCGCCTGCGCTGCTCTGGGTCGAGCACCGCGGCCCGGTCGACCGGCGCCAGGGCGAGGTTGATCACTCTGAGCGCCGCTGCGAGTGTCTCGATGGCGGCCTGCGAAATCCAGACGACCCGCAGCGGCATCAGCTCCCGCCCTTCCGCGAACACCCGCGGTCGAATGCTTTGGCCTGGGCCGGCCGGCGGCACGCTGAACGCGTCCAGCGCATCTCGCAGTACCTCTCCTGCCCGTTGCAACGCGCCCAGCGCCTCGCCGCCTGTCAACGCCGTCGGCAACAGCCCCGGGCCCGCTTCGGCCGCCGTGCCTTGCTCGACTCGCGACAGCCCTTGCAGCAGGTTCTCGGCGCGCCGGTACATCAGTGCGAATGCCTCGTTATCGGGCACCAACCGCCAACTCATCGCCGGACTCCTTTCAGCGCTCGATGGTGGCCCACCGCTGTCCACGCTGCGTTGCAGCACGGCATGCTTCGAGCGGCGCTCCATGAGGGTCGCGGTGGCTGCCGGTCGCTAATGCCGGGCTTGGCGCCATGCCCGGTAGCGGGCGATGATCAGCATCCGGTTGATGCGGGTCTCGGTCGAAGCGTTGTGTGGAGGCGGGACGGAGTTGGGCTGCGTCGGCGTGGTGATGGCTGGGCGCCGGTGGAGGTGTCTGGAGTGTCGTCTGTGCATGGCGAATCCCCCTCTTTCGGGGCACTGCGTAGGGCGCTTTCAGTGTGCGCCTTGATCCCGCGGTTCGTCACCTTCGAGACAGGCGCGGCTGGCCTGGCGCGACGCGGATCCGCATTCAGGTTTATGGCACGGGTCTCAGTACGAGCCGAAGTACGACGGCTTCCTTTACTGACCCTTGTCATCCGGCGGCCTCGGGGGCCGTTGACGTTCTGTGGAGGCGCTGCCGAGCATCGGTCCGTTGGCCGGGCCGACGGGTCGCGTCGGTCGACCGAGGTCAGCTTGGCTGCTGCCCGACGTGTGTTGGCCGGCCCGACCCGAACCCCTTGAGCTTGAGAGCGGCAGGCCAAGGCTCGCAGACACACATGGCAGGCGTCAAAGACGCTTGACGATCGACGAGCGTCAATCTAGCTTGACGGTGTGGGTGTCGAGTTGGATGAGGCGAGGCGGATGGTGGAGGCGGCGACAGGCCCGGACCCCGAGACCGGGTTGGCCGCGGTGGTGGCGCTGCGCGGTCTGGTCGAGGTGCTCGAGGCGCTGCAGGTCGACAACGCCCGGGCGCAGGGCTGGTCTTGGCGGGACATCGCCCGCCGGCTGGGCGTGTCCAAGCAGGCCGTGCACTACAAGCACGGACTGCGATTCCGGGGCCGGTGACGGCGATGTGGGATCGGTTCACGCCTGAGGCGCGGCGCGTGATTGTCGCCGCGCAGAATGAGGCCGAGGAACTCGGCCACGGCTACATCGGGGACGAGCACGTCCTGCTCGGCCTGTTGGGCGATGACGCGGGCTCCGCCCAGCGGTTCCTGCGTGAGCACGGCTTGGACCTCGCGGCCGCGAGGACCGATCTGCTGCGCCTCACAGCGGCGGGGCGCATCCCACAGTCGCGTGGCGACGATGCCGCAACTCTGCGCGCGGTGGGGATTGACGTCGGCCAGGTCGAACGGCAACTGAAGGCGGCGTTCGGCCCGGACGCGGTCGGCGAGGCGGTCTGGCGAGCAAGTCGACGGCCGTGGTGGCGTGGCGGTGGTCGACGCCGCAACCCGCTGTGCGGGAAGCCGTTCTTGGCCAAGCCGGCCTTGGCCCTCGCGGTCGAGTACGCAGACAGCCGAGGGCACGACGCAGGTCCGGAGCACCTGTTGTACGGGGTGTTGCAGGACGCGGCTGACCCGTTTGGCGCCGGATTGGGCCGACGCGGCCGCAAACACCTTGCCCAGCTGGGGTGGAGCATCGGGGCGAGCAAACCGGCTGCCGCGCTCCTGGCGGCGCATGGCCTCGACCCCGGCCGGCTGCGTGCCCAACTGTCCGCCGACCTGGGATCCGCCCCCTGACCCTGGCAGCGCATATCGCCACACCTGACGAGTTCAGACAACTAGCCTTTCCTGCACTGGTCGAGGGGTCGGCTCGTGTACCTCGGTCTGTCAGGCCCGGCGTCCGTGTCGCGGATGGTTGGAGCTCACCAGGTCAAGCGGCGGCAGCGCGCTTTCTTTGGAGGCGTTCCTGGTCTGGCCATTTGACGTCGTACGCCCAGCCAAGCCGTTCGAATCCCTTGATGAACCAGGCGTTGACGTCGACCTGTCCCTTGAGAACGCCGTGGCGTGCGCAAGTGGGGTCGGCGTGGTGCAGGTTGTGCCATGACTCGCCCTGACTTAGGACGGCAAGCCACCAGACGTTTCCTGACCGGTCGCGGGCGTCGAAGGGTTTCTCGCCGGTGACATGACAGATCGAGTTGATCGAGAATGTGACGTGGTGCATCAGGGCGATACGGACGAGAGTGCCCCAGAAGAATCCGGTTGCGGCACCGTGCCACGACCTGTCCCACAGTCCACCGATGAGCGCCGGTGCTAGCAGAGAGATCGCCGCCAATCCACGGAAGTGCCTCGTAATCGATGCCATGTCGCGGTCGTTCAGCAGGTCTGGGGCGTAGTGCCTCGGGTCAGCGCGATCTTCACCCCAGAGCACCCACCCGACATGGGCAAAAATGAACCCCTTGGTCACCGCCCAAGCGGTGGTGCCGTAGCGCCAGGGCGAGTGTGGATCTCCATCTCGGTCGGAGAACTTGTGGTGTTTGCGGTGGTCGGCTACCCAGCGGATGACGGGTCCTTCAAGCGCCATACTGCCGGCGATCGCGAGTCCGATCTTCAGGCCACGCTTGCTCTTGAAGGAGCCGTGGGTGAAGCCGCGGTGGTAACCGGCGCCGATGCCGGTGGCGGTGACCACGTAGAACACGACCAGGAGGACGACGTCGTGCCAGCCGATCCACCCGCCCCAGGCAAAGAAGATCCCTGGCAGTAGCGCGAGAGTAGGCACGACGATGAACACCCAGATGAGCCCACGCTCGAGCTTGCCACCAACGGGTTGGAATTCGCCCGGAGGAGAATCATCGGAGCCTGCTGCTGAAGTCATGGTTCACTCCTAGATACTTCTCCTCAGACCGACACCCGAGCACGGGTGGGGCTTCGTGAGCCGCCACTTGCGCGTCCAAGCACGTCGCTGCTGACCCCGAAAGCCTCGACGTCTCGATCGGCCCGGGCGGACCGACGACGAATCCAACAGATGCCCGACGCACGATCATCCGCTCGCGGCTCCACTCGTAACGATGACACCTGACCGCACCGCCTCCCACTCCACATCGCCGACCAAGGCCGACCCGCCGGTCAGCTGGCTCGTCGGAGATCCATCGGCGGCGCCGGGTGGTGTTCTGGTGGGAAGCCGGCGGGTGGTGACCAACTCGTCGGCCACGATGCGGAGCTTGACGTTGTTGTCTTGCGAATAGCGGCGGAGCACCGCGAACGCCTGGTCGGCGTCGATCGCGAAGCGTTCCATCAACAGGCCCTGGGCCTGGCCGATGAGCGTGCGGGCCTCCACCGCGTGTGCCAGCGTCGACGCTTCCCGGACGGTCGCGACGGCGACCGCGGCGTGCCGGGCCAGCAGACGCGCGGTGGCCTCATCGGCGGCGGTGAACTGGCCCGGACGTGTTCGATAGAGGTTGAGCGCGCCGAGGGTCGACCGGGTAGTGAATAGCCAGACGGTGAGGACGCTGCGCAGACCCAGCTCGGCCACCCGTGGACTCCACCGCGGCCACCGCGGGTCGACAGTGGTGTCGCAGACCAAGACGCTGTGGTGCTCCCTGCTCACCGGGACACAGGGCCCCTCGCCGTACTCCAGTTGCAGTCGGTCAGCCTGCTCGACCCGTTGGTCCGTGACACCGGCGGTCTGCAGACCCCTGCCGCGCTGCACCAGAACCACTCCGGCGCAGTCGCACCCGGTGGCGCGCCGCGCGCACTCCAGCACCCGGCCCACCGTCTCGGCCATGCTCGCCGCGCCGTACAGCTCCATCGCCAACTGCGCGAACCCGGCAGCTACCACCACGCCTGTCGCGGGCGAACGTGAACTGGGGCGGTAACTGCCAGCTGCAATGGGCTGATGATCCGCAGTGCGTGTGAGAGACATGGGCCCGACTCCCTGCAATAACACAGCATTGGAGGGCCGTCGAGGTCTAGGGCAGCCGAGCACGCCGTTCCGAAGTCAGAACCGGTGTGATGCTTCGAACGATACCGCCAATCCGCACCCGCAGCGCCACTGAAGTCCATGGCTGGACAGGCAGGTCGAACGCCCCGTTTCCCTGCGTCCTCAGGCCGAGCCCCACGGACGGGACTACCTCGCTGTCCAGGCAGCGTTCCTTGGGGGTTGGTGAGTGCGTCAGTCCTGCCCGGCGAAACGCCGCAGGAGGCGACGACCGGCGGTCCAGCCCCGCCCGAACGCCACCTCGAGGCTGTGTTGGCGCATGAGCCGGCGCACCATCTGGCGGTGCCTCGGGCGCTGTCGCTGCTGCTGTACTGGCTCACCCTGCCCGCCCGCCTGATGGGCCGGGTGATCGTCTTTTGCTTGCGGCATCGGATGTTGTCGATCCTGGCCAAGATCGTCATTGGGTTCTTGCTGCTGGGTGTACTCGGGGTTTGGTTCTTCCTCGGCTTCTCGCACTACGTGGTGTTCATGTTGTCGCCGTTCCTCGCGCCGTTTCGTGGTGCCGTGGGCCAGGAAGGTGCAGGAATTGGGAGACATGAAAGGCGAGCCTGAGGTTGCTCTCGCTCGGCAGATCGACAAGGCGTCGGCCGAGCTGGCCGGGTCGATGTCGGAGCTGGTGCGGCCGGAAGTCGCCTGGTGGTTCTTGCTGCGCTTGTCCTCCGCGGGCGCTGCTCAGATCCACGTGCTCCGCCTGGTTGCGGCCGGGTTGCACCGGATGACTCAGATGCCTCAAGACCGATTCGTCGACCCGAGCGAGGACCCGGACGACGTGATCGACCGGATGGCCGGCCACCTGACCCGGGCAGAAGACCTCATTCAACGTGCCGTCACTGCACTGCACGATGCGCGTACGGAGATCGAGGAACTGCAGACGCTGCCGTGACAGGGCGCGTGAACACGAGGCTCCGCTAGAAAGTGTCCGTGGCCGGTGGGATCGTGTTGTGGTATGGAGCTGATGGGCCGGGATTTCGACCGCATCCGACGGGAACACCTGCGCGGCGTGAAGGTGACGGACTTCGCTCATCTGTGGTGGCAGGCCGAGCAGCGCGGCGATGCGTTGCGTGCTGAAGATCAGGTCGATTGGTACCTGGTCGGGGTGCTCGCGGCGTGCCGGTGGATCGCTAACGCGTGGGTTCCGTACGACGGCCCGATCGACGGTCGCAACGGTGAGATGGCCAAGACGCCGCTGACCCTGAAAAGTGCGTGGGTCATCGAGGAGCTCATCGAGGAAGAGACCCTGTACGCTGAGCGGCTGGTCGGGCGGTGGCAGTGGCCGGGTCGCCCGGGTTACGTCGAGGGAGTCGCCACGACGTTCGCCTGGACGTGGCGACGCTCGGGTGTGCCGCCGATCCAGGTTGAGCAAGCGCACGCGAGCTGACCAAAGCGGGGTTGGCATCGAGAAGGGGCCTCAGGAGAGCCATTGGGTGGGCTTCCTGAGGCCCCTTCTGCGGCCTGAGGCAAGGGCTAGGCGTTGCGTTGGCGGGGGTGTCGTTCGCCGGCGTCGAGTCCTGAGGTGATGGTGCGGTCGGCTTCGTTGGGGGGTAGACCGATGCGGGCGGCGGCTGAGACGAGTTCGCCGCGGCTGCGCCGACAGCGGATGGGTCGGACCTGTGGTCCAACTGTTGCCGGACCAGGTCGGCGAGCCTGGGCGGCAACTGGAAGAACTTCTCACCGATTCTCAGGTGCACTCCGTCGGTTCGCTGGTCGACGTCATCGTCGGTCAGGCTGCGATCGATGGCATCGTCAGGCCGAACAGGAGTGCCAGTGCGCCGCTGAGCCGAACGTCGAGCGGCAGCTCGGTATCGTTGATCAACGGCACCGTCCGCGTCGCATCTCTTCGCGCCGACCTGCTCAACACCCGCGGGCACAACACGCGGCTGCAGCAACACATCCGGGCACTGGAGAACCGGCTGTCGGACAGCCTTGGTGAGGCTGTCTTTCGCGATAGTGGCCTCGGCGCGCCCGACGACATCCGAAGCCTCCAGCAGGCACTCACCGGCCTCGAACAACAACTCCTCGAGCTGGCGCCACCAGCTCGAAGTACGCAGTGATGAGCTGGCCGCGGGCCGAGCGGCCAAGGGCGAACTGATGACTCAGCTCAACACCCGACAGTGAACCGAGGTTCACGGCACCCGCTCGACGTCGCTTGGATCCATATCGACCTCGACTCGCACCATCCGAGACGCCGGCCGGGGAGCCCTCGTCAGCGGGGGTCGGGCGTGACGAGCCTGTTCTGGTAGGCGAGGACTACGAGCTGGGCTCGGTCTCGGGCACCGAGTTTGGTCATGGCGCGCTGGATATGGGTGCGGACGGTGAGGACGCTCAGGTGGAGGGCCGCGGCGATCTCGGCGTTTGCGTGACCTCGGGCTGCCAGTTTCATGACCTCGAGTTCGCGGTTGGTGAGGTCGCGAAGGGCGGGGCTGGCGGGTGTCGGCGGCGAGGTGGCGAGAAATTGGGTGATGAGGGCCTTGGTGGCGCCCGCGGACAGCAGGCTTTCGCCGGTGGCGATCAAGCGGATGGCGTCGAGGAGAGCGTCGGTGGTGACGTACTTGCCGAGGAAGCCGCTGGCGCCGGCGCGGAGTGCGCGGGCGACATGGTCATCGTTCTCGAAAGTGGTGAGGACCAGGACGCGGGTGTCGGCGAGGTCGGGGTCGGCGCAGATTGTTTCGGTGGCGGTGAGCCCGTCGGTTCCCGGCATGCGCAAGTCCATCAGTACGACGTCAGGATGGTGGAGCCGGGTGAGTTCGACGGCCTCGGCGCCGTCGGCTGCCTCGGCGACGACCTCAAGGTCCTGGCAGGAGTCGATGAGGATCCGGAAGGTCCCACGGAGGAGGGCCTGATCATCGGCGAGGAGCACTCGGATCGTCATGACGACGTCGGGATGGTCGGGAGGCGGAGCGGAGCTAGGTGGGTCTGAAGAGGGAGGGTGGTAACGACCTCGAAGGTTCCGGGGTTCACGTCGTTGACGGTCAGGTGGCCGCCAACGGCTTTGGCGCGCTCGTGCATGCCGGTGAGGCCGAAGCCCGGCGTATCCGACTGCGGCGGCACGGTCGGGCTGCTGTTGTTACCGACCGTGATCGTGAGGGCTCCGTTCCTGTAGTGGAGGCTGAGATGAGCGCTGCCGGTCGAGCTGTGCTTGGTGGCGTTTGTCAGAGCCTCTTGAATGATGCGGTAGGCGCTCAGATCGATGCCGGACGGCAGCTCCTGCGGCTCACCTTCCACTTCACAGGTGACCTGTAGCCCTGCCGATCTGCAAGAGGTCAGCAGGTCCGGGAGCTTGGCCAGGCCGGGCGCCGGCTCCAGTGATTCGTCGTCCGCGCCGCCTGTGCGCAAGACGCCGATGGTGTCCCGCAGGTCGAGCATGGCTGTGGTGGTGGTGGCTTGCAGGTCGGCGAGCATTGTCTTGGTGAGTTGGGGGTTGCTGTCGAGCAGGTGCGCTGCGGTGCCGGCCTGAGCGTGCGCGACGGCCATGTGGTGGGCCACGATGTCGTGAAGATCTCGAGCGATCCGCAGGCGTTCCTCACTCACCCGTAATCTGGCCTCCTCCTCGCGGGTCCGTTCGGCGTACTCCGCTCGCGCGTGTACGGCGTCGAGGTACGCGCGCCGCAGTCGCGAACTGCTGCCGAGGGCCAGCGGCAAGAGCAGCCAGAGCGCAGGCCCCAGCGCCCGCAGTGCCACCATCTCGTCGAAGTTGTCGAGGCCGACCGCAGTCGCGACGACAGCAGCGGTCGTGATGCCGCCGAACGTCCAGCTGGTCCGTGGCGTGGTTGTTGCCGCCAGCCAATACAGCGCCACCATCACCGGGGCCAGCAGGAGCGGGGTGAGCAGGTAGCCGAGGCTGCCGGTGACGACTGCGCACAAGGTCGTCACGACCACCGCTGTGCGGGCGTGGCCGCGCGCCTTCAGGAGGGTCAGGCAGGCAAGCCCGGTCAGCAGCGCAGCGCCCCATACGTTGTCCGGGCGGCCCTCGCCCGGACCCACCAGGGTCAGGCCGAGTACCGCGCCCCCGAAGAGCGCGGTCACGATCACGGCGTCGGTCAGCCAGGGGTTGCGTTCGGTGTACTGCTCAAGGTCGATCACGACCATCACCCCGTTCCGAGTCTGGTGCCCTCCACATCAACAGTAGGCAGGAGTTTGTCGAACCGGCGCGGAAGCCACCAGGCGCGCCGTCCGAGCAGCGCCAGGACGGCCGGAACGATCGCCATCCGTACGACGAACGCGTCGAACAGCACCGCAGCGGCCAGGCTGAAGCCGAGCATCTTGATAAAGGAGTCCTGCTCGGTGATGAACCCGCCGAAGACGGCCATCATGATCAGCGCAGCCGCGACCACGACCCGGGAACTCTGCGCCATCCCGGTCTCGATCGCTTGGTTGGCGTCCTGGCCTTGCAGATATGCCTCTCGCATCCGTGAGACCAGGAACACCTCGTAGTCCATCGCCAGCCCGAAGACGACCCCGATCATGAAGATCGGTACGGCGCTCATGATCGGCCCGGTCACCTCCACCCCCAGAAGATCGGCCGCGAACCCCTTCTGGAAGACGAGCACCACCGCTCCGAGCGCGGCGAGGACCGAGAGCAGGAAGCCCAGGGCCGCCTTGATGGGCACGAGGATCGACCTGAACATCACCAGGAGCAGCAACGCGGCCAGGCTCACCACGGTTGCAAGGTAGGGCACCAAAGCGCGTTGGAGCTTGTCGGACAAGTCGATGTTGATCGCCGTGGTACCGGTCACCTTGAACGTCGCCCCGGTCCCACCGGTGATCTGCGTCCGTGCAGCACGCAGCCGCTGCACCAGGTCCGTGGTGGCGGCATCAGTCGGGCTCGTCGTCGGCACGGCCTCGAAGAGCGCCGTGTCACCCGCCTGGTTGAACTGGGCCGGTGACACCGAGGCGATGCCGCGGGTGGCGGCCAGCTTGGTGGAGATCGAGGCTGCTGCGGCTTTTGGATCGGGTGAGCCCTTGCCGTCGACAACGATCATCAGCGGGCCGTTGAAGCCGGGACCGAACGCCCTGGCCAGTTCGTCGTACGCGCGGCGCTGTGTCGTCGAGGTCGGCTTCGCCTCGTCCCCGAGCATCCCCAGCCGTAGTGCCGTGGCCGGCACGGCGAGGGCACCAAGCAGGACCACACCGGCGGTGAGCACGGCGATGGGGTGCCGGAGTACGAACTGCGCCCACCGCCTGCCGCCCGTACGCTCGGACACCGGCTTCCCCTGGCGCTGAGCCCGGGAAAGCACCTTGGCTGGCACGAACCCGAGGATCGCCGGTACGAGCGTCAGCGCAACGAGGACCGCGATCACCACCGCCGCCGCGGCCGCCAAGCCCATTTTGGTCAGCATGGGCATCCCGACCACCGTGAGGCCGGCGAGCGCGATCACCACGGTCAGACCGGCGAACGCCACCGCCGAACCCGCCGTGCCGACCGCCAGGCCGACGGCCTCGATCGGCGACCGCCCGCGGCTGCGCTCCTCCCGGTACCGGGCGACGACGAAGAGGGCGTAGTCGATCCCCACGGCCAGGCCGAGCATCAGCGCCAGCGTGGTGGTCGTCGTCGAGAGGCCGAACACGTCGCCGAGCGCGAGCAGCGAGAGCAGGCTGACCGCAACCCCGAGCAGAGCTGTCAGCAACGGCAGCCCCGCTGCGACCAAGGACCCGAGGGTAATCACCAGGATGATCGCGGCCAGGGAGATGGCGACAATTTCGGCCACGCCTGCCGGACCACCCGACTCCAGCGCGTCGCCTCCCGCGTCGACCGTGAGTCCAGACCGCCTGGCTGTCTCGACCGCCGCCGTGAGCGCAGCGCGACTATCGGCCGTGACCTCGTTGGCGGGCACCTTGTACATGACACTGGCGTACGCCGCCGACCGATCTGCGCTCACCGCATCGGCCTGGAACGGATCGGCGACGTTCGCCACCTGTCCAGCCGTGCCGAGCTGCCGCACAGCCGAACCGATCGCGGACTTGAACGGCGCCGCGGTGACGTCCCCACCGTTGGGCGCCACGAACACGACCGTCGCCCCACCCGCATCCGCGGTCAGGCCGGGGAACCGCTCCTGCATCAGGTCGAACGTCTGCTGCGACTCCGTCCCCGGCATCGAGAAATCGTCGGCGGGCGCCGAGGGTGCCGTCACGCCGGCGAAGACCGCCCCGGCCAAGATTGCGAACCACACAATGAGAACCGGACCTCGGCGCCTGAAGGCGAATCTGCCCAGCCGAGCGAGAAGCGTTGCCACAAGAAGTCTCCCGAACGAAGGAATCGGACGCACCCACGATCCCGGGACCACCCTGGCCGAGTCGTCCTGCAGGAGACGGCAATCGCCTACTGAGTCCGCACCAGATTCGCGCCGTCGAATACTGCAACTGCAGTACTCGACTCGCTCCGAAGCTTCCCGATCCGCTACATCGTGCTCGCTACCAACTGCGGCATCCGTTAAGCCTCGGTGCCAGCGGTCGAGGTCCTCCGCCCAGCACCTCACCAGTTGACAAGGTTCAGTGAGCCGGAACGGGTCGGGTCCGGACCGTGGCGGCCGTGTCGGCCATCCGCTTGTGCAGCACGTCGAAATCCAGACGCTCCCCGGTCCACACGACCAGCTCGCCGTCGAGCACGCGGTCGACGCCCACCTGGCTGCTGAGCGCCTTGTGGATGTCGGGGAACTTGGCGGTGAAGTCTTTGCCGTTGCGCGACCACAGCCGCACCTGGCCATTGCGGCAGACCGCTCCCGCCCTAAAGCCATCCCATTTCAGCTCGAACCTCGAACCGCCCGGCATGCCCTTGGGCCCAGGCAGCTGCTCGTCTGCCCGGGGCAGCTTCAGCGCTACCGGCCCGAGAAGCTCGGGCGCCAGGTTGCCCACACCATCAGTGTTGCCCCAGGCAAGCGCCTGGCACCACAGCTTGCCGACGCCGGATCAGTTACCGGCTGACCTCAGCCGGGAGACCTCGGGCGGTCCTGGGCAGGCAGAGACGCCACCTCTGCTCGGTGGGGCGGCTCCGGGGCTGCTGGTCTGAACTCCCGGAACCTGGGTGCCCCTGACCTCGCGCGCGATCCGGGACCGGGCACCTGCTCCACCGGCTTCGCGAGCTCCAGCCCTACCGGGCCCAGCGGATCAGGCGCCAGTTTCCTAAGTCAAGGTCAGTGGCACGATGGCCTGTTAACAGTGAGCTCGGTGATGGAGGCTGGGTCGGGGTTAGAGCCAGCCAGCGCGAGTGAGTACGTCTGCCGCGATATCGGTCAACGTCCGTCCGTCTGTGACGACCTCGAAATCGTCGACCGCGGACTGGTCGAGGATCCGGTCGAGCTGTCCGGCCCGGTCAAGGTGCCAGCGCATCTCCGGGTCGGCGCCCGCATGTCGGATCCGAAGACGTCGATGCAACTCGGCGAGGTCCGCACGAAGGCGACACACGCACAGTTCGACGCCTAGTGCTGCGCGATAGCGTGCACGCTCTGCTGTGGTTTCGACCACGCCCGACACGACCAGCCGGCAGGCGCCGGCCGACAGATAGTTCCGAGCGAGTGACTCAAGGTTTCGGACCTCCATCGCGAGGTTGAAAGGGTCGTCGGGTGCGGTTGGCCAAGACTGGCTGAGGGCGTCAAGGTCGATCACGGCATGCGGAATACCCGCTTCGGCCAGGATCGATCCGGCGGCGGCCGCAACCGAAGTCTTGCCCGCTCCGACCGTGCCGGTGATCAACAGGGCAGTCGGGTGCTCATTGCTCTCCAGCCGCATCCGAGAAGGCTACGGCTCTGCCGCTAGACCCGTCCTCCCGCCCGGTGAGCCCGAGGACGGCTCCGGCGTCCATGACCAGGGCACATGCCTCCTGGGGGATGTGCCCTGATCTTGGTCTCGGACGGAGTGCGGGATTCGCAGGGATCAGGGTTTCCGCAGGGGGCGGAAGGCGGCGCGTACTTCGGTGGCGAACAGGTCGGGCTCCTCCCAGGCGGCGAAGTGGCCGCCCTTGTCGACCTCGTTGAAGTAGGCGAGGCCGGGGTAGACCGCCTCGGCCCAGCTGCGTGGGGCCGCCCAGAGTTCGCCGGGGAACGTCGTGAAGCCGACCGGAACCTTGACCGGCGGCGGAGCCTGGCCGGATGCCTGGGCCGCGGCCACGAACCGGCCGAATTCCCAGTACCAGCGGGCGGCCGAGGCGCCGGTGCCTGTGAGCCAGTACAGCGTGATGTTGTCGACGATGCTGTCCCGGGAGAGCCCGCCGGTCGGCTGCTTGTCGACGAACGCGTGGGACATCTTGTAATAGCTGTCGGTGTCGTGGTCGAGCATCCAGGCCGCCAGGCCGATGGGTGAATCCAGCAGCGAGTAGCCGATCGTCTGCGGCCGGGTGGTCTGCTCCAGGAAGTAGGCGAAGCCGTCGGTCATGAAGGTGTTGAGCGCGGCGTGCGCCGCGTGTTCCTCCTCGGTCTCCGCCGGCAGGAGGTCCTTGATACCGATCGCCCCGGCGAGCAGGTTGACGTGGATGCCGGCCAGCCCTTCGACTCCGATCCGGCCCATCGCGTCCGTGACGGCGGCGCCGACGTCGCCGCCCTGGGCGACGTACCGGGTGTAGCCGAGGCGCTTCATCAGTTCGCCCCACGCGCCGGCGATGCGGCCGTTCTCCCAGCCGAGCTCGGTCGGCTCACCGGAGAAGCCGTAGCCGGGCAAGGACGGCATCACCAGGTGGAAGGCGTCCTCGGCCTGTCCGCCGTGCGCGGTCGGGTCGGTGAGCGGGCCGACGACTCCGAGCAGTTCGACGACCGAGCCCGGCCAGCCGTGCGTCATGATCAGCGGCAGGGCGTTCTCGTGCTGCGACCGTACGTGGATGAAGTGGATCTCGACGCCGTCGATCTCGGTCGTGTACTGCGGCAGGGCGTTCAGCTTCGCCTCGAACGCGCGCCAGTCGTGATCGGTCGTCCAGTAGCGCGCCAGCTCCTGCACCGTCGCCAGCTGGACGCCCTGGGAGCGATCGGTGACCAGCTCCCGGGAGGGCCAGCGCGTGGCCGCGATCCGGCGATGCAGGTCGGCGATCGCTTCGTCCGGCGTGTCGAGCCGGAAAGGACGGATTTCGTTCTCGTTGGACATGTTCTCCACCTGCCGGGTAGGTCGACCGGCGCCGGGGCGCCGGCGGAGGGATCGGTTGACCCTCACGCTCGCGCGTCGGCCGCCGCTTCGCGCCCGTCAGACCCCCTGGCCCGTGCCCGTGCCCGTACCAGTGACCGCGCCCGTGCCCGCGCCGGCCCGCGGCGTGCGAGCATTCGAGGCGACCGGCAGCACCTGACCGGACGCCGGGTGAAGTGACAGCAGATCAGGAGACGGCATGCCCGAGCCCATCACGCAGCACGGCATCAAGATCGCCGGCGAGAATCCGATGATCATTCTGTATCGCCCCGGCAGCGACGACATCGTCGTCCTGGTGAGCATGTGGACAGCGCGGTACTCACCCGTCGGCTCGGGTCGCGCACTGCTGATCTGGGCCGATCCGACCGAGTCAGGGCTCGGTTCCGACGCGCCGGTCGGGATGTACACCGACAACCCGGAGCTGGCCGAGTACGTCTGGGAGCACTTCTATCGCGACTACGACACGATCCGTGGACGCGGTATCGAGACCGGCCCGCCGGTTCCGGCCCGGTTCGTCGAGGTCCCCGGGGGCGACCGGTTCCACCGGATCACCTGCGTCGCGGCCACCACCACGATCGAGCTCGAGTGGCGCGACGTACTCGACACCTTCCAGGTGATCACACACCTCACCGGCTTCGAGACCTCGGCCGTCGCCTGCCCGTGCGCCGCGGCCGAGGTGCGCGTGAACGGTGTCGCGGCGCGCGGCGAGATCCACCAGCCGGAGGGATGGTTCGGCAGTTCCGCGGCACTGGCGTTCGCCGAGACCTGGCGCGAGATCTGACCCAACGGCTCTCAGGGTTTTCCTACTGAGTTCTTAGCCTGCTTTGTGGGCGATGCGGGAACGTCGACCGTCTAAGTGGTTGTTGACACCACTAAGGACGAGTCGATGGGAGTTGCTGTGGCAGGTTTGGGGATCGCCGACGCGCCGGGGACCCTCCTGGCGGAGGACAAGGCTGAGTTGCGGTACCCCGCGGACTCAGTGGTGGTGCTGGCCGGGATTCCGGGAGCCGGGAAGAGTACGCTGCTTCGCCGCCTGTTCCCGGAGGGCGACGACCACCAGGGCGTGCGGGTATTCGACTCCGAGCGACTGCGGGCCGGCTGGATGCCGGTGCTCGGCTCCATCCCATACGCGTGGTGGCGGCCGCTGCTGCACCTTTCGTACTACGTGAAGATCCTCAGCGCGATGCGCACGGGCCCGATGATCCTCCACGACTGCGCCACTCGGCCGTGGGTACGGCGACTGATCGGCTGGCGCGCCAAGCGGTCCGGACTGGCGGTGCACCTGGTCCTTCTCGACGTACCCGGTGACGTCGCCCGCTCCGGCCAGTGGGCCCGCGGCCGCGTCGTACGGTCGGGCAGCATGGAGACCCACTGCCGTCGCTGGCCCGATCTGCTGGCCCAAGCCGCCGCCGACCCCAGCCAGGTCGTACCCGGTGCCGCCTCCGCAGTAGTCCTCAGCAGGGGCCAAGCAAGTCGACTGCAGCGAATCGCCTTCGACTAGCCAACTGTTGCCCGTACGGCGAGGCGGGCCAATACTCCAGAGTGTCAGCCGGTGGTGTCGCGGCTACGTGCTGCAGCCGGCCGACGCTTCGAGGGACCCCGCCCAGCAGGTCCCGTGCTCTCCCTCTGGAGGCCCAAGTGAGGATCGAACGCACGTCAGCCCGCCGCCGGATCGCCCAACTGGCAGCCGCCGTCAGTGCGGTCGCGGCTTGCCTGTACGCCGTACCGCCCGCAGCCGCCGTACCGTCGCCGGCCGCACAACTGTCCGCTGCCACTGCCACGGTCGACCAGTCAGGAGTGAAGGGCATCGCCTGGTACGCCGATGCCGCTTCCGGCAAGGTGGTTGTCACAGCAGACAGCTCCGTCTCGGCCAAAGACCTCGCGGCTCTGAAGCACGACGGTGTCCAGGTCAACCGGACGACCGGCGTGTTCCGGCCGCTGCTGTCGGCCGGCGACGCCATCTACGGAGGTCAGTACCGCTGCTCGCTCGGCTTCAACGTCGTGAAGGGTGGTACCTACTACTTCCTCACTGCGGGCCACTGCGGCAAGGTGGCGAAGACCTGGTACACCAACTCCGGTCACACCACCCTGATCGGCCCGACGGTCGGCTACAGCTTCCCTGGCAACGACTACGCGCTCGTGCAGTACAGCAACACGTCGCTCAGCCACCCGGGCGGCTTCACCGCGGCCAACGCGTCCGTCGGTGAGAGGGTGACCCGCAAAGGCTCGACGACAGGCACCCACAGCGGCACGGTCACCGCGCTCAACGTCACCGTCCGGTACTCCGGCGGCGGCCGCGTCAGCGGCATGATCCAGACCAACGTCTGCGCAGAGCCGGGTGACTCCGGTGGTCCGCTGTACGACGGCACGAAGGCCCTCGGCATCACCTCAGGCGGCAGCGGCAACTGCCAGACCGGCGGTACGACGTTCTACCAGCCGGTCACCGAGGCCGCGAGCACCTACGGCGTCACCGTCTACTGACCACCAGCACAGGCCTGGCCGCGAGAGAGCGGCCAGGCCGTCCCACCTGAGCTACTGGCTCTCGTCCGCGTCCAGCGGGCAGGTGTAGTCAGGTGGCTGGTTGGTCGAGGCGGATCTCGGGAGCGGTACGGCGTCGGTTGCGCAGCCAGTGGCCAAGGGTCACCAGCGCGAAGCCGACGGCGTAGATCATCGAGGTGAAGGCGAAGTAGCCCAGGGTGCCGTCGAGAAGCTCGCCCGACTGACTGGCCGGGAACGCGCGCGTCGAGCCGTTGACCCACTCCATCACCAGGTTCGCGGTCTGGAACGTGTACACGTGGCTGAACGCGATGGCGAAGACGAGGTACGCCGCGAGCCGGTTGCGCACCAGCAGGCCGAGCGGCAGGGCGGCGAGAACGGTCAGGATGGCGATCATGGTGGTCCTCCAGGACTCAGGTTGCTGACGAGACCACAGTCCTCGGGGAAGGCGGTCCGAGGCATCGAGGCCATCGCTGGACCTCGCCCCAGTGCTGGCACTGAGTCCCGCCGGCCGCGACTCGGTGGACAATCTGGCCATGAGGCGTGGGCTGATGCTGGGGGCGACGGCGGTCTGCGTCGTGTCCTGGGCCGTCCTCGCGGTGGCTGCCTTCGGTCCAGCCGACGCACGTGACGCCACTGCCGCTGTCGCGGACCTGCTGGTGCTGGTACCACTCGGGCTCGCCTGGCTGATCGCCGTACGCGTGCCAACCAGCCCAGTCGGACCGGCGCTGGCCTGGCTAGCGGCGTTCCTGGTGGGCACGCCGGCCGTCGAGACCTGGGGTCAGACCACGTGGTGGGGCTCCGACGTGGTCGCTGTGATCGGTGCGGGTGCCTGGCCGTGGCAGCTGGTCGGGTTCCTGATCCTGCTGCTGGTGTTTCCGACAGGCCCGCTCCCCGGTCGGCGGTGGACGGCCCTCTGCTGGCTGGTGCCCGGCTCGGCCGCGCTCGTGAACGTCGTGTTCGTCCTGACGATGAACTACCACGACGTACCTCCGGCGCACTCGCCGATCGCCGTACCGGAGCCGCTGTGGATGCCGCTGATGTTTGCAGCCCTGGGCGTCGTGCTCGCGGTGACGGTGGCATGTCTCGCGAGTGTCGTCGTCCGCTACCGGTCCGGCGATGAGCGGACACGGCAACAGTTGCGCTGGCTGATCCTTGCCGCCGGCGCGGTCGTGGTGCTGATGGTGGCGAGCTGGGTCGTGACCTCGCTCGGCTGGATGGGTCAGGGCGCGTACGCCGGCTTCCTGCTGGGCATCGTCGTACTCGTCCCGGCCGCGGTCACCATCGCGATCCTGCGCTACGACCTGTTCGAGATCGACCGCGTCCTCAGCGACTCGGTGGCGTGGGCCCTGACCACCGCTGTAGCCGCTGTGTTGACGGCCGCCCTCGTGATGGGCACCGGCTACCTGGTCGGACGCGACTCGGCGGTCGGACTGAGTGCGTCGGTGTTCCTGGTCGCCCTGGTCGTCCTCCCACTGCACCGGTGGTTCCACAACGCTGTCGGGCGAGTCATCGACCGGGACCGCGTCGTACTGCTGGAACGGATCAGGCGGTTCGTCGACCAGGTGCGTGAGGGCTCCGCCGAGCCGGAAGCCGTCGAGCAAGTACTCCGGGACGCTGTAGGCGATCCTGCTCTGTCCCTGCTGCTGACGAGCGTGGACGATGGCCGGTACGTCGATCTGTCCGGTGTACCGGTGGACGTGCCGCAGGACGCCGTACGCGTGCCGCTCCGGACGACCGACACCGAGATCGGGCTCCTGCTCGTCCGTGACGTGTCGGCCCGGCACCTGCGGCGAGTCCAGCTCGCCGCCTCAGCGGCACGCCTGCCGATCGAGGTCAGCCGGCTGAGGCTTGGGCTGCGCCGGGCACTGCAGGAAGTGGACGACAGCCGCAACCGGATCGTCGCCGCCACTGTGGCCGAACGGCGTCGTCTGGAGCGTGACCTGCACGATGGCGCGCAGCAACAGTTACTGGCGATCGGAATGCAACTGCAGGCCGCACAGCGCCAGCTGCCACCAGGCCATCCAGTGCTCGGTGAGCTCGACCAAGCAGTCGAGCGACTCGAGCTGACTGTCCGCGAGCTCCGCCGGCTCGCCCACGGAGTACGTCCGGCGAGTCTCGACGACGGTCTGGCCGCTGCCCTGCGGAGGCTGGCGCCTGACTGCCCGATCCCCATTCACTTCACCGTGCCCGAGGTGATGCCGCCCGAGATCATCGCCACGACGGCGTACTTCGTCGTCGCCGAGGCGGTCGCCAACGCGCTGAAGCACGCGCAGGCCACCCGGATCGAGGTCATCGTCCGTGAGGCGGATGAGCACCTGCATGTGTCGGTCACCGACGACGGTGTCGGCGGAGCACACGGCCTGGTGACGTAGCTGGACCGCGTCAACTCTGTCGGCGGCCGACTGACCATCTCCAGCCCGCCAGAGTCCGGTACGGCGATCGCGGTGGTGCTGCCATGCGCGTCCTGATCGCCGAGGACTCCGTGCTGTTTCGCGAGGGCCTGGTCCGCCTCCTGACCGAGTCAGGCCACGACGTGGTCGCCACGACGGCCACTGCGGACGGCCTGCCTGAGCGGGTCCAGGAACTCCGGCCCGACATCGCCGTGATCGACGTACGCATGCCACCGACGATGACCGACGACGGGGCGCGGGCCGCACACCTCATCCGCCAGGCCGAACCAGCTCAGCCCATGCTGCTGTTGTCCCAGCATGTCGAGACCAGGCACTCGGTCCATCTGGTGTCGACCGGCGCATTCGGCTACCTGCTGAAGGACCGCGTGCTCCGGGTCGGCGACTTCCTCGACGCCGTCGAGCGCGTGGCGGCCGGCGGCTCCGCGCTCGACCCTGACGTGGTGGCCGCGTTGCTCTCGTCGGGCGACTCCGGGCTCGGAAAGCTGTCCGCAAGGGAACGTGACGTCCTGGGACTGGCCGCTGAGGGTCACTCGAACGCGGCCATCGCCGCACGCCTGGTGATCACCGAGCGAACCGTCGAGACCCACATCCGGTCCGTCTTCCAGAAACTCGACATCCACGAGTCGCCGCTCAGCCACCGCCGCGTCCTCGCGGTCCTCGCCTACCTGCGCTCCGCCTAGCGCCGAGCGTCCACGGTGCCGACGAGAACTGTCGGTGGCAGGTGATTGGCTCGAACTTCTTGATGGGGAGGAGTCCGAGTGAAGGTTCGGGTTGCGCATGAGGTGCTGGCCGACGCGGTCGGGTGGGTGGCCAAGGGGCTGCCGAGCCGGCCGACTGTGCCGATCCTGGCCGGGATGCTGGTCGAGGCCGGGGACGGGCAGGTGACGTTGTCCGGGTTCGACTACGAGAGTTCGGCACAGGTGAGCGTGCCGGCCGAGGTGGCGGACGGAGGGCGGTATCTGGTGTCGGGCCGGTTGCTGGCCGACATCTGCCGCAGCCTGCCGGGCGACTCGGTGGACCTGAGTGGTGAGGCGGCTCGGGTGCGGGTGAGCAGCGGGAGTTCACGCTTCGTGCTGCAGACCTTGCCGCTCGACGAGTATCCGGCGCTGCCCGAGGTGCCCACGGCGACCGGTGTGGTGAGCGGTGAAGTGTTCGCGCGAGCCGTCAGTCAGGTGGTCAGTGCGTCCGGTCGGGACGACACTTTGCCGGTGTTCACCGGAATCAAGGTGGAGATCCGCGGGTCGACCGTTTCCTTGCTGGCCACGGATCGGTACCGGCTCGCGGTCCGGACCTTCGAGTGGGAGCCTATCGATCCCGCTGTCGAGGCGAATGCGCTGGTGCCGGCCCGGATGCTCGCCGACGTGGCCAAGGCGATGGCCGGCGGCGAGCTCACTCTCGCGCTCGGCTCAACCCGCACAGGGGACGGGTTGATCGGGTTCGAGGGAGCCGGCCGGCGGGCGACGAGCCGGCTGATCGACGGCGACTTCCCGAGGGTCCGCAGCCTGATCCCGGCGACGTCCGCGATCACCAGCACTGTGCGGGTCGACACGGCGGTCCTGGTCGAGGCGGTGAAGCGGGTCGGGCTGGTGGCGGAGCGAACGACACCGATCCGGCTGACCTTCGCGGACGGTACGGCGACCTTGGACGCCGGCAGCGGGGACGAGGCGCAGGCGTCCGAGTCGGTGGACGTCGTGCTGACCGGAGATCCGGTGGTGACCGGGTTCAACGCGGGCTACCTGCTGGACGCTCTGGCGTCGATCGGTGCCCCGGTCGCGCACTTCGCGTTCACCCAGCCGACCAAGCCGGCCAACCTCACCGGCCTCCGCTCCCCCGACGACAGTCCGACCGACGAGTCGGCGTACATCCTGATGCCCATGCGCCTGCCAAGCTGATGTCACGGCGCCCGGCTGGGGCCTGAGGCAACCACTTGTCATCCGCAGGTCGCAGGCCGGTCTGTTGCCGCACGCAACCGACCTGGTCCTGAACATCCAGTTCTCCCACTACTTCATCGCCGGTATGGTGCTCTACCTGATCCACGCGCACATCGGCTTCATCGTCTTCGAGCGCCTCGGCGACCAGGTGAACCACGTCCTCCTGGTCGCCGCCACGATGATCGCGATGGTCGCCGCGGCCGCCGCGCTGCACCGCTGGGTCGAGCGACCACTCGCCCCACTCCTCAAGCAGGTCCTGTCCGGTAAGCGTCAGCTCGCCCCGACGAAGTGAGCGGTCAGGACCGCAGCCAGTGTCTCGGGCGGGAGCGTGTGGAACGTCCCGTCATGCCCCTCCACCTTTCCGTGCGGCAGCGCGGCCGCGGTCTCTCTCACGGCCCGCTGCATCCACTCCGGACTGGCGTTGCTGTACAGCGCCAACACCGGAGCCGAGACAGACGACAGCAACTCCACGGGTACGGCGCTGTCCCGCATCTGCAGGCCGTCGTACACGAGGGTGGGAGCCATCGCCTCCAGTCCGGCCCACATCGGCGTCTCCCGGATCTGGTCGACCATCTCCTTGGGCTGCCCGACCGCCTCCACCATGAACAACTCGGCCGCACCGCCCGGGTTGCCGGCGTCGACGTACTCCTGCAGCCGCTCGAGGTAGCGCTCCGGCGCCGGCGGCGAGCCCTCGACCCGGAACGGCGGCTCCATGATCGCCAGCTTCTCGAGCGGCAGCCCGGCCTGCAGCAGCACCATCACCCCGGACGAGAACGCACAGGCGAACCGCGCACCGGTCGCCGAACGCACCGCGTCCAGGTCCTCCCACTCACGCTCGACCGCGTACAGCGTGGTGTCGCCGGAGTCGCCGCGGCCGCGCCGGTCGTAGTTGACCACGGTGAACGTGGCGGACAACGCCTCGGCGTACGACGCGTAGAACGACCGATCGGTGAATGCCCCGGCGATCAGCACCAGCCCCGGCCCGCTGCCGTAGGTGTCGTACGCGATCTCGGTGCCGTCCTTCGAGACAACCTTCTCCATCACGAGCTCCTTTACTCGACGGGTTCCCTGCCCAACCGTCGAACAGGAGGAGCGTAGATAGACCACTTGCAGATGTGATCCACGTCACACGACACGACCAGGGCGCACGAAACCTACCCGCACCCGGCGCCGGTCACTACAGTTGGATTATGTATACAGACGACTGGTATGCGGTCCACAGCAGAGCCGGGTTCTGATGCTGCTCCGCCAGCTGGAGTACCTCGTCGCCCTGGCCCGGGAGAAGCACTTCGCCCGGGCCGCCGACGCGTGCTACGTGTCCCAGCCGTCGCTGTCCGCCGCGATCCGCAAGCTCGAGCAGGAGCTGGACGTACCGATCGTCCGTCGCGGCCGCCGGTTCGAGGGGCTCACCCCCGAGGGCGAGCGGGTGCTGCTCTGGGCCCAGCGGATCCTGGCCGAGCAGGATGCGCTGCGGCACGAGCTGTCGGTGATGCGCGGCGGTCTGACCGGCACGCTCCGGCTCGGCGCGATCCCGACCGCGATGCCCGTCGTCTCACTGCTCACCACCCCGTTCTGCGAACGGCACACGAGCGCGAAGGTGACGATCGAGTCGCTGTCGTCGCGCGACATCACCCAGAAGCTCGCCGAGTTCGATCTGGACGTCGCGATGACCTACCTCGACGACGACACCCTCGGCCAGGTCCGCAAGACCCCGCTCTACGAGGAGCGCTATCTGCTGCTCACCCCGCAACACAGCGAGCTCGCCGAGTTGCCGGTGGCAACGTGGGCGCAGGTCGCCGAGCTGCCGCTCTGCCTCCTCTCCCCCGATATGCGCAACCGCCGGATCATGAACGGCTACTTCACCGACGACGGCGTCACCGCCTCACCGGCGATCGAGAGCGACACGGTCTCCGGCCTCTACAGCCACCTGCACGGCAACCACTGGTCGACGGTGATCTCGCATGCTTGGCTGCACATGTTCGGAGTGCCCGAGGGGATGCGCGTCGTACCGCTGAAGAGTCCGGCCCACGGCCCGCGGGTCGGCCTGGTGATCGCGGCGCGCAGCCCCGAACCGGTGCTCGCTCGCGCCCTGCTCGACGTGGCCCGGCAGGCCGGCGTCCACAACGCGCTGGACGCACTGCTCGACGTCCACTTGATGGGTTCGGGCTATCTCGACATAGCGAGCAAGTCTTTGACCGTCGGACCGTGACGCCGCGACTGTGGAAGTCCCTTCACTTCAAGGAGATTCCACACCATGGCCAAGATCCTGTGCGTCCTGTACGACGACCCCACCGACGGCTACCCGACGTCGTACGCGCGGGACGCGTCGACCGCGACGCCATCGACCGGGCGCACATCTCCGGGTCGTCGCTGTCCGCTCAGGCCCGGTACGCGGCCGGCACCCGGGAGATCCTGGAGTCGTGGTTCGCGGGCACGCCGATCCGCGACGAGTACCTGATCGTCGACGGCGGGCGGCTGGCAGGCGCCGGCGCCCATTCGTACTCAACCTAGACACCCGTGTAACCGGGATCACGCCCGGGGTAACCGGGATCACGTGAGACAAGGGCATAACCGGTGAGTACAGCTGGTTGAATGTATACAGAAGCCAGTATTTCCCGGATCGACCGATCTGGGAACGGAGAGTCTCCGGACGGTTCCGGAGCGGAAAGGCAATGATGATCTTCACCCGTAGGTTCGGTGCTCTGGCGGCTCGCCCGCAGTTCCCGGATGCCCCGGAGCTGCAGCAGGAACTCGCCATCGACCTGGACGTCGAGCTGGCCAGGCTCACCGACGATGCCCAGCTGACCGACAACAAGGATCGCCGGGCCGACGAGACTGCCGCCTGACCGACCATCTCCGGTCATGGGGCCTCCCGGCCTGGACTGAGGAGCGCAGGGAGCCCGGTCATGGGGCCTCCCGGCCTGGACTGAGGAGCGCAGGGAGCGAAGCGACTGGAGCGACGAGGGAAGGCCAGGAGCCAAGGCCCCATGACCACGCCGGCGCCGAAGGCCCGGCCAAGAGCACAGCACTTGGTAGACTGTCTACCAAGTGCCACTTGATCTCTTCAGCGCTTGTTCTGGGAAGGACCTCATGACGACCATCAGCGCGGGTACCACCGACCCCGTCTCCCCTGGCGTCCGGCACGTCAAGCGGCCGACGCCACTGCGGGAATCCGTCTACGAGGCCCTGACCGAGATGATCATCGACGGCACCCTCGAGCGCGGCCGGCACCTGGTCGAGGTCGAGCTGGCCGGCATGCTGGGCGTGTCCCGGCAGCCGGTCCGCGAGGCCCTCCAGCGGCTCAACAACGAGGGCTGGGTGGATCTCCGGCCGGGCTTCGGCGCGATGGTGCACGTGCCCGCCGAGGACGAGGTCGACCAGTTGCTGGCGGCCCGTGCGGCACTTGAATCGGAGTCCGCGCGGCTCGCGGCCCGGCACGCGACCAAGGAAGACGTGGCCCGGCTCAAAGAGCTGTGCAAGGTCGGTACGACGTACCACGAGGCCGGAGACATCGACGGCGCGGTCCGCACGAACGGCGAGCTGCACAGCCTGATCACGCAGATGTCCGGCAACAGGTTCCTGGTTGACTTCGCCGCCCAGGTGGATCGCCGGGTCCGCTGGTACTACACGCCGGTCGCGCCGGTCCGTGGTGCCGCCTCCTGGCGGGAGCACAATCGGCTGGTCAAGGCGATCGAGGTGGGCGACGAGGACAAGGCCGCGCAGACCATGCGCGAGCACACCGAGCACACCCGCAAGGCCTACCACGACCTCCAGGCCGGCACCACGCCGGAGCCGGCCGCCGACGCTGAACCGGCCCCGCGCACCCGTCGCCGCCGTACGACGAACTGACACCAAGCGGTCGCCCGCAACCAGAAGGCTGCGGGCGACCGGCAGGGAATCAGGCAACACGTTTCTTGCGGCCGCGGCCGGTGGCGGCCTTGCGGGCCTCCAGGGCGGCGGCGAGGTGGACGTACTGCTGGACCGTCCGTTGTGCGTACTCGTTGCGATCCAGGATGCGCGGCCACCAGTGGCGGCCGACCTGCTCGTGCATCCAGAGGAAGCCGATCGCGAATCCCATGCTGACCAGCGCACGGAAGGCGAGGAACTTCCACGGCTCGGCCGGCAGCCCCAGGCTCCCGGTGACGGCCCACTCGGTCGCCACCGCGTGCACCAGGAGTGCCAGCGGGAAGCCGATCACCCAGTAGACCGCGGCCGGTGCGAACACCCCGGCCGGGATCTTGCCCAGTGCCAGCAGGATCGCGTACCCGGCGCCGAACAGCACCAGTGGTACGCCGAGCGCCAGACCGCTGACGATCGCCCAGCCGGCCGGCTGACCGACCGCCGCACCCAGGGCACCGGCGACCAGGCCGCCGGCCACCCCGACCGAGGCGGCCGGGACCGAGAACTCCGCGAGCTGCTTCAGATCGGTCATGTCAACCCACGACCACACCGAAGCGAACCAGGCTGTAGAACAGCAGGCCGAGGTAGAACACCGCACCGAACCCGATGATCGCGTTGCGCACCGGCCCGGGCCTGATCGGCTTGGGCAGGAGCTTGTTGTTCACCAGGAGCAACACGACGCAGTACGCGCCCATCGCGAACGTGGACAGGAAGGCGAGGATGTCCAGGATGCCGGCCGGACCGTCAGCCGGCCCGAACAGCAGGATCAGGATGCCGAAGGTGATCACACCCCAGAGGAATCCGGCGTACAGCCTCGACATCGAGAACCGCTTGGCTCCCGGCACGAAGTAGTACGTCATGTCCGCCTGACCGCGGGAGAACGAGTCGAACAGACCGAGGGTCGCGTTCAGCCCGATCAGTGCGATGAAGCCGAAGAACAGCGAGCCGAGGATCGGACCGCCGGCCGAGGCGAAGGCATCCGACATGGCGCTCAGCGCGGCCTCCCGGTCACCACCCTCGATCAGCCCGGCCACGTCCGGGTTCGTCCGGGCCGCCGACATGGCCAGCACCGTGAACGAGACCGTGACCAGCATGGTGATACCCCAGAAGAGCAGCAGCGCGTCGAACGTCACCCACTTGCGCCAGCCCTTCCACTTCGCCATCTCGGCCGGGTCGTCGGTGTCGAACATGAAGCCCCGCGACGGCATCGACTCGGCCTCGTTGGCCGCCCGGAGACCGCGGACCTTCGGGATGTGCGCACCCATGCCGGCTCCGCTGTCGCGCAACTGCAGGGTGTACCACATCTGCTGCATCCCGGACGGCCCGGCGAACGCGATCGAGCCGACCACGATCGGGAACCAGGCCTCGGACAGTGCCTTGTCCGGGAAGTACCCGAACGCGAACATGCCCGACAGGGTGTTGGCCAGGTCGTCCCAGCTGCCCACGATCGCGGCGATCACCGACGTACCGACGACCAGCAGGCCGATCAGCAGGCCGAGGAGTTTCTCGAGGAAGTTGTAGATCACCGAGAGCATGCTGAACAGCACACCCACGAAGATCAGCGCGACACAGGCAGACACCTGCCACGGTATGCCGCTGACCTCCTCGAACGCGGCGGCCCCGGCCGACAGGTGGCCGGGCCACATATAGATCAGGATCGCCGCGACGTAGAAGAACCACATCAGCGGTTTGAAGATCCGGGCCGCACCGAAGAAGATGCTCTCTCCGGTCGCCATCGCATACCGGGCCATCTCCAGCAGCACGAACGCCTGCAGGGTGACACCGACCATGAACAGCCAGCGGATGTCCGGCCCGAACACCAGGACGAGCCGGGGCCACATGTAGGACTCACCCATACCGACGCCCAGCGCGACCAGGAAGACGGTCGGACCGAGGATGTGGATCGAGGGCGGTGCGTCCGGAAGCTTCCGGATCGGCATCGGTTCGAGCCGGCCCGCGCGCCAGACCCGCTCGGTCACTGCCGCGGCGGTGGGCTCTTCGGGTACTTCTGAGGTCTTGCTTGTGACGTCCAAGGCGGACTCCTTAGATCGACGCCAGCTGACTTAACGCTCCCCCGTGCACTCCCCCCTGACCAACAGCATCACCGGCTTCCTCCGAACAGATGGGCGGACTTCATGAACCGAGCGGCCCGGCGTTCCGGGCCCAGCGGTACTTGGCACCGAGCACCTGGACCGGCGTCTCGGTGGTGTACGGGTACGCGACCACACCGTGGTCGAACAGGTACTGACTGGCTTCCTCGACCTCGACGTCACCGGACAGCGAGGCGACCACCGGCTTGTCGATGCCCTTGGCCCGGTACTCCTCGACCACCTCGGCGACCAGCTTCGCGAACACCATCGGCGGTGTCACGATCGTGTGCCAGTAGCCCAGGATCAAGGCGTGGATCCGGTCGTCGGACAGGCCGAGCGCGATGGTGTTGCGGTACGTCGACGGCGGCTCGCCACCGGTGATGTCGACCGGGTTGCCGGAGGCACCGAACGGCGGGATGAACTTCTTGAACGCCTCGTCCAGGTCGGCCGGCATCGACATCAGCTGCAGGCCGTTGTCCACACACGCGTCCGACAGCAGCACGCCGGAACCGCCGGCGCCGGTGATGATGACG
Source organism: Kribbella sp. NPDC049174 (assembly GCF_043197365.1). Taxonomy (NCBI): domain Bacteria; kingdom Bacillati; phylum Actinomycetota; class Actinomycetes; order Propionibacteriales; family Kribbellaceae; genus Kribbella; species Kribbella sp. NPDC049174. The sequence goes on along the minus strand of NZ_JBICSZ010000011.1, from coordinate 30,295 downwards.
ACGTTCTCGCCCTTCGGCGTCGGCAGCAGCGGGATGCCGCGGGCGTACTGGAGCATCTCGTTCAGCCCCGGTGCCCGGACCACACCGCTCTGCCGGAGGATGTCGTCGTACACCTTGTCGTTGCCGGCCAGGGCGCCGGTGTGCGAGCTGGCCGCCCGCGCACCCATGTCGGTACGGCCGGCCTTCAGGACGACGACCGGCTTCTTCTTCGACACCCGGGACGCCGTCTCGGCGAACGCCCGGCCGTCCTTCAAGTCCTCCAGGTGCATGGCGATCAGGTTGGTGTTGTCGTCGCTCTCGAAGAACGTCAGGAGGTCATCCTCGTCGATGTCAGCCTTGTTGCCTACCCCAACGATCGCGGAGACGCCCATCCGGCTGGACCGGCTGAAGCCGAGGATCGCCATCCCGATGCCTCCGCTCTGTGACGACAGCGCGACACTGCCGCGGACGTCGTACGGCGTGCAGAACGTCGCGCACAGGCTCTCCGGCAGGTAGTAGTAGCCGTAGATGTTCGGCCCGAGAATCCTCACGTTGTGTTTCTTCGCGATCGCGACGACCTCGTCCTGCAGTTCCTGCTCACCGGTCTCGGCGAACCCGGACGGGATCAGGATCGCCCCGGCCACGCCCTTCTCACCGCACTGCTCGAGCGCACCGCCGACGAACTTGGCCGGCACGGCGAACACCGCGACGTCCACGTCACCCGGTACCTCGGTGATACTCGGGAACGCCTTCAGCCCGAGGACCTCACCGCCCTTGGGGTTGATCGGGTAGATGTCACCCTGGTAACCGCCGTTGACCAGGTTCTTCATCACCGAGTTGCCGATCTTGCCGGTCTCGTTCGAGGCCCCGATCACCGCGACCGCGCGCGGTTTCATGATCCGGGTCATCGCGGTCAGGATCTCTTCCTGGCTGTACCGGTCGACCGGCTTGCCGGCCTCGGCGTCGACGATGATCCGGAAGTCCACCGCGGTGGCGCCGTCCGGCCCGGCCAGCACCGGGTTCAGGTCGACCTCGGCGAACTGCGGGAAGTCGGTGACCAGGTCGGACAGCCGCATGACCAGGTCGGCCACGGCGTCCTTGTCCACCGGCTTGGCACCACGGACGCCGTTCAGCATCTCGCGCGCGCCGATCCCGTCGATCATCGAGCGGGCCTCGTCGGCCGCCAGCGGAGCGAGCCGGAAGGTGACGTCCTTGAGCACCTCGACCAGGACGCCACCCAGCCCGAACGCGACCACCTTGCCGAACGTCTGGTCGGTGACCGCGCCGACGATGACCTCCTGCACGTCACCGCCGGTGACCAGCATCTTCTGCACCTGGACGCCGGTGATGTCCGCGTCAGCTTTGTACGCCGTGGCGTTGGCGACGACCTGCTCGAACGCCTGCACCGCCGCCTCGGCGGAGTCGACACCGACGACCACGCCGCCGGCGTCGGTCTTGTGCAGGATGTCCGGCGAGACGATCTTCAGCACGACGGGGAAGCCGATCTCGGCCGCGAGACCGGCCGCTCCCTCGGCAGTCGTGGCCAGCCCCTCACCCGGCGTCGGGATGCCGTACGCGTCCGCGACCTGCTTGGCCTCGGGTGCGCTCAGTGAGGTGCGGCCGTCCGCCAGAGCCTGGTCGAGGATGGTCTGGACTGCTGCCTTGTCATAGGTCATGCCATGAGCTCCGTTTCAGGTGTGGAGGATGGTGTCAGACGACACCGGCGGCCTTGAGTTCCTCGAGTTCGGCCGTGTCGATGCCGAGCGAGCCGTAGATGACGGAGTTGTGCTCGCCGAGACCGGGTGAGGTCTCGACCTGGACCGGGGAGTCGGACAGCTTGATCGGGCAGCCGACGGTCTTGAAGCTGCCGCGCTGCGGGTGCTTCACCTCGACCACGGCGCCGAGCTCGGCCAGCGTCTCGTCCTCGATCAGCTCACGCGTGGACATGATCGGCCCGCAGGGCACGTTCAGCGCGTTGAGTTTGTCCATCACCTCGAACTTGGTGTGCTGCTCGGTCCACTGCTCGATCAGCGCGAACATCTTGTCCAGCTTGTCGAGCCGGGCGGCCGGCGTGGACCAGTCCGGGTCGTCGGCCAGCTCGGGCTTGCCGATCAGGTTCGCGATCGGGGCCCAGCCGGGCGGCTGGACGATCACGTAGATGTAGTCGTTCGGACCGCCCGGTGCGCAGCGCAGCGCCCAGCCGGGCTGGCCGCCGCCGGAGGCGTTCCCGGACCGCGGCACCTCGTCGCCGAAGTGCTCGTTCGGGTACTCGGGCAGCGGGCCGTGGGTGAGGCGCTGCTGGTCGCGCAGCTTGACCCGGCTCAGGTTGAGGACGGCCTCCTGCATCGCCACCGTGACCCGCTGGCCCTTGCCGGTGTTGGTCCGCTGGTAGAGCGCGGCCAGGATGCCGGCGACCAGGTGGATCCCGGTGCCGGAGTCACCGATCTGGGCGCCGGTGGCGGTCGGCGGACCGTCCTCGAATCCCGTCGTACTCATCGCGCCGCCCATCGCCTGGGCGACCACCTCGTAGGCCTTGAAGTCCTCGTACCGGCCGGGGCCGAAGCCCTTGATCGAGGCAAAGATCAGCTTCGGGTTGATCAGCTGCAGCCGATCCCAGGTGAAACCCATCCGGTCGATCGCACCGGGGGCGAAGTTCTCCACCAGGATGTCGGCGTCCTTGACCAGGTCGGTGAAGATCTCCTTGCCCCGGTCGGACTTCATGTTCAGGGTGATGCTGCGCTTGTTGCAGTTCAGCATGGTGAAGTAGAGGCTGTCGACGTCCGGTACGTCGCGCAGCTGCTGGCGGGTGATGTCACCGGCGGGCGCTTCGAGCTTCACCACGTCGGCGCCGAGCCAGGCGAGGATCTGGGTGCAGGACGGTCCGGACTGCACGTGGGTCATGTCGAGAACGCGGACACCTTCGAGGGCCTTGGTCATGCGGGTCCTCCAGCTACTTGTACATGGTCTGGTTCATGGTTCCGGGGGCGTACGCGTCCGGGTCGACCCAGACGTTGATCAGCGACGGCAGCCCGGACTCGCGGGCGCGCTGCATGGCCGGCCCGATGTCCTTGGGGTCGCGGACCTCTTCGCCGTACCCACCGAGCATCTTGGCGAACTCGTCGTACTTGACGTCACCGAGCGTGTTGCCGACGCGGCCGCGGGCCTGGCCGTACTTGACCTCCTGGCCGTAGCGGATCTGGTTCATCGAGGAGTTGTTGCCGACCACTCCGACGAACGGGAGGTTGAAGCGGACCAGCGTCTCGAAGTCCCAGCCGGTGAGCGAGAAGGCGCCGTCACCGAACAGCGCGACCACTTCCTTGTCCGGCCGGGCGTACTTGGCCGCCATCACGAACGGGATCCCGACGCCGATGGTGCCGAGCGGGCCCGGGTCCATCCAGTGGCCGGGCGACTTCGGCTGGACCACACCGCCGGAGAAGGTGACGATGTCGCCGCCGTCGCCGATGTAGATCGAGTCCTCGGTGAGGAACTCGTTGATCTCGTGCGCCAGCCGCAGCGGGTGGATCGGGTTCGCGTCGGACAGCTGCTTCGGCAGCCGCTTCTGGTACGCCGCGTCCTCCTCGGCGCGCAGCTCGGCGAACCAGGCCTTCCGGTCACCCGCCTTCTGGACCCGGCCCGACGAGGCCTGGGTGACCGCGGCCAGGATCGCGCCCGGGTCGCCGACCAGGCCGAGGTCGACGTCGCGGTTCTTGCCGACGGTGCGGTAGTCCATGTCGATCTGGACCACGGTCGCGCCCTGCGGCAGCCGGCGGCCGTAGCCCATCCGGAAGTCGAACGGGGTGCCGACGATCAGGATCAGGTCGGCGTTGTTGAACCCGTACCGCCGGGACAGGTGGAAGTGGTGCGGGTCGCCGGGCGGCAGGGTGCCACGGGCCGAGCCGTTCATGTAGGCCGGCACATTCAGCTTGCGGACGAAGTCGATCGCCGCGTCGCTGCCGCGCGAGGTCCACACCTGCGTGCCGAGCAGGACGACGGGCTTCTCGGCCCGGGCCAGCAGATCGGCCAGCGCCTCGACATTGGCCGGGTCGCCGATGCTCTTGGTGGACGCGCGGTAGCGACCCGGCTCGGGGACCGTGGCCTGCTCGACCGGGACCGAGTTGTCCAGGATGTCGCGCGGGATCTCCAGGAAGGACGGGCCGGGGGCGCCGTTGTAGCACTCGCGGAAGGCCATCGACACCATGTCGGCGACCCGGGCGGTGTGCGGCACGGTCGCGGCGAACTTGGTGATCGGCGTCATCATGTCGACGTGCGGCAGGTCCTGCAGGGACCCCATCTTGTGCTGGTTCAGCGCGCCCTGGCCGCCGATCAGCAACATCGGGCTCTCGGCCCGGAACGCGTTCGCGACCCCGGTGACGGCATCCGTCGTACCAGGGCCGGCGGTGACGACGGCACAACCGGGCTTGCCGGTCATCCGGGCGTAGCCGTCGGCCGCGTGCGCGGCGACCTGCTCGTGCCGGACGTCGACCACCGCGATGCCTTCGTCCACACAGCCGTCGTAGATGTCGATGATGTGACCGCCACAGAGGGTGAAGATCACGTCGATCCCCTCAGCCTTCAGAGCCTTGGCGACCAGGTGACCACCTGAGATCGTCGCCGGCTGTGAACCCTCGGACTCCTTCACCTCTGCGACTGGTTGGGTCTCCGACACTGTCTGCGCCATCTGCAGTCATCTCCTCGGAAGGGCTGGGGTGCGCCCCTGTCGTGTCAACACAGAATGTAGATTGCATACCGTATGGTGTAGTCGTAGTCTTATCGCACGCTGTGGTGGTTGTCCAGAGTTCGACGCCAGGGAGCTGCGATGACGATTCACGACGATCTCGACCGGACCCGCCAGGCCGTGCAGGCGCTGGAGAAATCCCTGCTGGCATTGAGGAATCAGCTCGGTCCGCATCTCGACGTACTGCGGCTGCTGGACGATCTCGAGCGGTGCGCGACGGACCTGCGCCGCCTCGAGCAGCAGGTCCGTGCACCGCGCCGGCACGAACTGGTAGCGATCCCGGAGGACGACTACGACCACGGTTTCTGGGCCGATGCCGAGCATGAGGGCCTGGGAGCACCCGGCCGCCGGGCACCATGACGGTCATGGGGCCTCCCGGCCTGGACTGAGGAGCGCAGGGAGCGCAGCGACTGGAGTGACGAGGGAAGGCCGGGAGTCAAGGCCCCATGACCCGCTGCGCCGGAGGCGCAGCATTGAGCACCGCGAGGCATTGTTTGAGCAATTGCCGGAGGCGTACGTCGCGGTCACCGTTCGAACATCGGGCGGTGACCGCGACTGCTTCCGAGGCGTGTTCGGTCGCGACGAAGGTCCGGTAGAACGGCTCACTCCAGCCGAACCGGTCGAGCATCGGCAACCACCAGCGTGCCGCTCCGCCAGGCTCCTCGCGACCGGTCATCAAGTGGATCGCGGTCTGATGAGCTTTCGCCAGACGGGTGCGCTCGTCCTTCGTCATCTCGCCGCCGGCCAGCGCGGTCGAGACACACAGCGCGACCACGCGGGCGGACGGTTCGAAGCCCGGCTGGGCGGTGCCGAGGAAGCTCGATGCCAACGGCAGCAGGGCCCGGCGGCCGGCCGAGCCGCTGTGGTCGTGCACCGCCCTGGCCACCGCACTCAACGTCGGATGCACGCTGGTCGGCCGATCCGTCCATGGTTCACGGGCCAGCTTCGACACCAGCTCCATCACACAGGGATCGGCCCGGACGGCCCGGCCGTAGCCGCTCATTCGCCTGACCCTGCGACCGGCGTACCCAGTTGCGGCCGGACGGGCAGGGCAGGCCTACCAGGCTGTTTCAGGAACCGCACGGTCAAAGCAGTCAGTACGCCGAGCAACCCTGCACCGAGGAACAACGGCCGATAGCCGACAACGGCCACCAGCGATGCCGCGACGCCAATGCCAATGAGTCCGCCGGCAGCCTTGGCGGAGTACAGGATCGCCTGGTTCTGCAACAGGCTGTTCTCACCGAAGAACTCCAGCACGAGGTTCGCCATGATCGCGTAGAACGCGCCACCGCCGAGCCCGGCGAACATCGCGCACAACACGAACGCCCAGCCCGCTCCGGCCTCGCCGGCGATGACCAGCCCGACGTGCGTGAACCCCTCGACCATCAGTACGGCGGCCAGCACCCGACGCCGGCCGAAGCGATCCGACAGATGCCCGGCCAGTGACCGGCCAAGACCGTTGACCGCGGCAAGCATTCCGGCCGCGAACCCGGCCACCGCGACACCCAGCTCCGCAGTCACCGCGTAGCTCACGACGAACGCGATACCGAACAAGGACAACGCCGTACTCAACGCCAACGTCAGCCACATCAACGGAAGTGCGCCGGTCCGCATCGCCTCGGCTGGGCGGTAGTGCCGAACCGCGGGTGCGTTGTGCGGGATGCTCCGGTTCAGCTTCCGGTCGATCGCCCACGCCTGTGCATCGATGTCGGCCGGCCACCAGTGCCGCGGTGGATCCTTCAGCAGTCCGCCTGCTGTCAGTACGACGAGGACGGCGACGAGCGCGGTCAGGTCGAACACCAGCCGACGCCCACCAGGCGAGTCGACGATGGTCAGCATCGCGATACTCGGTACGGCGCCGACCGCGAAGCCACCGGTGACGAACCCGATCGTCGCGGTCCGCCGATCCGGGAACCACCGGGCCGACGTGGTGATGCACGCGGCGTACACGAGCCCGGCACCGGTCCCGCCGATCAGGGCGTAGCCAAGAACAACAGCGAAGTAGCTGTCCGCGTGCGCGAGGGTGGTGAGACCGATGGCGGCCAGCACACCACCGAGGACGACGAGCTGCGTCGGGGTTGCACGTCGTACCCGATGGACCCAGGCGGCCGGGATCGCCACCAGGGCTTGGCAAGCGACGAAGATGGCCAGCAGCCACATCGTCTGAGCCGCACCCCAACCGCGATCCGCATCGAGGCCGAGCGCGGCTGTGCCGAAGGAGTACTGCAGTGGGCTGATGGCGACCATGCAGGCCCAGGCGGCCCACAGTTGCCAGCGTCGGGGGTGCCCGGTCAGCTCCCGGGCATCTTCGCCGATCCGGTAGTGGCGACCGTAGACATCGCGCACGTCCCGGGGCGTTGGAGTCGCGTGGTTCATCGTCGCCTCCTGACTACTGCATACCGTATGGAACCTTGGTACTCCTCCGGCGTACCGCTGTCCAGACCCGGCGTGTTGCGGTTGGGGCCTTGTGACGTGATGTGCATACAGCATACAGTCGCCGATAACCCCGAAACAGGAGGCTGCTGCCGTGGATCTGATGGAGTACCAAGCCAAAGAGTTGTTCGCCCGGCACGGCGTCCCGGTGACACTCGGCCGGGTGATCGAGGACCCGGCCGACGCCGCCGCGGCCGCCGCGGAACTGGGTGGCCGAGTGGTGGTGAAGGCGCAGGTGAAGACCGGCGGCCGGGGGAAGGCCGGCGGCGTGAAGCTGGCCGCCTCCCCCGAGGACGCGGTGGTCAAGGCGGGCGAGATCCTCGGCATGGACATCAAGGGCCACACGGTCCGCCGGGTGCTGCTCACGCCGGCCGCCGACATCGCCGAGGAGTACTACTTCTCCTTCCTGGTCGACCGGGCCAACCGCGACTACCTCTGTATCGCCAGCACCGAGGGCGGTGTCGAGATCGAGGAGGTCGCGCACACCAACCCGGACGCGATCGCCAAGATCGCGATCGATCCGGCCGTCGGCGTGGACGAGGCCAAGGCCGCCGAGATCGTCGCGGCCGCGGGCTTCCCGGCCGGCGCGGAGGAGGTCGTCCGGAAACTGTGGGACGTGTTCATCGCCGAGGACGCGTCACTGGTAGAGGTGAACCCGCTGGTCAAGCTGGGCGACGGATCGCTCGAGGCCCTCGACGGCAAGGTCACGCTCGACGAGAACGCGGCGTACCGGCACTCCGACCACGCCGGCTTCGAGGACAAGGCGGCCGCGGATCCGCTCGAGGCCGCGGCCCAGGACAAGGGCCTGAACTACGTGAAGCTGGACGGCTCGGTCGGCATCATCGGCAACGGCGCCGGCCTGGTCATGTCCACCCTCGACGTCGTCGCGTACGCCGGCGCGTCGTACGGCGTGAAGCCGGCCAACTTCCTCGACATCGGCGGCGGTGCATCGGCCGAGGTGATGGCCAACGGACTGGGCATCATCCTGAGCGACGCCCAGGTGCGCAGTGTCTTCGTGAACGTGTTCGGCGGCATCACCGCCTGTGACGCGGTGTCGAACGGGATCGTCCAGGCACTCGCCGTCCTCGGCGACAAGGCCGACAAGCCGCTGGTGGTCCGGCTGGACGGCAACAACGTCGACGAGGGCCGCCGGATCCTTGCCCAGGCCAACCATCCGCTGGTGACCGTGGTGGACACGATGGACGGCGCCGCCGCCCGGGCCGCCGAACTGGCCGCACAGAACTGAACTGAGAGGCGTGACATGGCGATCTTCCTGACCGAGCAGAGCCGGGTCATCGTGCAAGGGATGACCGGGTCCGAAGGACAGAAGCACACCAGCCGGATGCTTGCCGCAGGCACCAATATCGTCGGCGGCGTGACGCCGGGCAAAGGCGGCCAGTCGGTCGACTTCGCCAAGCGGTCGATCCCGGTCTACGGCTCGTGCGCCGACGCGGTGAAGTCGGCCGGCGCCGATGTGTCGGTGGTGTTCGTGCCGCCGCGCTTCACCAAGGGCGCGGTGATCGAGGCCGTCGACGCGGGCGTTCCGCTGGTGGTGGTGATCACCGAGGGTGTGCCGGTCCACGACACAGCCGCGTTCTTCGCGCACGCACAGGCCGCCGGCACGACCCGGATCATCGGCCCGAACTGCCCCGGCATCATCAGCCCGGGTCGCGCCAATGCCGGCATCATTCCCGCCGACATCGCCGGCCAGGGCCGGATCGGGCTGGTGTCGAAGTCGGGCACGCTGACCTACCAGATGATGTACGAGCTGCGTGACTTCGGGTTCTCCACCGCGATCGGTATCGGCGGCGACCCGATCATCGGCACCACCCACATCGACGCGCTGCGGGCGTTCCAGGACGACCCGGACACCGACGCGATCGTGATGATCGGTGAGATCGGTGGTGACGCCGAGGAGCGGGCGGCCGCGTTCATCAAGGAGAACGTGACCAAGCCGGTCGTCGGGTACGTGGCCGGGTTCACCGCGCCGGAGGGCAAGACGATGGGTCACGCCGGCGCGATCGTGTCCGGCTCGTCCGGTACGGCGGCCGCGAAGCAGGAGGCCCTCGAGGCCGTCGGTGTCAAGGTCGGCAAGACGCCGTCCGAGACCGCGCAGCTGATGCGGGCCGTGATGGCGGTCGAGGAGGTGGCCGTATGACGAGCATCGGGTTCATCGGGCTCGGCATCATGGGGTCGCACATGGCGGCCAACCTGATCCGCGCCGGACACACGGTGACCGGGTACGACGTCGTACCGGCGGCCGTCGATCGGTTGGCGCAAGCCGGTGGCAAGCCTGCCGCCGACATCGCGGGTGCCGTGAACGGTACCGAGGTGGTGATCACGATGTTGCCGGACTCGCCGCAGGTCGCGGAGGTCGTGCTCGGACCGGGTGGTGTGCTGGCCGCTGTTCAGCCCGGCGTACTGCTGATCGACATGAGCTCGATCGCACCGGAGACGTCGCGGGAGGTCGCCTCGGCCGGTGCAGACCGCGGTGTGCGCGTGCTGGATGCGCCGGTGAGCGGTGGCGAGCAGGGCGCGATCAAGGCATCGCTGTCGATCATGGTGGGTGGTGACGCGGAGGACTTCGAGACGGCCCGGCCGATCTTCGAGGATCTCGGGCGGACCATCGTCCACGTCGGCGGCCACGGCGCCGGCCAGACCGTGAAGGCGGCGAACCAGTTGATGGTCGCCGGCATCATCAGCCTGGTCAGCGAGGCCATCGTCCTGCTCGAGGCCTCCGGTGTCGACGGCGAACGCGGCCTCGAGGTCCTGGCCGGTGGGCTGGCCGGGAACCGCATCCTCGACCTCAAGGCGGCCACGATGCTGGCCCGCCAGTTCGAGCCGGGTTTCCGGATCGACCTGCACCACAAGGACATGGGCATCGCCCTCGCCTCCGCCCGCTCGGCAGGCGTCGCGCTCCCGGTCACCGGTGTAGTCGCCCAACTCGTTGCCGCGGCCCGCGCCCAGGGCCACGGCTCCCTCGACCACTCCGCCTTGCTGAAGGTCGTCGATCAGCTCTCAGCTCGATGACGTGCGCGGCGGCGCCGTACTGCTCCTGACCACCAGTCGGGTCGGTACGGCGACCGGGTCGTGGTGGTGTTCGCCGGCCTGGATCTCGTTGATGAGGGCGTCGACACTGCGCCGGCCGACCTCGGCGAAGGACTGGTGGATCGTGGTCAGCGGCGGCCAGAAATGCGCTGCCTCCTCGGTGTTGTCGAAGCCGACCACGCTGACGTCGCCCGGCACCGGCCGGCCCGCCTCGTGCAGCGCTCGCAGCAGCCCGAGCGCCATCTGGTCGTTGGCGGCAAAGACCGCGGTGACGTCAGGGTTCGCGGCCAACTGCTTGCCCGCCTCGTACCCGGAGCCGGCCGACCAGTCGCCGTCCAGCACCGGCGGCACGTCGCAACCGCGTTTGGTCAGCGTCGACTCCCAGGAACGCCGGCGCCGGTCCGCGGCGAACGAGGTCGGTGGACCACCGAGATGCCAGACGGTCGAATGCCCGAGATCCAGCAGATGCTCGGTCGCCAACCGGGCTCCCTGCGCCTGGTCGGTGTCGACGATCGGGTAGTCGTAGTGCGCGCTGGAGTCGACCACCACGACCGGTAGGCCATCGGGCAGCAGCACTCCGGCCTCGTCGAGCGTGTGTGCCTCGATCAGGATGATCACGCCGTCCACCGCCTGCTCCCCCAGCCGGCTGAAGGCGTTCGTGACGGCGCTCTGATTGACGTCGAGCACGGGCAGCAGGTTGACGCCGTAGCCACTGCTGGTGGCCGCCGCGGCGACCGCGTCGAGCGTCCGCGTCGTACCGAAGCTGGACAGCTCGAAGACGATCACGCCAATGCTCCGGAACTGCCCGTTGCGCAGCGCCCGGGCGGCGCTGTTCGGCCGGTAGCCGAGCTCGCGCATGGCGGCCTGCACCCGGTCCCGGGTGACCGAGTCGACGTTGTGCCGTTCGTTCGCGACGCGTGACACCGTCTGCCCGGACACCCCGGCCAGCCTGGCCACGTCCGCCATCGACGGGCCGCGCCGCCGCCGTACCGGAGACTCCTCCGCTGACATCGGCACCCTCCTCGCTTGTGCCCGCAGTGTAGACATGTTGACGTAAACACGCTACCGTCTCGGCGACCGATGTTGACGTCAACATCGCGTGTCGGCGACGAGTTTCGAAGGAGGCCGGCGGAGGGATGAGCCAGTCCGTAGCACTGCGCCGAAGGCGCCGGAGGTTCAGCCAGGACGGGAAGGGATGGGTCTTCGTCGGTCCGTTCCTGGCCGTGTTCGCGCTCACCTTCCTGGCGCCGATCGGGTACGCGATCTACCTCAGCCTGTTCCGGGACCAGGCGTTCTTCGGCGGGACTGTGTTCGTCGGCCTCGACAACTACACCGAGGCGCTGCAGGACCCGAAGTTCTGGGAGGCGTTCGGCCGGGTCGCGGTGTTCCTGGTCGTCCAGGTGCCGATCATGCTGATCCTGGCCCTGCTGGCCGCGCTGGCCATCGACAGCGCCCGGTTGCACGCGGCCGGGTTCTTCCGGATCGTGATCTTCTTGCCGTACGCCGTACCGGGTGTGGTCGCGGTGCTGATGTGGGGCTACATCTACGGCAACAACTTCGGCCTGGCCGCCGACCTGAACGAGCTGTTCGGGACGACCGCGATCCAGCCGCTGAGCGGCAGCTGGATGCTGCCGTCGATCGCCAACATCGTCACCTGGGAGTTCGTCGGCTACAACATGCTGATCTTCTACTCGGCGCTGCGCACGGTCCCCGGTGAGCTGTACGAGGCGGCCGCGATCGACGGGGCCGGGACGTTCCGGACCATCCGCGCGGTGAAGCTGCCGGCGCTGCGCGGCGCGATCGTGATCGCCACCATCTTCTCGATCATCGGCAGTTTCCAGCTGTTCAACGAGCCGAACATCCTGCGCACGCTGGCGCCGAACGTGATCACCACGTACTACACGCCGAACATGTACGCCTACAACCTGTCCTTCGCCGGCCAGCAGTTCAACTACTCCGCCACCGTCGCGATCGTGATGGGCGTCATCACCGCGATCATCGCGTACGTCGTCCAACTGCGCGGATCCCGGGAGGCACTGTGACTGTGCTTTTGGCCGGGCCTCCGGCGCCGGCAGGGTCATGGGGCCTTGGCTCCCGGCCTTCCCTCGTCACTCCAGTCGCTGTGCATATTGGCACGCCTCCGGCGCGCCGGGTCATGGGGCTTCAACTCCCGGCCTTCCCTCGTCGCTCCAGTCGCTTCGCTCCCTGCGCTCCTCAGTCCAGGCCGGGAGGCCCCATGACCGGGCTCCCTCCGCTCCTCAGTCCAGGCCGGGAGGCCCCATGACCACGACTGTGCGGGTACCTCGCATCACCAGTACGACACGGACCGCGAAGAAGAGGGCGACGTCGCCGTTGCGGCCGAAGCGGTCGCCGTTGCTGACCGGCCTGATGGTGCTCTACCTGATCTACACGCTGGTCCCGCTGGTCTGGTTGTTCATCAGCTCGACCAAGACGCAGAACGATCTGCTGTCCAGCCCGGGGCTGTGGTTCGGCAAGAGCTTCGCGTTCTTCACCAACATCAGGGACACGCTGACCTACAACGACGGCATCTTCCTGCGCTGGCTCGGCAACACCGTGCTCTACGTGGTCGTCGGTGCGGGCGGAGCGACTCTTCTTGCCACGGCGGCCGGCTACGGCCTGGCGAAGTACAAGTTCGCCGGCCGCCGCGCGGTCTTCGCGATCCTGCTGGGTGCGGTCGCCGTACCGGGGACGGCGCTGGCGGTGCCGACGTTCCTGATGTTCTCGAACCTCGGTCTGACCAACACCGTCTGGGCGATCATCATCCCGTCGCTGGTCAGCCCGTTCGGCCTGTATCTGATGTGGGTCTACTCGACCGACGCCGTACCGGTGGAACTGCTCGAGGCGGCCCGGATCGACGGGGCCGGCGAGGTCCGGATCTTCTTCACCGTCGCGTTGCGACTGCTTGCCCCCGGCATCGTCACCACCCTGCTGTTCGCGGTGGTGTCGACCTGGAACAACTACTTCCTCCCGCTGATCATGCTCAGCAAACCCAACCTCTACCCACTCACGGTCGGGCTCACCCAGTGGAGCAACCAGGCGACCGGCGTGGGTGCCCGCCCCATCTACAACCTGGTGATCACCGGATCGTTGCTGACGATCGTCCCCTTGGTGGTCGCCTTCCTCCTGCTCCAGCGGTTCTGGCAGTCGGGCCTGAGCGCAGGCTCCGTCAAATAGCTCTGGGTCAAATGAAAGGGAACACCATGAAGGTACATCGGCGCATCCGGCAACTGGTGGTTGCCGGAGCCGCTCTCACGGCCCTCGCGGTCGTGGCCGCATGCGGCGGCGGCTCGGACAACTCCGGCAGCAGCGGCAGCCAGACCACGGGCTCGGCCGAAGCGGTCGACGCCGCACTCAAGGCGGGCGGCACCATCACGTACTGGACCTGGACACCATCGGCCGAGGCTCAGGTCGCGGCGTTCCAGAAGCAGTACCCGAACGTCAAGGTGAACCTGGTCAACGCCGGCACCGGCAACGACCACTACACCAAGCTGCAGAACGCGATCAAGGCCGGCTCGGGTGCGCCGGACGTGGCGCAGATCGAGTACCAGGCGCTGCCGCAGTTCGCGCTGCCCGGCTCGCTGGTCGACCTGAACCAGTACGGCTTCAACCAGTACGAGTCCGCCTACACGGCCTCGACCTGGGCCGCCGTCCACGCCGGTGACGGTCTCTACGGTCTGCCGCAGGACTCCGGTCCGATGGCGCTGTTCTACAACAAGGAGGTCTTCGACAAGTACGGGATCGCCGTACCGAAGAGCTGGGACGAGTACGTCGCCGCGGCGAAGAAGCTGCACGCGGCCAACCCGAAGTCCTACATCACCAACGACTCCGGTGACGCCGGCTTCACCACCAGCATGATCTGGCAGGCCGGCGGTCAGCCGTTCAAGACCGACGGCAAGAACATCACCATCAATCTGCAGGACGACGGCTCCAAGAAGTGGACCTCGACCTGGAACCAGCTGGTCGAGGGCGGTCTGGTCTCGCAGATCCCCGGCTGGACCGACGAGTGGTTCAAGGCCCTCGGCGACGGCACCATCGCCACCCTGCCGACCGGCGCCTGGATGCCGGGTGTGATGGAGGCGTCGGTCAAGGCCGGCGCGGGCAAGTGGCGGGTCGCCCCGATGCCGACGTACGACGGCCAGCCGGCGACCGCCGAGAACGGCGGCAGCACCGAGTCCGTGCTGAAGCAGAGCGCCAACCCGGCGCTGGCCGCGGCCTTCGTGCGGTGGCTGAACCACGACGAGGGCGTCAAGCCGTTCCTGGCCAGTGGCGGCTTCCCGGCCACCACGGCGGACCTGAAGGACCCGGCGTTCGTCGACAAGCCGAGCGCGTACTTCGGCGGCCAGCAGATCAACCAGGTGCTCACCGGCGCGGCCGGCTCGGTCGTCAAGGGCTGGAGCTACCTGCCGTACGAGCTGTACGCCAACAGCATCTACGGCGACACTGTCGGCAAGTCGTACCAGTCCAAGTCCGACCTGAACACCGGCCTGCAGTCCTGGCAGGACGCTCTGGTTGCGTACGGCAATCAGCAGGGTTTCCAGGTCAACGGCTGACACCCCAACCGCCCGCCCAGAAAGACAACGATGACCGACTTCGCGATCGGTGAGTCCGACTTCCTCCTCGACGGCAAGCCCTTCCGGATCCTGTCCGGTGCGCTGCACTACTTCCGCGTGCACCCGCAGCACTGGGCCGACCGGATCGAGAAGGCTCGGCTGATGGGACTCAACACCATCGAGACCTACGTGCCGTGGAACCTGCACAGCCCGGCCCGTGGCGTCTTCGGCACCGAGGGAATGCTCGATCTCGAGCGCTTCCTCCGCCAGGTCGCGGAGGCCGGTCTGTACGCGATCGTCCGTCCCGGTCCGTACATCTGTGCGGAGTGGGACAACGGCGGACTCCCGGCCTGGCTCTTCCGCGAGCCAGGTATGGGCGTCCGCCGGAACGAGCCACAGTTCATGGCGGCGGTCCGCGAGTACCTGGAGCAGGTACTGCGGATCGTCCGGCCGCTGCAGGTGGACCAGGGCGGACCGGTCCTGCTGGTCCAGGTCGAGAACGAGTACGGCGCGTTCGGCGACGACCAGACCTACCTGAAGTCGGTGGCCGAGATCATCCGGACCGCCGGGATCACGGTGCCGCTGGTGACGGTCGACCAGCCGGTCGACGCGATGCTGGCGGCCGGCGGCCTGGACGGCGTACTGCGGACCGGATCGTTCGGGTCGCGGGCCGACGAACGGCTGGCGACGCTGCGGAAGCACCAGCCGACCGGGCCGTTGATGTGTATGGAGTTCTGGGACGGGTGGTTCGACTACTGGGGCGGACAACACCACACGACCAGTGTCGAGGAGGCGGCCGGCGAACTGGACGCACTGCTCGCGGCGGGTGCATCGGTGAACATCTACATGGTCCACGGCGGCACGAACTTCGGGTTGACCAGCGGGGCCAACGACAAGGGCGTCTACCGGCCGACCATCACGTCGTACGACTATGACGCCCCCTTGGACGAGGCGGGGAACCCGACGGCGAAGTTCCACGCCTTCCGGGAGGTCATCTCCCGGTACGCGCCGGTCCCCGACGTTGTCCCGGCGTCGGGGGCGGCGGCGCCGGAAACCTCCGCGGCGCTGGGTGCGCCGATCCGGCTGCTCGCTGACCCCACGGCCTGGGGTCAGTGGAGTGAGCACCCGGTCATGCCGACGCTCGACGCCTTGGACGCGCGGCTGGTCCTCTTCCGGACCGACATCGACGTGGACCGGCCGGCACTGCTGAGTTTCGACGAAGTGCGGGACCGGGCGTACGTGTTCCTGGACGGCGTCCCGATCGGCGTACTCGATCGGGAACGACACGACCGGGCGCTGATGGTGCCGCAGGGACGCGGCCGGCTCGAGATCGTGGTCGAGGACCAGGGCCGGGTGAACTACGGACAGCGGATCGGGGAGCCCAAGGGCTTGATCGGTCCGGTCCAGCTCGGCTCATCGGAGCTGACCGACTGGTCTGCCTGCGTGATCGACCTCGACGGCGTGCCGCAGTTGTGGGACTCCGTGGGCCTGACGCCGGATGCCCCCGGTGTCGGTCCCACGGCGTGGCGGGCCGGCTTCGACGTCGCCGAGCCGGTCGACCACTTCCTGTCTACTGTTGCCTGGGGCAAGGGGATTGCCTGGGTCAACGGCTTCTGCCTCGGCCGCTACTGGCGCCGGGGTCCGCAGGAGACGCTGTATGTTCCGGGTCCGGTACTGCGGCCGGGGCGCAACGAACTCGTCGTACTGGAGCTCGAGGTGATCGCCGAGCCCGTTGCACACTTCGTCTCCGGAATGTCGCTGGGACCTACCGAGCTGTAAGTGGAACAGGTGGGTCCGACGTCGCTGTAGCCGGACCCACCTGGCTCTACTATTGGCCGGGCCTTCGGCGCCGGCGTGGTCATGGGGCCTCCCGGCCTTCCCTCGTCGCTCCAGTCGCTTCGCTCCCTGCGCTCCTCAGTCCAGGCCGGGAGGCCCCATGACCTTCAGGTGACGCCGACCTTGGTGGCCAGCAGGTCGGCAACGGCGTGGACAGCACGCAGGGTCGGGGCCTGGGTGCCGGTGAGGTCGGCCAGCTCGACGACGGCGGCGAGGATGACGTCGAGCTCGAGCGGCTTGTCCTTCTCCAGATCCTGGAGCATGGACG
The DNA here is from genome assembly GCF_043197365.1 of Kribbella sp. NPDC049174. Lineage (NCBI taxonomy): Bacteria > Bacillati > Actinomycetota > Actinomycetes > Propionibacteriales > Kribbellaceae > Kribbella > Kribbella sp. NPDC049174. The sequence continues at coordinate 13,425 of NZ_JBICSZ010000011.1, read as the reverse complement.
TCTTGTGCTCGCCGACGCGCTCGGCGCCGTTGATCCGCTTGTCCACCGAGATGTCCGGATGGCAGCCGACCGCGGCCGCGATTTCCAGCGACTCCTCCATCATCAATCGGACCATCGCCCGGGTGCCCTCGTGGGTGGCGATCTCCACCATCGTCGCCCGGGCCAGCGCGCTGATCGGGTTGAACGCCGCGTTGCCGAGCAGCTTGATCCAGATGTCCTTGCGGATGTCCTCCTCCACCGGGCACTTCAGCCCGCCGGCGATCATCGCCTCACTGAAGGCGACACACCGGTCGGAGATGCCACCGGCCGGTTCCCCGATCGAGAACCGGGTGCCTTCCAGATGGCGTACGACGCCCGGTCCCTCGAGCTCGGTCGAGCAGTACACGACACAGCCGACGGCCCGGTCCAGCGCCAGCACGTCGGTCACCGACCCGCCGGGGTCGACCGACTCGATCCGGCGACCTTCGTACGGGCCTTTGAGACCGTGGAAGTACCACCACGGGATGCCGTTCTGCGCGGCGACGACGACGGTCTTGTCGTGCAGCAACGGCTCGATCAACGGGCCCGCGGTGGCGTAGGAGTTGGCCTTCAGTCCCAGGAAGACGTAGTCGACCGGGCCGACCTCGGCCGGGTCGTCGGTGGCCGGCGTACGGGCCTCGAAGTCGCCGCGTGGGCTGAGTACCTTCACGCCGCCGGACCGGATCGCCTCCAGGTGGGCGCCGCGAGCGATCAGGTGCACCTCGGTCCCGCCGCGGTGCAGGGCCGCGCCGACATAGGCACCGATCGCTCCGGCGCCGAGAACAGCTACCTTCATCAGTCCCTCCTCGGTCCGGACGGCGTAGGAACCGGGTGCTCGATGCCGGCCAGTTCCTCGAACTCCACGACGTTGTCGATCTCGGTGCCCATCGACACGTTGGTGATCCGTTCCAGGATCACCTCGACGACGACCGGTACCCGGTGCTCGACGAGCAGCTTCTTGGCGTCGTCGAGAGCAGGCAGGATGTCGTCGGGTTCGAACACCCGCAACGCCTTGCAGCCAAGGCCTTCCGCGACCTTCACATGGTCGACGCCGTACCCGGCCAGCTCCGGAGTGTTGATGTTGTCGAAGGCAAGCTGGACGCAGTAGTCCATGTCCAGGCTGCGCTGCGCCTGCCGGATCAGACCGAGGTAGGCGTTGTTCACCACCACGTGGATGTAGGGGATGTTGAACTGCGCCCCGACCGCGAGCTCCTCGATCAGGAACTGGAAGTCGTAGTCACCCGACAGGGCCACGACGGTTGCGTCCGGGTCCGCGACCGCGACACCGAGCGCTGCCGGTCCGGTCCAGCCGAGCGGTCCGGCCTGGCCGGCGTTGATCCAGTGCCGGGGCCGGTAGACGTGCAGCATCTGGGCGGCCTGTATCTGCGACAACCCGATCGTGGAGACGTACCGGGTCTCGGGTCCGAAGGCATTGTTCATCTCCTGGTAGACCCGCTGCGGCTTCACCGGCACGTTGTCGAAGTCCGTACGGCGATGCAGCGTCTCCTTCCGGTCGCGGCATGCCGCCGTCCACTCGGACCGATCGGCAAGCGGAGCCTGCTGCCGGGCGACCTGGAGCAGGACTTCGAGGGCCGCGCGAGCGTCCGAGACGATCCCGAGGTCCGGTGCGAACACGCGGCCGATCTGGGTCGGCTCGATGTCGATGTGCACGAACTTCCGGTCCTTGGTGTACGTCGACACCGACCCGGTGTGCCGGTTGGCCCAGCGGTTGCCGATGCCGATCACCAGGTCCGATGCGAGCAGGGTCTCGTTGCCGTAGCGGTGTGACGTCTGCAGCCCGACCATGCCGGCCATCAACCGGTGGTCGTCCGGGATGCTCCCCCAGCCCATCAGGGTCGGGACGACCGGGACTCCGGTCAGCTCGGCGAACTCGACCAGCAGGTCGGAGGCATCCGAGTTGATGATGCCGCCGCCGGCCACGATCAACGGGCGTTCCGATGCGGCGAGCATCCGCAGTACCGATTCGGCCTGGGCGACGGTGGCCCGCGGGGTGGCGATCGGGAGCGGCGCGTAGAGGTCGGGATCGAAGTCGATCTCGGCGAACTGGACGTCCAGCGGCAGGTCGATCAGCACCGGGCCCGGCCGGCCTTCGCGCATCAGCTTGAACGCCTTCTGGAACGTGCCGGGGACCTGGGCCGGCTCCATCACCGTGACGGCCCACTTGGCGACCGGCTTGGCGATCTCGGCGATGTCGACCGCCTGGAAGTCCTCCTTGTGCAGCTTGGCGACCGGGGCCTGGCCGGTGATGCACAGGATCGGGATCGAGTCGGCGCTCGCGGAGTACAGGCCGGTGATCATGTCGGTTCCGGCCGGTCCCGACGTACCGACGCAGACGCCGATGTTGCCGGGTGCGGCCCGGGTGTAGCCCTCGGCCATGTGCGAGGCGCCCTCGACGTGCCGGGCCAGCACGTGCTGGAGCTCGCCTTGGGCACGCACGGCGGAGTAGAACGGGTTGATGGCCGCTCCGGGCAGGCCGAACAAATGGGTGATGCCTTCGCGGCGAAGGATCTCCACGGCGGCGCGGGCGGCGGTCATTCGGGGCATGCCAGCTGCCTTTCAGTCGGTGTGCGCGATCCAGTCGAAGCTCTCGGCCGTCGTACTGGACGGCCTGTACTCCAGCCCGATCCAGCCGTCGTACCCGGCGGTTCGCAGCTCGGCGAGATGCTGGTCGATCGGGATCTTCCCGGTGCCGGGTTCGTTCCGGCCGGGTGCGTCGGCGAGCTGGACGTGCGCGATCCGGTCCGCGTACGTCGAGATCGCCGTCGTCACGTCGTCCCCGTTGACGGTCAGGTGGTAGAGGTCGGCGAGCAGTCCGATGCCGGTGACGCCGGCCTCGTCCTGGACCCGGTCGATGACTGCGACGGCGTCGGCCGCCGTACGGAGTGGATAGCGGTCTGCACCACTGACCGGTTCGACCAGTACGACGCCGCCGAAGGAGCCGGCCGCGGTGGCGGCGAGGGCCAGGTTCTCGGCGGCCAGGTCGTCCTGGACCTCGGGCCGGACGCCGTCGACGCGGTTGCCGTACAACGCGTTGAAGGCGCGGCAACCGAGTCGCTCGCCGATGCCGAGGGTGACCGCGATGTTGTCGCGGAACTCCAGTGATCGCTGCGGCCAGGAGACCAGACCGCGGTCGCCGCCGGGCATGTCGCCGGCCGCGAAGTTCAGTCCGACGAGCCGCACACCGGCGTCGCGGATGGCGCGTTCGAACGCGTCCACCTCGGCGTCACCGGGCAGCGGGGTGTCGAAGGGCCACCAGAACTCGACCGCGCCGAAGCCGGCCTGCCGCGCGGCCGCGGGTCTCTCCAGCAGCCGGAGTTCGGTGAACAGGATCGAGCAGTTGACCGCATAACGCGCAGAGTGCATGAGTGTCCCACCTTCCGGAGGGGCTTGGTATACGGGATACAGTAGGCGGGAGCCCGAATGCGGTCAAGATCACACTCCCGGCAAGCGCTCGCCAGTTTCCCGAGCGCCCTGGCCGTCTTTTGAGAGGATGGCTGGATGACGTGGCCGCGGATGTGGTTGCTGCCGGATGCTGAGCAAGACCTGACGGGCGCGCGGGTGCGGTCACTCAGAGTGTGCGTCTTGGCGGGCACACCGGACGAGTACGACGTACTGCGGGCTGACGGATGGTTGGCGGTCTGCTAGGGTTTCTGATGGTTGCAGTTTTTGCAGTTCCACGTTCGTTGCGAAGCGCCCGCGGATTGTGATCCGCCGGGCGTTTTCTCATTCCAGACCCAGGTCTGTTGTGGGAGGGCTCGTTGCGGCAACCCGGGCGCCGGCACCCGTCGGGCCCGACCCGTGCCCATCATGGGCCCACAAAGGAGTACAGCATGGCCAGCGGAACAGTGAAGTGGTTCAACGGTGAGAAGGGCTTCGGCTTCATCACCCAGGACAGCGGCGGCGCCGACGTCTTCGTGCACTACTCGGCGATCGCGACCGACGGTTTCCGGTCGCTCGAGGAGAACCAGAAGGTCGAGTTCGACGTAGCCCAGGGCCCGAAGGGCCTGCAGGCGGAGAACGTCCGCCCGGTCTGAGCCTCACTTCGACAGACCCGGTCCCCTCAGGGGGCCGGGTCTGTTGTCATGTGGTCCAGAGATACTCGCCGTCGTCCAACTGGTCGGTACGGATGAGACCAGCGGCCGCGGTGATCGCCGCTGAGGCGGCGTGGTCGGGGTGGACGTGGGCGATGATCCGCTCGACACCCTGCTCGTCCAGCCAGGCGACCAGCCCCTGGGCGGCCTCCTTCGCGTAGCCGCGTCCCTGCCAATCGGTGCCGACGACCCAGGCGATCTCCGCCGTACTGCCGGTGACTGTCGTCTGCACGTAGCCGACGAGTTGGTCGTCGTACTGGATCACCCAGTTGAGCCAGTGCTCGTCGTCACGACCCGGTCCGGCGAGCTGACGGCGGTAGCGGTTCTCCAAGCTCTCCACGGAGGGCGGCTCGCCACCGGTGAACGTGTAGAGGGCCGGGTCAGCGAGGACTTTGGCCATCTCCGGCGCGTACTCGACCTGCAACGGGAGCATGGCGAGCCGGGCGGTGCGGAATGTGGTGGCGATCACGCCTCAACGGTAGCGCCGGACGGCTCGGTCGCTCCCTCCTCGACCGACCCGCCCTGCGCCACCATCCGCATCTGGGCATTCGTCCGCAGATCGAACTGCGGACTCCGCTGGTCCCCCACCCCGTACGGCGCCACCCGCTCCTCGTAGTGCAGTTGCGGACCGGCAGCGACCCCCAGCTGATCTCCCGTCTCCACGGTCTCCCCCTGGTTGACCGTGAGTTCGGACAAATGGTCGTAGACGTGCCAGATCGCGTTCGACTCGATCACGACCCGGTCGACCACGACCTGGACCACCACACCGGCCAGGGTCGCCCTGACCGGAGTGCCTGGTTCGGTGCCGTAGTCGCGACCGGGGTGACCCGCCCCGTCGTACTCGCGGACCACCACTGGGTTGTGTACCGGCGCTGCCATGGTCAGATGGTGCGGTCGGACCTTCAGAAAGTCTTAAAGCCGGGCCGGCACCGCCGGATAGGGCGCTGGCTCGACCTCGAGCTCGGCCATCCGCTGCACGTAGGTGCGGTACGCCCGACGTGCTTCACCATGCGCACCACTCGCCTGGAACGCCGATACCAGGCCCAGATGAGCGCGTTCGTCGTACTGATCCCGCTGCAGGATCCGGAGCAGGTACCCAGCCGCCGCGTCGGGGTCACGCCGGCCCCGCTCGGCCAGCACCCGCGCCACCCGGACGTACAGGGCCCGGGCCTCCTCACGCATTCCGGCAGCCCAGTCGGCGTACACGTCCTCCTCCAGGAAGTCCCCGCTGTACGCCGCCTCTGCCGCTCGGAGCAACCGCAAATCGCTCGTGTTGAGGCCCTCCCGCGCGTCATGCAGGAAGAGCTCCACGTCCACGCCCGTCTGCTCGCCGTCGAGCCAGATGGTGGCCCGGTCCGCGCCGACGAAGTGGTCCGCGGAGTACCTCTTCTCGGGGTCGAGTACGGACCGCACGGTCGACAGAGCCACGGACAGCCTGGGTGAGGCGACCGACTCGTCCTGCTCCGGCCAGAGCAGGTCCAGCAGTTGCACGCGGGCAACCGGGCGGCAGCGACGTGCCACCAGGATCTTCAGCAGGTCACGGGCCTTCTTCGACGGCCACTCCCCCAGCTGGACCGCCTTGCCGTGCCGGAGCACGCGGAAGCCGCCTAGGCACTCGACCCGGACGGGAACGGGGCCGGTCTCGTCGCTGGCTGCCAGCGCTGCTGCCGCGTACCTAGTCGCTCCCGCGGCCAGGAACTGCTGGTGGGCGCGCAGTGCGAGCTCACGGCTTTCCGGACCGTTGGTGCGCTTGGCAAGCATCAGCTCCGCCCGTGCCTGACCTAACTGGTCGCCCAACTCGCTGCGGATGTTCAGGACCTCGTGCAGCACCTCGCCACCGCCTGCAGCGGCGAGCAACTCCAGGGCGTCGGCCAGGCCGGCGCGGTCGCGTCGCTTGCGGCACAGCGCGGCTGCTTCCTCTGCAGTGGCCGCAGCCTCGGTCTGGTTGCCGGCGTGCAGGGTGACCCAGCCCAGTGCGACCAGTGCACCGGAGAGGCCGAGGACAGGGCCATAGGCAACTGCCTGGCGAGCCAGTGCGGCCAGCTCGGCGGCGCGCTGCGGCTCCTCGACGGCGAGCACCCGGGCGAGACCGGCCAGCGAAGGCACCAGAGCCTGCATGTCCTTGGTCTCTTCGGCGATCGCGTTGGCCTCCTCGAAGCAGGCTCTGGCCATCGCACGGTCACCGCGCTCGCGGTAGACCTCGCCGAGGACGGACAGCGGCTGAGCGACCCGCTTGGAGTCCAGCTTCTGGTAGAGCGCTCGCGACGCCTCCAGCTCGCCGATGGCCTCGTCCAACCGGCCCAGCCTGAGCAGAGCCTCGCCACGGTTGTTCAGCGCCAGTGCCCGGAACACCGCGAAGCCTGCACGGTCCGCTAGCTCCAGGGCGATCTCCAACTCCTTCAGACCGAGTGCGTAGTCGCCCTCCGCGATGTGGTGCGAAGAACGGTTCACCCGGATCCGGATCGACTGCAGGAGGTCGCCGGCCCGCTCGGCGTGCTCCAGCGCTCGTACGTAGTGGATGAAGTTGCTGTGCGGGTCGCTGTCGACCGCTGCCAGCATGGCGAGGACGGTGTGGGCGATGGCCAGGGCCCCGTCGTCTCCGGAGATCTTGGCCGTCTTATGTGCGGCGGTGATCAGCGCCCGGCACTCCTCGAACTCGCCGCGCAGCCAGTGCGCACCCGCCCACCACGCCTGCAGCAGAGCCTCGTCCGTCGGGTGCTGCCCGTCGATGCGGCCGCGCTGGTACGTCGCGATCGCCACATCCGTCTGACCGCGCAGGTGGTGGATCAGTCCGAGACGCCAGGCGATGCCGACCGGGATCTCCCCCTCGGGCTCGATGATCCGGTCGAAGCACTCCACCGCGCCCTGCCAGTCACCGAGCACCTGCCGGGCTTCACCTTCCAACTGGTCCAAGGCGGCGTCACGCAGCTCGGCGGGCAGTGCGGCGACGGCAGCGACCACGATCTCGGCCAGACCACCGCTGACCATCACATGGCCCCGCTCCGCCAGCATGCGGGCGGCCGCTGCCGGGGCAACGGCTTGGTAGCAGGCCAGCGCGTCCCGGTACTCTCCTGTCGACTCGAACCACTTGCCGGCTTCCAGCGAGAGCTCAGTCAGCTCCTGCTCGTCCACGGCGAGCCTGTCCTTGGCGAAGTTCCTCACCAGTGGGTTGAGCTCGTAGCCGTCCGCCTCACCGGCCGAGACGAGTAGCCCCCTGGTGCGGAGCTGTTGGAGGGTCTCTGCGCTGTCCGTGAGGCCTATCGCCTTACACAGCTCGGATCCGAACCGGGGCAATACAGCCACGCCCGCGACCAAGCGTCGTACCGCTGGAGGCTCCGCTGCGAAGACCTCCTCGGCCAGGTAGTCGTACAGCGGGCCGTCCGACCGCAGGGCCCGTCGCAACCGGCTGGCACGCTCCTCGGCCGGCGCAGTCCGGAGCGCTTCCACAGCCAGGCGTACGGCGGCCGGCCAGCCCTGAACTGCGGTCTGCAACGACTCGGCGAGGTCGTCGGTGCCTTCGCCGAGCACCTTCTGCAGTACGGCGAGGGTCTCGGGGACTGTGAACGCGAGGGCGGTGGCGTCGATCTCCAGCACCTGACCACGACCCCGGAGGCGGTCGATGCCGAAGGGCATCTGGGTGCGCGAGGCAACGACCAGATGGAGGTACGCCGGTGCGGTGCGAACCAGGCCGTCGATCAGTCGGGCGGCGGGAGCCGCCGGATCGATCTCGTGCAGGTCGTCGAGGACGAGGACGAGGTCACCGCTGAGGTTCTGCTCCAGGGCGTCGGCGAGGAGAGTGGCGTACGCGAGCGCACGGGTCTCCTGCTCGGCATCGGCATCCGGACCGCGAGGACTCTGCAACTCGGCCGGGATGGCTTCCAGAGCAGGCACCTGGCGACGCAGGGCTGCGACCAGACCGGACACCATCGCGGCGAGCGATGCGTCCTCCGTACGGACCGTGTGCCAGGCGCACGGACGCCCGGCCGCCCAGGAGCTCAGCAAGGTCGACTTACCGAACCCGGCATCCGCCACCACGGTCAGCAGCCGCCGCTGTGCGCCCTCGTCCAGCAACGTCGCCAACCGGGGCCGCCCCACCGTCCCCGCCACGGATTCCACCGGCCGCCCACCTCCTCCCCAGACCCGAACAGGACAGCACCCCAGCCGACCCACCGCAACCGTGCCAGCCCTGATCTCCCGGTTGAACGTCACAATCTCCCGGCCGGCCCGGGCAACCTCCCGGATGCCTGGGACAACAACCCGTTTTCGGAACGGCCTGTTGCCGGAATGGCAACGAGATATGGGGTTGGCGCCGGCTCGGCGGAGACTGGACCCATGGTGGAGATCGAGTGGAGTGAAGAGGCCGGGCGGCTGCGGGCGTCCGCGGCGAACGAGGCCGAGTGGAACGCGACCGTTGCCACGAGCCTGGTCCGGGACAGCGACAAGGTGGCCGTGGACGTCGGCTGCGGTGGCGGTGGGATGGCGAAAGCGCTGGCCGAGGCCATGCCGGCGGGTACGACGGTGGTCGCGATCGACGCGGATCCCGACGTACTGGAGCAGGCGCGCGAGCACACGGCCGGAGCGGTCCGGTGTGAGCTGGCCTCGATGGACGACGGTGCCGAATCGTTGCGCAAGGCAATCGACGCGCCGGCCGACCTGATCTGGGCGTCGGCCTCGGTCCACCATGCGGCGGACCAGCAGGCGGCCGTCGACGCGCTGGCGTCGTTGCTGGCGCCGGGTGGGCGGCTGGCGCTCGCGGAGGGCGGTCTGCCGACGCGGAGCCTGCCGTGGGACCTGGGAGTGGGCGAGCCCGGACTGGAGCTGCGGCTGGACCTGGCGCAGGACAAGTGGTTCGCGGCGATGCGGGACGCGCTGCCGGGCACTGTGCCGATGCCGTACGGCTGGACCGATGCGCTGACCCGGGCCGGACTCACCGACGTGACCACTCGAAGCATCCTGAGCGAGTCACCGGCGCCGCTGTCCGATGAGCAGCGTGATCGGCTCATCGCCCAGTTCCAGCACCGGGTGGACTGGCTGGACCCGGACGCCTCGTCGCGGCACGGCCATGGGCATGGCCACGGTCATGGTCATGGTCATGGTCATGGTCATGGTCATGATGATGGGCATGGGGAGACCCAGGAGTGGCTGTCGCCGGAGGATCTGGCGCTGTGGAAGCAGTTGCTGGATCCGGAGAGCGAGCACTACCTGGGGCGGCGGACCGACCTCGCCGTACTGTCCGTGCGGAGCATCCATATCGGCCACGCACCACGCTGACGGCGTACGGGAGAGAAACGCCACGCGCCGCTCGGGGCCGGTCGGCGCGACGCTGTCGGCCCGTCACCGTAAGGTGGGTGCCCATGAACGACCGGCTGGTGTGGATCGACTGCGAGATGACCGGCCTCGATCTGGCGGCAGATGCCCTGATCGAGGTCGCGGTGCTCGTCACCGATTACGAACTGAACGTGCTCGGTGACGGGATCGACCTGGTGATCGCGCCACCCCCGGCCGCGCTCGAGCAGATGGGCGACTTCGTCCGCGACATGCACACCGAATCCGGTCTGCTCGCCGAGCTCCCGCACGGGATCCCGCTCGCCGACGCCGAACAGCAGGTGCTCGACTTCATCTCCGGGTACGTCAAGGAGCCGCGCAAGGCCGCGCTGGCCGGCAACTCCGTCGGCACCGACCGGACCTTCCTGGTCCGCGACATGCCCCGGGTCGAGGCCCACCTGCACTACCGCAACGTCGACGTCAGCTCGATCAAGGAACTCGTCCGGCGCTGGTACCCGCGGGTCTACTACGCGACCCCGGCCAAGACCGGCAACCACCGCGCCCTGGCCGACATCACCGAGAGCATCGCCGAGCTCAGGTACTACCGCCAGACCGTCTTCGTCCCCCAGCCCGGCCCCGACTCCGACACCGCCCGCGCCGCCGCCAGCCTGGTGTCCGACACCGGCAACGGGGCGACCCCAGACCCGATTTCTGGTAATCGGCCATCATCGCTATGATTGCTCAGCCGTCGCAGTAAGGCGGCAATGGTGGGTGTAGCTCAGCTGGTAGAGCACCTGGTTGTGGTCCAGGTGGTCGCGGGTTCAAGTCCCGTCACTCACCCGAAGGCGATGGGCGATCTGTGTCCGCGGAGAGCGCGGACCGGGTCGCCTTCGGCATTTTGTGCGCGGTCGCTTCGCTCCGCGCGAGCGGGGGCTCCGCCACCCGCACCCCCTGCGCCTTCGCTTCGCTCGGCGGCTACGGTTGCTCGCCGCCGTCGGGCTTGAGCCTTCGCTTCGCTCGGCTGCGGTGGCTGCTCACCGTTGTCGGGGTTGGCCTTCGCTTCGCTCGGCGGCTGTGGGTACTCGCGCGGTCGGGGTTGGCCTTCGCTTCGCTCGGCGGCTGTGGGTACTCACCGACGTCGGGTTGGCCTTCGCTTCGCTCGGCTGCTGGCAGGATGGCACGGTGAAGTCTTCTGGGAGTTTGTGGTTGGGGTACGGGGCTGTGCTGGTGGTCACGTTTGTGGTGGGGTTTCTGGCGTTTGCGGTGTGGGTGTTGTCGAAGGTCTTCTGAGCTGGGTGTGATCTGCCGGGCCGGTCGATGCGTCTTGTAGGCAGGAGCGTCGATCGAAGGGCTGCGATGAGGGCTACGGCGGAGGATTTCGAGGAGTTCGCGCGGGCGCGGATTCCGCAGTTGTACCGGACTGCCTGGTTGCTGACGGGGGATCGGCATCATGCCGAGGATCTGGTGCAGGACACGCTCGCGAACATGTTGAAGACCTGGCAGCGGATTGACAACCCGACCGCGTATGCGCGGGCCGCGTTGGCCCGGACGTTCATCTCGCAGCGTCGGCGGCGGAGTTGGTCGGAGCGGCCGACGGCGGAGGTGCCGGAGCGGGCCGAGCGGGTTGGTGACCCTGAGTTGCGGTTGTCACTGCAGAGTGCGTTGGCGGAGCTGGCGCCACTGGATCGGGCGGTGCTGGTGCTGCGGTTCTTCGAAGATCGCAGCGTTGAGCAGGTCGCGCTCGATCTCGGCAAGAACGCCAGCGCGATCACCACCCGGACGTCCCGCGCCCTCGACCGCCTGCGTGCGGTCCTCGGCGACGGCGCCGCCCAGCTGATCGCCCACTGACCTCACCGGGAGAACTCATGAACAACCTGAACGACACCCTGCCCGGTCTGATGCACCGGGCCACCGAGAACCTCGAGCCGGCCTCCACCGACCTGCTCGAACGCACCGTCCAGCAGGGCCTGCGCCTACGCCGCCGCCGTACGACGCTCCTCACGGTCACCGGGGCAGGCGCCGTACTGGCGACCGCAGGCCTCGTGGTCGGCGCGACCCAGGTGCTCGGCCGCCCATCCGACGCCGCGGTCGCGGGTACGACGCCGACACCGTCAGCCAGCGCGCACACGACACCCAGCGCGAAGCCGGCCACCTCGAAGGAGGCGCTGACCACGTTGAAGGCGCTCCTCCAGGCACCGGGCCTCACACTGTCGAAGCCGCAGACCTGGGGTGACAAGAGCGCACTCGGAGCGGCGTACCTGGTCGACGACGGCAAGGGAGTGTCGCGCGTCGAGGTCCTGCTGACCGGTGGCGGTGAGGAGAACCGCTGTGCCACCCCGAGTGCCGCGTGTACGACGCTCCCGGACGGCTCAACGCTGTTCAGCCTGGCCACCCAGCCGGAGTACCCGGGTAACCGCAACAAGGACGGCGTACTGAGCAACTACGTCGTGCGACGCCTACCCGACGGCCGCATCATCAGCCTGACCAGCTACAACGCCCCAGCCGAGAAGGGCTCCCCCCACACCCGCCCCAAGCCCCTCTTCACCGTCGCCCAGCTCTCCACACTCGCCCAAAGCAAGTCCTGGAAGCTCCCCGCGACAAGCACCGTAGTGAAGCCGACGAAGGGTGCCACTCCCCCCACCAAGACCAAGTAACCCCAGAGGCCCGGCTGCACCCACAGCCGGGCCCCTGGCTTGCCTGTGCCGACCCGGGTGGGGCGGCCGACCGGCGTGCTCAGGGCATACAGGTGAGCGTGTCGCTCAAGGTGTCATCCGAGAACAACAGATAGTGCTGCCAGGTCGACCGCGTGGTCGACGCGATCCAGTCATCCCCGGCCATCTTCGCCGTACGGCAGCGCCACGACCCTCTCCGAGGTCGTTGCAAGGATTCAACGGAGAGTTTGACTCGAGCAAACCAGTAATCCTTGGGCCGATCGGTCGTGAAATCCAGGCCCGGCGACGACGGCCAGGATTAGGCCGACCTTGTCCGGGTCGATTGCCAGATTGTTTGACATAAACGATTGTTTTCGATGGAGCTTGCGCGACCCTCCCCTTCCCGAACTCTTGCGCTGAATCAAAACAAGGAGTATGAGGGGAAGTGGGGCAGCGCCGCACAGTCCATCTCGGCGACGGCGGCCAGGTTGCAGGGGGCAACATCATGAACAGGAACATCATCACGCGCGCCGACGCCAGCGTGCTTGCTGGCGAGCCGCAAGAAGTTCAGTGACAATTACCAGTCGGCTGCGGACGCAATCGGCGACGACCAGGCTTGGTTCGTCGTATTTTTTGGCGTCCGCCACAACTGGTGGAAACGAATAACTCTCAACGGGGTTTTGCTCGACCCATCCAGGAAATTCTCAGCGGCAACAACATCAAGAGCATGGGCGCAAGGGGGGCAACATGAACGTGCAAGTGGGAGGTCGCATTGCCGGCTCGGCCGGCACGCGGAACGGAGGTGGCAACACATGACACCGCCACGCTCCAAGAAGACGGCGAAGAAGGATGCGTCGTCGAAGAAGGATGCGTCGAAGAAGACTGCCTCGCGGAAGCAATCCGAGCCGGCCGAATCGCCAGATGTCCAGGCGGCGCTCGAGCTCAGTGGAGATGGTCAGGTCGGGACCGCACTGATCAGTGGCACCACGTTTGACGCTCGCGCCGTCGAGTACACGGACCTCGACGGCGTCGCCTACTTCGAGGGCGACATCATCCTGGGCACGGTCGAGGCACTCACGGCTGCCGCCGAGGCGCTGCGCGAAGGCGCCCGTGACGCCAGTGTCGGCCTCCATCGTGGAGTCCGGCCCGGTTCGATCGTCTCTGATGTCGACGTGCCACCGGAACTCCCTGAGGGGGCGGTGATCATTCCGGGCGCCGGTTTTCGATGGCCAGGTGGGCGTGTCCCGTTCGAGATCGACGCTTCTCTGACCCAGACCGCACGGATGAAGCGCCCCAGGTTTGATGCCGCATCTTTCTGAGTTTGGAAGGATGCAGGACGTGCGCAAGAGGATCGATCCCGAGGTCAAGGCTCGCGCGGT
>NZ_JBICSZ010000010.1:0-380366 GCF_043197365.1 Kribbella sp. NPDC049174 | reverse complement strand
CCAGAAGTGGAAGCACGGCAACGTGTGTAGCTGACTGGTACTAATAGGCCGAGGGCTTGTCACACACCACACATGGCGTGGGCAAGACTCAAACAGACTGCGCTACGTAACGAAGAGAAGTCTCCGCGTCCACTGTACGGTTCCCGAAATACGGTCAACCCCCAGCAACCCCGACACCCCAAGCGGTGTTGTGACTGCGTGTGTGTGGTTGGTTGATATTTTCATAGAGTTTCGGTGGCCATAGCGTCGGGGAAACACCCAGTCTCCATTCCGAACCTGGAAGTTAAGCTCGACAGCGCCGATGGTACTGCGACCGGGAGGTCGTGGGAGAGTAGGACGCCGCCGGACATTCACACTGTTAAGGGCCACCCCCACCGGGGGTGGCCCTTAACATTTCTACAGGCAGTTGTCCTTGGGGGACGTTCCCGGGCCTACACGTCCGCGCGTACTCGAGGCGCCGCACCCGGCTGACGCCGGCGCATGGATACACGCTTGTTCCTGCCGCGGTCTCCGGTACCTGCGACCATGCTCTCCCCGTGCCTCGTGGTCGCTGTCGGGCCTGGGCTGTGCGGCTGGGCGATGTGCTGCCGACGACTCCAAACGCTCCTACGCAGGTCCACGGCCGGCGCATTCCTCCACCGGTGCCGGCCTGCACGGTCGGGCGAGATGCTGTTGGGACATTTCTCTGCGGCTCATGGCTGCACTGCTCGGCGCGGGTCTTCATGCCGGCGGCGCTGTAGTGCTCCCGTGTCCAGGCCGCGCTCCCTTGGGAGCATGTCGAAACGGGGTGAGTCAGTTCGTAGGCAGGGTGAGGGACCCGTGATCTTCGACTGCTAAGGACACTCGGATGGAATCCATCGCGCGGCGCTTGTGTCAGGAGTTGCTGGAGCCGATTCATCTCGTCGCGTATATGTCCGATGAGCCGACTGAGGCACTGCAGGCGCTCGGCTATGTGGGCTACTGGCCGGGGTACTTCGCTGCGCGGTCTGCGCCGCTGGGCCGGGTGCCGGCTGAGGTGGTGGATGCGCTTTTCTACAACTTCGCGCCCGGTGAGGTTGCTGCCTGCATTCCGAGTGTGTGGGATATCGCCACTCCGGAGGTCGTGCTCGTCGCTCGCCAGGAGGGCAGCGTGACGGCGCTGCGGCGCATCCTTGGCGAGCTGGCCGACAGCCCTACACTCATTCGGGCCGCCGATCTTGCCACTCGGGTGGCGACCAGGGCGCCGATGGAAGGACGGATCCTGTACGCCGCGCTGCGGTCGCTCCCCGTGCCTGACGAACCGGTCGCCCGGCTTTGGCACGCGGCGACGCTGCTGCGCGAGCACCGGGGCGACGGCCACCTTGCCGCGCTGGTCTCAGCCGGCATCGGCGGGCAGGAAGCCCACGTGCTCCACGCGCTCTCCCTGGGGATGGCGCCGGAGGAGTACGGCAGGTTGAACCCCCTCACACCGGACCAGCTGGCCGCGGTCGTGGACGGTCTGCGCGCTCGCGGCCTCGTCGACGCCTCTGCTGCGCTCACCGCCGCCGGGCGCGAGACGAAGGATCGCATCGAGTCGATCACCGACGTCCTCGCCGCCCCGGCGTACGACTGCCTGGTGCCGGGCGAGGTGGACCAGCTCATCGCCGACCTCGAGCCGCTCGCGGCGACGATCGACTCTGTCGGCTACAGGCGTAGCCGGTCCTGAGGAACAATGCCGCGCACAACGTGAGGAGGTTGCGGGCGACCGCCGCGGTCGTTAGCGCTGGGTTGGGGATGACGTGAGCACCGGTCCGCGGAGTGTTGCCCGGGCTCACCGGCGACGCTGATCAGAATCCATGAGGTGTTTGCGGTCTGGGGTGTAGGTCCACCAGGGGCGGGCCGGCTTGCCGTTGGCTTGGTCTACTGCGGACATGATCGTGTCGAGGAGGCAGGGGTCGTGACGGCGGGCGTCGACCCGGCACATGGTGTCGTAGATCTCGAGCGGGTCCTGGCCGGCTAGTTGCTCGATGCGGGTGATACCGACGCGTTCGAAGTACGCCGCGACCGAGGTACCGACGTTCATCAGCTCGGTGAGGTTCGAGGTTGTCTGTGAGCGTGCCATGAGTTGATCGTCGCCGGGGTCGGACGGACCTGTCTTGAAGGATTCAGACATCGTGGGTCCGTAGGGTTCGGGTATGCAGCGTGCGGCGATGGTGTTGATCGTGGGACTACCAGGAGCGGGGAAGACGACTCTGGCTCGTCAGTTGGAGGAGGAGCGGGCCGGGATTCGGTTCACGCCGGACGAGTGGATGGAGCCGCTGTTCGGGAGGAGTGAGGACGGCGGGCGGCGCTGGGTACTCGAGTCGCAGCTGCTCTGGGGTGTCGCCGCGCGGGCGTTGACCCTTGGTGTGAACGTGATCCTGGATTACGGGTGCTGGTCCGAGACTGAGCGCGACATGTTCCGGAACCGGGCGCACGAACTCGGTGCGCGGGCGGAGATCGTCGTACTGAATCCGCCGTTCGAGGTGTTGTGGGAGCGGCTGGCGGCTCGTAATGCGGCGTTGCCGGAGGGGACGTTCCGCATCAGCCGGGAGGAGTTGGAGGAGTTCAACTCCAACTACCACGCCCCGGATGCGGCTGAGTTGGCGCGATGGGACCACCAGGTCGTGGTGACCGACGTACAGGATGATGCGAGTGAGTTGCTGAGGGACTAGGCCTCGGGGGCGATGCCGACGAGTGCGGCAGCGGCGCAGATGTGGACCGGTGTGAGGTCGGCCGGGGCGACCGGGGCTTGGAGGAGCGTGCCGCGTTCGAACGGGGTCAGACCGATGTCGATGCCGTGGGCACCGGCTACGAGCCCGCGGACGTAGGTCAGCCAGCCCATCATCGGGATCCCGCGCCGGAACACGCCCGCCGCGGCGGCGAGCTCGGTGTCGGCGATGCTGGCCCATTCGGGTTCCCAGATCGTCACGACGGCGCGGAGTACCTGGGCGAAGCGTTCGGACTGAGTGAGGGCGTCCTCGTCGCTCCAGTGCAGCGTGAGCTGGTCGGAGACGGTGGTGAGCGTGCCGCCCATCGACAGGTCGAAGAGCCAGGGGAGGTCGCCGGTGCTCTGCAGGTGCAGGCGCGTGGTGCTCGAGCCGTTCGCCAGGACCTTGGTCGTGGCTTCGACCATCTCCTGGAGTGGAGTCGAGCCGTCGGCCTCGAGGACGTGGTAGCCCCAGCGCTCGTCCTGAGTCCAGGCGTGTACGTCGGGGAAGGCTACGGCGACCGCGGTCAGGGTACGGCCGACGCGGAGAGCCCGGTGCTCGACGGACTCGTCACGGTGCGTCCACTGGGCGCGGAGAAGCCAGGATGCCATTCACGCCCTCCGATCACGAGCCGGCCGGACCTGCGCAGCAGACGGTACGCCGGTGATCGGACGGTTGGCCAGAGTTCCGCCTACGCGGCGTGAGCAGCCTGGGCGGTTCTCCGGGGGTTCCATCGGTCCAGTTTGAAGCACCAGTGGGTCGCGGGTCAGCACCGGGGTCGGGTTTTGGTAAATACACGGCTGAAGTCGAGCGGGCCCCGTGTGGGAGCGCAACCGCGGGCACGCGGTTTCCAGGTGGTGGTGCGATGACGTCGCAGCTGGTGGGACCTCCGAGGGTTGGGCAAGCGGTCGAAGGGGCCGGTTTGCTGGATGAGCTCGACGGTGAGGTGGTCGCGGAGGGTGCCGATGCTGCGGCGTCCCGCTGGACGGGGAGAGGGTTTGCAGGCTTGGTGCTCGCGGGTGAGGTGGTCCGGGGGTGGTCGGGGAGGAACACGGCAGGCTGTGCCGGCATGGGTGGTCTCGCGGAACGAGCTGGACGACGCCGCCCGCGTCCAGCGGACGAACTGGATGCGGACGGCGGCGTGTGGGGGTGGCGCGGCCGTCGGTGGTGGGGCAGCGGCGGGCAGGGGACGGCGGCGGCCAGGCGGGTGGGCCGTCGGGTTTAGGCGGCGGGGCGGGTGTCCGTGGGGCGGCGGCGTAGGTGCGGGTGGAGGATGGCGGGCGGGTTGTAGGCCATGTCCAGACGGCCGATGTCGGTGCCTGGGGGGACGATCTCGTCGATCTGGTCCAGGATCTCGTCGGTGAGGGTGACGTCGAGGCCGGTCAGGAGGTCGTCGAGTTGCTCCATGGTGCGGGGGCCGATGATCGCGGACGTGACGCCGGGGTGGGCGATCGCGAACGCCATGGCCAGGTGGGTCAGCGGGAGCTTGGCATCCTCGGCCAGCGTGATGAGCTGCTCCACGGCGTCCAGGCGGCGCTCGTCGTTCAGGTGCCGGAAGCCGAACTGGGACCGGTGGGTCGTGTTCTGCTGGTTCTTGCGGTAGCGGCCGGTGAGCAGACCGCCGGCAAGCGGACTCCAGACCAGCGCGCCCATGCCGTACTCCTGGACAACAGGGAGGACCTCGCGCTCGATGCCGCGATTGAGGATCGAGTACGGCGGTTGCTCGGTGCGCAGCCGGCTCAGACCGCGCCGCTCGGCGACCCAGTGGGACTGGACGATGTCCGAGGCGGGCAACGAAGAGGTGCCGATGGCCCGGACCTTGCCGGCATGCACCAGGTCGGCGAGCACCGAGAGGGTCTCCTCGATGTCGGTTTCGGGGTCGGGCTGGTGAATCTGGAACAGGTCGACATAGTCGGTGCCCAGCCGCCGCAGCGAGTCGTCCAGGGCGCGGATCAGCCAGCTGCGGGAGGCGCCCGACCGGTTGGGGACGACCGGGGTCGCGCCGCTGGGGTCGAAGTTCACCGGGAATCGCGCCTTCGTGGCGAGTACGACGTCGTCACGGCGCCCCTTGAGCGCCTTGCCGACGATCTCCTCCGACTCGCCGTGGGAGTACATGTCGGCGGTGTCGACGAAGTTGATCCCGGCATCGAGTGCTCGGTGGATGATGCGGATCGAGTCGTCGTGGTCGGGGTTGCCGACGGCCCCGAACATCATCGCGCCGAGCGCGTAGGGGCTGACCTGAATACCGGTCCGGCCGAGGGTGCGGTAACGCATATGTGTTCTCCTCCTGAGGATGTGGTTATGCCTTGAGCAGTTGCTCGCTCAGCTTCCAGAGCCGCTCTGCCGACTGCGGGTCGAGGGCGTGCGGTACGACGGTGGACATGACGATCGGCTCGGTGCCGAACGTGATGGGCTCCGGGTTCTCGTCCAGCGGCGAGACGTCGTTGTCCTTCAGATAGACGCCGCCGATCTCGGCGAGCAGGGGACTGGTCGCCGCGAACACGCTGGTGCTGGCGCCCTGTTGCGTTGTCTTCTTCTCTCGGTCGGGGTCGATGATCGGGCGACCGGATTCGTCGATCAGCTCCATGGCGAGGTTCATGGCCCGCATGTCGGCTGCGGGTACCGAGCGACTCAGGCTCGTACTCACGACGATGCCGGGGTGTACGGCGTACCCGCGGATGCCCTCGTCGGCCCACAGGCGGTCCAACTCGACGGCGAACAGCACATTGGCGGTCTTGGACTGGCCGTAGGCGAGCATCGGGTCGTAGCCGGTGGTGAAGTGCGGGTCGTCCCAGCGGATGTCGGAGAGCCGGTGGCCGGGCGGCCGGATTCGAGGTAACGGCCGGAGAAGGCATCGATCGACGCCGGGTCGGCGAGGTCCAGCTGAACGACCTCGACGCGTTCGATCCCGGCCAACGCGACCGCGGCGCGATCCGGGGTGCGGGCACCGACAACGACAGCCGCGCCGGCCTTGCTGAGTGCACGGGTGGTCTCCAGACCGATCCCGGAGTGGCCACCGGTGACGACGACGTGCCTGCCCGAGAGGTCGATGCCGCGGAGGATGTCATCGGCCGTCGACGCGGCGGTGAATCCGGTTCCGATGGGGTGCTGCTGTGTCATGCCATCAGTCTGCGCGGGATCGACCGGACTCTGAATAATTGTCAGTTCGCATTTCTTGCGCGAGAGTACAGATATGGCGAGTGATCAGTTGTCCGAGGTGTTTGACCTCGTCGCGGTCCGTGGGCTGGTGTCGGGCGGCTTCGCGGTCCGGGGCCGGTGGGGGTCACGCACTGCCCTCCACGATCCGCTGAAGTTCATCGCGGTGGTGTGCGGCCGGGCTCGGCTGACCACCGATGGCAGCGACGGGCCGATCGAGCTCGAACCGGGCGATGTCGCCATCCTGAACAACCAGTCGTGGCTGGAGCTCGAAGGCGGCACCGGCGACGGACCGCGCCGCGAGATCGTGCCTGTGCCGGGCTTTCCGTCCCCTCACCTCGCCGGTGCCGACAGCGATGTCGACGACGTCATCATGGGCGGCCGCATCGACCTCAACCCGGCCGGCCGGGCGCTGCTGCTGCAGGCCCTTCCGCCGGTGGGACACGTCCGGGCATCGGCTGCGACAAGCAACCTCCGCGGGAGTCTGTACCGACTGTTCGACGAGGTGACCGCGAACAGATTGGGTTCCGCGTTCGCGATCCGGCAGCACAGCCAGCTCCTGCTGCTCGAGGTACTGCGTGCCTACGTCGACCAGGCCGAGTTGCCGCCGGGATGGCTACGCGTGCTGACCGACGAACGGCTGCGTCCGGCGCTGGGCCTCATGCATGCCGAACCCGGAAAGTCGTGGGGCCTGGAGGAGCTGGCGCGTGCCGCGGCGATGTCGCGGACGTCGTTCGCTGAACGCTTCCGGACCGTGGCCGGCGTACCGCCGCTGACCTATCTCCACCGCTGGCGGATGCTGCTCGCACAGCGCGCTCTGCGGGACGGCGATGTCCGCGTCGGGTCGCTGGCGTTCGACCTGGGCTATGCGTCGGAGAGTGCGTTCAGCACCGCGTTCAAACGTGAAGTGGGGGAGTCCCCGCTGCGGTACCGACACCGAGTGCGCGGTGAAATGTCCGCCGACAGCGCAGTGCCCGAGGAGGCAGCAAGCGGACTGTGAGGTCCGGTTACGGGGTGAGGGTGGGGGAGGCGAGCTCCAGCGTGGGGGTTGGGCCTCGGTAGGACTCCAGCCAGGTGCGGAGGAGTTCTACGCGGTCGGCGTACTCCTCGTTGCCCTTGACTACCGGGGCCTGGTTGTAGGCCATGGTGTCGGAGCTGCGGCGAAGTTTGACGTAGAGCCGGGACGAGGACAGGGCGTAGCGCTCCATGTCGTCCTGGAGCGCGCCGATGACGGTGATGTTGCGGTCGCGGCCGATCTGCTCGAACAGGGCGACTGCCTCGCGGCGGTGCTGCGAACCGAGGTTCCGACCCAGTTCGTCGAGGATCAGCAGCAGCGGCCGGTCCGATCCACCGGCGAGCGCGGCGGCGCAGACCAGCTTGACCGCCTTCTCGTCCATCTGAGCGGTGTTGCCCTTCACGTTGAACGCGGAGAACGGGCCGCCCTCCGAACGCCGCCACTTCGGTGTGACCGTCCAGCGCCATGGCTTGTCGGGCTCGGCCGGCGGGTCGGGTTCGGGGAACTCGAGTTTCGCGCCGTACCCGCCGTACTGCTGATCGAGTCGGTCGAACTCTTGCGACACCAGGCGGAGCCGCGCTTTGATGCCGTCGGCAAGGGATGCGCGGTGGGCGCGGGCGGTGCTTTCGGCCTCGTCGAGTCCTTCGCGGGCGCGCTCGAGGGCTGCGTTGCGCTCGGCGCGCTGGCTGGCGATCTGCTGTTGCTGCAGGCTGTCGAACGTCTCGTGCTGCGCAAGATGGCTGCTCAGTGTCCGATGCAGCGCCGGCACCAGTCCGACGCGGGCGCCTAGGGTGCCGTTCGTCCAGCCGTCGGGACCGTTCAGGATCTCCCACAGCTCGGTCGGGATCTCCTCGCGCGAGCGTGCGTTCGGGAAGCAGCGGCGGATGACGTCGTCGAGTTGCGTGCAGGCCTGGTGGTTCCAGTCGGCCGTCGTACGGCGCTGTGCGTCGTCAGGCAGTCCGAGGATGAACTCGTCGGCGTCCGCCGGGGTCGAGCCCCACGCGGTGGCCCGGGCGACCAGGTCGAGCGAAGTCTGCTCCTCGATCAGCGTCAGCCGGCGGGCGGTGAGGTCATCGAGCAGCCGCTCGTGGTCGCGGCGGGTCGCCTCGAGGTTCTTCAGCCGTTCGTCGCGGACGAGTTGCTGGCCGGCCGCGGCCTCGGCCGACTCCTTGGCGGCTTGGAGTTGGGGCGCGAGCGAATCGCGGTCGGTCTCGTGCCGGTCGATCGTCTCGCGCAGCGCGAGGATCTGCTCCTGCACCGACTCCGCGTCGGCCAGCGCCCGGGCGGCCGCCGTACGACGCTCTGCCTGCTCGACCCGGGCACGCGCCTGCTCGAGGGCTGCGGAGGCGACGGAACGAGCCTCGACCGCGGCGTCGAGTCGGCGGCGGGCGGCCTCGATCCGGGCGGTCCGGCCGGTCAGCGGTTCGTCGAACTGCCCGACCGCCACGACACCGGCGACGTCGTCGATGTTCTCCTTGGTCGCGCGCTCGCCCAGCGCCGCGAAGAACCCGTCCAGGCTGAACCGCTTGTCGGCCGACTTCGGCCCTCGCTTGGCGCCCGCGCGCGCTGCACCGGGCCGATTCGCCAGCACCAGCAGGAATCCGGCGTACCCGGCATCCGACAGAGCGGTCGACGCGACCGCCACGTCACCGGCGTCGATGACAACGGCTTCGCGGTACGGCGCCAGCCGCGGCTCCCACTCCGCACGCTCTGATGCCGACAACTCGGTGATGTCGGTGAGCGCACCACACTCGAGGCCCGCGTTCTCCAGCACCTGTTGCTGAGGCGCCGACACGGTCTGGCCGCTCTCGGCCTCTCGCAGCTCGGCGGTCGCGAAATCGACCGCGGACCGAGCGGCATGGTCGCGCCCGATGTGCTCCTCGAGGACGGCGCGCGCCTCGTCCTGCTCCGCGGCGGCCGCGGCGAGATCACGGCCATCCGCCGAACGCCCCGCGTCCAGCAGCCGCCGGTGCTCCTGACCGAGTCGCTCGAGCCGCTCGCGGACCGAACGCTGCGCCAGGTCGAGCTCACGGTCCCGCGCGTCCAGCTTGTCCCGCTCCTGGCGGGTCAGCTGGACGTCCCGGAGCATAACCTCTTCGTTGCCAAAGGCATCGATCTCGGTGTCGACCGCTTCCCGTCGCGCTTCCTGCTCGGCGACGCGTTCGTCGAGGGTCGCGAGCTCCTGCAGGATGTCGCGGTTGCGCGCGTCGCCGTCGATCAGGTGCCGGGCGCACCGCGCCCGCCAGGACTCCTTCGCCGCGGCCAGCGCGTCCCGGGCCGCGGCGCGCTGCAGGATGCCGGCCTCGACCGCCGCCATCTCCTGCTCCCAGCGCTGCAGGTCGGCCGTTGCCTGCTTGGTCGCCTCGCGCTGGGTGTGCTCGGCGGATCGGTGTGCCTGCTCCTGCTCGAGCTCGTGGTCGAGACCGGTGAGGGTCGCGATCGCGTTGAAGATCCGGGCCGGGCCGAGCTCGTTCAGCGGCTCGGCGAGCAGGTTGGCGGTCGGGCTGGATCGGACCGACGTCGACAGGAACGAGACGCACCGCACCTGACCGCCGTACAGAACTGTGGACAGCTTGTTCGCGTGGAAGTCGGTGCGGCCGTTCGAATGCGGCAGCGCTGCCCACAGTGCGTCGGCGCCCGCGGCCCGCTCGGCCTCGGTCGCGCCGTACGGGACGTGCAGGCCGTTCTTCCAGCGCAAGTCGATGTACGACGCCTTGCGGTTGATCCGGATCCACACGGTGATCGCGGCCGCCTCGATCTCCGCGAGATCCGTGAGCTCGGGGTCGGAGAAGACACCGATGATGTAGCCGCGGTCGACGTTCGACCAATTGCCTTCCTGGCCGGCAGCTTCCGCGGTGAACAGCAGCTCGGCAGCACCGGGGGCACCGCTGGTCAGCCGCCACTGGTCGTCGGCGTGCAGCAGGCTGAGCGCGGCGATCCATGAGGACTTGCCGGCGCCGTTCGAGTCGGTCGGGCCTTGACCGGCGACCGTGACGAGACCCTGGCCGACCATCGGGATCGGGTGTGTCGACAACCGGGACAGGTCGACGACCTGTACGCCGAGCAGCACCTTCGACCCGAGGATGTCGAACGGACCGTCCTCCACCGAACTGCTCATGCGCTTCCTTCCACAGTGTCTTGCTCGGTACGGGGTTCAGCCGCGTGCTCAGTCGATGTGGTCGTTCCGTTGCGGGCGCGGATGGCTTCGGCGATCGGGCTGGCCGGAGCCGCGGCCAGGATGAGTTGGTCCTGAAGGCGTCGTCGCGCAGCGGGTGTAAGTCGCTGGAGTTGTGGACCGGGGATGTAGCTCGGGCCGCCCGAGTGATCGCCGGACAGTTGGATCAGCCCGGCCGCTCGGAGACGCTGGAGCGCGAGACGGCGTTCCTCGCCGCTGATCTTGGTGGTCCGCAACTCGTCGACCGTCGTCGGGCGGGCCGACTTCCAGCTGTCACCGGTCAGGATCCCTTCGCTGCGGGGGATCGCGACCGAGTGGATCAGTACGAGGACGAGCACCGCGCGGTCGACGACTGACAACGGTTGCCAGCCCTGCGCGGTCAGGGTCGCCGCGATGTCGTCCGCATAACCCGCCGTCCAGTGTGTGCCGTCGACGTGCACCAGGGTCCGGCCGATGAGTTTCAGCATCCGTGCGACGTGTCGACGTAGCGTCACGTCGCGCAGGCCGGCCAGCTGCACCTCAGCCACCGGATGCGCCGCGTACTGCACAGCACTGAAGGCAGCCAGCACCTCGTCGCGCGACCGATCGCTCAGATCCTGCAGCAGAGGATCGAACAGCACATGCTGCTCAGTCATCAGCCACCTCCGCGGGCAGCGGATCGGATTCCGGCTCCGGAGGCGGCTCACTGGTCAGGACCGCCGGCGGTGGATCGGGAAGGTGGCGGCAGAGGTCCCGAAGGGTGGCTTCGTCGGCGGCCGACCAGGTGATGACGCGCGGGCCTAGGCGGACCTCGCCGGCCTTCTCGTTCCACAGCAGCCAATGGGTGGCGTGCAGGCGACGGAGACTGCCGATGATCAGGGTCAAGTCGCTCGACTGCTCGGGTCGCCCGCGCATCCCGGCGTACACGGACCTGATCTGGGCGAGCGTGCCGACAGAGCCAGGCCACGCCGGCCCGCTCCGATCCGTCCAGCAGCACGCGACGCAGATGGAGAGGACGCGAGCGGTCTCGTTCGGCTGCTCGACAGCCACAGGGGGAGTGCCCAACTCCTCCAGCACCGTGTGACCGGCGCCTGATGGCAACGTCGGCACGAGCCAGACCGTGGATCCGTCCGGCGACGCAGCGCGCGTCAGCCCGGCGACCGCAGGCGTATCCGGCTCGACCTCGAGCGGCCCCGCCGACTGCACCTTCGCCCACCACAACGCGTTGTACAGCCGACGCTCGACGGCCTCCGAGGACGGCGTACTCATCGCGTCACCCGCCTGAACACACCCTCGGTCGCCCACGGTGTCCCAGCGTTCGGGTCGATCCGCATCCCGTCCGACCACACCAGCTCGTACTCGAGCTCGTCATGCAGATGCGCCGCCGTCAGCTCAGCCAGCACGCGCCGAGCGGTGATCCAGTCCCCGGCCTCGTCGACCACCTCGACGATGTCCACCGACGGACGCCCGGCCAGGACCCGCTCGGCCTCGGCCCGCAACTCCTCGCGGTCCGTCGCGGCCGCCGACTCTGGCGCAGAAACGTCCTCCGTTGGTCGCGGCGGCGCCATCCGGGCGGTCCCGGTACGACGTCCTGTCTCGACCGCCTCCACCATCGTCTGCGGCGAGAAGTCCGGCGCGGCCGCATCGAACAACAGTCCGTCCAGCACTCCCGCGAGTACCTCGGGCTCGCTGCTCCGCGTGAACGTCAGCCACGTCTCGATCGGCAGTAGCCCGAGTGCGCGCGTCGTACCGGCTCGCTCCACCAGACGACCCGCCGCGAGCTGCACCGCGTCCGCGTAGGCGGCCAGCGACATCCGCAGCGACGTACACGCGCGATGCAGCGTCGGCCAACGGTCCAGCACGATGCGGTGAACCTTCTCCGCCTGTTCGATCAGCCGCTCGTTACCCCAGGCGAGCTGCGCGTTCTCCCGCAGCTGAGCGGTCGTGCTGGTCGAGACCAGGATCGCGAGCTCGTTGCCGAGGAGCCGGAACACCTTCGTCAGCCGCTCGGTCGAGGCCAGCCCGTCGTCCTCGGTGGCGCCCGGATCGCTGACGCTGTGCGCCTCGAGCGTGAGCAGTTGGTGCAGCTCGGCCTGACCGCCCTGGACCGACATCCGGCGCAGGAACATCAACATCACGTACGGCGCGAACGCGGCCCGGTGACGCAGTTCGTTCGGCCGGTCGACGAGCTTGGTGATGGCGCCGTACTGCCGGAGTACGTCGAAACGCCGCACGATCACGTCATGCGGGTAGGCCCGGCAGGCGAGCGTCGCCTGCTCGACCGTGAGCCCGTCGCTGCCGGCCTCGGCGAACGCGTCCAGGATCGCCTGGTCGACGTCGAGCAGGTCGGGGTCGACGATCATCGCGCCGGCCTCACGGGCGAGAACGGCGAACACCTGACGGTAGACGCGCAGTACGGCCGCTTCGGCCTCGGCGTCCAGCAACGTCGCGTCCATCGGTACTCCCTCCCGTGTGATGGCAGCCAGCTACCAGAGAAGGGACTCTAACCACCCACACCGACAGACCAAAACCCGGCCGTCGGCGATCTGTGGACAAAGCAAAGGCAGGGGTGAGGTGGTGCACACCGACAGACCAAAACCCGGCTTCGGCGTACCTGTGGACAAGTGCTAAGGCGGGCTGAGCCAAGCCTGTGGAAAACCGGATGACGAGCGTGAGGACGCTGCCTACCATCCGAAGGGTGAAGAGAATCCTTGGCTGACGCGGTCCAGGTAGACCGCGTCCAGACCACGGCGCCTTCGGGCGTTCGCCACGCCGGCGTGGACCCACCACAGGGTCCCCGGCGCGCTTGCTGATTCTCTCCTTCCGGAGCTTGCACATGACCGTGCACCCTGCGTTCCCCCCGGCGCGCCCGATCGGCGCGCACCACCCCGTCATCCGCGACCTGCTGACCGTCCGCAAGGATGGTGCCCCCGGCCGGATCATGATCGAGGGCCACTGGGAACACGACCGCCTCCTCGCCACCAAGGCCGCGATCGAGACCTTCTTCTGGTGCCCTGAGGCCGGTACGACGTACGCCGTCGACCGGATCGCCGAACGCGCCGCCGAGGTCTACCGCATCTCGGAGAAACTGCTCACCCGGCTGGCCCGCAAGACCCGGTCCGACGGCCTGATCTCGGTCGTCCGGCTGCCCGTCTGGCGACCGCACACGTTCCGGTTCACCAATTCGTCGCTGGTCCTGGTCGCCGACGGAGTCGAGTACGCCGGCAATCTCGGCACGCTGATCCGTACGGTCGACGCGGCCAACGCCGACTGCCTCGTCGTGACCAGCCGGCGTGCACGGCCGAGCCACCCGGCGGTCTACTCCGCCAGCCGCGGCACCGTCCTGTCGACTCCGCTGCTGGAGTTCGACGACATCGCTCAGGCGGCGGCGTGGTTGCGCGGTCACCGCTTCCGCATCCACCTCGCCGATCCGGCGGCCACCAGCAGCTATCGCGGCGCGGAGTACGACGGACCGACCGCGTTCGTCGTCGGATCCGAAGGCGGTGGGCTGTCGAGGGCCTGGCACGAGCAGGGCTGCGAAGCGGTCTCGATCCCGATGCTCGGCCAGGCGGACTCGCTCAACGTCGCGCTGTCCGCCGGCATCCTCCTGTTCGAAGCGCGGGCTCGGAAGGAAGGTTGGTGACCGGCCAGGCAGAATTGCACCGCCACCACCGACTAAGGAGTGAGACGTGCCGTTCGAGCCTGGTGAGGTCGTCGCCCCCGGAGATCCACGCATCGTCCTGGAAGGCCAGTGGGGTCACCAGCCAGGGGTGGCGATCACCGTCAACTCAGGCTCGCGGATCTCGTTCTCCTTCGCGGGGGAGCGGCTGCAGTTGCTCTTCGACACGGCCGGACTCACCGTCGCACCGCACCTGTGGATCACGGTCGACGACGGTGAGCCGGCGCTGCACCTGATCGAGGACCCGGTGATCGAGCTGTCCGCGCCGGAAGGGCGTCACCAGGTCGAGGTCGTGGTCAAGGACGTCAACGAGCACGTCAACCGGTGGGACCCGCCGTTCGAGTGCGCTGTCGTGTTCGCCGGGCTGGTGCTGGACGTGAACACCCGGTTGCGGCTGAGCGGTCGCCCGAGTGGTCCGCGGCTGGAGTTCTACGGCGACTCGATCACGCAGGGCGTCCGCGCGCTCAGCGCCCATCCGGAGTCCGAGGGTGCTGACGGTACGACGTCGTACGCCTATCTGACCGCGCGGGCCTTCGGCGCGACGTCGTACCAGGTTGGCTTCGGGCGGCAGGGCATCCTCCGGCCAGGCAACGGCGACGTACCGCCGGGCGTGGAGTCGTTCGGCTGGAACTTCGCCGGGTCGCCGGCCGAGCGGGTCGAGCCGTCCGATGTGGTCGTGATCAACCTCGGTGTGAACGACGAGACGCTGGAGCCGGACGAGTACGCCGACTTCGTGACGCGGGTGCGGACGGCGTACCCGGGGAGCACGATCGTGTCGCTGACCCCGTTCAGTGGCAAGCACGCCGATGCGATCAAGACGGCGGTCAAATCGCTCGACGACGCCAACCTCGTTCTGGTCGACTCCACCGGTTGGATCACCGAGGCCGACACCACCGACGGCGTCCACCCCTCCGTCCCCGGCCACGCCAAGATCGCTGACCACCTCATCACCGCCCTCGAAACCCACACCAGCCTCCGCCGCCGCAGTTGACGGGAGCTTGCCGGGTACGTCGGCCGTGGTCAGGATGAGCGACATGGCGGAGAGCAAGTTCGCGAGCGTGGACGAGTACATCGGCACCTTCCCGGCCGACGTCCAGGACGAGCTGCAGGAGGTACGGCATACTGTCCGCGCGGTCGTCCCGGACGCGGGGGAGAAGATCAGCTACCAGATTCCCACCATCACGCTCGACGGCAAGGCGCTCCTGTACTTCAGCGGCTGGAAGGAACACATCGCCCTCTACCCGATCCCGCCCCTCGACGACGCCCTCGCCAACGACATCGAGCCCTACCGCTCAGGCAAGGGCACGCTCAAGTTCCCCTTGAACAAGCCCATCCCCTACACCCTCATAACCCGCCTAACCCAAGCCTTCGTAGCCGCCCGGGCCGGCTGAGTCGGCCCTCGTAGGCGGGTTCTGCGCACCCTGGTGGGTGGGGTATCGGTTAGTCCGTCAGGAGGTCTTGGGGGTCGGGGGAGGGTGGGCGGGTCAGGGTCCAGTCGTTGAAGTGTTGGTCGAAGCGGTACCAGAGGCCGTCGGTGCCTAGGCGGAGTTGGGTTTTGCCGGCGGTTACTCGATTGGACTGGATGGTGCCGCCGGGGAGGGCTTCGAGGGCTTCGGCGAGCGCCGGTGGATCGATGTCGGTTGGCTCGTCGACGGTGACGGCGAGGCCGCCGGGGCCGCCTTCGCGCCAGGCGACGGCCCAGCTGGTGAGTTGGCGGGCGGGGACGCCGGCTCGGTGAGCCAGGTCGGCCAACTCGGGGGTGCCTAGGAGCAGGGAGGCTCGGCGGGCCAGGTCTTGGTCGAAGGTGAGGTGGAGGCCGCCGTCGCCGTCGCCGGAGGCGAGTTCCCAGGCTCGGCGGGCCGCGTCGGTGGCGAGGGCGACCAGGTCGCGTACGTCGACGCCCGAGGAGCGCGGCGGATCCAGCGCCTGAACCGCGGCCGGCACCCCAGGCGCCCCCATTGGCCGAGGCGGCACGGGCAGAGGCACAGGTGCATGCATGGGTGCGGACGGTGGAGTGGGTCCGAGTGCGGGCGCTGACGATGGTCCAGATGCGGGAACCTGGCCGGACGTATCTGCTGGGGCGCTCGCGGGTTCGGCGGTGGGGGTAGGCGTGGGGCCAGGACCGGGCGCGGGTCTGGGCGTTGGGCCAGGATCGGGCGCTGGATCGGGCTCGGACGCATGCGCAGAGAGCTGGCCGGACGCATCTGTCGGAGGGCTCGTGGGCTCGGGGTCGGATGTGAGGGCGGGGCTGGTGGCACGTGTGGTGGAGCTCAGGTGGCGGGCGAATGCCTGCTTGGCGGGGATGCCTGGGGGTGGGGGTTGGCGGGGTGGGGTGGTGGGGGTGGCTCCTGGGGTGGAGCGGCGGGAGCGTAAGGCGGAGAGGAGTTCGTCGCGGCGGCGGCCTCGGAGGAGGAGCAAGGCGAAGGGGTCGTCGTCGAGGGAGTCCGCGATCAGGTAGCAGACGGCGGCTGAGTGTTTGCACGGGACGGCGAAGTCCGGACAACTGCAGTTGGTGAGGACCTCGCCGGCGCCTGGAAGGAGGTCCAACCCGGCAGCGTGGACGTCGTCGACGACCTCGGGTGGCAGCTCACCGTCTAGCAACGCCGCGACCCGGCCGATCTGCGCCGAGACCACGTCGAGTACTGCGTCCCACTCGGCGGTTGTGAAGGCGCGGATCCGGACCGTCACCTGGTACGGCGTGACGCGACTGCCTTGCACCACGGCCTCGACCTCACCGGGTGACACCGTCAGCTCCAGCACACTCCCGCGCCGAGCGTACGAGCGCCCGCGCGACAGCCGATTCGGATCCAGCCGAGCCCGCTGCTCCAACGCCTCCAACCAGGCGCGTCCCCACCACGTCGCCCCGAACGGCCGCCGGCTCCCAGCTCCCTTGGCCGCAGGCAGCCCGGCGTCTTCGCCCTTCCGCCGCCACCCCTGCCAAGGCACTCGCTCATTCATCGTCCTCACCTCCAACAGCAAGCGAGGATCCTCCACCAGCGGCCGAGGATTTCCCAACAGCAGAAGGGTTGTAGGCGCTCGCCGACCCCGACTTCACCGGCCCGGTCGACAGCTCCACGAGCTCAGTCAGCTCCGAGTCCGACAGCTCACTCAACCAAGCCTCACCCGAGCCGACCACCGCGTCGGCGAGGTCGCGCTTGCTCGCGATCACGGTGGAGATCCGGTCTTCCAACGTGTTCTCGGTGACCAAGCGGTGAACCTGGACCGGCCGGTCCTGCCCGATCCGGTAGGCGCGGTCGGTCGCCTGATCCTCGACGGCCGGATTCCACCAGCGGTCGTAGTGCACCACATGCGTCGCACGCGTGAGCGTCAATCCCACCCCGCCGGCCTTCAATGACAGCAGGAACACCTGCGCCTCACCGGCCTGGAACTCCGCGACCAACTGCTCCCGCTTCCGCACCCCGATCCCGCCGTGCAGGAACAGCGTTTTGACCCGCCGCGCCGCCAGGTGTGCCTCGATCAGCCGGCACATCTCGACGTACTGGCTGAAGATCAGCACCGACTCGCCCTCGGCCAGGATCACGTCGAGCAGTTCGTCCAGAGCAGCCAGCTTGCCCGAACGGCGCTCCAGCGGACCCGGCTCGTGCAGGAACTGCGCCGGGTGGTTGCACACCTGCTTCAACTGCGTCAGCAAGCTGAGCACCAGCCCGCGCCGCGCGATCCCCTCGGCCGACTCGATCTTCGCCAGCGTCTCCTTGGCAACAGCCTGATACAGCGTGGCCTGCTCCACAGTCAGCGGTACGACGACGTCGTGCTCGGTCTTCTGCGGCAACTCCGGCGCGATCCCCGGGTCACTCTTCTTCCGCCGCAACAGGAACGGCCGAGTCACCCGAGCGAGCCGAGCGGTCGCCTCCTCGTCGTGATACCGCTCCACCGGTACGGCGACATCGTGCCGGAACCGATCCAGTGTCCCCAGCAACCCCGGCGCTGCCCAGTCCAGGATCGACCAAAGCTCCGACAGCCGGTTCTCCACCGGTGTTCCGGTCAACGCGATCCTGGTTGCTGACGGCAACGTCCTCAACGCACGCGCCGTTCTGGAGAACGGGTTCTTCGCATGCTGTGCCTCGTCCGCGACCGCGAGTCCCCAGAACAGCTCGCCGAGCACCCGGTGGTCCTGCCGCACCACGCCGTACGTCGTGAGCACGACCTCGTCCGGCGCGAGATCGCTCAGCGTCCGCCCGGCACCGTGATACCGCCGCGTCGGCACGTCCGGCGCGAAGCGCGCGAACTCGCGCTCCCACGTCCCGAGCAGTGTCGACGGGCAGACCACCAACGTAGGACCGCGGCCGAGCAGTCGGAGATGCAGGGCGATCACCTGGATCGTCTTGCCCAGGCCCATGTCGTCCGCGAGACATCCACCCAGGCCGAGATCCGCGAGCTGCGCCATCCACGCGACACCCCGCCGCTGATAGTCCCGCAGCGTGGCCTGCAACCCGACCGGTTGCTCGAACGGCGCAGGCTCCTCGGCCGCTCGCAACCGCGCCAGCATCGACGCCAGCGATCCGTTCGGATCGAAGGCGACGAGCTCGCCATCGACCTCGATCGTCCCGGTCAACGCTGCGCCGAGCGCCTCGGCGCCGGTCAGCTTCCGCGTGCCGCCGCGGCGCAGCTTCCGGACGAGATCGTGGTCGACTCGCACCCAGCGCCCGCGCATCCGAATCATCGGCCGCTTCGCCTCGGCGAGCGCCGCCACCTCCTGCTCGGTCAGCTCCTGCCCGTCGAGCGTCGGCCGCCACCGGAAAGCCACCAACTCGTTCAAGCTGAAGTCCGGCCCGGTCACCGCCCCGGGCGTCGGCGTCGCCACCGTCCCACGCACAGCCAACTCACCCGCGAACAGCTCAGTCGGCCAGAGCACCTCGATCCCGGCGCCCTCCAGCGCCGTGCTGCCCTCGGCCAACTCCTCCAGAGCCTCATCGTCGACCCCGACCTCCGAAGGAGCCGCATCCCGCAACGCGGCACCCAGCGGCTGCCACACCCGAGCCCCACGCCGCAGCGCCAGCAGTAGGTCGGTCTCCGCCCGCTCGCCGAGCGCCGCGAGCACGGCAGCGGGCGCACTCCAAACATCCTCGACGTCCACCAACAGACTGGGATCCACCCCGCTGCGCAACTGCAGCACAGCCCTGAAGTCGGCCTCCTCCTCAGGAGGCTCGATCCGCAGCACCAACCGCGCACCAGCCGCCTCGCTCTGCGCGGTCTCCTCCAGCCATGCGGTCGACCCCGTCACCTCCACCGGATCCCCTGACGCGAACGCCGCCGCACCGGCCCGTACCGCGACCGCAGCAGCCGGCGTCCGCACCAGCGTGTCCGCGATCGCGTCCCAGAACGCCCGCACCAGCTGCTCCGGATCGACCAGCCGCACCGGTCGCGTCCCCTCGATCGGCAAGGCATACGCGTACGGCGACATCGCCGCACCGAGGTTCTTCAACCAGCCCCGGTCCAGCGGATCCAGCGGCGCCACCCGCCAAGCGCCGTTTCCACTCGGACTGCGGTCCGGCACCAGTCGTCCACGCGCCATCAACCCCAGCCCGGCCAGCGCAGCCGCCCGCCACGCCTCCCAGCTGTCCGAACCAACAGAGCCGTCCGAACCAACAGAGCCGTCCGAACCAAGAGACCCGTCCGAACCAGAGACAGCCCCCACCCGATCAAGGACCTGCGAGATGGTCAACAACCGCGCCGGCACCGTCGTCCGCCGCACCTGCGAACCCTTCGGCAGCACGAGCTCCACCGTCCCGTCGGCGCTCTCACCCGCCGCCGCGAGGTCGCCGTACAGCGCCAGCCGGCCCGCGCGCGGCGGGTCGGCCGGCACGAAGACGGCGTCGAACATGCCCTGCACAGTACGCCGGACCACCGACAGATTCCCGCCCGTCACCAAGCGCCTGTGGACAACCACCCGACTTGACCTGAACTCCAGTTGAGGTTGCACGCTCAAAGCCTCTGAAAAGCCTCTGAACAGACCGAAGGAGCAAATATGCGAGCCGCTGTAGTCACCGAGTTCGGCACCCCCGACGTGATCAAGACCCAGGACTGGCCCGACCCCGAGCCGGGCGCCGGCGAGGTCGTGATCGAGGTCGCGGTCGCCGACGTCATCTTCGTCGAGACGGCGATCAGACAGGGCCAACACAGCCAGTACTTCGACGTGAATCCGCCTTACGTGCCAGGCGGTTCACTCGCCGGCACCGTCCGTACAGTCGCGCCGGACGTGTCAACGGATTGGATCGGCAAGACCGTTCTCGGCCGTGCAACCGGCTTCGGTGCGCATGCCGAGCTCGTCCGAGCCAGCGCTGCCGCCCTCGTCGAAGTCCCCGCCGAACTCAACCTCGAGACAGCGATCGCGGTCTTCGGCGACGGCTTCACGGCTCTCATGCTGGAAGACCTCGCCCCGCCGATGCACGGCAAGAACGTGCTCGTCACGGCCTCCGCAGGCGGAATGGGCCTGCTGCTGCTCCAGCTCGCACACAACGCCGGCGCACACGTCATCGCGGCCGCCCGCGGCCAGGCGAAACTCGACCTCAGCAAGGCACAGGGCGCGGACGTGGTGATCGACTACTCGAAGCCGGGCTGGGAGAAGCTGGTGCTTGAGGCAACGAACAACCAGGGCGCCGACATCGTCTTCGAGGGCGCCGGCGGTCAGCTCGGTGCGACCGCGTTCACGGTCGTCAAGGACGGTGGCTGGTTCTCTGCACACGGCGCCCCGAGCGGAGGCTTCGCCGCGTATGACGCTGACGAGGCGGCACGACGCGGGATCACGGTGAAGGGGATCAACGATCTCAGAGCCGACACGACCAGTACGACGATCACGGGCGCCGATGTGATCGCTAGAGCCGTCGCCGGCGACCTCAAACCCGTCGTGGACCAGGTCTACGACCTGGACCACGTGGCTGACGCCCACACCGCGCTGGAGCAGCGCACGCTGCTCGGCAAGGCCCTGATCCGGGTCAGGTAGGGCTAGTCGCCGACCGGCTGGTCCGCGTGGTCGGTGACGGCAGGCGGGTCGGGACGGGCCGTGACGATCCGGTTGCGCCCGTCCCGCTTCGCGCTGAGCAGTGCGTTGTCGGCCGCGAGTACCAGCTGGTCCATGGTGTCCGCGACGTCCGGGTACACCGCTGCACCGAACGACGCCGGTACGCCGGTGATCACCGCAGTAGTCGCCATAGCGGTGTCCACTGACACGCTCAACGTGCTGAGCCGGTCACGGATCCGCTCAGCCACCTCCAGCACCTCACCCTCCGAGGCACCAGGCAGCAGCACGGCCAGCTCGTCTCCACCGACCCGTGCGACCAGATCACCCTGCCGGACCTCTGCACGCACGCTCTCACCGACCGCACGCAGCGCCTGGTCCCCAGCCGGGTGGCCGTAGGTGTCGTTGATCTCCTTGAACTTGTCCAGGTCCAGCATCAGCAGGCCGACCGAACTGCGCAGCGTCTCCGCACGAGCCAGCTCAGCCGGTACGGCGCTGGCCCAGTACGCCGGAGTCGCCAGACCGGTCTTCACGTCAGTACCTGCGGCCCGCTGGAACTGCGGCAGCAGCAGGTCGCGGTGCAGCGTCAGCACCGTCACCATCAGGATCGGCACGACCCACGGGTACGACGCCTGCAGTGCAGCGACCGCCACACCGAGTCCGAGGCCGGCCACCACGACGAGCTGGTCGGCAAGGTCTCCCAGTGCGCCACGAGCGGTGGCGTCAGGGGAGGAGAGCAGGATCGCGCCGATCACCAGCGCGAAGTTCACCAGCCACCAGGTCGCGGCAGCGCCCACCACGATCAGCAGCGTCCACGGCCCGGTCGGCACGCGGGGCTCGGTCAACAGGCCGCCGCCACGCAGTACCCCG
Source organism: Kribbella sp. NPDC049174 (assembly GCF_043197365.1). Classification (NCBI taxonomy): domain Bacteria; kingdom Bacillati; phylum Actinomycetota; class Actinomycetes; order Propionibacteriales; family Kribbellaceae; genus Kribbella; species Kribbella sp. NPDC049174. The sequence goes on along the minus strand of NZ_JBICSZ010000010.1, from coordinate 358,808 downwards.
GCAGCGGCAGCGCTGGCCAGGATGAACGTGCTCGCCGAGAACACCTTGCGGTGCGCGATGGTCCGTCCGTAGACCCGGATCCAGGAGTACCCGTAGGTGACCACAACCAGTGCGACCACCAGGCTGAGCGGGAGCAGCAACAGGCCGGCGAAGACCCAGAGGCTCTTCAGATTGGTGTACGGCGAAGTGTTCGCCGCCATCTCGCGTCGGCGCTCGATTCCGCGGGCAGACTCCAGGTGTAGCACCGAGGCGGCCGCCAGCACCGCGAAGGCGACCCACTCGGTCGGCCTGACGCCGGTACGGGCGCCGGAGACCGTCGAGGCCAGAGCCAGGGCGGTGATCATGACTGCAACAGCGTCGACGCCGAGCACATAGCTCAGCGCGGGACGCGGCAACGACCAGAGCTTCCATCGGCGGGGTGGCACCCATCTGCTCCGACCGATCAGAATCATGGTGGCCTCACACGGATAGACCTGAACGGTTATTCCGTAATAGTAACTGCCTGTTCACGCGAGGTCATCCCCAGGCCCGCGAAATTCCATCTGACGGATGGCGAAGGAAGGATCCAGCACCATGTCGAAGATCAGCACCGGCAACGAGTGGTTCAACGGCGGCAACGAGTGGTTCACCGGCGGCGGCAACGAGTGGTTCCACGGTGGGAACGAGTGGTTCCGCGGCGGCAACGAGTGGTTCACGCAGAGTGGCAACGAGTGGCTGCGCCGGCCGGGTGGATCCGGTAACGAGTGGTTCACCAGCGGTAACGAGTGGTGACCTGACGGATATTGCCGAAATTTCTTTACCGACATTTTACGGAGTCCGTCCGGGGATATTCCCTGAATCTCCGGACGCTCGTCCGGCCCTCAATTCGGAGGTGCCGGTCCCGGATCGGCGGGCGCGCGTCCAGGCAGTGCCCGCCGCCAGGGCCGCGATCGCACCCGCGGCGCCCATGACGCCCACTGCGAACGACGGCGACGACTGGTCGGCGATCAGTCCGGCGAGCAGGATGCCGATGCCCTGACTACTGCGCAGCGCCGTGCTGGCGACTCCGAACGCCTGGCCGCGCTGTGCGTCCGGGACGGCCTGCACGAAGGCCGCGCTCGTCGGTAGGTGGTAGGCCGACGCAAGGCCGGACACGGCCCACAAGGCGACGGTCGGCAGGAGCCCCGGCGCGAGGAAGCAGACGATCAGCGGCGCACAGGCCAGCACCGCCAGCGGCCCGAGCAGTCCCATCCGCTTCTCCGGCGGCCACAAGGTGATCAGCCACATGCCCGCGACAGCACCCGCTGGACTCGCGGCGAGCAGCAGTCCGGCTGCTTGAGGACCTCCACCGATCTCATGGGCGTAGGGGACAGCCAGGCCCTCGACAGTCACGTAGAACCCCGCGATCGTCGCCAACACGACCAGTGCGCGCAGTTTCGGCGTACGCACGACCAGTGAGAAGCCGGCGGCGAGGTCCTTGAAGTAGCTGCGAGGTGGCTCGTTTGTGTCACGGGCCGGCACCGGTCGCCGTCGTACGCCGAAGGCTATGAGTGCCGCGGACAGCAGGAAGGTGGCGGAGTCCAGCAGCAGACCGCCCGACGTACCTACCGCGACCACGACCACACCGCCGGTGCCGAAGCCGAGGACTTGGCTGAATTGCACGACCATGTCGTTCGCAGCCTTGCCGAGCACGTAGTGATCGCCTGGCAGCACGGCGGGCAGCGTCGCAGCGCGTGCAGCGTTGAACGGCGACCCGAAGGCCTGCAGCGCGAGCAGAAGCAGTACGACGACCAGCAGCGGTAGGGCCTGGATCGCCATCGCTGCAACGAGAACAGCCCGGGCCAGGTCCGTGACGATCATCACAGCACGGCGGGGGTAGCGATCGGCGAATCCGGCCAGCAGCGGCCCGAACAGCAGGTCGGGCACGTAGGTCAGTGCGTAGGTGAGAGCGGTCAGACCGGCGGAGTTGGTGCGGTCGAAGACCAGCACCGACAGCGCCACCCGGGCCAGCTGGTCGCCTGCGACGGACAGCACACCGGCCAGGAACAGCGCCCTGAACTCGGCGTGCGCGAACACGTCCCGCCAACGGGCACGCTCGATCACCCCACCCTCCATACCTACGACCTTAACCACAATCCGTGGTCTGACACCTCCCGCCTGTAACTGAAAGGGTTTCCCTGCGTCGTCGGAGGGCTGGTTCAAAGGTTTGATCGCGGCGTATCAGTGCCACATCGTGAACCCGGTGGTTCTCGATTTGGATGAACGTTCTACTCTGGAGATCTCTGGTACTGGGGTCTGGGCGGGGCGGCCCCGACCCCGGTACCGGAGCTCTTCTTTGTCCGGGGCCCATCGACAGATTCTGTCGGTAGGCCCCGGTAGCGTTCTCAGTGCCAGGGGCGGCTCCTGGACGTGCTTCCTTCTCCTTCACCAGGCCAAGTAGCGCGTTCGCTCTCCGCCCCTGGCGCGTTCGTCATGAGCCCGCTGGGGAGGAGACGCGATGCCGGATCAGCACGCGCAGGCCGCCGTACTGCTGCGCCGCCGGCGACTGGTCGACGCGACCACCCTCGCCCCTCCGGTCCGGCGTTCCGCGTGGCAGTGGCTGCGCCGTCCGCTGACCATCCAGTCGGGGCTGTCCGCGCTGCAGGCCGACCTGGTCCAGCGGGGCCTCCTGCTCTCCGTCGGCCTGTACCGGTACTGCTCCGGTCTGTCGGCGCCCGCTCTGGCCGGCTTCGGTCGCGCGCTGCTCGAGTTGCTCGACGCTGAGTCGGGTCACGACCAGCAGCACGTGCCGTTGTTCCGCGGCTTCCCGGAGAGTGTGCCGGGCAACACCGAGACCTTCTACATCAACAGGATCTTCGCGCAGTTGCTGCAGGAGCCCGAGCAGCCGTGCGTGCTCTGCGGCGACGCGAAGTCGGTGCACGCCGTCTCGCCCTGCGCGCACCTGGTCTGCCGGACGTGCTGGGACGGTTCCGACTTCAGCGCCTGCCCGTTGTGCCTGCGCCGGATCAACCCCAACGACCCGTTCCTGAAGCCGTCGTTCGACGAGGTCCAGCCCGCGCACGTGCGCTCGGACCGCCTCCGGTTGCTGACTCTCGCCCCGGCCGACGCGCTGCGCTCGACCGTCCACGCTCTGCTGGTACGACGCTCGCCCTTGTCCGCCGCGGATCGCGCCGACCTGCAGGTTCTGCTGGCCGGAGCCGACCCGTCGTGGCTGCCCGACGAGATCCCGGTCCGGGAGACGCGGGCGCTGGTCCTTGCACACTTCCTCGCCGACCATCCGGAGCTGATCGACCGGGCCGGTACGGCGACCGACGTACTGCGGCTGCTGTATGCGCTGATGGACGCGGATCCGGGGCTGCGGACGCCGCCGGCCCGGCGGAAGTCGTTGCCGCGGGCAACTCGACGGCTGGTGCTGGGGCGGCTCGACCGGTTGCCGGCCGAGACGTTGATCGAGGACATGCTCCGGCACGAGCGGGCCTGGAAGCGGATCGCGGAGAACCTGCACCCGTTCGAGTTCGCCACGCGGCATCCGCGGGCCGCGCTGGCGTTCGCGGTGTTGCGTCGTACCGATCTGGACTTGGGCACCGCGGCCGGTCGAGCGGTCGCGGGCGAGGCGGCAGGGCATCCGTTTGTTCGTGTGGATGGCGGGCGGCTGACCACGAGCACGTTCGCGTCCCGGGTCGAGGGCGCGTTGGCGGACAGGCCGGGGCGTGCGCTCGACCTGTTGCGGCAGCGGCCGGGAGATCTGGTACGGCGACTCGTCCAGTTGGCGCGGGTGTTGCCGGCGGATCAGCAGGGTGCGCTGGTGGACGCGTTGGCGACGGCGGTCTCGGACGTGTCGCCGGTCGTGCTGACCGCGGCGCTCGGCCAGGTCCGCACGCCACCGGGCGACCTGCGGCTGTTCTTCCCGCGCGGCGGGACCACGCGGATCTGGACGACGGTGGACGAGCGGGAGCCGTTGCCGACCGAGCTCGCGGCCGCGCTGTCCGGCGTACTGGTGGGCGAAATGTTGCGGCGGGCAACGGATCTGCCGCGGTTGCGGCGGGTGTTCCTCGACGAGGACCTGGCCCGGCTGGCGGCGCCTGGTTCGGAGCGGGGTGCGTCGTCGACGTTGCTGCGGATGACCCGGGGGAGCGCGGTCCCGATCCCGCAGGACGAGTTGCTGCGGTTGTTCCTGCACTGGGTCGAGCCGCGCGGGCGACGGGTGGATCTCGACCTGTCGGTCGCGGTGTTCGACGAGGAGTGGGGTTTCGTCGGGCTGTGTGACTACACCCGGCTGCGGTTCGACCAGGACGCGCTGGTGCATTCGGGCGACCTGACCTCGGCGCCGAGACCGCATGGGTCGACGGAGTTCGTGGATCTGGATCTGCGCGCGGTGCGACGGGTCGGCGGCCGGTACGTGCTGCCGGTGGTGTTCAGCTACAACAACGTGCCGTTCGACGAGCTCGAGCGGGGGTTCGTCGGGGTGATGCGGCAGCCGACCGGGCTGTTCGATCCGGCCGCGGTCGAGGAGCGGTTCGACCTGGCCGGGCCGGCGAAGATCCTGCTGCCGTTCGGCGTCGACCTGCAGACGAAGGAGCTGCGCTGGTACGACGTCAACCTCAGCGCGGCCGGGTACGGCCACAACATCGCGAAGTACGGCGGTCACCTGGCGCTGATGGCGGCGACGCTGGAGGAGGTCCACGGGGCGGGAGACCGGGTGAGCCTGTGGGAGGTCTGCTGCTGGCACGCCGCCGCGCGGAGCGACGAGGTCGTCGTACGGTGTGCCGACGGTTCGGTGGTCGGCTATCTGCGTGATCCTGCTGAGGATCTCTCGGCTTTCGCCCGGCGGCTCACCGCACGACTGGAGCCGGACCGCGTCTGGGATCAGGAGGCCGCTGAGCGGTCGGACTTCGCCGCCGTACTCAGTGCGGACATCACCCCACGTGCGGGCGCGGAGGTGTATGCGCTCCATCCGCATCTGCTCGACCCCGCCACGCACACGCTCATCGACGCGCCGCACCTGCTGAGCACGCTGGCTCCCGACACCCGTGCGCACACCCCAGCGGCCCTCCCGAGCTGATTTCCCCGGGCTGCCGCGGTTTCCGTCGCGGGCGCGGCTGAGGATTGGCTGAGAGGAGTTTGACAATTCTGTGACGCTGCGGGGCCGGGTGCTTTGGCTGGCGCGGCAGCAGGGGTACAACGGAATTGACTGCGAAGGGAGCCACGAATGACGTATGACGTGGTGGTGCTCATCGAGCGGGAGATGAGCGAGGGCGACGCGCGCCGCGTTGCCGCCCTGCACGCAAGGTACGAAGAACCCGTGGACTACCACCTGCTCGTCTCCAGCCATGCGGAGAGCGGCTTCGGTGGTCCGATGGCGTTGCTGGGGTCGAGTTTCGCGGACGTGGCCGGGATGACCGCCTCCAGAGCCGTTCCCGGGAACGCTATGTTCGCCTCGCCCCGGCCTATCCCGCCGCCCGAGCCGAGCCGAACACCGACTGCCACCCTCGCCGACCCGGATGTCGACCTGGCCTCGGTGATCGAACACAGTTCGCGTCACCTCCGGGCCGCCAGCGGCTACGCGGTGAACGTGTCCATCACGCACGGCGAGATCCTGCTGGCCCTGATGTCCCTGGTGAAGAGCACCAACAGCCACGAGGTCGTGGTGGTCGCCTGGCCGGAGACAGCCGCGAGTTTCCTCTGCTCCGACTGGACCACCAAGGCCCGCAAGGCCCTGAAGGTCCCGCGAGTCCGGATCCTCGAGCACGACACCTGATCCGCCTCGGCGCCGCGTACTCTCGGGGCCGTACCGAGCGACAGGATGTAGTCACCAATACCGCCAGGCGGGCGGGCCTCGCGGTGCGGCTGCCTCCTGTCGTTCGGTACGGCGCTCGAGACCTATCCGGCCGTGATCGGTTGGTGCGGCAGCCGCACCGAGACCGTGGTTTCGCCCGGGTGGGAGTGGATGGTGATGGTGCCGCCGTGGTGTTCGGCGATGATTCGCTGGGCGATGTCGAGGCCTAGACCGGTGCCTTTGCCGACGTCCTTCGTGGTGTAGAAGGGCTCGAAGGCGCGGGCCACGACCTGCGGCGGCATGCCCGGTCCGGTGTCGGTGAAGTCGACCACGATCCGGTCGCCGTCGGTGCGGGTGGTGATCCGCAACGTGCCGGCGCCGTCCATCGCGTCGACCGCGTTGTCGATCAGGTTCGTCCACACCTGGTTCAGTTCGCCGGCGTACGCGTCGATCCTCGGCACGTCCGCGCCGTACGAGCGGATCACCTCGATCCCGTCGCGGAGTTTGTGGCCGAGCATCACCAGCGTGCTTTCGATACCTTCGGTGACGTCGATCGTCTGGATCGAGCCGCGGTCCATCTGCGAGTACGACCGGACCGCCGCGACGAGCTCGGAGATCCGCCTGGTCGACTCCTTCACCTCGCCGAGGAGGGTGGCCACCGCGAGCGTGCTCGCGACCCACTCGAGTCCGGGCTCCAGCGCGTCGCCGAGGACCTCCGCGGCACGTTGGCACCACTCGAGCGAAGCGCCGGCGGCCGCCAGCGGCGGTGCGATCAGCCAGTCCTGCTCGATGTCATGGCGGTCCAGCCATTCCGAGATGGTGTTCTCGGCGTCGGCGAGGTCGACCGGGTCCGGTGCCGCCGTACCTTCGCCAAGCTCCAGCCGCAACGCGTCCAGCGCGCTGAACTGGGTGGCCGTGATCTCTCCTTCGGCGAGCCGGCGTAGGGCAGACAGCAACGAGTTGCAGGCAGTGTCGAGGGCGCTGACCGAGCGCGAGGCCGCGGCGGCGGGGTTGTTGATCTCGTGCGCCAGGCCGGCCGCCAGTGTTCCCAGCGTGATCAGCGCGTCGCGCTGCCGTGCGGTCGACTCGATCGCGCGAGCGGTCCCGTAGACGCCCTTGATGAGGTGGCCGCCGAGCGGGAACCAGGCGTCGACCCGCTCCCGCAGTACGCCGGCCGGCACCCGCAGTACCCGTCCCTCGGCGATCCCGCGCCCGGTCGCGAGGTAGACGCCGTGCTCGTCCCAGGCCCGGAACCCGCCGGCCCAACGCCCTGGTACGTCGATCTTGCCCATCACGGTGTCTTCCCGCCCGATCTGGCGGTGGAGCGCGATGGCGCCGTCGACGAGCACCCACCAGAAGTCGGCCGGCTCGCCTTCGTGGAACAGGACGGCACCCGGCTCGATCGGGACCTCGGTGCTACTGTCGATCAGCTCGCCCAGCTGGACGTCGGTCAGCCCGGCGAAGAGGGCGATCCCGCGCAGGTCGTCTACCTTCATCAGAGGCCCCCTGTCGTCAGACGGTCGCAAGGTAGCGGTGGACGAGGTAGACCGACATCGCGCCCTCGCCGACGGCGGACGCGACCCGTTTCATCGAGTCGAGTCGCACGTCGCCGGCGGCGAACACCCCCGGCAGGCTCGTCTCCAGTGCGTACGGCGGTCTCGGGAGCGCCCAGCGATCCATCGCGACCAACTCCGGACCCGTGACAACGAAGCCCTTGCCGTCACGGACCAGCCTGTCGTCCAGCCAGTCGGTCCGTGGTGACGCACCGACGAAGACGAACAACCAACTCGACTGCACCTCTTCGACCCGGCCGGACGTCCGGTCGGACAGAGTCAAGGCCTCGAGATGACCGTCGCCGCGACAGCTCACCACCTCGGTCCGGCACCGCACTTCGATGTTTGTCGCAGATGTGATCTTGTCTATCAAGTATCGGGACATGGATGTCGTCAATGTGTCCCCGCGTACCAATAGCACAACCCGCTTGGCATAGCGGGCCAGGTTCAGCGCCGCCTGACCAGCTGAGTTCGCCGCGCCCACGATGTAGACGTCGTCGTCCTGGCACTGGCTCGCTTCGCTGGCCGTGGCGCCGTAGTACACGCCGCGACCGGTGAGGTCGCCGAGGCCGTCGACATCCAGGCTCCGGTACGAGACGCCGGTCGCGATGATCACCGCGCGGGCCTCGATCTCTCCCGATCCCTCCAGCAGTACGGCGTGCACAGGCCCGCGCGGCTCGAGCCCGACGACTCCGCGGGCCAGCACCATTTCGGCTCCGAAGCGGGAGGCTTGGGCGACTGCCCGGGCAGCGAGGTCCGAGCCAGTCAGCCCGCGCGGGAATCCGAGGTAGTTCTCGATCGCCGCGCTCAGCCCGGCCTGCCCGCCAGGCGCCTCGCGCTCGACGATGACCGTGCTCAACCCTTCCGACGCCGCATAGACCCCGGCGGCCAGTCCGGCGGGACCGCCTCCGACGATGCAGACGTCGTACAGCGGCTGCTCGGCGCGGGTCCGCAGGCCGAGCGCGGAGGCGAGATCGACCGTGGACGGTGAGCGGAGGGTGTCACCCTCGGGGATCAGGACCAACGGCAGATCGTTGTCCGCGGCATCGGCCAGGTCGCGCAGGCGTTGACCTTCGGCGTCGCGCTCGACGTCGTACCAGCGGTACGGCACGTGGTTGCGAGCCAGGAACGTTTTGATGTCGTGGGCGCGATCCGACCAGCGGTTGCCGATCACGCGGACGTCGGTGGTGTGCTCGGGGTTGGCCTGCTGCCAGTCGCCGAGCAGGTCGTCGACGACCGGGAACAGCTTGTCCTCCGGTGGATCCCAGGGCTTGAGCAGGTAGTAGTCCAGGCCGATGTCGTTGATCGCCTTGATCGCGACCTCGGTGTCGGCGTACGCGGTGAGCAACAGGTACTTCGCGGTCGGTGCGTGTTCCCGGGCGCGCTCGAGCAGTTCGATCCCGGTCATCCCCGGCATGCGCTGGTCCGTGGCGATCATCGCGATCGGCTGGTTACGCAACGCGAGTTTGGTCAATGCGGCCAGCGCTTGTGTGCCTGACGTCGCCTTCACGACCAGGTAGTCGTCGCCGTACCGCCGACGCAGGTCGCGGGAGATGGCCGCCGAGACCATCGGGTCGTCGTCGACAGTGAGAATCGCAGGTTTGGTCACGCGGTGCCCCCACAGCAGTGAACCCAGTCAGGTCAGCATGCCACGAGATCCACCGGCACGGCACTAGTCGTGATCAGCGCGCGCAGCGTCCCCGACTAGTCGTCGATCAGCGCGCGCAGCGTCTCCCGTTCCGGCTCGGGGACGTAGCCGGCGTAGTAGTCGTACATGTTCTGCCGGGCGATCCGGGCCGCCGCGTGACCGTCACCGGCGCGGATCGCGTCGACCACCTCGGCGTGGTGCTGGAGCGACTCGAGCATCAGGGCGCGGCTGTTCTGGGCGTGCGCGACCTTGTCCGAGATCAAGGTCAGGACGACACCGCGGACAACCTCGTTGCAGGTCTGGATCAGCGAATTGCGGCTGATCTGCGCGATCACGTCGTGGAAGGCCAGATCGGCCTCGCTGAAGGCCTCGAAGTCGACGTCGATCGCGGCCCGCATGGCCACCAGCGTCTCCTCCATCTCGGTCAGCTGCTCCGGTGTGCGGAGCCGGGAGGCGACCTGGATCGCGGCGCCGTCCATGATCATCCGGAAGCCGATCAGCTCGCTCAGCGTCAGCTCGTCCACTCGCGCCAGCCGGACCATCTGCTTGCGCAGCGCCGACTGGGAGAACGGCAGGATCTCCGGCCCGTTCGGATCACCCGGACGCGACCGGACGACGCCGTTGCTCTCCAGCACCCGCAGCGCTTCGCGCACCGTCGACCGGCTGACCTCGAACTGCGCGACGAGCTCGCGCTCGCTCGGCAACCGCTGGCCGGGGGCGAGATCGCCACGGGCGAGGGCGTCCTCGACCTGCTCGACGATCCGCTGGTACGCGCGGACTGGTTGCACCGGCTCGAACCGCGGACCTTTTGTCATTCCGGAGCACCCCAATCGCTTGACAGACCCCTGCGTAGCGACAAACCTAGTGGCCCAATGACACCTAGTCCACTGGTCGGACCAGTCACAACCGGACGGCGAAGTGCGCCGGACCGGCGTGGCCCCGCTCAGCAGACTCCGCAGAGATCGCCAGAATGCGGCGAGGAACAGCCGGCAGCACTGGAGGAGTTCGCGTGAAGTCCCAGTTCATCAAAAGCGCGCTGCCGAGCCGGGCGGTCGCGGTCGTCGCCTCTGCGGCACTCTTGGTCCTCACCGCCTGCTCGGCGGGTTCTGGTGCGTCGTCCGGCAGCTCGCCGGGCGGGAGCCAGTCGTTGTCGATCGGCCTGGTCGCCGAGCCGGCCAGCCTCGACTTCACCACTACCGACGGTGCCGCGATCCCGCAGGCGCTGCTCGGCAACCTGTACGAGCGCCTGGTCAAGCAGGACGACTCCGGCAAGATCGTGCCGTCGCTGGCGAAGTCGTGGACTGTCTCACCGGATCGCAAGACGTACACGTTCGACTTGGTAGACAACGCGAAGTTCACCAACGGCAAGCCGTTCACCGCGGCCGACGCGGTGTTCAGCATCAACCGGGTGAAGACGGCCTGGACGACCTCGCTCAAGTCCGCGATGGACGTCGTACAGGAAGCCGAGGCGCTGTCGCCGACGCAGTTGCAGGTGACGCTGACCAAGCCGAGCAACGGCTGGCTGTTCCGGATGACGACCCGGATCGGCGCGATGTTCTCCGAGACCGGCGTGAGCGCCCTGGCGACCACCCCGATCGGCACCGGGCCGTTCAAGTTCTCCAAGTGGAACCGTGGCGACTCGATCGTGCTGGAGCGCAACGACGACTACTGGGGCACGAAGCCGTTCTTCAACCAGATCACGCTGAAGTACTTCAAGGACCCGACCGCGCTGAACAACGCGCTGCTGACCGGCACCATCAACGTGATCGGCACCGTCCAGGCGCCCGAGGCGTTGAGCCAGTTCACCAGCAACGACAAGTACCAGGTGATCGAGGGTACGACGAACGGCGAGGTGCTGCTGTCGTTCAACAACTCCGAGCCGATCTTCAAGGACATCAGGACCCGTCAGGCGATCCGTCAGGCGATCGACCACAAGGCCTTGATGGACACGTGCTGGGCGGGTCGCGGCAAGCTGATCGGCAGCATGGTCCCGCCGACCGACCCGTGGTACGAGGATCTGACCGGTGTCGCGCCGTACGACCTGGCCAAGGCGAAGTCGTTGCTGCAGGCATCTGGTGCCGCGGGCAAGACGTTGCGGCTGCGGCTGCCCACGTTGCCCTATGCGATCGCCTGCGGTCAGGTGGTGAAGAGCCAGCTGGAGCAGGCCGGGTTGAAGGTCGCGATCGACCAGCAGGAGTTTCCGGCGGCGTGGCTGACCAACGTGCTGAAGAACGCCGACTACGACATGTCGATCATCGCGCACGTCGAGCCGCGTGACCTGGGTGCGGTCTTCAACGCGAAGTACTACACCCGGTACGACGACCCGACCCTGCAGCAGTACCTGGCCGCGGCGGACTCCGGTGACGAGGCGGCGCAGATCGACAACATGAAGAAGGCGGCGCGGCGGATCTCCGAGCAGGCCGCCGGCGACTGGCTCTTCCTGCTGCCGAACCTGATCGTCGCGGACAAGAACCTGACCGGTCTGCCGAAGAACGCGATCACCGAGAACCTCGACCTGACCAGCCTCGCCCGCTCCTGAGCCGATACGGACCAGCTGATGATCCTCCGCCTGATCGAACGCACCGCGGTGCTGCTGGTCAGCCTTGCGGTCAGTTCGGTGCTCGTCTTCTCGTTCCTGGCCGTGCTGCCGGGCGACCCGGCCCGGGTCGCCCTCGGCGTCAACGCGTCCGACGAGGCCGTCGCGGAGATGCGCCGGCAGTTCGGGCTCGACCGGCCGCTGCCGACGCAGTACTTCGACTGGCTGGGCGGCATGCTGCGCGGTGACTTCGGGACGTCGTACGTGTCGAAGGCCGAGATCGGGCCGCAGATCGTCGACCGGTTCCAGGTGACGCTGTGGCTGGTCGTGGCCGGCATGGTCATCGCGTTGTTGATCGCGGTGCCGGCCGGGACGGTGATGGCCGCGCGGCACCGCAAGGTCTCCGGGCTGGCGCTGTCCGCGGTCTCCCAGCTGGGTGTCGCCGTACCGGCGTTCCTGGCCGGGATCCTGCTGATCATGGTGTTCGCGGTGAAGCTCGGCTGGCTGCCCGCGAACGGCTGGACGCCGCCGGCACAGGACCCCAGCATGTTTGCCAGACAACTGATCATGCCTGCCTTGTCACTCGGTCTAGTACAAGGCGCTGTCTTAACCCGATACGTGCGTAGCGCCGTACTCGACGTACTGCGTGAGGACTACCTCCGGACCGCGCGGGCCAAAGGACTGAAGCCGTTCCCGGCCCTGTGGCGGCACGGCCTCCGCAACGCGGCCGTCCCGGTGGTGACTGTGCTCGGTCTGCAGCTCGCGACCCTGCTGATCGGCGCGGTCGTCGTGGAGCGCGTCTTCGTCATCCCCGGCCTCGGCAGCCTCCTCCTGGACGGTGTGTCGAACCGCGATCTCCTCCTCGTCCAGGACGTGGTGATGGTCCTGGTGATCGCCGTACTCGTGGTCAACTTCCTCGTCGATCTCCTGTACGTCGCTCTGGACCCCCGGCTGCGGGTGTCACGATGAGACGGCTGAATCCGAGTCTGATCGTCGGCGCCGTGATCGTCGGGCTGATCGCGGTGATGGCGCTCGTCTCGTTCGTCTGGACGCCGCACGACGCCACGCTCGTCGACCCCACCGTCCGGTTGGCCAAGCCCTCGTGGGACCACTGGTTCGGGACCGACAAGTTCGGCCGCGATGTGTTCAGCCAGATCATGGTCGGATCGCGGACCACGTTGTTCGTCGGCGTGGTCGCGGTCGGTGTGGCCGCGCTGATCGGCGTACCGCTGGGAATCCTGGCGGCGATGTCGCGGCGCTGGTCGAGCGAGCTCATCATGCGGACCAACGATCTGCTGCTCGCGTTCCCGGCATTGCTGCTGGCGATCATGTTCGGCGCGGTGTTCGGGGCGAGCACGATGACGGCGATGATCGCCATCGGCATCGCGTCGGTGCCGAGCTTCGCGCGGGTGATCCGGAGCGGGGCGTTGCAGGTGATGCGGACCGAGTACGTGCTGGCGGCCCGGGCCGCTGGGCGGCAGCCGTTTCCGATCGCCGTACGGCATGTGCTGCCCAACGTGACGAGTCTGATCACCGTGCAGGCGTCGGTGTCGTTCGCGATCGCGGTGCTGGCCGAGGCGGCTTTGTCGTTCCTCGGGTACGGGACGCCGCCACCGACGCCGTCGTGGGGCCGGATGCTGCAGGAGAGTCAGGAGTTCCTGTTCAGCGCGCCGCGGCTGGCGATCTTCCCAGGTGTGGCGATCGCGATCGCCGTACTGGGGTTCAATCTGCTCGGCGACGGGCTCCGCGACCGGTTCGACCCGAAGTTGGAGGACCGCCGATGAACGACGTACTCAGCGTTCGCGGGCTGACCGTGACGGTGCGTGACAAGACGCTGGTCTCGGACGTCGATCTGACCGTCGGGCCGGGGGAGCGGGTCGGGCTGATCGGCGAGTCCGGGTCGGGCAAGTCGCTGACCGCGCTGAGCGTGCTCGGTCTGCTGCCCGAGGACGTGATCGCGGCCGGGTCGGTCCGGGTGACCGGTGTCGAGCACGAGTTGATCGGTGCGGACGAACGACGGATGTCGCGGGTCCGGGGCCGGCAGTTGGCGATGGTCTTCCAGGAGCCGATGACGGCGCTGAACCCGACGATGCGGGTCGGCGATCAGATCGCGGAAGCCATGCTCATCCATCGGACGGCGTCGGGTCGTGGGGCAGCGCGTGATGCGGCAGTCGAGCTGCTCGAACGGGTCCAGTTACCGTCGGAAACGTTGCGCGCGTACCCGCACCAGCTGTCCGGTGGCCAACGGCAACGAGTCGTCCTGGCTCTTGCCCTCGCCAACGATCCCGCTCTGCTGATCTGCGACGAACCGACGACCGCCCTCGACGTCACCGTGCAGGCGCTCGTCCTGGACCTCATCGTCAAGGGAGTGGTCGCACGCGAGGCTGCCCTGCTCTTCATCACGCACGACCTCGCTGTCGTCGCGACCGTGTGCGAACGCGTGTTGGTGATGTATGGCGGTCGTGTCGTCGAGTCAGGCCCGGTCGGTGAGGTGTTCACTCGGCCTCGTCACCGCTACACCGAGGGACTGCTCGCGGCCTCCGACCTCGAGACGGCCGATCGACGGCTGACCACGATCCCGGGCAACGTGCCGCCCGCCGGTCAGTTCCCGTCCGGCTGCGTATTCCGCACTCGCTGCCGCCACGCCACCGAGGTCTGCGCCACCACGCCCGCGTGGAGCGGGTCGGAGGCGACTGGCTTCGCGTGCCACCATCCTGTGGAGGTTGCACATGTCTGACATGTCTCTCCGCGAGCATGTGCCTGCGGCTCACGAACCCGTGGCCGATCCGGCCATCCAACTGATCGACGTCGTACGCAACTACACCCGACCGCGTACGTCGCTGCTCCGCGCAGCCCCGGTGGTCCACGCGCTGAGCGGGGTGAACCTCGAGGTCAAGCCAGGTGAACGCTTCGGCATCGTCGGCGAATCCGGCTGCGGCAAGTCGACCCTGCTACGGATCATCGCCGCGCTCGACCAAGCGACCTCCGGTCACGTCGTTGTCGAAGGCACCGACATCACCCGCTTGCCGGAGCGGCGGCTGCGATTTCTCCGCGAGAACCTGCAACTCGTCTTCCAGGACCCGATGAGTTCGCTCGACCCGCGGATGCGCGTCCGCGACATCATCGCCGAACCCCTCGTCGTCCAAGGGCATCCGGCCTCCGGGGAGCGCGTCCGCGAACTGCTCGAAGCGGTCGGTCTGTCCGCCGACGCAGGCGACCGGTACCCGCACCAGTTCTCCGGCGGTCAGCGGCAACGCATCTCCATCGCCCGCGCGCTCGCCCCGCGCCCGCGCATCCTGATCGCGGACGAGCCGGTCAGTGCCCTCGACGTATCGGTCCGCGCACAGGTGCTCAACCTGATCTCCGACCTCGTCGACGAACTCAACCTGACCCTCGTCTTCGTCTCCCACGACCTGTCCGTCGTGAAGCACGTGTGCGACCGGGTCGCCGTGATGAACGCCGGCCAGATCGTCGAGACCGGCTTCACCGGCGACGTGTACGCCGCCCCGCAGCACCCGTACACCCAGCGCCTCGTCTCGGCCATCCCCACCCTCCACAGAGCGTTGTCCGGAGCAACCACCACCGACCTCCTCGCTGCGAAGGGAGAACCCGGATGAAGTACCCAGCCGGCCTGCCGGTCGGAGAGACCTGGGTCGAGGCACCGTCCATCGAGCCGGTGATCTTCCCGTACGACGGTTCGACGGTCACCGACGCGCCCGTCGGGGACATGGAGCTGGCCCGGCAGGCGCTCGACCACGCGCTCGCCGTCCGCGATGCGGTCGGCCGGCTTCCGTCGTACGTACGCCGGAAGGCCTTGCAGAGCGTGCATGCGACGATCTCGGCCGAGCGCGATGCCTTCGTCGACCTGCTCGTGCTGGAGACCGGCAAGCCGCTGGTCGACTGCCGGGTCGAGGTCGATCGCACGCTGCTCACCCTGGAGACGTCGGCCGAGGAGGTCGCGCGGCTGCACGGCGAGACCGTGCCGCTGGATCTGCTGCCGAGTGGTGACGGTCTGGTCGGGTTCTGGGTGCGGAAGCCGGTCGGTGTGGTCGTCGGGATCACTGGGTTCAACTATCCGTTGCTGCTGGCGTCGCACAAGATCGCGCCGGCGCTCGCGGCCGGGTGCCCGGTGATCGTGAAGCCGGCGCCGCAGACTCCGCTCGCGACGTTGTGGCTGGTCCATCTGATGCGGGAGGCGTTGGTCGAGGCCGGGGCTCCGGCGGCCGCCGTGCAACTGGTGACCGGGGGACCGGACGTCGGCGCTGCTCTGACGACGGATCGCCGGATCGGGGCGGTCTCGTTCACCGGATCGGCAGCGGTCGGCCACCAGATCGCCCGCGACGCCGCCCCGACCAAGGTGCTCCTCGAGCTCGGCTCGAACTCGGCCCTCGTCGTCGCGGCCGACGCCGATCTCGATGCGGCGGCCGATGCGATCATCCGCGGCGGGTACTACGCATCTGGTCAGGCATGTATCTCTGTCCAACGAGTAATCGTTGTGGACTCCGTACATGCCACATTGCTAGACAAGTTGACCGAGCGTCTTCCTGCCGTTGTCGTCGGCGATCCTCGCTCGCCGGACACCCGGGTGTCGGCGCTGATCGATCCGAAGTCGACCTCTCGGGTCCGGGCCTGGGTCGATGCGTCGCTCGCTTCCGGTGCCGAGCTGACCTACTCGTCGAAGGACGGGGAGTTGCTGGGGCCGACCGTGTTGACGGACGTGGCATCGGGCCAACTGGCGTGGGACGAGGAGATCTTCGGGCCGGTGATCGCGGTCCGGCCGGTACCGGACCTCGACACGGCCTTCGCTACGGTCAACGCATCCCGGTATGGCTTGCACGCGAGTGTGTTCACCTCCTCGCTGGACACCGCGTTCACCGCGATCGATCGGCTCGACGTCGGCGGGGTGGTCATCAACGAGGTACCGGGATTCCGGTCGGACGTGATGCCGTACGGCGGCGTGAAGGACTCCGGGATCGGTCGCGAAGGACCCCGGTTCGCGATCGAGGAACTGACCACGACCCGGATGGCCATCATCCGCCCGAGGCCCTGAGGTGACTGCAGCGTGACGGACTATGCCAACCTCTTCCGCCTCGACGGCAAGCACGTCCTGGTGATCGGCGCGGGGAGCGGAATCGGCCGCGAGAGCGCCCTCGCCCTGGCCGCCCAAGGCGCCCGCGTGACCTGCGCCGACCGAGACCTACCCGCAGCCCAACAAACCGCCGCCCTAGGCAACAACCCCAGCTCCAACAACCCGGGCTCCAACAGCCTGGCCTCCGGCAACCCGGGCTCCGGCGGCCCGGGCTCCGGCAACGGCGGCTCCGACAACCCCGGCTCCGAGGGTGCCCGCGACGGTGCCGTGGCGGGTGGGCTCACGTCGTACGCGCTTGATGTGCTTGATGACGAGGCCATCGTCCGGGCGGAGGCTGAGCTTGGGGCGGTTGACGTACTGGTGTTCACCGCGGCGACCAACGTGCGGAAGCGGATTCTCGACTACACCGGTGAGGAGTTCGACCGGGTGGTGGCGCTCAATCTGCGGGCGTCGTTCCAGCTGATCCGTGCCTTCGGCAAGCAGATGGCCGAGCGGGGGAGCGGCAGCATCATCGGGTTCAGCTCCATCCGCGGTACGACCGTGGAGCCCGGCCAATCGGTGTACGCGGCAACCAAGGCCGGCCTGGTCCAACTGCTCCGGACCGCCGCCGCCGAGCTCGGGCCGAACGGCGTACGCGTGAACGCGGTCGCGCCCGGCGTCGTCGAGACCCCGCTCACCGCCCAGATCAAAGCGAACAAAGCCTGGTACGACGCCTATGCGCAAAAGGGCGCCCTCGGCCGCTGGGCCCGCCCGGAGGAACTCGCCGGCGCGGTCGTCTACCTCGCCTCCGACGCCGCCAGCTTCGTCACCGGCAGCGTGATCGCCGTCGACGGCGGCTGGACCGCAGTCGACGGCCGCTTCAACCCACCGAACTGACCCAACAAACCACCACACCCCGCCGCCGAACGTCCGACCACCAGGAAGCGCGCCGCCCCAGAACCTCCGACTGACCATGAAAGCCCGCCGCTGAACCCGAGCCGCTGAAGTGGAGCCTGCCGCATGAGCCTCGCCGACCTGACCGCGATCGAACTGTTGTCGAAGTACCGCGACGGTTCGCTCTCACCCGTCGAGGTGATCGAGGACGTGCTCGCCCGGATCGAGGAACTCGAGCCGCGGATCTGCGCGACGTACGCCCTCGATCCCGACGGCGCCCGCGCGGCCGCTCGCGAGTCGGAACGCCGCTGGCGTGATGGATCAGCCGGCCGCCTGGACGGCGTACCGACGACAGTCAAGGAGAACATCGCGACCCGCGGCACCCCGGTGCCCCAAGGCACGGCGGCAACCGAACTCGTGCCGGCAACCGAGGACGCACCCGCCGCGGCCCGACTCCGCGAGGCCGGTGCGGTGATCATTTGTAAGACAACGATGCCTGAATACGGAATGCTCTCGTCAGGCGTGTCAACGTTCCATCACTTGACCCGCAACCCGTGGGATCTGTCGAAAACGGCCGGCGGTTCGAGTGCGGGTGCGGCGGCGGCTGCGGCGGCTGGGTACGGCCCGCTGCACATCGGCACCGACATCGGCGGCTCGATCAGGCTGCCGGCCGGCTGGTGCGGCGTCGTCGGCATCAAGCCCACCCACGGTCGCGTCGCGGTCGGGAATCCATACCCGGGCCGCGCGATCGGCCCGCTCGCTCGTACGGCGGCGGACGCGGCGCTGGCGTTGTCGGTGATGTCCGGGTACGACCCGCGCGACCACACCTCCCTTCCGCCCATCGATGACACCTACACCGAGGACCTGACCGTTCAGGGGCTACGCGTGGCACTCCTGCTGGACGCAGGCCTCGGACTCCCCGTCGACCCCGAGGTCACCAAGGCCGTCTCGTCCGCGGCCGCCGTACTCGAGAAGGGCGGAGCGATCGTCGAGCCGATCGAGCCGATCATCACCCGCGAGATGCTCGACGGCCTGGACCGGTTCTGGCGAGTCCGTTCCGCCGCCGATATCGCGGCGTTGCCCGAGGACCGCCGAGCGAAGGTGCTGCCCGAGATCCGCCAGTGGGTCTCCACCGCTGGCGACCTCTCCAGCTTCGACGTCTTCCACGGCTACAGCCAGATGGGTGCGATGGCTGCTGCCGTCACACAAGTGTTCCGGTCATACGACGTGATCTTGTCGCCGGTAGCGCCGATCACGGCGTTCCGGGCAGAGCTGGCATACCCGACGGACGATCCGTCGAAGCCGTTCGAGCACATCGCGTTCACGGTGCCGTACAACATGTCGGCCCACCCGGCGACGACGGTGAACGTCGGGTGGTCGGCGTCGGGGCTTCCGATCGGTGCGCAGCTCGCCGTACCGCATCACCAGGACCTGACCGCGCTCGCGCTGGCGGCCTACCTCGACACCGAGCGCAGGGACTGGCCGACCACCTGACGCGCGCGGTTGCAGGGCCGTCGCGATCCGCCCCTGTCACCGCGGTTTGGACTCGATCTTCGGAAGATGGGTCGCGCCTGACGGCACTTTCCTTCCGCAAAGTGCGGTCCAGTTGTAGCTTGAGGTCGAGGTTGCTGACCATGGCGGATCGTCTTGACGAGGTTTCGGCCCACGCGGTGCGGCGCGGGCTGGTTTCGCACTGCTATCGGATGCTCGGCTCCATCGCCGAGGCTCAGCAGGTCGCCACGCTGAGTCTGCAGTCGTCGGGCGAGGTGTACGCGATCGCCACCCGGCAGTGTCTGGACCAGGACGTCTGGCGCCCGCTGCCGACCGGCCTCGCAGCGGCGAGCGACGACCCCGAGGGGAGGCTGCAGCAGCGCCCGGAGGTGCTGTGGCTCGAGCCGATCCCGGACGACCTGACCGACGGCCGCCCGATCGGCCTGGATCTCGTCGCCGCGCTGCAGCGCCTGCCCGCCCGGCATCGCGCCGCGCTGATCCTGGCCGACATCGAGGGCTGGACGCCGGCCCGGGTGACCGACGCGATCGGTGTCAGCGCCGCCGATCTCGACGAAGCCAGATCACACTTCGACCCGGGCCAGAGCCACGTCGCGGACGACGCCGCGCTGCTGGATCGCTACCGCGCCGCGTTCGAGCAGTACGACGTACCGACCATCACCGGGTTCTTCACCGACGACGCGATCTGGGAGATGCCGCCGTTCACCTCGTGGTTCCGCGGCGCCCGCAACATCGGCCGGCTCATCTCCACCCACTGCCCGGCCAAGGAAGCCGGCGACCAGCTCCTGGTCCCGATCAAGGCCAACGGCCAGCCCGGCTTCGCCGTCTACATGCGCGACCCGGCCGACAACGTTCACCGGGCCTTCCAGCTCCAGGTCCTCACCCTCACCGCGACCGGCATCGTTCACGCCATCGCGTTCTTCGACCTGACCCTCTTCGAAACCTTCAACCTCCCCGACCTCCTCACCACCCTCCCCAAGTCCCCGTACGAGGCCCAACCCAGCCTCCACGTCACCCGCGCCGACAAGCACGAGTGACGTGGAGGTCCGTCAGTAGTCGCCGTAGACCTGGACCTTGGTGCCGATGGGGGTTTCTTTGAAGATCTGGGTGATTTCGGGGCGGGTTACGCGGACGCAGCGGTGGCTGGCGGGGTAAGGCTTGACCAGGGAGTTCACGCGGGAGCCGTGCAGGGCGATGCCGGGGCGGTCGCGGAGGAAGTAGAGCGAGTCATACATGTACGCCTCGGGGTAGAGGCTGCTCTCGTGTGCGCCGGCCCACTTGCGCCAGACCTTGCCGGTGCGGTTCGGGGTTTCGTAGCCGGGGGCACCGGTCGAGACCCAGACGATGCGCTTGTAGGTCTTGCCGACGATCTGGTACGCCACCTGGCAGGTCTTGTTGACGTAGATCCCAGGCGCGCGCGTCGGCGTCGGGCGGCGGGCTGCGTTGAGCACCGAGTACGCGTCATTCAGGGTGAGGCCCTTGCGGCTGACCGGCATGCCGTGGGTCTCGCGCCACGCGCACAGGGCCTGCTTGGCGCGCGCGGTGATGTCACCGTCGACGTCGCCGACCGGGTACCCGAGCTTGTCCAGTTGCCGCTCGACGCGAAGCGCGTAGTACTGCGGCGTCTGCTTCACCTTGGGCTTCGGCTTGGTCGTCGGCGTGGGAGTCGGTGTGGTGCTCGGGGTGCTGGATGGGGTCGCACTCGCAATCGGCGTACTCGAAGACGACGGCGTGTCCGATGGACTGGACTCACTGGCGGCCACGTCGGAACAGCCGACGAGAACGAACGACAGTACGACCGAACCGGCAACGAGACCACGTCGACGAGACACGATTTCCCCTCTCCCTCAGCATTGTCAGAGTCGCAGAACCGCGCTGCTCGAGCCTGCAACGAAACGCCGAGACTAGTGCTCCGAGGGTTCCCCAGACGTGCCGTTGCCCGCGCCCGTCACCGAACCGTTGTCGATCACGAGTGCAAGACAGTCCCGCAACCTTGCTAGACAAGTACCCATGTCGGCACTTTCCAGCACGGAACGGCGCGGCACGGAAGCCGAGCTCACGAACAGGCCGCAGATCGATGCGCAGGGCATCGAACTCTGATCAGCAGCCGCAGGACTCGCGTCGTACCAGCTCGTGCGGCAGCGTGATCGTGACTGCCCCCTGGCCCTGCGCGGCGTCCAGCAGGAGCTCGATCGCGCGGGAGGCGAGCTGCGGCACCGGACGTTGGATCGCGCTCATTGGTGGAATGGTGACGGCACATTCGGCGGTGCCGTCACCGCCGAGTACGGCGAGATCGTCGGGCACCGACAGACCGGCCCGCCACGCGGCGAACAGCACTCCGAACGCCTGCTCGTCGGTCGCGCAGTACAGCGCACGCGGTCGATCTTCCTCCGCCAGCCAGGAGCTCGTCACCTCGGTGGCGTGATAGCGGGAGATCTCACTCGTCCGGTGATCCACGTGGACTCCCCGGCCGCGCGTTGCCTCGGCGACCCCGATCAGGTGCTCCTCGGTGCCGGGGGAGCCGATCGGTCCGGTCAGTACGCCGATGCTGCGATACCCGTGCTCGACGAGGTGCGACGTGGCGGTCTCGGCGGCGGCGACGGAGTCGATCGACAAGCTCGATGCAGGCGATCCGTCGGGCATGCGGTGGAGGGCGACGACCGGGATGCCCGCCGTGTCGAGGCCGACGAGCTCGGGTTGGCTCCGGACGGACACCAGGACGATGCCATCGACCTGCCGCTCGATGAACGACGTCAGATGGCTCTGCTCCTGCGCGGCATCACCACCGGAGTCGCCGATCAGCAGCAGATGGTTGCGCGCCCTGGTGCCGGCTTCGAGCTGCTCGGCCAGCGCCGCGAAGTACGGGTTGCGGATGTGCGGTACGACGATCCCGATCGAGAACGTACGCCCGGCACTGAGCGCCCGGGCCAGCGCATTGGGTCGGTACTGCAGCTCCGCCGCCGCATCGAGCACGCGCTGCCTCGTGCTCGGAGCGACCGGTCGGGGGCCGTTGTTGAAGACGTAGCTGACGACCGCTGTCGACGTACCGGCGCGCTCGGCGACGTCGCGAGCGGTGACCATCACCGGCCTCCAGTTGGGGTACGCGCGACCACCGGATTCCCTGCTCCGGCGCGCTGGATTGCCTCGATGATAGCCGCCGCGGCGCCGTTGCCGTCCACGGTGAGTGCGAGGCGGATCGTGCCCGCGTCGTCGGGGGTAAACGTGCTGTGGCCTTCAGCTGAGATCTCGACGACGCCAGGTTCGGTGAGCGTGAACAGGTCGGGCCGGGAGAGGGTGAGGACCGCGACAGGATCGTGCGGCACGTTCCATTCCTGCTGCCAGAACTCCCACCACTGCTGGATGTCTGCTTGCAACGCCGCGCCCAGCGCTCCCGCGGCTCCGATCAGGTCGAGCCCGGCCTGGTCGATGCCGAGCTGGCGCGTCACATCGAGTCCGGTCACGGTGGTCGGGATGCCGGCTGACAGTACGGTGCGGGCGGCGACCGCGTCGCTGCGAAAGTTGTGTTCCGCCTTGCTGCCGGCCGGGAACGAACCACCCATGATCCACAGATGGCGCATCCAGGTCGCCACCCGTGGTTCGCGTCCGAGTGCCTCGGCGATATTGGTCAGCGGCCCGACGGCAACGACGTCGATCTCGCCCGGGTGGGCCTGCAAGGTGGCGATCAGGTGCTCGACAGCAGGCCGCTCCTCGACGATTTCGCGATCCAGGCCCTCGTGCAGGCTGCCCTCATGACCCGGCCACCACACCTCGCGGCCGGACAGCGGGATGCTCTGTCCGGCGTGTACGGCGAGATCTTGTCTGGCAAGTACGCCGTACCGACGTGCGATCTTGGCTCGCAAGAGCGTGTCGCCGTACACGGTGGTCACCGAGTGCAGATGGAGCTCCGGCGTTCCGATGATCTGGGCCAGCGCCATCGCGTCGTCGACGTCCGAGCCGATGTCGGTGTCGAAAATGAGCGTGCGGGGCTGCTGCATCTGGTTCATAGATCCTCTACTTGAGGCCGCTGCTGGAGACGGACTGGATGAAGTACCGCTGGAAGCCGAGGATGACGGCAAGCGGGATGAGCGTGAGCAGTACGGCGCCGGCGAACACGACTCCGTAGTCGACGAAGTTCTGCCCCTGCAGGTTCGCCAGTGCGACGGGACCGAGGATGTGTTCGCGGTCGGTGCCCATCAGCAACGGCCACACGTACGAGTGCCACTGGAACAGGAACAGCGTCAGCCCCGCGCCGATCAGGGCCGGGCGTGACAGCGGCAGGTAGATCCGAGTGAAGACCCCGAACCAGCCCAGGCCGTCCAGCCGCCCGGCTTCGACCAGCTCGGTCGGGATAGCCAAGAAGAACTGTCTGAGAAGGAAGATTGCCATACCGTTGCCGATGCCTGGCAAGACCAGTCCGGTGAAGGTGTTGGTCAGATTCCAGTCGCGGAACATGTCCGACAACGGGATGGCGATCGCGTCGAACGGGATCAGGAAGCTGAGTACGACGACCGCGAAGACCGCCGTACGACCCTGGAACCGGAACGCCGACAACCCGAAGGCCGCGCTCGCGCAGATCGCGAGGCCGGCCACGACCGTGACGACGCTGACCAGCAGCGAGTTGACGGTCGCGCGGCCGATGTCGCCGGTGAAGAGCTTGCTGTAGTTCGAGAGCGTCGGATCCAGGGTGACGAATGAGTCCCACGACAACGGACTCAGCCGCGCAAAGGTCTCATTGCCCGGCCGCAGGGAACCGGTCAGCACCCACAGCAGCGGGATGAAGAAGGCCAGGCCGATCAGGGCCGCGGCCACCGAACGCGCGAGGTAGCGGAGGAGCCGGCGGTTCATCGGTCGTCTCCCTTCAGCAGGCGGAACTGGAGCGCGACGATGATGAGCGTGACCGCGACCAGCAGGATGACCTCGGCCTGCGCCGTGTGCAGGTCGCCGATCGCGTAGGCGCGGTTGTAGACGTCGTACATCATCAGGTTCGTCGTCCCGTTCGGGCCGCCCTTGGTGAGGATCTGCACCGGGGCGAACACCAGCAGGTTCGAGACCGTGTCGGCCACGAGTACGAAGGCGAGCGGCCGCCGTACGAGGGGGAGGGTGATCGACCACAGCCGCCGCCACGGGCTCACCCCGTCGAGACTCGCCGCCTCGTGGATCTCGTCCGGGATGTCGTTGATGCCGGCAATCAGGAACAGCATCCAGTAGCCAACGCCGATCCAGGACAGCAACACGATGATCGAGGGCAGTGCCTGCGAGGACGACGTGAGGAACGGCTGCGCCGGGATCGTCAGCAGGTCGAGGAAGCTGTTGGCCAGGCCGTCGGGTCGGTAGATGACGCTCCAGATCACCGCGGAGACCGCCGGCGGAACGGCGATCGGCAGGATCACCAGCGCCCGCCAGACCTTCGAACCGGCCGCCCGCTGGGTGTAGAGCACAGCGAGCAGGAACGACACGGCGATCTGGACCGGGTTGACGATCAGGGTGAACACGAGCGTCACGGCCACGGACTGACGGAAATCGGGATTGCCGAGCAGATCCGCATAGTTGCCGAGGCCAACGAAGGTACGGCCGCCCCGCAACAGGCTCTCGTTGAAGAAGCTCTCGACGAGAGCAACTCCGGCCGGGATGAGCCTCAGCAGGGCGAGGCTGATCAGCGCCGGCAGCAGGAAGAGCACGGCGATCCGCCCTTGGCCGGCGTGACCCCCTTTGCCCGACCGACCTGCCTTGCCCGGCCGACCTGCCTTGCTGCCCTGATCCGTCGTGATGCCGGTCCGGTGGCGCCGCGCTGACACCACCGGACGGGACGTCGTACTCATCGGACCGACTTCCACGCCACCGATCGAGATCCGGTGCTCATCGGATCGACTTCCAGGCCTCGGTGAGTTGGCCCGTGGCGGTCTCGAGGCGCGACGCCGCGTCGGTGCCGTTGCGGATGTCCGCGAACGCCTTGCCCATCACCTCTTCGAACTGGATGTAGCCGACCGAGACAGGTCGTCCGACAGCGGTCTTCGAGGCTTCGTAGGCGACGATCTTGGTGGCGCCGGCGCTCTTGGCCCCGGCGAGCTTCTCGAGCCGCGGCAGGTACTCCGCCTCGGACTTGGTGTTCGCCGGGATGATCGTCGTGGCTTCGGTGGTGGCCAGATTGCCCGCGGTGTCCAGCGTGGCGAACTCGATGAACTTCCGCGCCATGCCCTGCTGCTTGGAGGCGGGGTTGATCCCCAGCGACCACGAGCCGGTCGGCGTGACGGGCTTGCCGCCCTGGAAGTACGGCATCGGAGCGATACCCCAGTCCACCTTCGCGGAGGAGAACACCCCGATATCCCACGGCCCGCCGACGAAGAACGCGACGTCCCCGTTGGAGAAGACCGGTCCGGTCTGGAATCCGCCGATGCCGCGTGGCGACAGTCCGGTCGCGAACGTCCCGCCGTACCAGCTCATGGCCTTCTTCCACCCGTCGGTGGTGACGGCCGGCGTGAGAGCATCCTCGCCCTCGATGCCGCTGCCGCCGCCCAGGGACTCGGCCAGCGGCTGCAGTTGGTAGTAGGCCTCCGCCTGCTCCAACAGCAGTCCGTACTTGATGCCGCTCGTCTGCTGCGCCTTCTTGCCGGCCTCGGCGACCTGCTCCCACGTCCACCGCTGCTCGGGATCCGCCGCCGGTGGGGTGACGCCGGCCTTCTTCAGCGCGGTCTTGTTGTAGAAGAGGAACTGGGTGGAGTTCCACATCGGCAGTGACCAGAGTTTGTCGCGGAAGTGGTTCGCGTCGTACGACGCCTGCGAAGTCGCGGCCTTGGTCTTCGCGTCGAGATCGCTCAGGTCGACCAGGAATCCCTTCGCCGCGAGCTGCGAGACCCGGGGCTGATCGACGGTGTACACGTCGATCGTCGAGTCCTTGGCGTTGAGCCGCCGCTGGAGGGTGGCGTTGAACTGGTCGAACGGGACCTGGCTGTAGTTCACCGTGATCCCGGGATTGGCGGTCTCGAAGGCCTTGATCACCGGCGCGTACGTCTCGGTGTTGTCCGATCCGACCACATTGACCGTGCCGGACTCCGGCCCTTGGTCCGCGGCGGGTGCGGTGCCTGTCTCCGCCGAGTTGCCACAACCTGCCAGCAGCAGGGCAGCGGTGGCGAGGGCGATCAGCTGCGTGGTGCGTGGTGCCATGAGGGTCTCCTGCGACGGGAGTCTAAGCGGTTAGTCTAACCGGGTAGACAGAAGGTAGCAGGCGACCGCCGTCGAGTGGAAGCGAACGGAAAAAGTTCGGGCAGGACACAGCGCGCGGCTGTGTCCTGCCCGTCGTTGGCTGGGTTTGGCTACAACCCGAGGTCGCGGAGGAACTGCGGCTTGTACTTCTGCATCACGACGTACCGCGGATCCGGCACCTCCATGCCGGCGTTCTTCGCCGCGTCGGTGGCCGCGTCGTGCTCCCCGACCGGCGTACTCGGATCCGTCCAGTCCTGCTCGGCCGCGTTCCATCGCGTCACCGTGTACTCGGCCTGCAGTTTGTCGTCGGCGACGAGCTCCTTGACGGTCTTCTCCGCCTCCAGCGCATCCTCCAGCGAATGCGTGTAGAGCAACATCCGGTTCCCGTCCCGGGTCACCGTCACCTGGCTCCCGAGCCGCTTCCGCGCGTCATCATCCAGATCCAGCGCCCGCAGCCGCTCCCAGAACGTCAGCCCGTGCTCGTCACTGCCGAGCTCAACCTCAACCCGAAACTCTTCCGCCATGCGAACACCTTACCGTCGGCTTCGGGCTGTCTGAGGTGGTGAGGTAGCGGTTGGTGCGTCAACATGTGGGACAGGAGAATCTCTTTGCTTCGATTGACTACAGTTCTTAGTCATGGAGCTTAGGCACTTGGAGCATTTCGTAGCGGTGGCCGAGCAGAAGCACTTCACCCGGGCCGCCGAGGCGATGTCGATCTCGCAGTCGGGCCTGTCCGCTTCGATCCGTGCGCTCGAACGTGAGCTCCGCGCTTCCCTCTTCGTCCGAAACACCAGAAGCGTCGAGCTCACCGAGGCCGGACGTGCTCTCCTCTGCGAGGGGCGCCGTACGCTCGCCGCCGCCGAAGCCGCCAAGGACGCGGTCGCCGCGGTCCAGGGCCTCCTCCGCGGTCACCTCACCGTAGGACTCGAGCAGTGTCTCGGCGTGGTCGACGTACCGGCGCTGCTCGCCAAGTTCCGCTCCGCCTACCCCGGCGTGGAGATCGAAGTTCGCCAGGGCGGCTCCACTCCGATGCTCGACGAACTTGCCTCCGGCCGCCTCGACGTCGCCTTCGTCGCCACCGCCGGCGATCCGATCGACGGTCTCGACCTGCGCCCGCTCTCGCGCGAGTCAATGGTGCTCGTCTGCGCCCCCGACCACCGCCTGGCCAACGCGATGTCGGTCTCGCTCGGCGACCTGGCCGGCGAGTCCTTCGTCGACTTCGACCCCACCTGGGGCGCCCGAGCCATCTCCGACCGAGCCTTCGCCGATGCCGGTGTTGCCCACCCGGTCACCATCGAGGTCAACGACGTACACACCCTCCTGGCCCTGGTCGCCCACAACCTCGGCGTAGCCCTCGTCCCCGAGCGCATAGCCGCCAAGCGCGGGGATCACGTGACGGTCGCGATGGCACCGGGGAGCGCCTCAGACTGGCAGGTGTCCGTCGCCGTCCCCACGAGTCCGTCCGCCTCCCTCGCCGCGGACGCACTCATCGGCATGCTCCCGACCACTGCGGTCCACGCCTAGGCGTACTGGAGCTCAGCGACGCTGACCCGTTCGCCGCGGACCGTGAAGTCGTAGTGGGCCCGCCAGCCATCCGAGCCGGCCGGTGCCCAATGCACCAGCAGTTTCTGCCCGTCGGGGCGTCGCTCGACGATCTTGAGTACTTGCAGGGTGCCGCCGATGACCTCGTTTCGGGCCCAGGTGCGGATTGCGTCGTGCCCGGCGATGGTCCGGGAGACGTCGACGATCCGGCCGTCGGGATGAAACGCGTTCACAAGACCCTCGAGATCACGGCGGGCGACGGCGTCGACGTACGCCTGGGCCGCCGGCAGTACGTCGGCCGGCGGCGTCGCGCTCGCGCTGGTCGTTGGAGCCCCGGCCGCTGGCGGAGCGCTGCTGGTTGATGAATCCTGTCCGCAGGCGACGAGCAGGATCGCCAACGCTCCGACTCCGACGAACATCTTCATCGGACGTCCTGCAGGAGCGTGGCGCCCACGGGCTCGAGTCTGGCGAGTACTGCATCTATCCGCGCGAGTGTGTCCGCGTGGAGCGTGATCTCGGCGGCCGCCAGATTCTCCACGATGTGCGCCGGCGTACGGCTGCCCGGAATCGGCACCACCGCCGCATCCTGATGAAGCAACCACGCCAGCGCGAGCTGACTCCGCGTGATCCCGAGGTCCGCGGCCAGCGCCTGCAGAGCCGCGTACGACGCGTTGTTCGCCTTCAGACTCTCCGAATCGAACCGCGGAGCGTTGCTCCTGAAGTCGTCCGCGCCAACCTGCTGCACCGTCCCAGTCAGGAACCCAGCCCCCAGCGGACTCCAAGGTACGACGCCGATGCCGAGCTCCCGCGCCACCTCGAGCAACTCCGGATCGATCGGCCGCCACATCGACCACTCGGTCTGTACGGCGGCGATCGGATGAACAGCATGCGCTCGCCGGAGCTCGCTCGGCGTCACGTTGGAGACTCCGAGGTAGCGCACCTTGCCATCAGCAACGAGTTCGGCCATCGCGCCGACGGAGTCCTCGATCGGCACCTGCGGGTCGGGGAAGTGTAGGTAGTACAGGTCGATCACCTCGGTGCCGAGATTGCGGAGACTGCTCTCGGCGTACCCCTGGATGTACTTCGGCTCAGCGTTCACGAGCAGTTCCTCGAACGCGAACCCAACCTTCAGCGGATGCTCCTCCGCGCCGTCGGCCAGCTTCAGCCCGAACTTGGTCGCCACCGTGATCTCGTCGCGCCGGTCACGAATCGCCCGCCCGACCAACCGCTCGTTGTGCCCGTCATCGCCGTACGCGTCACTCGTGTCGACGAACGTCCCGCCGGCCTCGATCGTCGCCTGGATCGCCGCGACACCGCGCTCGTCATCGATCTCGCCGTACATGCCGGGGGAGAGCACCATCGCACCGAGCCCGATCGCCGGTACGTCGAGCTCACCGAGACCGCGTCTGGGAAGTGTGTTTGTCATACATGCAGCTTTGGCTCGCAGTGATCACTGCGTCCAAGACCTGTTGGTATAACCATTGGTTATGGACGCCCACCTGCGGGAACTGCGGTACTTCGTCGCCACAGCCGAGGAGCTGACCGTCACCGCCGCGGCCGCACGCCTGTTCGTGTCGCAGCCCGCCCTGTCCAAGCAGCTGCGAGCCCTCGAGCGCCGGCTCGGGTTCGACCTGTTCGTCAGACTGCCCCGCGGCCTCGCTCTCACCTCGCAGGGCACCACTTTGCTCCCCGTGGCCCGCTCGATCCTGGAAGCCTGGGACCGCGGCTACGTCGAGGCGCGCGCCCTCACCCATCCCCGCCAACTCGTCGTCGGCATGCAAACCGCGGTCGGCCGCGACCTCCAACGTCCAGCCGTCCAACGCTTCCGCGACCGCGCCCCCGACTGGACCGTCTCCCTACGCCTGGTCGGCTGGGACGACCCGACCGCCGGCCTGGCCGACGCCACCAGCGACGTAGCCTTCGTTTGGCTCCCGATCCCCGCCGACGACATCGCGACCCGGGTCCTAGTCCGCGAAAACCGCTGGATAGCCCTACCCGCCGAACACCCCTTATCCGACCGTCCTGAGATCCCGTACGCCGAACTCCTCGACGAACCGTTCGTAGCCCTGCCCACCGCAGCTGGCCCACTCCGAGACTTCTGGCTCGCACTGGATGCTCGCTCCGGCCGTCCGCCTACCATCGCAGCCGAAGCCACAGCAGCCGACGAGGTCCTGGAACTGGTCAGCGCAGGCGTAGGCATCGCCCTCATTGCCGAAGGCAACGCCCGCCTCTACAAGCGGCCCGGCCTGACTTTCCGCCCGGTCCCCGACCTCCCACCCGCCGAACTCGCCATCGCCTGGCGCCGCACGGACCCCCGCGAAATCGTCCATCTCTTCGTCGACTCGGTCGGCGGATGACCCGAGGGTGCTGGTTTGTCGTCGACCAGGCATCTACGATGCGGATGAGAAAACCACAATTCGGCGAGAGGGTGTGTTGTTGTGGCGCGGGCGATCGGGCGTGAGAGTGGGCCGGGCACGCAGAGTGTCGAACGGGCACTGTCGCTGCTGTCCGAGTTCACCGAGGCGCATCCGCAGCGTCGCGTCTCAGAGCTGGTCCAGGCGACCGGGCTCGGCCAGTCCACCGTGTCCCGGCTGGTCGCCGCACTGGTGGCGCTCGGGTTCCTCGCGTACGACCAGCGCAGCGGCCTGTACGGCATCGGTCCGCGGGTGATCACGCTGGCGGGCATCGGCCTGAACGAGATGCCGGTGCACCAGCAGTCGCGCCAGGTCGCGCAGAACCTCGCCGCCGACCTGAACCTGGGGGCCAACGTCGCCGAGCGTCGTGGTGCCGAGATGTTCTACCTCTGCCACTTCGAGGGCCGGGCAGCCGGCCGCTCGTCGACCCTGGTCGGTCGGACTGGTCCGCTGCACGCGACCGCAATCGGCAAGGCACTGATCAGCGAGCTGCCGCGGGCGGAATGGCAGGAGCTCCTCGGTGACGACCTGCCGCGGTACACGCCGCACACCGTGACCGACCCTGATGAGCTGGAGAAGATGCTCCGGCAGGTGCGTGATCGTGGCTACGCCCTGGAACTCGAGGAGCTGGCCTTCGGCCGCGCCTGTCTCGCGGCTCCGATCCGCGACCGCACTGGCGCGATCGTCGCCGCCCTGTCGGCCTCCGGCCCGCTGTCGGCGATGGACCTGGCGAACCGGGAGGAGTCGCTCGCCATGCAGGTCATCGAGCAGGCGGACCAGATCTCGTCGGGTCTTGGGTACCACGCGTCCGCGGCGGTTGGCTGACCCGCCGTACCACCAGCACGGCGGCGAGTCCCGCAGCGGCCGGCCAGAACACCAGTGCCGCCGGTACGACGAACCAGGCGGCCAGAGCCAGTGCGAAGAGTACTGCGGTCCCGGCGAGCGGTAGTACCGGACGACGCCAACTGAGGTGCATCGTCAGCAGCCACACGGTCCTCGCCCGAGCTGGACCGGCCGAGACAGCTACGGCAGGCAGCAACCAGAGCGAGACCAGATAGCCAAACGTCACCACCGAAAGCGGGAACGCCCACACAGTCTGCCGAGACGCGGTCAGGTAGAACGCCAGCACCCACACCGTGGCAAGCGGTAGGCCGAGAACCACCTGGCCCCGGCCGAACCACGCGCGCCACGCAGACCAGAACCGCGACCACGGACGTACTTCTGCCTCACCATCAGACAGGTACGCATGTAATACATGCTGACTTGCCAACGTGGCCGGAGCGACTCCAGCGACGACAAGTCCGGCTGCAACGCCCAGTAGCCACAGCAACGTGACCACGACGAGCCGCAGCGGCCAGTCGAGCAGCCGGTAGAAAGGCGCTGCTCGCCCGGTCAGCTGGACCTCAGGCATCCCGCAGCCTGGCTCGGAGATCGGCCCGCCCGACTGCTGCGGGGGACATGATGGACAAGCCGCCATCCACCGGCAGCACAACGCCGGTGATGCCGGAAGCCCTTGGTCCGGCTAGGAACGTCACGGCGTCGGCGACCTCGGTCGGCAGGATCGTCCGGCCGATGGGGTAGCCGGCCGCGGCGTCCGGCAGGTTCGCCCCTCCGACCATTCCCGGGGCGACCGCGTTCACCCGGATGCCCCGGCCGCCGTAGTCCACGGCGAGCTGCCGGACCAGTGCGTCTACTCCGCCCTTGGCCGCGGTGTAGGCAGCCGCCCACGGAGCAGCAGCCAGTGTGTTCACCGACGACACCGCCACCACTGCGGCCGCATCGCTCTCGAACAGGTGCGGCAGTGCGGCCCGGACCGGGAAGAAGAACGTATCCAAGGTGTTCGACAAGGCCTCGAACCACTGCGCGTCCGTGGTCCGGTGGGCCGGCTCGAGCGGCATCCGGCCGGCCGCGGTGACCAGGACGTCCAATCCGCCGAACTCGGCTGCGACCCGTCCGACCACCTCAGCGGCATCGTCCGGATCCGAGCAGTCCGCCTCCAGTTGAAGGTCCAGACCGTCGACCTGCTTGTCCTCCAATGCTGCACCGGCGACCTGGCAGCCGTCCGCGACCAGCGCTGCGACGATCGCCGTACCGATGGGTGTCGTCGACCCGATCACCAGGGCCCGGCGGGTCACCGGATGCACCCAGCGCGTACGGCGTCCTCGTCGACCTCGATCCCCAGACCAGGCCCGGTTGGTACGGCGAAGCCGAGAATGCCGGGTTCCAGAGGTGTCAGCAGCACAGTGTTCACCGGCTCGAACAGCATCGAGTGGAACTCGTACGCGAGCAGGTTCCCCACCGCGGCCGACGCGTGCACGCTCGCGGCCATGACTATGCCGAGTCCCGATGAGTGGTGCGGTGCGAGCGGCGTGAACCAGGTCTCGGCCACGGCTGCCAGATCCACCAGCTCGGTGATCCCGGTCCGGCCGACATCTGGCTGCAGGATCGCGGCGGCGCCGCCTTCCAGCCAGGGGCGGAACTCCTGCCGGTGCCGCAAGCTCTCACCGATCGCCACCGGGGTATCGATCCGTCGAGCCACTTCCGCATGTCCGGCAACGTCTTCGAAGCCGACCGGCGCTTCGAGGAACCAGGCGCCCATGCTGTCCAGTCCGCGACCCAGTCGGACCGCGTCCGCGACGTCGTACACGCCGTGGATGTCCACTGCGATCAACAGGTCGTCGTGAACGCCTCGCAGGGCTTCGACAGTCGCCAGGTCCGCACGCACGCCGTACCCGAGCCCCAGCTTCACCTGCCGAACACCTTGTGCCACCCAGTCCCGTGCGTACGCAACCCGCTCGCTGTCCTTCCTGCCAGGCAAGCCAGACATGTACGTCGGTATGACATCGCGCTGGGCTCCTCCGAGCAGCTGGTGCACCGGCAGCCCGGTGATCCGGCCGGCCAGGTCCCACAGCGCCACGTCAACCGCTGCGACCGCATCGCCCTGGTGGCCGCCGAGGTGGCCGCGCTCCCGCATCAGAGCGCGGAGGCTGCTCACCAACGGGCGCACCCTGGTCGGGTCCGCCCCGAGGAGTGCGGGCTTCAGCAGAAGTTCGATGATGTTGGCCGGGACCTCTGGAGCGACAGGCGCCAGGGCCTCACCCCAACCGACCGAACCGTCGTCCGCGGTCAGCTTCACCAGCAGCGCCTCGCGTGACGACGCGTAGATGCTCGGCCACGGCGGCTTGGTGGAGTAGCTCCGCGGTGGCGAGTCCGGCCCGGCCAGCACGAGCGGAAAGACCTGTACGTCGATGATGGTCGGCATCAGCGGATCCCCGTCAGCGAAGTCATCTCTAGCCGATCGAGTATCGCAGTCAGACCCGCTCGCGCTCTGCTGTCGAGGTCGCGAGCCGGGACCCGGACTGTGGCGTGGTCGATCAGGCCACGACGTACCAGGACTTCCTTGTGGACGGCCCAGGCGATCCCGGTCTGCAAGCCGTACACCAGTAACGGCAGCAACCGGTCGAACCTCGCCCGTGCATCGTCATACAAGCCGGCTTGCCAGTCAGTGAGCACTGGTGCGAGGAGGTCAGGGATCTCGCAGGCAGGCATCGAACCCACAGCGCCGGCCGCCAGTTCGTCGAGCAGGAACTGCGCGTTCTGCCCACCCAGTACGACGAAGCCGGGTTCGTCGATCCGGTCCACCACCGCCGCAACCTTCGGCGCGGTGGGCGGCGCCTCGACCTTCACCGAGGTGACTCCGGTGATCCTGCCGAGCTCGACGAGCTGCTGCGGTGACATTGCAACACCGGTCGCGCCCGGAGCGTCCTGCACCATCACCTCAGGTCCTACCGCGGCAACCGCGGCGTAGAACTCGGGCAGTTGGGCCGGACTCGGAGCCACCATGTACGGCGGCAGCACCATGACCGCATCGGCTCCGGCCGCGGCCGCCTCGGTTGCTTGCTCGACTGCGGTCACCGTCGACGTGGCTGCCACGCCCGCCACCAGTGGGACCGCGCCGGTGACCACCTCGGCCACCGTCGTCGTGATCAGGCGGCGCTCGGCCGCGGTCAGTGCGAAGGCCTCGCTGGCCATCCCGAGGACAGCGACCCCGTGGACACCGCTGGCCAGCTGGAACTCGGTCAGTCGGCGCAGGCCCGGCAGATCCAGGCTGCCGTCGGGGAGGAACGGCGTGGCCAGGATCGGTACCAGGCCGTGGACGGTATTCATGGCTCGCTCCTCAGCGTCAGCATTCGGCATCCGATGGATGCTTGACGAGATCCATCATGTGCGTAAGGCTGCCACATAGTGGATGGCATCGTCCATCATCTCGGCAAAGGATGCAGCCTGTGGGCAATGAGGCGGGGACCAACCAGAGCGTCGAGCGGGCGGCCGCAGTACTGCGTGCGTTCGCCGGCACCGGCATGCTCCGCGTCAGCGAGGTCGCCAAGTTGGCGAGGCTGCAGCAGTCCACGGCATCGCGGCTGTTGAGCACCCTCGAACAGGCCGGATTCGTGGAACGGGACGACGGCCAGTACCGGCTCGGCGCCGAGCTGATCACCTTGGCCGGAGTGGCGCTCAACGGTCATCCCGTGCACCACGCGGCCCGGCAGCGGGCGCAGACCCTTGCGGCCGAGACCGGGCTCGGTGTCAATGTCGCTGTCCGGCGCGAGGCCGAGTTATTCTACCTGTGCAACTTCGAA
Organism: Kribbella sp. NPDC049174; assembly: GCF_043197365.1. Classification (NCBI taxonomy): domain Bacteria; kingdom Bacillati; phylum Actinomycetota; class Actinomycetes; order Propionibacteriales; family Kribbellaceae; genus Kribbella; species Kribbella sp. NPDC049174. The sequence goes on along the minus strand of NZ_JBICSZ010000010.1, from coordinate 324,049 downwards.
GGGCAGCTCGCACCGCGCTCGTTCGTCCTGACCGGACGGCGCAATCCACTGCACGCGACCGCGCTCGGCAAGTGCCTGCTGCTGGGGGTGGAGCAGAGCCGCGAACTGCTCGGGGAGTTGGAGAGGTACACCCCGCGTACCATCACCGACCACGACGTACTCGCTGCCGCGGTCGAGCAGGTTGCCTGGCAGGGCTATTCGACCGAGACCGAGGAGTTGTCCCTCAGCCGGTCCTGCCTGGCCGCGCCACTGCGCGACCGGACCGGCTCGGTGGTCGCCGCACTGTCCCTGTCCGGTCCGTCCAGCGTCGTCGATCTGCCGGCTCGCGAGCGGGAGCTCTCCCGGCTCGTGATGGAGACCGCCGACGCCATCAACTCGCAGTTGGGCCACCACGGCCCGGCTGATCAACAGATCCCGGCGCCCACGCGCCATGACCTCCGGAGCCGATCATGAAGATCCGCCCTGCCCTCACCGCGTTCGCCTGTGCGGTGGCGCTCGCCTTGTCGGGGTGCAACCTCGTCGGCGGCAGCTCAGAGTCCGCCGACGCCGCCAAGGTCACCGTCACCGTCGCGCTGGTGCCGGACCCACCGGGCGCCAGCCAGTTCTACCGCCAGCAGTTCGACGAGTTCGAGAAGGCGAACCCCGGGATCGCCGTGAAGGTGCTGGAGAACCCGTCCGACCAGCAGCTGAACGCGGTCGAGCTGATGTTCCAGCAGAAGAACGCCCCCGACATCTTCCGGGCCCAGGACGACGGGATGGACCGGATGGCCGCTCGCGGCTGGGTCGCCCCACTCGACGAGTTCGTCACGCCGGAGTTCCTGAAGCGGTTCCCGGCCGGCAGCATGGATCCGGCCACCTCCGGTCTGCACCGCGAAGGCAAGCTGATGAGCCTGCCGCTGGTGTGGGGTCCGTGGTCGACGCTGCGGGTCTTCCTCTACAACGAGGACCTGCTGAAGACGTCCGGGTACGACGGCCCGCCGAAGACCTGGACCGAGCTCGAGCAGATGGCCACGAAGATCACGGCCGACGGTAAGGGCAAGTACTTCGGTTACGCCCCGACCGCTGCCAAGGCGGTGGGCGTCGAGATGCTCGCCGACACGGCCGTCCCGTACTCCGTGCCCGCGACCGGGATCGACTACCGCACCGGCAAGCCGGCCACCTCGAGCCCCGGTCTGGTGGAGGCCGTCGAGCTCCACCGCCGGATGCAGGCGGCGAAGGTGATGATGCCGGGCTGGGAGAGCTGGGACGGCAGCCGTGCGTTCAAGGAGTTCGCAGCGGGCCGGCTCGCGATGTACCCGACGCCGCCCTGGCACGTGGCCGAGGTCCGCAAGCTCGCGCCCGAGATCAAGATGGGCGTCACCGGGCTGCCGGTGCCGGCCGCCGGGCGCGGTGCCTACCTTCCGTTGACCAAGTCGTTCAGCCCGCTCTGGTCGATGTCGGCCGAGTCCAAGCACAAGGCGGAGAGCTGGAAGGTGATGGACTTCCTGGCCTCGCAGCCCTTCCACAAGGCGTACTACGAGAAGTTCGGCACGCTGACCGCGCTCGACAGTGCCTGGAAAGCCGAGGCGGAGCAGAAGCCGGACCAGGCCGCCATCCTGAAGGTGGCCGAGGACACCATGCGGCGGGCGCCGAACCCGGCCCTGACCACCCCGGGCGGCCGGGCGATGACCGACGCGCTGGCGGCGAAACCCGATCTGAAGCACACCGACGCCGCCTTCAGCTCGATCATCAAGAACCAGCCGTTCGCCCCGGTGGCGGCCCGGCTGGACAAGGACCTGCAGGCCTACCTGGACCAGACCTCGACCGCCCTGAAAGGCAAGGGCAAAGAGGGCTCCGCGAAGGACCTGACGTTCACCGGCTGGAACCCGCTGCAGGACTACACGCCGGGAGGCTGACCGCATGAGGTTGCGCAACCACTGGTGGAGCTACCTGTTCCTCGTGCCGTTGGTGCTCCTGTTCGGTGGCTTCACCGTGTGGCCGATGGTCGCGAGTTGGTGGTACTCGTTCTTCGACTGGGACGGGGTGGGCAGCCCGACGGAGTGGGTCGGCCTGGCGAACTTCACCGAAGTACTCGGCTCGGCGGCGTTCTGGCGGGCGTTCTGGCACTCATTCGTCTTCTCGCTGGTGGCGATCTTCGTCGAGCTGCCGCTGGCCCTGGTACTGGCGATCCTGCTGAACAACAGCTGGCTGCGGTTCCGCAACCTCTACCGGCTGGTGCTGTTCCTGCCGGTGGTGGCGACCACCGCGGTGATCGGCATCGTGATCGCCATCCTGCTCGACCCGGCCGGCGGGCTGGTGAACCGGATCCTGCTGGACTCCGGCCTTGTGGACCAGCCGGTCAACTTCCTCGGCAGTACGTCGACCGCACTGCCGACGCTGTTGTCGATCGACGTCTGGAAGGGGTTCGGGATCACCTTGATCTACTGGCTCGCGGCGCTGCAGACAGTGCCGAAGGATCTGCAGGAAGCGGCCTCGATCGATGGGGCCGGATTCTGGCGGGCGTTGCGATTCGTCACCTTGCCGGTGGTCACGCCGATCGCGATCGTGATTCTGCTCCTGGTGTTCCAGCGCAGCCTGAACACCTTCGACCTGGTCCGGGCGGTGACCGAGGGCGGGCCGGACTACGCGACGGACGTCGTACCGACCTATATCTACCGGTACGCGTTCGATCCGTCGCTGCAAGCCCCGCGGTACGGGTTCGCCTCCGCGGCCGGGGTGGTGTTCGGCCTGCTGACACTGGTCGTGACGTTGCTGCAGGCGCCGTTCCTGAAACGTCGCCTGGCGGGAGCGGGCCGATGACCGAGTCGTCGATCGCTCGCCCGATGACTCGCCCAGCGACTCGGCGGATGACCGGGCGCTGGCGAGTCGTTGCCCGGCGCAACATCTGGCACCTGCTGCTGATCCCGCTGTGCCTGGTCTGGGTCTACCCGTTCGTCTGGATGGTTTCGGCCGCCTTCAAGACACCTCGGGAGATGCTGATCGGCGGGCTGTCGCTGCTGCCGGACGACGCCACGTTCGAGAACTTCCGGCGGGCCTGGACGACGGCGAAGTTCAGCACCTACACGGCGAACACCATCACGTTCTCGGTCGTGGTCGTCGTACTGGTGCTGCTGGTGGCGTCGACAGCCGGGTACGCCCTGGCCCGACCGGGACTGCCGGGACGCAAGGTGCTGGTCGGGATCCTGGTCGCGACGATGTTCATCCCGCACGGCTACACGATCATCCCGACCTTCGTCCTGGTGAACGGTCTCGGGCTGGGCAACGGCCTGCTCGGGGCCGCGCTGGCCCAGGCCGGCCCGGCGCTCGTCGTACCGGTACTGCTGTTCATGGGATTCTTCAGCGGCATCCCCAGGGAGTTGGAGGAGGCCGCACGGATGGACGGCGCCGGCTATCTGCGGACCTATTGGCGGGTGATGTTGCCGTTGGCCAAACCTGTGATGGGCACGGTCGCGCTGATGAACTTCATCGGAGCGTGGAACGCCTTCTTCATCCCGCTGGTGTTCACCCTGGGCAACCCCGACCTGCGCACGCTGGGCGTCGGCATGTACGGGTTCTACGGGCAGGACACAACCGACTGGACCGGGTTGGCGGCCGCGGCCTGTATCAGTGTGATCCCGATCGTGGTCGTCTTCCTCTTCCTGCAGCGCACGTTCGTCGAGGGGATCGCCGGTGCGGTCAAGAGCTGACCGCGTCTCCTCGATCTCCTACCGGCAAGGGGAATCACCGAGACTCGATGCCAGGACGGGCGAGTTGGTCTGGGTCGACATCGTGGCGGGCCGGGTGCATCGTGGCCGGCTCGAGGATGGCGTGCTGACCGTACTGCGGGACTACGACATCGGCGGGCCGGTCGGGGTCGCCGTACCGCTGGCTGGGTCGGGGGAGGGGTGGGCGATCGCAGTACGGGACGGGTTCGCCCACCTGGCCGAGGACGGCACGGTCACGCCGCTCGTGACCGGGCTCACCAGTGGGCGGGACCAGATGAACGACGGCGCCTGTCATCCGGACGGCAGTTTCTGGGCCGGGTCGCAGGCGATCCCGCGGGCGCCCCGGGGCGCGCTCTTCCGGCTCTCCGCGGACGGCGAGGCCGCGACCATGCTGACCGGTCTCACTGTTGCCAATGGCATCGACTTCGCTCCGGACGGCCGGACGCTGTACTTCGTCGACACGCTTCCACATCGACGGCTCGAGGCCATCGCGGTCCACGACGGGCGGCTCGGCCGGCGCTGCACCATCGCCGAGATCGGTGGAGGTAATCCCGATGGCCTGGTGCTGGACGACGAAGGCTGTGTGTGGATAGCCGTGTGGGATGCGGGCGAGGTCCGCCGGTACGCCCCGACCGGAGAGTTGCTGGCCACGGTCGAGTTGCCGGTTCCCCGGCCTACCGCGGTGTGCTTCCAGGGCAGCACGCTGGTGATCACCACCGCCTCGCTCGGTCTGGATCGCCCGCCCGCGGGCAGCGGTCGTCTGTACGCCGCCGATGTCGGGGTCACCGGTCCACCCGCGCGTCCCTGGGCTGGCAGGTCGTAACGCATATTGCGGATGTCGCATCCGTACTATGGACATAGAAACCGCAGAGTCATATCTTCGTCCCACGTCTGAACCGTTGGGAGCCGTCTGATGACCGTCCGCCGCTCTGTCCGCTTGCTGGCCTCCTTGACCTTGATCGCCACCTCCGCACTGGCCTCCGCTGTGGCCGGGGCCGCGGTCGCCGACGCCGATCCGGCGCCCGGACCGAACCACGTGCCCGCCGGCTACCAGCTCAGCTGGGCGGACGAGTTCGCCGGTACGGCGCTCAACACGAACGACTGGTACTACCGCGAAGGGGAGAAGGCGATCTGTGCCAACCGGCCGGGCAACGTCTCGGTCGACGACGGCACGATGCACATCGCGCTGAAGCGGGAGACGTACCAGGAGATGGACTACACCTGCGGCGGCATCATCTCGCGGCGGACCTTCGGCTACGGGTACTACGAGACGCGGGCGAAGCTGTGGGGCGACAAGGGGTTCCACTCCGCGTTCTGGCAGATGGGGCTGGCCGACTACGTTCCGGACACCCCGTCGTACAAGGGCCCGTACAACCGGTTCAACGAGATCGACGGGTTCGAGATCGACTCGCATGCGCCGACCAGCGTCCAGCAGCATTCGCACTGGACCGTGCCACAGCACATCGGCAATCAGGGCGGGGTCTACACCGGCCCTGACTCGTCTGACGGCTACCACACCTACGGCTACGAGTGGTTGCCCAACGAGATCCGCTTCTACGTCGATGGCGTGCTGAGTCGGACGCTGGCCTACCCAGGTCCGCACGCGCTGCAGAACGTTTGGCTCACCACACTGGGCTACACCGAGCCGGTCGACGAGGCGAATCTTCCTGGTGAGACCACTTGGGACTACTTCCGGTACTACAAGCCCATCGGCTCGGCAGACGACATCGCGACCGGCACGGTGCTCGTCGACACCTGCGACCCGGGTTACGCCGAGACGGGGAGCTGGACTGGTGTCGGGGATGCTTATGGCTACCAGGACAAGCTCACCCGGCGTGCGGGGTCTGCCGACGCCGCAGCCAGTTGGACACCGAGTTTGCCGAGTGCACAGACGTACGAGGTGTACGCCTGGAACCCTGACTTCATCAGAAGCGGCAGCACCGCGGCGCGGTACGCGGTCGTCCATGCGGGCGGCACCACAGACGTCGTGATCGACCAGACCAAGGCAGGCCAGCAGTGGATCGACCTCGGGGCCTACGCGATGATCCCGGGAGCCGGGCACAACGTTCAGGTCGCCAGCGATACCGGCGCTGTCGGCACGTTGCGGACGGACGCAGTCAAGTTCGTCCCGACCGTTGTCGTCGACAACGGCGGCGCCGGTTACACAGAGGCTGGGCCCTGGACCAGCAGCACGACAGTCAAGGGCTGGCGCTCTTCCGACACCCGCTACTCCTCCACCTCCACGAGCACAGCACGCTGGACCCCGCAGCTCCCGGCCACGGGACGGTATGACGTGTACGCATGGCTGCCAGGTAGCCCTGTCAACGTGTTGACGGCGCGATACACCGTCAACAGCACGACGGGTGTCAGCGATCCAGTGGATCCCGCCGAGTCGGTCGGCGTCGACCGTTGGGTGCGGCTGGGCAACTATCAGTTCGCCGCGGGCAGTGCCGGATGGGTCGAGCTGAGCAAGGCGACCGGTGACGAGGGCTACCTCCGGGCCGATGCGGTGAAGTTCGTCCCGGCTCCTGCTGCCGATGCGGTAGCCCCGGCAACACCGACTCATGTAAGACAGACCGTCAAGACCACGCCGTCGACCGGTGATGCCGTTCTCACGCTCCGGTGGAATCCGGTGACCGGGGCGGACGTGATCGGCCACCATGTCTACCTCGACGGTCGGCGTCAGACCGCCAACCCCGTGCAGCGCGGCTCATTCGAGTTGCACCAGTTGCTGGCCGGCCAGACGTACCAGCTGTCGGTCACGGCGATCGATCGGTCCGGCAACGAGTCTCCGGCTTCGCAGCCGATCGCCGTACCAGTCCCTGCCGACACCACCGCGCCGGCCGCCCCGACAGGCTTGGTGGGGGAGGCCGCCGACGGCAAAGCGGTCCTCTACTGGAGCCAGAACTCTGAGGTGGATCTGCTCGGCTACAACATCTATGCCGACGGCGCTCTCGTCACCACCGACGAACCTGTCGGCAACATCGGCAACCCGGAGCTGGTCGCGCGAGGCATCCCGGTGCCGGATCTGGCGAACAACGTGGCGCACACCCTGCAGGTCCGGGCCGTCGACCTCGCCGGGAACGAGTCCGCCCCGGCCACCGTGTCGGTGACCCCGCTGCCGATGACGTTCGTCGGCGTCACCGACACCGGCTACACCGAAACCGGCGCCTGGGCACCATCCAGCGTCCCCGGCTGGCTGACGTCCGCGACCCGCGCCTCAAACGGCACCGGCAAGGCCGCCGAGTGGCGACCCAACCTGCCCAGCGCCGGCGCGTACGACGTCTACGCCTGGGTGCCCAACCACACCAACAGCACGGCAGCCGCGCACTATGTCGTCACCCACGCCACCGGCTCGGCTGCTTTGGACATCGATCAACGTTCCGGTGGCAACCAATGGATCCTGCTGGGTCGCTACACCTTCACTGCCGGCACCGCGGGCCACGTGACCATCTCGAACCCATCCGGCGCCGGCTACCTCCGCACCAACTACACCAAGTTCGTCCCGGTGAGCTGACGTTCTGGGCCGGACCGCAGATCCGCGGTCCGGCCCAGAGCTGGAGTCCTACCAGGCGTAGTCCTCCGGCGCGGTCTTGTATCCCGGGAAGATCTCATCGAGCTTGGCCAGCGCCTTGTCATCGAGCTTGACGTCGACCGCCCGCACCGCAGACTCCAACTGCTCCATGGTCCGCGGCCCAACAATCGGCCCGGTCACTGCAGGCTGGTGCAGCAGCCAAGCCAACGCCAGCTCGCCCGGCTCATGCCCGAGTTCATCCGCGAACGCCTCGTACTGCTCGATCTGCGGCCGCAGCTTCTCGAGTGCCTCCTTCGCACGACCCTCGAGCCTGCGTACGCCCTCGTTCTCCTTGCGGACCACTCCGCCAAGCAGCCCACCCTGCAACGGCGACCACGGGATCACACCGAGCCCGTACTCCTGCGCCGCCGGCAACACCTCGCGCTCCACATCCCGCACAATCAGGTTGTAGATCGACTGCTCACTGACCAGACCGGTGAAGTTCCGCTCCTTGGCGGCCGCCTGAGCCTGAGCAATGTGCCACCCCGCGAAGTTGCTGGACCCGGCGTACAGGATCTTCCCCTGCTGTACGGCGACCTCGATCGCCTGCCAGATCTCCTCCCAAGGAGTGGCCCGATCCACGTGATGGAACTGGTACAGGTCCACGTAGTCCGTCTGCAGCCGCTTCAGCGACGCATCCAGCGCCCGCCGAATGTTGAGCGCCGACAGCTTCCCTTCGTTCGGCCACCCGTCACCCATGTCGCCGTAAACCTTGGTGGCAAGCACCGTCTTGTGCCGGTTGGCCGGGTCCTTCGCGAACCACTCGCCGATGATCTCCTCGGTCCGGCCGGGGTAGATCGCCCGCCCGTATCCGTTTGCCGTATCGAAGAAGTTGATCCCCTTCTCATGCGCCGCATCCATAATCGCGTGCGCATCGGCCACCTCAGTGTGCGGCCCAAAGTTCATAGTCCCCAACACGATCCGACTGACGTTCAGCCCCGTACGCCCAAGATGAGTAAAGTCCATAACCCCCACCCTCCCGCGCGCAGGCCTACACTTCCAACAAAAGAATCAACTCACAGCCATTGCCACAACTTCTGAGTCCACCCGAGTGCGACGGGTGCACGCGTCACAGATCGATCAGCTCAGCGATCGCCTCAAAAACGGTCTCGGTCGCCTGGGCATCGGATAGGACATCCTCGAGCCGGATCGATGGGTACTTCCGCCAGTGGGCCGCTCGCGCCTCAGCGACCTTTCGCTTCATGGAAGGGAGGTGCTCCAACTTCCTTGCGGCGCCTTCGATCCGGTCGGCTCGATCGGGCCCTGTTCGTTCGATGATGTCTCCGAAGTAGAACACCAGATATGCCTTGCTGGTGGGGCTGTCGGTGTTGGCATTCAGGACCCATACGCCGGTCGGCTGTCCCTCGACGTTGTACCAACCGCCGACACCTGGAGTCGCTCCTCGTCCCCAGGACAACTTGACTCCCAGCGATTCGACATGGGCGAACAGCTTCTCGATGAGAGCGACCTCAGCCTGGCTGCAGCGCACCCGCGCCGCCTCGAGGAAGGATTCCCGAGTCCACTGCCGTCCACTCGGATTCTTGGCGCCGACCGCAGCCGACGTCCTGCCGACTACCCGAGGCACGTAGGCTATCGAGGCTCCGGAGACAAATTGCCGAAGCTCGACACCGAGAACCTCGGCCGGATTCATCTGCTCGTTCAGGAACTCGATCACGCGTACCAGCTCCGGAGGAAGCACATCAGCGACGAAAATCATCCGAATGCGGCCGGCGATCAGATTGGAGTCGACGGAGTTCCAGAACTCCTCCGGCTCCAGTCCCGGCCGCAGCTCGGCCAGCATCGCCTCGACGGCGGTGTTCTCCTGCGCCGCCCGAGCCTCAAGCGCCTGCCTGATGAGTGACAGTGGCCAGTGCTTCACTGCGTTCGCGGCGTAGTCGAGCATCTGTCCGACCACCTCACGGCGTATCCGAGTGTCAGACGACCTCTTGACCTCGACCAGCACGGGAACGCACTCGTGGTCGATGAACAGGTGATCAAGACTGAAGTTCGCGGGGCCCTGCTCCGCAATTGGCACACCCATCTCGCGACTGACAAGCAACAGCCGCGCGTCTCCATCGCCGTCAGTCGTAGGCCCTGCAAGCACCTCCGGATACTTGGCCAGTGCAACCTGCAAGACGTCTTCAGAGTCGTACGGCGTCTCCTTGAGCAGCGCGAGCTCGTTTCCAACCCTCAAGAAGATCCCGGTAGCCCCCACGGCGCGCGCCCCTTCGCAGTCGAGGATCCAGGGTAACCCGATGCAGCCTGAGCGGGAGATCTCAGCCTCTGCCTCAGAGATTGCGAGTGGGATGCCAGGGAGAAAGCGCCTCGGCGTCACGCGGAAGCATTCGTTGGTCCTCGATCTGAAGGTCGCCATCGGCATCGCCACCGAAGGGCGGATTGTCATAGTCGAACCCAGCAGCCAGCTGCCCAGACTGTAGCGAGTCAACCGTGTGTTGTCTCAGGTTCGCTTACCTCCCGAGCAGATCCGGACAGGTGCCACTCAACTTGCTGCCGCGACGAGCCGACACTCCGCTTTGTCGATACGAGGCCGGCGGACATATCCGATTCGGTGTCCACACGGGGCGCGGATACTCATCGGACATGCAACCGAGGGGCATCCTCGGCGAGCTGTCGTCGATGCTGATCGTCGACCGCGAGGACGGCGGATTGGTGTGCCTGGCGTGCGATAGCACCAAGACGGACGCTATGGTCCTATCTGCTGCACGGATTGGGCGTGCATCTCGCTGATTGAAATGGCAGACGCCACCATGCATCCCGTCCGCTGCCCTGCACCCAGCGATCAATCCAGTCGCAGATTGGCTTGATGGCCTCCGCCTGCCGTCAGTGATGCATCACTGGCGGGCTGCTGGTTTCGCGTTGCTGCACGCGACGGGGAAGAAGAGCTTCAGCTGGACACGTCTCTCGTGGCCACCAGGGACATCGATGGCCTGTTAAACCGACTGCAGGCGACCGACGCCGAGGTGATCCTTTGTCCTCGGATCGATGCGTCCTTGATCGGGTCTCCTGGCATACGCTTCGTCGGCTGTGCCCGCACAAGGCCCTTCGACGTCGACGGCCTGGGACGTCGATCAAGCATCACGCGTGCGGGGCGTAGCTCCACGGCCAGCAGAGATGGAGTACCGTTTCCTCCTCGATCGAGGAGTTTTGCCAGGTCCAAACCCTGGACAGATGGCGCCATCGGGTCAAGCGGGAGGGCATGTCCATGCCAGGTACGAGTTACTACGACGTTCCGCCTTCGGCTGCACGACTCACAGGATCTCTCCGCGACATCGGATACGACTTCCAGACTGCAGTAGCGGACCTTGTCGACAACTCGATCGCTGCTGGCGCGCACCGGATCGGCGTAGAGCTTGTCTTTGACCCGAACGCCTCGTATGTGCTCATCTGGGATGACGGAGCAGGAATGGGGCCTGCCGGACTGCTTGAGGCCCTTCGCTTTGGAAGCCGCCGCGCGTATGCCACCAACGAGCTGGGGCGGTTCGGACTTGGCCTCAAGACTGGCACCTTCTCGCAGTGTCGTCGCCTCACTGCTGTGAGCCGGCAGGCTCGTCACCAGGCGCGGTATCACGTTCGGACACTTGATCTCGACTACATCGAACGCCGGGACTCGTGGAGCGTTCTCGCAGACGAGCAGAGTGACGCGATCGAGGAGGCGGTCAGGATTCTTCAGGATGGTCCAGGGACCGTCATTGTCTGGGAGAAGCTGGACCGAGTACTACCCGACAGGTACGCGGAGTCGGGATGGGGCCGGCGTCGCCTGAACATGTTGGCCAAGAAGACTGCCGATCATCTTGGCTTGGTCTTCCATCGGTTCATCGCTGGCGAACGCGAAATCGAACCGGTGGCCATCTCGGTCAACGGCGAGAAGCTCGCGGCATGGGATCCCTTCGCAAGGGACGAAGAGCACACCGAGACCGTTCCGGAGGAGATCTTCGAGGTCGAGAACGGAGACGAACCGTCGGAGGTGGTGTTCCGTGGGTACGTTCTGCCACCCCGCGACCAGTTCTCCTCACAGGAGGCCTTCGAACGACTGTCAGGTCCACTGAAGTGGAATCGTCAGCAAGGTCTCTACGTGTACCGCGCCAACCGACTCGTCCAGTACGGGGGATGGAGCGGCCTACGAGGCATCGACGAACACACCAAACTTGCCAGGGCATCGATCGACTTCGACACCGAACTCGATGAGACCTTCCAGATCAACGTGGCCAAGATGAGCGTCGTGCTTCCCCCAACCCTCAGAAACATGCTCGAGCGCCCGGTGCACGATCTGTGTGCGCGCGCAGACTCGGCCTACCGTAGGGCGGCATCGGCGGCCGAACCGCGTCGACCATCTGCGGCGAAGGCGAGCGCTGACGGAGTGGCTTTGTTGGAGATCGGTGTTGCGCTCAAGGCAGCGATGTACGAGAACACGGACTTGCCGGGGTTCCGCAAGGCGTTGGACACGTTCAGGCGGAGGCACCCTGAGGTCTCTGCGGCCCTGGGAATCTAACTGAAGTCGTCCTTCGAGCGACACCAGGTCGACAACGGGCATTCCTCACAACGCGGTCGAACCGGTACGCATACATCCGTTCCCAGCTCGAGCAGCGCCAGCTGCGCCAAGCGTGCGCTGGGACCGAAGCCGATCATCTTGGCGATCGCGATCCGGCCGTCGCTCCTCTGGTTGATCCGGCCACGCGGATTGCGTTGGAACCGGTTGGCGACCCTCAGCGCTCCGGTCGTCGCGATGACCGGCTCCTCACTGTCGGCGCTCGCCAGGAGCGCAATGTCCGCGATGCCGCGGGTAAGGTAGCCGCCGGCGACGAGAGTGTCCAGCTGTTGTTCGCTGGTTCCGCGCTCAGTGTCGAGCGCGTCGGCAACTTGGATAACTTGGTCCAGGCAGTCACCTCGGCCGAGCCATGAAAGGATTTCGTCGAGCTCGGCAGGTCGTCCGAGTACGTCCGCTGGCAAAGCAAAGGACTCAAGTAGGGGCCAGATTGACTGCGCGACGAGGGACGACACACGACCGAGAACCAGCTCGCCCAGCACGATGTGCCATACCGATGTGGAGTGGAGCCACGGGGAGGTGCCTCTGACACCGCTTCGAAACCAGATCGACAGCGCACCGCCGATCCGCTCGCTGGATGGCTGATCGCCCCCGCTCCGACTGAGAGCACTACGTACGGCTCGACCAATTGCCTCTCCAAGTCGTGGGGGGACAGCGTTTCCGATCTGTTTGAACGCAGCAGTTGGCGGCCCAGCGAACCGGTAGGAGTCCGGAAACGTCTGAAGTCGAGCCGCCTCACGTACGGTCAGCGTGCGATTCTGCTCCGGATGTATGTACCAGTAGCCGTCCTTGGCGATATGTGCAGTGATCGTTCTCGAGACATCGTCCCCGGACAGTCGCTTGTACTTGTCGTCGAAAATGTCATCTCGGTAGCGCTTGAGATGTGTGGGCAGGTCTGAGTACCGACTCTCAGAGTCCAACAGCTCGAATGCGCGCACATCGTCGTCGCGGACGGGACGGGTGATGTGGTCGAAGACCTTGGTCTTGTCCGCCGCGCTTGTGTCCTTCCGCATAGCACGCTGGAAGGACGTCTTCGGGCCTGAGTACTCGGCCCAGCCACCGGCACCTCCGGAGGGCCGCCATCCCCCCTCGACTGGCGGCAGGTCGGAGATCGCGTTCGCAACCGTTACCTTGCGCGGGTTCTCGGCCGGCCATTCGAACGGTGCGGCACCGCGAACTGCCACCAGTACCAGTCGCTGGCGAAACTGGGGGACACCGTAGCGCCACGCGTCGACCACGCGCTCCTGAACGCTGTACCCCAAGGCCTCCAGCTCGTAGACCATGCTACGAAGAATGAACATTTCACGGTCGAGCGCCATGTCCGGCACATTCTCCATCAGCACTGCCCGGGGTCTTGCGAGCCGGGCGACTTCCAGAAACGAGCGCCAGAGGTCTCTGCGACGGTCATTTTGTTCACGAATTCCCTCCCGAACGAGGTGTCGCATCCGCGATCGTCCTGCCTTCGAGAACGGCTGACACGGAGGGCCACCGGCCAGAATGTCAATCTCGTTGTCACGCATCAACTGGGCGACGTGCTCGACTGCTGTGGCCTCGCCAAGGTCCCAGTCCAACGCCATGCCGGCGAAGTGGTGGCGATGGGTTTCCAGAGCCTCTCGGTCATGATCAGCGCCGATGACCACCCGCAGTCCTGCGTGCTCCAGTCCGAGACTCAGGCCGCCAGCGCCCGCGAAGAGGTCCGCCGCCAGTACAGCTGCAGGATCGCTCGCCCGGATCTCGTCACACAGACGGCTCAGTTCGGCAGCCGTCTCGCAGTGCAACGGATGGGGCGCGAGACGCAGAAACGGCCCTCGCACCAATCGGACGTTCGGCCTCCGAGTCTTTGACATCTATCACTCCTCAACGATCAGTCTAAGCGGCCCGACCGGTCTCACTGTCGTCGAGAACCTCGTGTCGAGCGATGACGGTTGCAGGTCACGAAGGATGGCTGCCTTTGGCAACCATCTCGATGGCGCGAACTCTGCGACGACCCCACGGCTGGACACAGCCTCCCCGGCGCAAGCTCGACGTCGCTCCGGGAAGTCTGACAGGCGACACGCACTCGCGCGACTAGATCCGCCGGATGTTGCAAGGACACAGTTACGTTCCTCCAGGTTCGCCTCTCAGCGCCTCGCCACAGCGATCCGATTTGGAGGAATGGATTCTGAGACGCTAGTTGTCGCGTAACGCAACCTCGCCGAATTCCGATGTAGGCATCGACGCAAGTAGGCGTTTGGGCTGGTGGGTGGGGTCATGGAAGCGCGTGATCGAGACCTCAGCTGACGGAACGCTGAGGACGCACATCAGCGGGTTAGCGAGCTGCGAGCCTCGACTGGCGGCCATCAGCAAACGGGGGAGGAAGCGTTCGAAATGACTCGAGCTCACTCGACTGCTGCTCGCAGCGACGAGCCCCGAATGAAGTCGAGCGAAGACCAGGCGCTCGCCCATGACGATATTTCGTATCACTTAGGACACGGCAACGGTGTGGATCCTGGAACTTCTAGCACCAGCATCGCGCATGTCGCGGATCTTGCTCGGGATGTGGAGGGGCAGGCGAGCACGGCCAGACAGGGTAATCGACAGTCCCGCCTGTCCTGTTCCAGTCCCACGGCGGACTACGCATCGACCCCTACGTTGAGTGGACAACGAGTGTTGGTCAGCATGCCGAGGGTATTGGCTGGGGGAGAGCAGAGTCGTGCGGCTGAGCAGGGTCGTAGCAACCCCAAAGGTATTCAAAGCAGCCCTACGGGCGTTAGCCTCACAGAATCGGAACGTCGCGATCGCGGAGGGTTAGCAAGATTGGGCCTCAACCAGACGAGTGTGGCGCCTTGCGTCAACATCTGCAGAGCTACGACCCAGTGTCGGGCACGACTTCGGATGTGGTCGACTCAGTGGCGAGCAGTCCGATTTGACGGACCCGTCACGCAGCTATCGAACCGTCAGGTTTCAGGCCGGGGGAGATGCGGTCTCTGCACTTGTCCGAACGTCAGATCTGGTACCTGTCCGGTTGACTGGACTGGGGCATCGCAGTGAGTCAGATTGAGCTCACGCCTGATCCGCACCTGCTCGAGTCGATGCGGGCCGTGGGGTACTCCTTCGAGACTGCCGTCGCGGACATCATCGACAACTCGATCACTGCGGGCGCCAACACCATCCACGTCCTGACGTCCGCCCAAGGGAATCCGAGGGTCTCGGTCTTTGATGATGGCGATGGCATGGACCGCCAGACGGCAATCGTTGCCATGCGGCTCGCAGCCCAGAGTCCAAGTGCTTCTCGCAGGATGTCAGACCTCGGTCGGTTTGGCCTCGGCCTCAAGACCGCATCGCTGTCTCAGTGCCGCCAGCTGACCGTCGCGACCAAGCAAGCCGGTCAGCTCACGGTGCTCCGCTGGGATCTCGACCACGTTCTCACCACGGGCAGATGGCTCGTGCTCGAACTGGAAGACGGCGACGCGATCTCGCTCCTCGGGTGGAACCTCCTGGCCGAGGTCGACAGCGGCACCCTGGTGTGTTGGACCAGCCTGGACCTGTTGATGTCGACCGAGGGGCCAAGCCAGGCAGACTTCGACGCTGCGGTCGCGCGTGTGCGCGATCACTGCACCCTGGTGTTTCATCGATTCGTGACGGGAGACGACGTCCGCAAGATCTCGATGACCGTCAACGGTAACCAGTTCGTGGCGCTGGACCCATTTCTCAGTGAAAACAGGGCGACCGACAGGAGGACCGAGGATCTCCAGCTCGCCGGACAGGCGATTACTGTGGTGGCGTACACGCTTCCGTTCATCAACAAGCTGACGGCAACCGAACGGCAACGTGCGCTGGCCCCAGGGAGCTTTCGCGACAGCCAGGGATTCTATGTCTACAGGGCGGGCCGGCTTGTGGTCTGGGGCACTTGGTTCCGTTTGAACCCCAAGACCGAGCTGAGCAAGCTTGCGCGTGTGAAAGTTGATATTCCGAACTCACTCGACCATCTCTGGGCACTTGATATCAAGAAGTCTGCGGCGACTCCGCCACGCGACCTACGCGAAGCTCTGAAGGTTCTCGCAGGTAAGTTTGTCGAACCGAGTTCGCAGGTCCACCGATTCCGCGGTCGTAAGGAAAAGGAGCTTGACTCCCTCACCCGTGCATGGGACGTGATCGTGGATCGCGACAGCTTTCGATATGCAGTGAATCGTGAGCATCCTGTCATCAAACGCTTCGCAGACCTCCTTGACCCCAACGAACTCGAGCGTTTCGAGGTCCTGCTCGAGCTGGTCGAGCAGACGTTTCCTCTCATGGATGCCCATAATCGTCTGGGTCAGGATGCGACAGCTGTGACACTTGGAGATCAACTCGAGCGCGCAGTGGCGAGGGCCGTCGAAATTCGGGGGATGTTTGACGGCAGTCACCCGGGCGACGATAGTTACATAGAACTACTCAGTTCGATCGAGCCATACTGTCAGATTGTCGGGTTTCAATCCGCCTTGCGCGCTGCGCTCGGCGCCGGCTAGTTATATCGCAGACACCGTGGGCTAGGAGAATGTGGTGCAGAGTTTCAGCGACCATGAGGTGATCGGCTTCATAGTGCAGCAACTTGGAAAGGAGTATCCGCAGCCCCCGGTGCCCGTCGAGGCGGTAGAAAAAAAGGTCGATGCCTGGCGCAAAGGCGGCATGTACCCCGATCTCTCGGATGAGGCGTGGCAAAAGGTCCTGCTGCATGTGAAGACCAAGGTCATCATCACGATGGATCCCGGCGAGACACTTTCAGACAGCGGCCTCCAGATCTGGCTTCCGGAAAGGCACGCAGATATTGCCTGGAAGCGGTGGATAGCGTACAAACAACTATTGACGCAGAAGGGATTCTCGCCGGGTGTCCTGAATGTTCTGGACGCATCCACCGACGAGATCGTGAACTGTCTGGGAGACCCGCTCCTTGATGGTTCCTGGAAGCGACGAGGACTCGTCATTGGCGATGTTCAATCTGGGAAGACAGCCACTTACCTGGGAGTTGTGAACAAGGCCGCCGACGCAGGCTACAAGCTGATCGTCTTACTTGCCGGGGGTACAGAGGCGCTACGGAAGCAGACCCAGTTTCGGGTTGATGAAGGTCTGATCGGCAGGGATTCGTCGAAGAGTCCTGTTGGAGCGCATCTGTCAGTGACCCCGGTCTTCGGCGTGGGGAACTGGCTCGTCAACTTCCTCTCGGCGCAGGGGCTAACCACGCAAGAGACTGATTTTCGCAAGACGTCCAAGCAAGCTACGAACCTCGCTATCGACCCGCAAGCCTCGGCGCCTTACGTCTTCGTGCTCAAGAAGAACAAGACAGCGCTTGAGAATCTACGGGACTGGCTCATGGGGCATCAGCTGGGTGGGGCGAAACTCGATGTCCCAATGCTCGTGGTCGACGACGAGTCTGACTACGCTTCGGTCAACACGAAAAAGGAAGATTCGCCGACGGTCATCAACGCGCTGATTCGTAGCATTCTCGGTACCGTCACGAAATCTTCCTACCTGGCGTTCACGGCCACGCCATTCGCGAACGTGTTCATCGACCATGAGACGACGCAGGAGCTGCTCGGCGACGACCTGTTTCCCCGAGACTACATTCGGACGCTGGACGCTCCGTCCAACTATATCGGCAGTCGAAGCTATTTCGGAACCGAAGAGGAGGTGGACGCTACTCGGCTCGTCAAGCTGGACGACGCTGAGGACTGCTTCCCAATGAAGCACAAGTCGCATCTGCAGGTGTCGAGTCTGCCGCCCAGTCTCATCGATGCCATCCGCGCCTTCGTCGTTGCCGTCGCGATTCGTGAGGCCCGCGGTGACACCAGCGCGCGCGCCATGTTGGTCAACGTATCCAGGTTCAAGCGTGTACAAGCACAGGTTCACGAGCTGGTCGAAGCGGAGTTCCACAGGATCAAGGATGCGATCGAACTGCATTCCGTCTCGCTTGTGCCCGGCGACACTCATGATGAGTTGACGGCCCTGCGGAGGACGTTCGAACGATTGTTTTCAGGTGCCGAACTTCGATGGAACGACGTGGTGCCCAAACTGAAGTCTGCTGTCCATTCGACGTCGGTGAGGTTGATCAACTCCGACAGAGTCAAGCAGGCTAGCGACATATCCGACCTGGAGTCGGAGCGCATGATCGCGGTTGGCGGAGACGTCCTCAGTCGAGGTCTCACGCTCGAAGGCCTGACGATCAGCTACTTCCACCGAAGCGTCGGCGCCTCCGACACCCTGCTCCAGATGGCGCGATGGTTCGGCTACCGGCCAGGTTACGACGATATCTGTCGCGTCTGGCTACCTGATGACGTAGCGGACCAGTTCCGATACGTCTCCGGGATCGTCGATGAGCTCCGCGCTCAGCTACGTGCGATGAAGAAGCAGGGACTGACTCCACAGGACTTCGGGCTGATGGTTCGGATGCATCCAGAAACCCTGAAGATCACTGCGCAGAACAAGATGGGGGCCGCGGAAGCGAAGTCTTGGACAGTGGACATCGCGGCGAAGCGCATCGAGACAACAGACATCGATGCTTGTCCTGAGACAATCTCAAAGAATCGTACGGCCGTCAGCAGCCTTGTTCGCGGGATTGAATCAGCATATCCGCATCACAGCTGGGCAGGCGGTGGTGGGCCGTGGCCGCTGATCTCTGGGATTGACAAGAGCTTCGTTGCTGAATTTCTTGACGCGTACATCCCATTCGTTACGGATGCCTTATTCGCCGATAACGTTCTCTCGTCCTATGTCGAGAAGACGAGCAGTCCGGCCCTCAAGACATGGACGGTCGCGTTCGTATCGGGGAAGGGCGCGAAAGTTCCAGTCTCGAGGAACTTGGGCATTAACGCGCCGGTGCGAGCGGTGAAGATCGGGGCAGCGGTGACGGCGCGCGGCGGAAGCCGCTCGCACATTCCGTTGAAGGTTTCAGGAAGGAGTACGCGCCTAGCAGGTAAGGAGGATATCGGACGTACGTTCGGATTCGCGACAGCTTCCGACCGAGTTGAGCCCAGGGTTTATGAGGCGATGATGGGACACGGACCTTCCCTGATGATCTATCTGCTGGAGCCCGACTTTGGTGATTCCAGGCCTGAATTCTGGCCCCAAACCGGTCCTGATGGTGCCGACTACCTCGTTGGAGTTAAGGTGGCCATTCCAGGAAAACCCGGCACAAAGGGCTCCGAGGTGAAATACTTGCTGAACTCGGTAGCTCTGGATGCATGGCGCCTTGCCGTCGTCGAAGAGACCGCTCCCGAGGACCTCGGTGATCTGGATGGCAGCGATGATGAGTGAGGCGTCGTTTCTGACGAGTTGGCGACGGCGACTCGCGGACGGTCAGCTCGGCGTTGTTCTGGTCGACGTCGATCATCCGCTTGAGGTCTACGCGGGTGTCGATGATTTCGGTTACCCGCTGGTCCAGATCCGCTCGACCGTGAAGCCGAGACTTCCGGAGCTTTCAGATCTGGTGCTCGTCAGCCGGAAGGAGAGCCGCGGGCACTGGGTGCTGTCTCTGACTCTCCAGGACCCCAGGTTCGCGGAAGTCTTCCTTCGCCTCGTTGCACACGTGGTTTCCTCGTCGCGTGACGAAAGGACGCCGGCGCAGGCCTGGGTCGTTGTGGACGCCGTCCTCGACGAGTGGAGGCGCCTTCTTCGTGCTCGCCCGATGGGCGTGCTCTCCCTGGAGGAGCTGCGTGGTTTGGTGGGCGAGCTCTGGCTCCTCTTAAACCGGTTCGCGGCGCAGATGTCGATTGACCAGGCAATCGTCGGGTGGCTCGGTCCTCTCAATGCTCCTCAGGACTTCTGGTACCAGAAGACTGGTTTTCATGAGGCGAAGTCGATCGGGCCAACGGCCACACACGTCAGCATCAATTCGGCGAGCCAGCTCGATGAGATGGGGATGGAGCTGCTCGTCCTGCAGGTGCCCCAGGTGAGCGAGACGGAGTCTGGCTCCGTGAATCTCGTCAAACTCGTCGACCAAGCGATGGCAGGTCTCAACGCGGCGGGGGCCCCTCCGGACGAGTTCGAGTTGAGGCTCAGGAGTATGGGCGTCGACATCACACATTCGTTCTACGCGGACACCTGGTTCAGGACCACTGCTGTTGAGACGTTCGTTGTGACCGAAAACTTCCCGGCTCTTCGGCAGAGTGATCTCCCTGAAGGGGTGGAGCACGTGCGGTACAAGATCGCCCGCAGCAGCATTGCGCCGTTCCTTGTCAAGACCGACTTGATCGTCTGAAGGGTCGCCTTCCAATGGATCTCGAAGCGTTCCGCCTCAATCTCCTGAACCAAGCCCATGTTCGCGCCGCAGCAGAGGGATCTTTCACGAAGGAGGCCTTCCTGGCCGAGGTGTCTGACCGTCTGGCCGAGGCGGAAGAGGTTGAGCTCCTCAATGTCGTGTGGTTCGAAGGCGAGGGCAAAAGGCGCCGAAAGCTTGCGGTGCATGGCTTCGACCTCGATGATTCGGACAACTCAGTGGCGCTGGCCGTGCTGCGGTGGGGTGGTCAGGACTTCTCGACATTCAGCTACACGGAGGCGATGGCGTCCTTCAAGTCGCTGCAGGGCTTCCTTGAGGAAGCCGTCAGCGGAGAATTCGTTGTTGGCCGTGAGGAGAGCTCCCTGCAGTATCAGTTGGCGGAGGATCTTCGGAAGCGCGGGGCGAACGTCAGCCGCTACCGCCTCTACCTGCTCAGCGACCTAGCAATCAGCGGTTCGGCCAAGGCAGTCCCGTCAACGGAGCTGAACGGCGTGCCCGTCGACTTCCATGTTTGGGACGTCCGCCGGTTGCACCAGGTTGCGGAGTCCCTCACTGGTCGCCAAGAGCTGGTGATCGACCTGACCGAATGGCTGCCTGAAGGACTGCCTGCTCTTGAGGTCCGAGCTCATTCCAATGACACCAGGACGTACCTGGCCGCGCTGCCCTCAGTGATGCTCGCAGAGCTGTACGACCGACATGGGAGCCGGCTTCTCGAGGGAAACGTTCGCTCGTATCTGAGTAACCGCGGCAAGGTGAACAAGGGAATCCGAACGACGGTTCTGTCTGACCCTGCCCATTTCCTTGCCTATAACAACGGAATCACCGCAACCGCTGTCGGCGTTGACCTCAAGGACGGCAGGATCGCGAAGGTGACTGATCTCCAGATCGTCAACGGTGGGCAGACCACGGCGTCGCTTTTCTACGTCCGACGCGAGAACAGATCCGCATCGATGGAAGACGTCTACGTGCAGATGAAGCTGGTTGTGGTCGAACCGTCTGTAGCCTCTGACATGATTCCACTGATCTCGCGGCACGCGAACAGTCAGAACCGGGTGAGCGAGGCCGACTTCTTCTCGAACAGTCCGTTTCACGTCAGGCTGCAGGAGCTGTCGCGACGTATCTTGGCGCCAGCCAAGGCCGGCGTCAACTTCCAAACACACTGGTTCTATGAGCGCACGCGTGGAAGCTACCAGAACGAGAAGGCGAAGCTCACGCCGGCGAAGCAGAAGAAGTTCGAGGAGATGTATCCCAGGACACAGGTCATCGACAAGACGGCCGCCGCCAAGTATGAGGTCACCTGGGGCATGCAGCCACACTTGGTAAGCAGCGGTGCGCAGAAGAACTTCGTTGCATTCGCCAACCTCGTGGCCGCCAAGTGGGAGGCAACACCCGATTTGTTCAACGAACTCTATTGGAAGCATCTGGTCGCCAAGGCGCTTCTCTTCGAATCTGTGAGAACGGCGATAGCCAAGGCCGACTGGTACCAGAAGGGGTACCTCGCCAACTACGTCACCTACACCTTGGCGAAGCTGGCGTACGAGATCGGACGTCAGGGAAGGGGCCGGATTTTCGATCTCGATCAAGTCTGGAGCGTTCAGGCGGTCTCGCCAGAGGTTGTCGACGAGTGCCTTGCCATCGGACGTAAGGTGCAGGGAGTACTGACGTCCGACAACCGCGAGGTACAGAACGTTACAGAGTGGGCGAAGAGGGAGTCGTGTTGGGCGGCCGTGAAAGCCGCTGATCACAGACTCTCTGAGGGGATCGACTCGCAGCTCACGGCCGCCGCCACAGTGAGACAGAACAAGCGCGACGCAGCAGCGGTGCAGAAGATCGACGCGGGCATCGACGCGCAGCTGAAGATACTGTCCATGCAGGCGTCAGAGTGGATTGCCATACAAGAGTTCTTGAGCGACAGGCGGCTCCTCTCTCCCAATGAGGCAAGCATCCTCGATCTTGTCACCGGTCGGCGGCCCGGCGTTCCGTCGGAGGCTCAGGCGAAGCGGCTGCTGGCAGTGCTCCAGAAGGCGGACGACGCTGGGCATGGCCGCGTCGGCGGGGCATGACCGTCAACCACCAGGCAGTCAGATGTCTTCGGTGTCGGCTGCGGGTGCCGGCCGCAGTTGTCATACTGCCGTGTCGACCATTGTTGACGGGTGGACTGTCCGGCCGCCGGTAGGTCTGGTGTAGACGCAACCGGCTTCCGTGCCGTGGCGCCAGACAGTACGCCTCGGGTCCGGGTGGGACTCCAAGCTTGACCCAGCACTGGCCCGCTGAGAGTTGTCCACCGTAGCAATCGCGCCGACCCGGCCGATGCTGCGTGCTGTGTCGATGTGTGCGGAGAGTGTCACGACAGTCTTGTCGATCTGAGGTTGAAGGTGTGGGGCAGCCAAGGCGCGCGTCCAGCAGACCCGCGAGCCTGCATACGTGCGTGACACGTGCGCCCAGGGCTGTTATGGGGTTTCCTGGAGTCGGTAGGCACGATCAGGACGACACGATGAAGACGACACGATCAGGTGTGGACCAGACACTGGCTTGTCTGACGAGCCCAAGATGCGCCAGTGGGTCAACTACGATATCCACCGCGTCTCAAGCCATCGGATGGGGCAAATCGGATGAGTAGTGATCGTCAGTGGATCAGCACTCGTGAGGGGGCGCACCTTCGAGCGCGCCGCGTCCGAGACACACAGCCTGAGGTAACGTTGCGAAGCGCAGTTCATCGCTGTGGCCTCAGATTTCGGGTGCACCGCACGGTTGCCAGCCGGACGACGGCCGATTTCGTGTTGCCGAGGTACCGCATTGCCGTGTTTGTCGACGGGTGCTTCTGGCACGGGTGCCCGGATCATGGAGCACGCCACTTCCGCGGCCCGAACGCTGCCTTGTGGAAGGAGAAGATCGCAACGAACGTAGCTCGCGACGAACGGAATACAATGGCGGCCGGAGCAGCAGGGTGGACTGTCGTCAGGATTTGGGAATGTGAGATCCGTGCGAACGTCGATGCGGCAGCGCATCGTGTGCTCGACGCGGTGTCCAGGGTTGCATGACCACATCAGTCCGCCATTGGGAATGTGTGCCTGATTCCGATCCGGCGCTATCCAGTAGGTGGTGAGAAGGCGAACAAGTCCTGGGAATTCTGGTCCTTCCGCGGACAGTGGACAGCCAGAGGGCAGCTGTAGCAGTTCGGTCGAGTCTCATGGCAGAACTTTGCGCCTATGAGGCGTACCGCCGCCATGCGGAGAGGTGCAAGGTGGCCGGCGCCGATGAGCTTGACCAGTTGGACACGCCCATCGCTCGACCGGTTACGATCAAGGTCTTTGTCGTTTAGCCGCGCAGCGACCCGCAAGGTTCCGTGACTGACGAGCATGAGGTCCTCACCCGACAAAAGCCGGAAAACCGCCTGCTCGCCTGGTGCGAGGTGCAAATTTGCATCAATGGCCTCGACGTCCGACCAAATCGATCGCAAGGCCACAGCGCTACTCAGCCGACTGATGCGCTTGCGGGCCGCGACGGTCGGTGCAGCACTCAGGAGCTTGTTGAAAATGGCAGGTGTGAGGCGCGTCGACTTACGAATCGTTGCCATCAGCTCCGCCAATGCCGATGGTTTCATCCGCGAGCTGGACAGCACGGCCATCACAAGCGCGTGCAGCATCACAGGTTCTGAGGCAGGCAAATGGTGCCAGTCATCACCCTCTCGTCTGGCAAGAGCCCAGGTCGTGAGCGACTCTCGGACCTCCCTCCAGTGTGGTTGTGTCGCGCCAGCGGAGTGCCGACCGGGCTCACACGGCAGCAGAGCCTCGGCGGCAGCCCGCCCGAGCTGAGGTGGTACTGCATTGCCGATCTGGCGGAACGCGTCACTCCTTGTGCCGGCAAACCTGAATCGGTCAGGAAAGGTCTGAATGCGCGCAGCCTCTCGGACGGTCAGGGTGCGCGGCTGATCGGGATGGATGTACCAGTAGCCGTCTTTGGCGATATGGGCAGTGATCGTCCGACTGAGCTCGTTCCAGTCAAGTTTCTTGTACTTGTCCACAAAATGGTCCGCCTTGTAGCGACGCCGATCTTCGTCGATCTCGGAATACAGCGTCTTCGGTTCCATCTCTGTGAATATCTCGAAATCGTCTGCCCGGACTCGTCGGGTCATGTGATCCCACAGGATGCCGCGTTCGGCCCCCTTCCGCATCGACCTCGCGTAGCGGGACATGGTGGGTGGCTGCCTGTAAGCCGTTTTGCGTGCACCGACGCGCTCAAGGGGCTCGACGTCGAGCTTCGGCAGATCGCCTATGGCGTCTCGTAACGTGGTGCGTTCTCGATCAGGCTCACGCCAGTCGAACAAGTCAGTGTCGCTTCGTGCCAGCAGGATCAGTCGCTTGCGGTGCTGTGGTACGCCATACTCCCACGCGTCGACTATGCGAATTTGAATCGCGTAGCCGAGATCCTCGAGTTCCTCCTCGATGAGACGAACAACGAAGAAGTCGTCTGCCAGGCCCATGTCGGGAACATTCTCCATGATCACGGCACGCGGACGTACTCGCTTGATCACATCGAGATAAGCGACCCATAGTTCTTTTCGGCGGTCGTGAGGATCACGCTTATGGTTCTTCACGAGGTCGCGGATCTTGCTCCGTCCGGCCCGACTGAACGGTTGACACGGGGGCCCGCCTGCGACAAGGTCGATTTCGGCTGGCGCGAGGAGATCGATAAGCCGGTCACGCTCCGACGGATCTCCAAGATCCATGTGGAGACTCAAACCAGGAAAGTTTGCGGCATGTGTCTGCAGCGCCCTCTCGTCGATGTCCACGGCTGCGGCCACAGTCCAGCCTGCCTGCTCGAGTCCCGAGCTAAGGCCGCCGGCGCCTGAGAACAGATCAACAGCCAGTCGCTTCCCGCTGCCCAAGGTCTGCAGCCAGTCTCGGAAGCCTTGTGTGTCGCAGCTGCGTGGATGGGGCTTCAGCTCCAAGTAGTCACTTCGCTCAAGCGGCACGCCGTAGTGCCTTCCCAGCTTCGCGGCCACGGACCATCCTCCACAGTGAGCCGAAACTGACGAGGCCCAGGAGATCACGCACGGTCGCGAGAGGTCAAATCGTGATCAGCCCGAGCTGCCATCTCTATGATCTGGCCTGAGTGGGGTTTCGACCCACCCGACGCTCCGTACGAGCTACGGTCTTTCTGATCTGAGCCGCGCTGCGCTCGGCGCTGTTCCGGTCCGGACCGTCGGTCGAGATGGACGGGGAGTCAGGCCTTGCGTGGCGCGGAGACTGACTTCTTCACGGATTTGGCCCATCGCCGAGGTCAGCCGCCAAGTCTAGCCACCGGGTGTACGCGATCGCTCACAGTCCCGTCTTGCTCTGCAACTACCCTGCTCGGCCAGCCAGCCAGCGAGCCGGGCGCAGGCGTGTGCGCAAGCACCTTGACGCCACCTCCTTCAGTCGGCAAGCAGGCGAGAGTGGTGACCACGCCTGTCGGCATCGGTCCGCGGGAGCGTCAGATCGATTTCTAGTCGATGTTGAAAGTCGCTCTGATCACTCTTAAGAGCTCCCGTGCGCTGCGCTCGTCGAGCTGGATCGATTGACTGCTCTTTGGGTTCGACCGCCGATCATCTGAGCCAAAAGTGGTTAGGTGGAGGAACTTGGTGCCGCTGCCATCCACAATCGTTTGATAAAAACAATCGACCTCCGTCGGATGGATTTTTACTGACTGCATACCGCTGCTCAGTGAGCGCACTCTCGCCATCTGTCCCTCGCGTCTACGTCAAAGTGCCGGCGGCGTACTGTATTCGAGTGTCAGGCGCCATGTCGAGCATTTGGCCCAGTGCATGCAACCGCATCTGTAGCCACGACAGCGGGATGTCCTTCGCCGCAGAGCATGGCGACGAAGCGCTCAGTCGCTACCGGTTCATGGCCCACGATCTCGATCTGCTCCAGAGAAGGTCGGATCCAGCGCATTGCGCGGACGTGTTCGCGTGCTTGTACGTCGGTTCCGAAGACCGCCAACCGCCGTACGTCGTTCCGTGCGAGCGCGTCTGTGGCGAGGGCCGACACGGCCGGCGTACGGCGGGCTGCCAGAGCGGCGCCGTCAAGCGTCGCAACCGCCGCGCCGTCGTTGCCGAGCAGGACGTACGCCCCCTGGTGGGCCGCCGACGACTGGCCGTTGCCAAGCAGAGCGTACGACCCCTCGCCCGCCGCCGACGACCGGCCGGGCCGAGCGGAACGTGCGACCCCAAGCCGGCCGCCGACGACCGGCCGGGCCGAGCGGAACGTGCGACCCCAAGCCGGCCGCCGACGACTGGCCGGGGCCGAGCGGATCGTCCGATCCCTGGCTGGCCGCCAGCGGCCGGACGGCACCACCGTGAGGTAGAACGACCGACAGACCATCGGCGAAGGTCTTCCGGAGTTCAGTGACCACCTCCTCGAATGGTGCGAGGCGGTAGATGCGGCCCGCGTCGAGGTGCGGGAGAGTGTTCATGTCATGGCTTCTGCGCCGCGACTGGCTCCTGCTCAGCCACGGCCGGCGCCGTACCACTGAGGTGCGGCTCAGGAACGTCGCGCCGGCGACGCAACAGGTGCGCCACGGTGCCCCAGACGCCCCGCCGGAAGAGCAGTACGACGACCACGAAGATCACACCGGTGATGAGGCCGGGTCCGGTGATGTTGAGCGGGCCGATGTGGATCCCCGAGGTCGCGACGTAGTCCTCGACCTGCACGATCAGAGCGGCGCCGATCGTGCTGCCCCACAGCGTTCCGATACCACCGAGCACTGTCATGATCACGACCTTGCCTGACGTCGTCCAGTACACCTCCTGCAACGACGCGAACCCGTGGCTGATGGCATACAACCCGCCGGCGAGCCCTGACAACCCGGCGGAGATGACGAAGATCATCACCTTGTACCGGTCGACCGGGTATCCGAGCGAACGCGAGCGAGCCGGGTTCTCCCGGATCGCGACGAGGACCCGCCCGAAGGGGGAGTGGACCACGCGCCACGCGATCAGCAGTCCGATCAAAGCGATCGGCAGTCCGGCGTAATAGAAGTAGAACGGGTCCGACAGATCCAGCCCGAACAGGTTCTTCGGGATGCCCTGCAGTCCGTTCTCCCCACCGGTCACGCCGCGCCACTGGTTCGCGACGTAGTACACCATCTGCGCGAAGGCGAGTGTCACCATCGCGAAGTAGATGCCAGTACGCCGTACTGCGAGCAGCGCAATCGGAACGGCCAACACCATTGCCCCGACTGCTGCGCCGAGAATCGCGACGGGAAAGGGCACGCCAGTCTTGATCGCGATCGTGCCGGCTATGTACGCCGCGCTGCCCCAGAAAGCCGCATGACCGAACGACAGCAGCCCGGTGAATCCGAGCAGCAGATCGAGCGCCACTGCGAACAGCGCCCACGCGACGATGTCCATCGCCACCGGCGGATAGATGACCCACGGCAGCGCGAGCACGACCAACAGTCCGACGAGCACCCCGGCGACTCGCCAAAGCCGAGGCATCGCCGACAGTTTGCGGAACAGCAGCGCCGTCATACGGCAGTCTCCTCACGGCCGAACAGACCAGCCGGTCGCCACAGCAGCACGATGGCCATCAGGATGAAGACCGACGTCGTTGCCAGTCCCGGGACGTACACGTTGCCGAGCGCCTGCAGCATGCCGATCAGGAACCCAGCGGCCACCGAGCCGAAGATCGACCCAAGGCCACCGATCACGACGACGGCGAACACGAGGATGATCAGGTCCGCCCCCATCAGCGGACTCACCGCCCGCATCGGAGCGGCCAGTACGCCGGACAGCGCGGCGAGCGCGATCCCGAACCCGAAGACCGGCGAGATCCACCGCCCCACATCGATCCCCATCGCACGAGTCAACTCAGGCCGTTCGGTCGCCGCCCGGATGATCATCCCGACCCGAGTCCGGGCCAGGAGCAACCAAGCGCCGAGCGAGACGAGGACGGAGAACACCAGCACGAACACCTGGTACGCCGGGAAGTCGAACAATCCGAGGTCGATCGTCCCGCGCAGCCCGGCCGGTTGCGGATACGGCTGCGGTTGCGAGCCGTACTTCATCCGGAGCAGATCCTGGAAGATCAGCGTCAGGCCGAACGTCAGCAGGAAGTTGTACAGCGGATCCAGCGCGACCAACCGGCGGACGAGCAACCGCTCCAGGGCCATCCCGACCGCGCCGAGCGCCAGCGGCACCACCAGCAGGGAGATCCAGAAGTTGACGCCGGCCTCGTTGAGCAGGATGAACGCGCCGAACGCACCAAGCATGTAGAACGCGCCGTGGGCGAAGTTGACCACGCCGAGCATGCCGAAGATGACGGCCAGCCCGAGTGCGAGCAGTGCGTAGAAGCTGCCGTTGACCAGGCCGTTGAACGCGTGCTGAAGCAGATCGCTCATCCCTACCCCATCTTGCAGGTGGTCTCGGACACCGGCTTGAACGCCTTGTCCGCGGGAATGGTGGTCACGATCTTCTCGTAGTCGTACTCCTCCTTGACGTCGCTCTTCGGCTTCACCTCGGCGAGGTAGGCGTCGTGGATGACGCGGTGGTCCTCGGCCCGGATCTTGCCGTTGCGCAGGAAGAAGTCGTTGATCTCCTTGCCTTCCAGGTTCTTCACCACGTCGTCTGACGCGTCGGTGCCGGCGGCCTGGACGGCTTCGAGGTAGTTCATCGCGGCCGAGTAGTTGCCGGCGTGCGCGAACGACGGCCGGGAGCCGGTCTTCTCCTTGAACTTGTCGGCCCACTCGCGGTTCTGCTCGTCGAAGTTCCAGTACCAGGCATCGGTGAAGCGCGTCCCCGCCAGTGCGTCTGGTCCGAGTGAGTGGATGTCAGTGATGAACATCAGACCGACAGACAGACCGACACCTTTGTCTTTCAGTTTGAACTGGTTGTACTGCTTCACCAGGTTCACCAGTTCACCGCCGGCGTGCATGGCGCCGAGTACGTCGGGGTTGGCGGCCGGTGCCTGGAGCAGCTGGGACGAGAAGTCGCCGCTGGTGTTCGGGAACTCCGACGACTTCTTGCCGACGACCTTGCCACCGGCCTTCTCGACGGCGGTGGAGAAGCTCTTCTCCATGTCCTGCCCGAACGCGTAGTCCGGGTAGACGATGTACCAGTTCTTCGCGCCGGCTTCGGTCACTGTCGTACCTGTGCCATTGGCTAGCATGTACGTGTCGTAGGCATAGTGGAATGTGTACTTGTTGCACTTGCCACCGGTCAGCTCGGTTGTCGCCGCGGTGACGTTGAAGTAGAGCTTCTTCTTCGCCAGCGCTTGTCCTGCGACCGCCAGCGCCGCGGACGACGTCGGTACGTCGAAGATGGCGTCGGCCTTCTGCCGGTCGTACATCTCCTGCGCCTTGGTGTTCGCGATCTCGGGCTTGTTCTGGTGGTCGGCGACGACCACCTCGATGTTCTTGCTGACGGCGTCGTCGCCGTGCTTGGCCTTGAAGTCGTCGATCGCCATCTGCACCGCCTTGACCGCGTTCGGGCCGGACAGCTCGCTGTAGATGCCGGTCTGGTCGTTGATGACGCCCAGCACGATCTTGTCGTCACTGACCTTCCCGCCGCCACCGGATGGGCCGCCCGCCCCGCCGCCACAGGCTGCCAGCAGCGAGACGACGGCCAGGGTCGAGATCGCCGGGATGAGGTTTCGTCGCATGTCCTTCTCCTCCGATGGTGCGTTAGATTCCGAGGTATTCGAGCAACTCGTGCTCGCGTTCCTTGACCTCGGTGTTGTCCAGCGTCTGCGCGACCCGGCCTTGGGCGAGCAGGTAGTGGCGGTCGGCAACGGTTGACGCGAACCGGACGTTCTGCTCGACGAGCAGTACCGTCACCCCGGCCGCCTTGACGTCGCGCAGGATGTCGCCGATCTGGTGCACGAGCACCGGCGAAAGACCTTCGGTCGGCTCGTCGCACAGCAGCAGCCGAGCACCCATCCGCAATACGCGGGCGATGGCGAGCATCTGCTGCTCGCCGCCGGAAAGCTTCGTACCAGGGAACTTGCGGCGTTCCTTCAGCACCGGGAACGACTCGTACACGCGGTCCATCGACCAAGCGCTGTCGCTGACGCCGGGTGGCAGCCTGAGGTTCTCCTCGACGCTCAGACTGGCGAAGATCCCACGGTCGTCCGGGACGAGTCCGAGACCTCGACGGGTACGTCGGTGAGCCGGCAGGCCGGTGATGTCCGTGCCGTCGAGGGTGATGGTTCCCGAGGTCGGCCGGTGCAGTCCCATCAGGCATCGGAGCAGGGTCGTCTTCCCGGCGCCGTTGCGGCCGACCAGGGTGACCACCTCACCCGCTGCCACGTCGAGCGATACGTTCCGCAGTACCTGCGCTTCGCCGTACGACGCGTTGACGCCCTGCACGCTAAGCAGCGGACTCACCACCCAGGTACGCCTCGATCACCCGCGGGTCGTTGCGTACTTCGTCGTACGTGCCCTCGGTCAGGATCCGGCCGAATTGCAGCACCGTGACCCGGTCGGCGAGGCCAGCGACGACGCTCATGTTGTGCTCGACGAGGACGACCGTGCGGTTCGCGCGGATCCGCTTGACGAGCTCAACCGTTCGCTCGACGTCCTCCATCCCCATGCCGGCCGTCGGCTCGTCGAGCAGCAGCACAGCGGGATCGAGAGCGAGTGCGAGGGCAAGCTCGAGTGCGCGCTTCTGCCCGTACGCGAGAGTTCCAGCCGGTACGTCGCGCTGCCTGGCGAGCCCGACCTCGTCGAGGAGTTCGCCCGCGCGGTCCGCGAACCTGGCCAGCACCCGGTCGGACACCCAGAACCGGTGGCCGAGCTTCGTCGTACCCATCAGCGCAAGCTCGACGTGCTGCTGCAGCGTCAACTGCTCGAACAGGTTCGTGATCTGGAACGAGCGGGCCACACCCAGCCGCGCGATCCGTTCGGGGGACGAGCCGGTGATGTCCCGGCCATCGAGCCTGATCTGCCCGGCGCTCGGCTTGAGGAAGCCGGTCAGCAGGTTGAACAGCGTCGTTTTGCCCGCGCCGTTCGGCCCGACCAGCGCGTGCACGTCACCTTCCGAGACGGTGAGGTCGACCTGGTCGACGGCGGTGAAGCCGCGGAAGCTCTTGCTCAGTCCGGTGGTCTCGATCACCGCCCCGGAATCGCGTCCGGGCGCGTTGCTTGGATCCATGGCTGGAAGTTAGGTGCAGCGCGAACGCTGTTCCATGTCGTAGGGAGACACACTGCTCGCCCGATAGGTGTGGCGGCCGCACAGGTCGAGCCTGCAGGTGACGGGGTCGAAGCCGGCTATTGCGGAAGTCCGTCTTCCGCTATCGGTGGGACGATGACGGGATGTTGGAGACGTCGGCGCGGTTGTTGCGCTTGTTGTCGTTGCTGCAGGTACGGCGGGATTGGTCGGGGGCCGACCTTGCCGAGCGGCTGGGCGTGTCGACTCGGACGCTCAGGACTGATGTGGAGCGGCTGCGGGGGTTGGGGTATCCGGTCGAGGCTCGGCCCGGGGTGGCGGGTGGGTATCGGCTGGGGGCTGGTGGGGAGTTGCCGCCGTTGTTGCTGGATGACGATGAGGCGGTGGCTGTTGCGGTGGGGTTGAGGTCGGCGGCCGCGGGCGGGATTGCGGGGATCGAGGAGACATCGGTTCGGGCGTTGGTGAAGTTGGAGCAGGTGCTGCCGTCGCGGTTGCGACATCGGGTTCGGACGTTGGCGGGGGCGACGGTTGCGGTGGGTGGGGGTGGGGGTCGGGTTGATGCTGAGGTGTTGACGGCGATCGCGGGAGCGGTTCGGGATCGGGAGGGTTTGCGGTTCGACTACGCCGGCGGGGGCGGCGGGGTTTGGGGGAGTCGGCAGGAAGGCAGCGACGAGCCGACCGCGGAGGTGGATCGTCCGGTCGGCGACGAGATGCAGCCGCCGCGGGCGGTTGAGCCGCATCGGTTGGTGGCGTGGGGGAGGCGCTGGTATTTGGTTGCTTGGGACAACGATCGTGAGGCGTGGCGGACGTTCCGGGTCGATCGGATGCGGTTGAAGACGCCGAATGGGCCGCGGTTCACACCTCGGGAGTTGCCCGAGGAGGACGTTGCTGAGTTTGTACGGCGCTCTGTCGGTGAGGCGTCGTGGCAGTACCGGGCCCGGGTGAAGGTGTTCGCCTCGGCGGCGTACGTGCAGAACCGGATGCCGATTCCGATCGAGCCAGACGTAGTCGACGAGGACACGTGCATCGTCGAGATGGGCTCCGACGACCCTCATCAGTTGGCGCTGTGGTTGGGGCTGCTGGACGCGGACTTCGAGGTCCTGGACGCGCCGGAGCTGGCCGCGGCGGCCCGGGACGTTGGCGATCGGTTTCACCGGGCGGCGCGGAGGTTTGGATAGAGCAGGGCGGGCCGGTTCGGCCCGCCCTTGATGGCTGCGTCAGTTGTGGTGGTCGTGGCCTAGTTGGGCCCTGATCTCACCGCCGGGGAAGGCGGAGCTGTGGACGTTGACGTACGTCGTGCCGTTCCGCAGGGCCTTGACGAAGTCGTCGTACTGGCCGGCGAGCAGGCTCTGGCCGACCGGACCGATGACATCGGCGGCCCTGATTGTGCCGGTCACGGTCGCTGGTGCCGCGGGGCACAGTTGGGTTCCGGCGGGGCCGTTGCCCAGGTTGGTGCAGAGGAACACGCTGATCCCGCCGCTCTGCGCCTTCCCGCCGAAGTGGATGTGCGCCTGCTGGACCGTGCCCTCCAACGCGCTGTAGGTCAGCCGATAGGTGATCTGCTTGTTCCGGTCGTCGATGTGGGCCTGGAACCGCCCCGAGCCGTTCGTCGAGATCGGAGCCGGGTCCTCCTCGTAGCCGGTCAACTGCTCGCGCACCGTGGTCGGCGAACTGCCCGAGTCTTCCCGGCCCGCGGTCGCCACACTGCCTGTCGCCGTGGCCGCCAACCCGATCGCAATGGCCGCTGCGAATAGCCGTGCTCTCCTTGCCACCATGTATTCCCTCCCTCATCGAGGCGCGACGAAGAGTCTGTGATCGCCGTCACACCCCAATGAACGATGCCGAGCCCGCAACGGTTCAGTCACAGCACGCTTTCGGCCCATCCGCACCCGACACCCTGGAGTTCACACGCCGCTCACCAGTGAGATGGATCAGAATTCTCGACCGGGCGGACCGTCGCGGCGCGGGTGAGTCCGTGACTGCTCGGCGGGCTCAGGTGGCCTGACGGCTCCGGAGGCGCGGCCGACGCCGGATGTGGCGGCGATGGCGTCGCGGATGTCGGGTGGCAGGGCCTGGCGGATCGGAGCGGCGTGGGAAGTGACGGCCACGCCGGCCAAGGTTTGGATCCTGGTGCCGCGGGCGCGACCGAGGCGGGCTGCGGCGACGTCGAACGGGCGGTCATTCTTGCGTGGTTCGAACGCGACGATCTCGCGGTAGGGCAGGCCGCCGTCCTCGGCCTCGAACTCCCGGTACAGCAGGCGGTGGGAGGGGCCGAGTTCGTGGTTGCGCCGGGCCTCCGGGATCACTGGGAGCTTGATCTCTGCACAGTCGCTGAGGTCGTACTTGCCGAAGCCGAGTCGTTTGCCGGCGAAGAGTTCTTCCTGACCATGCGCGAGAGCGCGAAGCCCAAGCTCGAGGGCCTCGAGTTCGCGGCGGCGCAGGCCACCGGGTGTTTGAGTCGCGGCTGCTCGCTTGAGTACGGCCAGTTGTTGCAGCACCTCCCGGTGAATGAGGAGGCGGTACTGCGTCATTGCGGCTTGGGCAGGTCGGAGTCGTCGACGGGCTCGCTGAGGTCCAAGCCGAGCTCATCGGCGACTTCTTCGATGGGGATTGACGGCTGGGGGTTTGCGAGGCGGTGGCGGAGGACCGAGTAGCTGGAGTCGAAGCCCTCCTCGTCAGTGGCGGCGGCTTCGAGGGCGCGCCAGACCTCGAACGGAATGACGACGCCCTCAGGCTGGCCGGCATCACCGAAGATCAGCGGCTCGGTCGCGCCGGAGCGGAACAGGTTCAAGAGGTTGGACAGGTGTTTCGAGGCTTCCGCGGTGGTGAGCACCCAGACACGGTCGCCACCGGGGAGCAGGTACTCGGTTTCGGGATCCATGGGCAACAGCTTAGGAGCGGGGCGCCTCGCGCGGCGGGAGTTATCCACAGGGGTGTTCTGAGTAGCCTGGGGGGATGGGTGAAGGGCGTTGGGTTGAGGTTCGGGTGTTGGGGGCTGAGCTTGATGCCGAGCGGGTGGGGAAGGCTGTTCGGCAGTTGCGGAAGGAGCTGGCTGAGCAGGAGTTCATGACTCAGGCGGGGATCGGGGACGAGCCGGCGACGGCGGTTGCGCTGAGCGGGCCGGATGGCACGATTCCCGGGTTGGTCGCCGTACTGCGGCATTGGATTTGCCGGCGTCATGGTCCGGGGACAGTCAGGCTGACCGTGGGCGACGAGTCGATCGAGGTGGACAAACCGTCGTTCGACGAGAAATCGCTGAAAGCGTTCCTGACCAAGCACTAGCTCAACCGTCGAGGGCCTCGCGCACAGCCGGAAGCCCGGAGCCGTAGTGGCCCCGGGCTGTTCCAGCGGGTGGTCAGCGCAGGCTGGCGAAGAACTTGCGGAGGTCGGCGGTGAGTTCCTCCGGGCGCTCCAGCGACGCGTAGTGGCCGCCGGTTTCGAAGTTGGACCAGTGGACGATGTTGGTGTTGTCGCGCTCGGCCAGCGGGCGGATCGTCTTGAAGTCGTCGGCGAACACGGCGACGCCGGTCGGGGCGTGGTTCTGGACCGGTTCGGTGCCGGAATGGGCCTCTTCGTAGTGGTAGCGACCGGCCGCGGCGGAGCTGTTGGTGAACCAGTACAGCGACACCTCGGTCAGGATCTGGTCCTGCGTGACCAGGCTGGTTCCGTTGCCGAAGCTGTTGAACAGTTCGTTCCAGGCGAGCTGGCCGACCGGCGAGTCGGAGATGCCGACGGAGACGGTCTGCGGGCGGGTCGCGTTGATCTGGTTGTATCCGCCGACCGACTGGAACCACTGCAGGTGCTCCAGCGCCGCGTAGTCCGCCGGCGTGAACTTCTCGAACTCGGCCGGATCGCCCGACGGGAACGAGAACAGTTGAAGTACGTGCAGTCCCAGGAAGCCCTCGGGGTTCAGGATGCCGAGCTCCCGCCCGACCAGCGCGCCGGCGTCGGAGCCATGAGTGCCGTACGACGAGTAGCCGAGCCGGCGCATCAAGGTGTCGAAGGTGCGAGCCACCCGGGCCATCGTCCAGCCGCGGTCGACCAGCGGCGTACTGAAACCGAAACCGGGGATGGACGGTACGACGACGGAGAACGCGTCCTCGGCCGAGCCGCCGTACGCGACCGGATCGGTCAGCGGGCCGATCATGTCGAGGAAGTCGACGAACGACCCCGGGTAGGAGTGGGTCAGCAGCAGCGGCGTCGCACCCTCGACCGCCGACGGGACGTGGATGAAGTGGACGGTCTGGCCGTCGATCTCGGTCAGGTAGTGCGGGAACTCGTTCATCCGCTTTTCCTGCGCCCGCCAGTCGAACCCGTGCTGCCAGTGGTCGACCATCTCGCGGAGGTAGTGGTTCGGGGTGCCGTAGTCCCAGTTGTCGCCGGGAACGGGTTCGGGCAGCCGCGTCCGCGCGAGGCGGGCGAGCAGATCGTCCAGGTCAGCCTGGGCGATGTCGACGGTGAAGGGCCGGATGCTCTCGTTTGTGCTCATGGCTTCACAGTAGAATCCTTATAGGAACACTAGATTCCTATTTAGGAGATGAATTTGCTCGAGACTTCGTCGCGGTTGCTGAGCCTGCTGGCGCTGCTGCAGACCCGCCCGGCCTGGACCGGCGCGGAGCTGGCCGACCGGCTCGAGGTCACCACCCGGACGATCCGGAACGACATCGACCGGCTGCGCGAGCTCGGGTACCCGGTCGACGCGACCCGTGGGCCGGCCGGGCACTACCAGCTGGGGGTCGGTGCCAAGCTGCCGCCGTTGCTCTTGGACGATGAGGAAGCGGTGGCGGTCGCCGTCGGCCTGCGGACGGGAGCCGGCGTGGTCGGGATGGCGGAGAGCAGTGCGCGGGCGTTGACGAAGCTCGAGCAGGTGCTGCCGCATCGGCTCCGGCGACAGGTGAACGCGATCCACAGCACGATGGAGAAGGGTCCGGACAACACCGGGTCCAACGTGCCGGATCCCGAGATCGACCCGGCGGTGCTGACTGCGGTCGCGGCCTGTATCCGAGACGAGCACTATCTGCGCTTCGACTATTCGGTACCTGTCGACGCTCCGTTCCGCGGTCCGGGATCGGGAAGCGGATCCGATCTGCCCATCCTGGTGGAGCCGTATCGGTTGGTGAGCTGGCAGCGGTACTGGTACCTGGTCGCGCGCGACGAGGCCGACGCCTGGCGCACCTATCGCGTCGACTGGATGTCGTTGCGGATGGCAACAGGTCGTCGCTACCAGCCGCGCCCGATGCCGGGTGACGACTACACAGACTTCGTACTGCGAGATGTCGCGACAACGGGGTGGAAGGTCCACGCCCGCATCACCGTCTTCGCTCCCGCCCAGGAGGTCCTGTCCCGGATCCATGCCGCGGTCGGTGTGGTCGAGTCCGTCGACGACGCGACCAGCGTGCTCGTCACCGGCGCCGAATCCCTCGAGATCGTTGCCGTCTACATCGGCATGCTCGGCCTCGACTTCCACGTCGACAACCCGCCGGAACTCGTCCAGCACCTCAAAACCATCGGCAACCGCTACCTCCGCGCAATCACCTGACGGCTTCCGCACGACGGAGTACCCCGCCGTGCCCGCTTCCGCGCTTCTCGGGAAGAAGTCGTCGCCAGGTGCAACCTCTTCTTCCGGAAGCTCAGGTTTGCTCGGAGCCCAGGCCGGCGTTGCGGGCCTGGATGATGGCGGTGGCGCGGTCGGCGATGCCTAGTTTGGTGAAGATGGTGGAGACGTTGTTGGCGACTGTCTTGGCGGCGAGGTCGAGGCGGTTGGCTATGGCGGTATTGGAGAGGCCGGCCGCGAGCAGGTCGAGGATCTGGCGTTCGCGGGTGGTGAGCTCAGGGAACGGCTCGGCCGCGGGCGGAGGTGCGGAGAAGAAGCTCAGGACGCGGCGGGCGACGCCGGGGCCGAAGATCGCCTCCCCGGCGGCGACGGCGCGGATGGCCCGGGCGATCTCGTCCTGCTCTGCGCCTTTGACCAGGTAGCCGCGCGCGCCGGCGCGCATCGCGGCGAAGACCGAGTCGTCGTCCTCGAACATCGTCAGCACCAGTACGGCGACGTCCGGCGCCGATCGCGCCAACTCGCGCGTTGCCGCGAACCCATCGAGGTCGGGCATCTGCAGATCGAGTACGGCGACATCCGGGCGCGACGTGACCACCTCACGGATCGCCTCGCGGCCGGTCGCGGCGACACCCACGACCTCGATCCCTGGCAGCGATGTGAGCAAGGCTGACAATCCCGCACGTACGACCGGATGATCATCGGCCAGCACCACGCGAATCATGCGTGCTCCAACGGAAAACTCGCCCGTACGACGCCTCCGCTAGGCGACGGCCCTGCCTCGAACCGACCGCCGAGCTCCGCGGCGCGCTCCCGCATCGCGTGCAGCCCGACGCCGGGACGCCACTCGCCGTTCGGCGGCCCGTCGTCGGTCACCTCGATCTCCAGGTCCTTGTCACAGCGCAACGCTAGTACGGCGTATGTCGCGTGCGAGTGTCTGACAATGTTCGTGAGCGCCTCGGTCGCAATCCGGTACGCCGCGACCTCCAGAGCCGCGGGCAGCGCCGGCAACCCGTCCGCCGAGACCTCCACCTGGATCGACGCCCCATCCGCCCGGAACGACAGCTGGTCGGCGCGCTGCCGCAGTGCTCCGACCAGGCCGAGTTCGTCCAGCGCGGGCGGTCGCAGGTCGTCGACTAGTCGTCGTACATCGGCAATTGCCATACGAGTGTCACTGCGTAACGTGCTGAGAAGGTTGCGTGCCTGGTCTGTGTCGGTGGATATCAAGTTGGCGGCCGCGTCGGCGGTGAACGCGACGCCAGTCAGTGTCGGGCCGAGACCGTCGTGCAGGTCGCGGCGGATTCGGCGGCGTTCCTCCTCGCGGGCCGAGACCAGCTTCTCGCGGGACGACTGCAGTTCGGCGGACAGACGGGTCGCGTGGACGGCGACGGCTAGCGGTACGGCGACCAGGCCGATCACGTTGCGGTCGGTCGACGACAACTCCGACTCGCCCGACCTCAGGCCGATGTTCAGTACGCCGACCGTGGTCCCGCCGTACTCGAGCTCCAGCGGTACGACGGTGACCGGTAGCGAACCGTCCGAGGCGACGATCGCGTTGTCGACAATCAGAGCGACATACGGGAACCGGAGGGCCGAGCGGATGGAGGCGACGACACCGGGTAGACCGGCCGATAGTTGCTCGCCCACACGGGACGCGACGCGAGCAGGGTCGCGGCGGTCGCCGTACAGGGCGCGATCGACGAGCTGCTGCAGGCGCGGCAGGATCGGAGCGATGATCAGGGCAATGAGGACCGTGATCGCGGCGGATCGCCCGACCCGCGAAGAGATCAGCGAACCCAGGATCGCGGCCAGGGCCGCGTAGGCGCCGACGGCAACCAATGACAGCAGGGCCCAGGTCAGTGCGCGCGACACGACCAGCCGGATGTCGAGGAGTTGGTAGCGCACGATCGCGACCGCGACTGCCACCGGAATCAACGGAATCGCCAGCAGAACCAGGATCGGGGTGCCGGCGATGAAGGACCACGGGGTCACGAAGAGGATCGCGATGACGGATGCCAGCAGCAACCACAGGAGTTGCCGACGGCCCACTTCGTCAGCCCGGCGGTACCTGATCGTCAGACAGGTGATGGCCAGCAGCAACGCGACGAGGTTGCGGAGTTCGGTCATCGTCCAGAGCGGCTGAAGAGCGTCGTACGACGAGAAGCTCAGGTAGCCGGGCGGAAGTCCCTCGCCGGGTGCGCTGCCATCGCCGGCCATCTCCAGGACGAACAGAGGTGCGGTGGCGATGATGCCGATCGCGGCCCAGCGCCAGCGGGGTGAGAGCAGACTGCCGGTCGGGAACAGCAGGAGCGCCAGCGGAAGGAACAGGCCGATCGACCACGGCCAGGCCGCCATCGAGAGCGTGACGATCAGGCGCTGGGCGACCATCGGGGCGTCCGCGTCGCCCATCAGCTGGCCGATCGGCGTGGTCACCGCCGTCGTGGCGTGTCCGATGCCATCGGCGATGAACAACCAGCCGATCGGGTTGCTCGGCCGATGCCACGCGATCACCGCGCCGCACAGCCCGAACGTCAGCCCCATCAACCCGTTCGTCACCACGAACGCCTCGACCAGGATCTGCCAGCCCCACCCCAGCACCGCAGCGAGGATGAGGGCGGCGACCACTTCCGCGGCGACGAACCCGCCCAGCCCACCCGCCAGCCAACGCCGGTTCCGGTCCGAGGAGCCGCCGAGCCCGCCCGCCGGTCCGGGGTCGGTCCGGTCGGAGGCCTCGTCGAGTCCGTCCGCGAGCCCGCCGTGGGGGCGGTCGGAGGTCTCGCCGGGCCCGCCTGCCGGCGCGCGACTGGGCCCGCCGGGCCCGTCGGCCAGGCCTCGGTGGGTGGGGTGGTTTGAGGCCTTCATACCGGCAGTGTGCGCCTGGAGATGTCCCGGCGTCTCGGGATTGGGTTCCCGGGCGGGTCGGGGGATTGCCTGATGGCGGGGGAGTGCGTGCCCAGGTGTCAGACGGGGTGATCGCCAGACAGTGGT
This sequence comes from Kribbella sp. NPDC049174, assembly GCF_043197365.1. Classification (NCBI taxonomy): domain Bacteria; kingdom Bacillati; phylum Actinomycetota; class Actinomycetes; order Propionibacteriales; family Kribbellaceae; genus Kribbella; species Kribbella sp. NPDC049174. The sequence continues at coordinate 284,292 of NZ_JBICSZ010000010.1, read as the reverse complement.
GCCCTGAGAGAGGGGAAAACATGTCTGACAAGACCAATGTGTCTGACAAGAACAACATGTCTGGCAAGAACAAGGTGGGGTTGCTTGTACTGGCGCTGGTGTCGGTCGCGGATCTGCTGACGCCGGTCTTGACCGATGGGGAGCACCCGCCGATGGAGATCGCGATCGGTGCGGCGGTCATCGGTCTGGTGAGCCTGGTGCTGGTCGGACTCGCGTGGCAAGGCAAACGCTGGCCGCTGGCGCCGCTCATCACGCTGCGGCTCGCCTCGGCGCTCCTGGCTGTGCCGGCATTCTTCGCCTCCGACGTCCCCACAGCCGCCGTCGCGGCCGCAGGAGTCGGTGTGGCGGCAACAATCTTCGGAGTCGTGGCGGTGCTGCTGCCGTCCCGTGAGTTGGCAGGTGTGCGATGACCCAGACAATGACCAGTACGACGCGAGCCGACGTACGACCCGTATCGCGGTGGTTCGCCGCACTGATCCTGCCGATCGGCCCGGCCGCGATCGCGCTGCTGCGGTACTTCCTCCCGTACGACACGGTCGACGACCCGGCGACCATCACCACGAAGATCGTCGGCAATCTCGATCGAGGCTCGCTCGTTCTCTGGCTGGGATTCATCGGGATCCTGACGCTGGTCCCCGGCGTGTACGCCGTCGGCCGGGTCACCCGTCGCCGGGCCCCGTGGCTTACCGCGATCGCTCTGCTGCTCGTCGTACCGGGGTATCTCGCTCTTCCGTGGATGGCATCCAGCGACATCTTCATCTGGTCCGCAGGTACGGCGGGTCTGGATCCGGCCGCGATCACCCGGGCCGCCGAGGCCACGCACGGGTCGATGGACGTCGCCGGTGTCACGTTCGTCCTCGGTCATGTGATCGGCACGATCCTGCTCGGGATCGCGATGTGGCGCTCGCACCTCGTGCCCCGGTGGGCTGCGGTCGCGACCGCGATCTCGCAGCCGATCCACTTCGTCGCCGCGGTCGTGCTGGTCAGTCACACGCTCGATCTCGTCGGCTGGGGTCTGCAGGCAGCCGGGTTCGCCGCGGTGGGGTGGGCGATCCTCCGGATGCGCGACGACGACTGGGAACCGTTGCCCTAAGGTGCAAAACACAGTCGGCCCCGGGCTCGTCCGGCGCTACGCTCGATCGCACCGCTAGGGGAGTGCGATCCGTCGATCGCATCGCAAGGGAGTGCGACGACGTCGACAGGGGGAGTGGGATGGCGGAGACGGACGAGTCCGGGATCGACATGTCGCGGGGGAGTTTCAAGCTCGCGGACGCGGAGACGCAGGACACCGCGAAGCTGGCGATGATCCTGGACCTGATGGCGCAGCGGCCCGCCGTACAGACCCTGAAGGCGTGGGCGCTCGAACAACTCGCGCCGGCCGCTGGAGAGACCGCGGTCGACGTCGGCTCGGGGACCGGCGAGGACGTCGTCCGGTTCGCCAAGCTGGTCGGCGCTCACGGGCGGGCGATCGGTGTCGAACCGAGCGCGGGCCTTCGGGCGGAAGCGGTACGGCGCGCCACGGAAGCGACCGTGGAGCGTGCCGCGGGAACGAACGTAGAGTCCGTGGACGGGGACGCGGAAGCGACCGGGGAGTCCGTGGACCGTGCCGCGGAAGCGACCGTCGAGTTCGTCGACGGATACGCCGGAGCGTTGCCCTTCGAGCCGGAGTCGGTGGACGCGCTGCGCAGCGAGCGGGTGCTGCAACATGTGGCGGACCCGGCCGGCGCTGTGCAGGACATGGCCCGGGTACTGCGGCCCGGCGGGCGGATCGCGTTGATCGACACGGACTGGTCGACCGCGATCATCCACCCGGCGGATCCCGCCGTACTCAAGCGCATGGTCGACTACTTCGTCGGCGACTCGGCGAACCCGTACTCCGGTCGCCGGCTGCGCGGCCTGCTCGCCGGCGCCGGCCTGGAGATCACCGGCGAGACCGCCGCGACCTGGATCGAAGCGCAGGAAGGCGCGCGGCAGGGTTTCGTCTCGATGATGCACCTGACCTCCCTCGAGGCCGGGATCATCACCCGCGCGGAGGCCGAGGCGTTCGCTCAGGGAATCGCCGACGCCGCCGACCGCGGCGCGTTCCACTTGTCCCTCACGATGTACGCCGTGAGCGCGCGAAAACCGGCCGGCTAAGGACCTGCGCTCCGTGGCTAAGGCATCGCCGTCGTGATCGATGCGCGTTCGCACGATGTGGGGTTCGGCGTGGTGATCGACCGTGGTGAGACAGGACCACTCGCCACAAGGAGAAGCCATGAACCCCAAGAAGTGCGTCGTCGTCGGATCGATGCTCGGAGTCTGCCTCAGCCCGCTCGCTGCGGCGACGGCTGCGGCCGGGCTGCCGGCGGAGAGTTCAGCGCCCGCCGTAGTCGTCCCGCACGACCCGCCGGTGCGGGACCACAACTATCCCGCGGACGACCCGCTGTATGAGGCGGCTGCGGTCAACGCGTCGACGGCGGCGAACTCGTCCGATGACAACGCCACGGCCGCACTCCAGATCGGGGTCGTCCTGGGCGCGGCCGGTGCCGGCCTCACCCTGGGCGCAGTCCAGCTGTACCACCGTCGCCAAAAACGGGCCACCTGATCCCGACGACGTGCGTCCGCCGGAGGGTCAGGTCGGCGTGGCAGGACGCTTGTCCAGTCCGAGTCGCGCGGCCAGTGCGGCAACCTGCACACGGCTTTGGACGCCGAACTTCTCCATGATGTGAGTGACGTGCACACTGGCGGTCTTCGGGCTCATGAACAGTGCTTTGCCGATCTCACGGTTGGTCAGACCGTCGGTGAGCAGGACGAGTACCTGCTGTTCGCGTTCGGTGAGAACCGGGGGCCAGAGGGGTGCATCCGGTTCTGGTTCGCGAGCATGCTGGGCCGCGTGGTGGGGTTCGGCGGCTGGCTGGAGATCGAGTCTGGCCAGTTGCCGAAGGCGGTCGATGTCCTCGAGTAGCGGCAGTGCGCCGAGCTGTTCCGCAAGCAACTTCGCAGCACGCAGTTGGTCCGCGGCCGTGCGCCGGATCTCCGGGCCGGCTCCGCGCTCGAGTAGGGCTTCGGCGGCCCGTACCCGCGCGCGAGCCTCGTCGAATGGCCGACCCAGCGTGGCCCACTCGCGCGCCGCGGTCAGCCACGGCTCGACACGCAAGACACCTGCCGCCCGCGACCGCTCGCCCTCCACCATCGCGGCCACCGCGGCCGCCGTCCTACCGCTGGTCGGTGCCTTGAGCAACGAGACGAGCCGTTCGAGAGACTCTGGCGCAGCGACAGTCGCTGCTGCGTCCAGCCCGGCCAGGAGGAGATCGACCGTTTCATCCTGATCGAGGGTCACATGCACTCTCTCGGCGATCGACAACGCCAGCTGCAGAGACTCGTCAGCGCGACCGGTCTGAAGCAGCAGACGTGTCTGAACCTCGCCGTACAACGCCACGAACTGCGGTTGGTCACGCTCGGCCAACGATGTCGCCTGGGTCTGCAGCTCCTCAGCGGCCGTGATGTCACCTCGCGCCAGACGTACCAGAGCCAACACCCCTTGGAAGAACCCCAGCTCCGACGGCACCGACGGGTCGGACAGCCACGCCAGCGCCTCGTCCCAGCGGCCCGACTCGTACAGCGCGGAGACGACGTTGCCATCCATGACGTCTTCGAGCCAATGCCGCCCCAGCATGAGTGGATGCACCGCGTTCCGGACCATGTGCCCGACGCGGGCCGCCTGATCGGCCTCGCCCAGCCGCAAATAGAGGTCGGTCAGCATGACGCCTGCCATCGCCAGATCCTCTGGCTCGGCCAGCCGCTGCGCGATCACCAGCGCTGTTTCGTAACGCCCAAGTCCCTCCGTGACATCGCCGGAGAGAACCGCCGCGAGACCCAACAAGGTATGGGCGGTGCCGACCGTTCGTCTGTCGCCACACCTGGTTCCGAGCTCGAGTGCGGTTCTTGCCGGGCCGAGTGCCTCGTCCCACCGGTGTGCGGTGCCCAGCACCATCGCGCGCCGCGCCTGGATACGCGCCCAGGTGAGTTCGTCCCCGGGTGAAGCGAGCTGTTCGGCCAGCTCGACATCGCGCACCGCGCCCTCGGTGGTGCCCAGGACCATGCCTAACCAGCTGCGCGTCAACGCCGCGCGCACCACAAGATCGGCCGCGCCGGTGTCGGCAGACAGCTCGCCGTCCAACAGTTCCATGGCCCGATCCGCCTGTCCGATCGCGCCGAGATGATTGGCGGCTGCATCCAGCAATGCCAGCTTCTGCGGTACCCCTGACCGCCTGTGGTTCGCGCTGTCCCACATCGACGCGGCGACGGCGTACCAATGCCCGGCCTCGGCGATCGAGAACCCTTGCTCGGCCGCCTCCGCGGCGCGCACTGCCCATACCAAGGCCTGGTCCGCGTCACCCGATCGTTCATACTGTCCAGCCACCTCGGCCAGCACCGGATGGCGAGCGGTCCATCCGTGTGGGGGATCACGCACCATGAGCCCGGACGCGTACGCCTCAGCGACAGCCTCAGCGTCACCGGCGGCCGCCACCAGCAGCTCGTCGTCCGTCAGCGCGCGGCCATGCGTCGCCGCGATCCCCACGATCTGGCGAGTCGTGGGCGCGACGGCGTCCAGCCTGGAGCCTAGAACCTGTCGTAACGAGGCTGACGGCCTTGCACCACCGCGGGCCAGCTCAGCACTCAGATACGGATTGCCCGCACTTTGGCTGTGCACGGCTTCGCCGATCTCGGTGGGATAGCCGGTCAGCTGCCGGATCGTCTCCGCGAGCGTGAGCCGGCGCAGAGCCACGTCGACGATCGCGGGATTGCGCAACTGCTCACCGATCCAGCGCTCACGCCCAGGATCCGTCTCCTCGTCCCGCCAACTGAAGACGACCAGCAGACCTGACTCCGGCAGATTGCGGCACAGGTGAGCCAAGAAGTCGAGCGTCGATGTGTCAGCCCAATGCACGTCCTCCACGGCCAGGACCGCGCCGTCCCGCGCCATCTCACGCAGCTTCGTCAGCATCGCCTCAACGGCCCGCGCCCGCCCCTCCGCGGACGACGTGAACGATCCGCCGGCGACGCTCCGGACCACTGCCAACGCCGGGTCCAACCCGCCGTACGCGACTGCCCCCGACATCGGAGCACACGCTCCGCGGAGAACCCGCAGCCCGGCAGCGTTCGCGTCGTCCAACACGACCCGAACCAACGCCGTCTTCCCGATACCCGCCTCACCCCTGACGATCACCGCGGCCGACTCTGTCGACAGCCCGGTGACAAGTCCCCCAAGGGTCGCGAGCTCGTCATCACGGCCGACAAGCTCCGTGCCCACCCCACCATCATGCGCTCAAACACACACAGTGGTACGGCGACGTCGCTCTCGGGCTGCAGATCCGGCTTCAGAGTCCGTGCTGCTCGAGGAACGCGACGGTGCGGGCCATCGAGGTCGGCCAGGCGGGGCCGAAGGCGTGTTCCTCGCCGGGGTAGGTGTACATCGAGGCGGTCTTGCCGGCTGCCTTGAGGGCGGCGAGGGCCTCGCGGGACCACGCGATCGGGCAGGTCGAGTCGGACTCGCCGTGGTGGATGAGCATCGGCTCAGTGACCCGGTCGAAGAAGTTGATCGCCGACACGTTGCGCCAGAACGCCGGGTTCCGCGCGGGTTCGCCGTACGCGCGCAGGACGGTCGCGCCGATCGGACGGTCGTTCCGCATCCAGCGGTTGAAGTTGTCCGCGGCGTCGGCACTGACCGGTGCGAAGACGACCCCGGCCTTGATCAGCCCGGGTTGCGCGACCATCGCGTTGTAGGTGACCCCGCCGCCCATCGACCGGCCGAGCATGCCGATCCGGTTCGGGTCGACGGACGGGGAGGTGCGCAGCGCGAGTACGGCGTTGATCGCGTCCTCGGTGTAGCCGAGGCGCATGTCCACGCCCTCGCGCGGATCGTCAGACGATTGTGCATGTCCGCGATAGTCGGTATGTAAGACAACGTAACCGCGCCGGGCAAGGTAGTCCTGCTCACGCATCAGGCCGCGGCCGTTGGTGTAGATCGCCGGGTCGATGTGACCGTGGTTCAGGACGAGTGCGGGGTGCTTGCCGGGCGTGCGGGGGACGTTCATGATGCCGGAGATCGTCAGCGCGCCGCTCCGGTACGTGACGTAGTACCGGGTGTAGGCGGAGTTGCGAGCGAGCACCCGGCCGAGGCGGAGGTTCCCGCCGTTGTACTTCTTCGTCATCATCGCCTGCAGCGACACCGGATGCGGCGCCGCTGTAGGAGTCGTGGTGGTCGGTGTCGGTGCTGGTGTCGAGGGCGCCGGTGTGGTCGGCGGAGCGGATGACGTGGTGGGGGTCGAGGAGGTCGCGCTCGGAGTTGACGCGGGGGATGCCGCGTCGCCCTCGGAGGTACAGGCGCTCGCAGCCGTCATCGCAAGCGCGGCGACTCCCGCCCACGCCATCCGCCGGTTCATACCCTCAAGTCTGCCGCCGCCTTCGCCGAACCCACCGAAAGTCCAGACAACGATTGACGGCGCGGCCATTGGACGATCAGTACGGCTGCCAGCACCAGCGAGCCGCCGAGCCACTGGATCACGCTCAGCGTTTCGCCGAACACGACTGCTGCCGCGACCACTGTCACCACCGGCTCGAGGATGGACAGGATCGAGGCGACCGATGGGCCGACCCGCGCCATCCCGGCGAAGAACAGCAGGATCGCGCCGACCGTGCTGACCAAAGCCAACGCTCCCAGCCACAACCAGCCGATCGGAGCGAAGCCGAGGTCGGTGCCGCCTCGCAGGAACCCGGCGACTAGGAACGTGCCGAATGCTCCGATGCAGACGAGCGCAGCCAACGCGAGCGGGGGCACGTCGGCGGTCACTCGGTCGCCGACCAGGATGTAGCCGGTGTAGGTGAGCGCGGCGCCCAACGCCAGCAGGGCGCCTAGCCAATTGAATCGACCGCTCGTCGCCCCGCTGAGCACCAGCACGATGCCGGTCAGGGCAATGCCTAGCGCCCAGACCCGCCGTCGCGACGCTCGCTCTCGGCCGAGCATGATCGCGCCGGCCATGACCAGCACCGGGTACACGTAGAGGATCAGCGCGACCAGTGAGGCGTCGATTCTGGCCAGCGCGGAGAAGTAGAGACCGGCCTGCGCGGCGTAGCCGAAGACCCCCATACCTAGCCCGGCCAGCACGGCCCGGCGGGGGAGTTGGCGCAGTGCGCCTCGGGCTAATGCGATGGTCATCAGCAGTCCACCGGCCAGCCCGAAGCGGACCAGCAGCAGCGCGTCCACCAACACACCTGCGTCGTAGGCCAATTTGCCGAACACGGCCATCGCCCCGAATCCGGCGGCGGAAAGTAAGCAGAAGAGGCGTCCCACGAGAACGATGGTCCCGGCTATCAACTGTTCAGGTCTATCGCGTGTTCTTGTATAGCAATGTGTAGCTATGCTGAACGGATGTTGGATCTGCACCGGCTGCGCCTGCTGCGTGAGGTGCACGGTCGTGGCACCGTGCATGGCGCCGCGCGGGCGCTCGGGTACACGCCGAGTGCGATCTCTCAGCAGCTGTCGGTCCTGGAGCGCGAGGCCGGTACGCCGTTGCTCGAAAGGATCGGTCGCAATGTCCGGCTGACCGCTGCGGGTCAGGTCTTGGTGCGGCACGCGGCGGCGCTGTTGGAAGGGGTCGAGGCTGCTGAGGCTGAGCTGGCCACGATCGCGGCCGGGCGGGCAGCCGGAGTGGTCCGGGTAGCGGCCTTTCAGTCCGCGTTCCTGCGGATCGTGGCTCCGGCGGTACGGGCGTTGGCCGTGAGCCATCCCGAGATCCGCATCGAGGCCGCCGAGGTCGAGGTGGAGCAGGCGGCGCCGGCGTTGCGGTTGCACCAGTTGGACGTCGTGGTCGGCGACGAGTACGACGGACAACCGCGGGCCGTGCACGCCGACCTTGATCGCGAGCGGTTGCTGCGCGAACGCATTCGGGTCGTGTTGCCTGCCGATCATCCGGAGGCTGCGGTCGAGCGGGTGTCGCTCGCGCGATTGGCCGACGTACCTTGGGCCGCTTGTCAGCCCGGCACCGGGCACCGCGAGATGCACGTACGGGTCTGCCGGGAGTTCGGTGGGTTCGAACCCGATCTCCGCTACAGCTCGGACGACTTCCTGATCTTGCTGGAGTTGGTCCGCACGACTGGGGCTGGTGCGTTGCTTCCGGATTTGGTGCTCGGCTACGGCGCTCCCGGGGTCGCGGTCCGTCTACCTGCCGAGGGGGAGATCGGCCGAGAGATCTTCCTGCTCACGCGGCGAAGTCGCACACCGGCCGTGGCCGCGGTCGCCGCCGCCTTACGCGTCGCCGCCGACGAGAGCCCGCGCAACGATTAGCCCAGCCAGGCCAGGCTGGAGCGCGTCTCTGTGGTCGGTTTGTACTCGCAGGCGGCGTCCCCCTGGTAGCCGGCGGCCTTCAAGGCGTCGAGGGTCGCGTCGATCGGCAAGGTGCCTGAGCCTGGTTCGCCTCGGCCGGGGCTGTCGGCGAGCTGTACGTGCGCGATGTTCGCGCCGAGCGCCGTTGCGGTGCTGACGAGATCGACTCCGTTGCTGCCGAGGTGGAACGTGTCGAACAGCAGCGAGACGTTGTCCACGTCCTTCAATGGCCCATCGAGGATCGCCAGTACGTCGTCCGCCGTGTGCAACGGATAGCGCCCGTTCAATCCTTCGGTGAGTGGCTCGATCAGCACGGTGCCGCCGAAGCCAGCTACCGCTTCTGCGGCGGATCGGATCGCTGCGGCTGCTGTGGCTGCCTGTTCCGCGGATGACCAGCGATCGTCGAGTTGGCCGTAGAGCAGGTTGAAGAGCCGGCAGCCAGTGCGTTCGGCGATCGCGACGATCGCTCGGGTGTTGGCGGCCAGTTGGTCCTGGCGGTCCGGATGCGAGGCGACGCCGCGTTCGCCCGCCGGTATGTCGCCGCCGTAAAAGTTCAGCGCGCCGAGCTCAACCTCAGCTGATTCGACGATCCGCACGAAGTCGTCGATCTCGGCCGGCGAGGGATCGGGTACGGCGAACGGCCACCACGACTCGACGACGGTGAAACCGGCCTCCGCGGCAGCGGTGAACCGCTCGGCATACGGCAGCTCGGTGAACAGCATCGAGACGTTAACACTCAGTCGATGCCCTCTGTACTCCATGTGAAAAAGGCTAACACTAGCTCTTGCTATACGTGCAAACTTGTCTAACAATCTTACGACCCGACCGACTCCGGAGGCGCGATGCACACCGACCCCGAGCAGCAGGCGACAGTCACGCAAACGCAGCCGACAGAGGCCGGGCCAACGGACACCACCGGTGGACCCGCGGCCGACAACGGGACGACAACACCCACCGCCCGCTACCCCCGCTCCGCCGGGAGGACGACAGCCGCCGGGACCACGGCTGCGGAGGCTGAGGCTCTGTCGGCTGCGAGGGCGACAGCAACAGCCGTGGGTGACGGGCGGATCATCGGGGCTCGGGATGCGGATTGGCCGTTGGCGGCTACTCGGTGGGCTCAGATCACGTTGGCCGAGGACGATCCGGAGCATTTTGACGCGGACTTCTGGTTGGACCTGATGCGGGACAGCAAGTCGAACGCGACCTGCATCAGCGCCGGCGGCTACATCGCCTACTACCCGACACAGCTCGAGTACCACTACCGCAGCAAGTACCTCGGTGACACCGACCCGTTCGGCACGCTGGTCGAAGGCGCCCGCAGCCTCGGCATGAGCGTGATGGCCCGCGTCGACCCGCACGCGATCCACGCCGACGCGGCGACCGCGCACCCCGAGTGGTTGGCCCGCGACATCGACGGCAACCCGCTCGAGCACTGGGCGCATCCCGACATCTGGCTGACGTGTGCGTTCACGTCGTACCACCGCGAGTTCATCACCGAGGTGGCGCGCGAGATCGTCCGCGAGTACGACGTGGATGCGATCTTCGCCAACCGGTGGGAGGGGTACTACGGCATCTCCTACAGTGAGGCGGCTCGTCGGTCGTTCCGCGACGACACGGGTCTCGAACTCCCGGTCGCCGAGCAAGCCGAAGGCTGGCATGAGTACGTCGAGTGGCGGCGGAGACGGCTGAGTCAGCTGGTCGGGATCTGGGACCAGGCGGTCCGCGACGTCCGCCCGCATGCGCGGTTCATCCCCAACCTCGGCGCCCTCGCCGCCCGCGATCTCGACCGGGATCTGGCCGAGCGGCTCTACCCGATCTTCATCATCGACAAGCAGGGCCGCTCCGGGATCGAGGCGCCGTGGGGCGCCGGTCGCAACGGCAAGCGCAACCGCGGCGTCTTCCCCGACCGTCCGGTTCGCCTGATCACGTCCGTTGGTCCCGAGCATCACCAACACCGCTGGAAGGACTCGGTCGCACCCGCCGAGGAGGTGAAGACCTGGATCGTCGATGGTTTCGCCCAGGGCGCGCTGCCGTGGTTCACGAAGTTCAACGCAAGCGTGCCGGATCAGCGTTGGGTCGAACCGATCGTCGAGGCGTTCAACCTGCACGCAGCCGTCGAGCCCGTGCTCAAGGACCTCCGCATCACCGCCGAGGTCGCCCTGCTCGATCCGACGCGAGCCGGCCAACTCCGCAACGACCACCGAGGCGATCACGAGGACGGCTTCTACCAGGCCTTGGTCGAAGCACGCGTCCCGTTCGAGTTCATCTCCGACCAGGTGCTGTCGGCCGAGCGCCTCAGCCCGTTCAAGGTCGTCGTACTCGCGAATGCCGAGCAACTCAGTGATGCACAGTGTCTTGTCTTACAGGAGTACATCGCTAACGGTGGCTCAGTCGTGGCAGCGTACGAGACCTCGTTGTACGACGAACGCGGGCAAGCGCGGGCCGATTTCGGCCTGGGAGAAGCGCTGGCATCCGGTTGAGCGAGCCGAGTCGTGCGGTGAAGAACAACTACATCGCGTTGATGGACTCGCATCCGTTGAACCGCGGGTTCGAAGGCACCAGCCGGATCATCGGCGGTACCCGCATCCTCGGGGTGGATCTCCGGGTGGATCTCGGAGTCGGCCCAGGGGTGGAGACGGACGCGGTGGTTCCGTTCCGCTTCATCCCGGACTTCCCGGATCTGCCGATGGAGGAGGTCTATCAGCGGGAGGCGCCGGATCGGCCGGCGGTGGTCTGCACCGAGAACGCGAACGGCGGCCGGACCGTCTACTTCCCGTTCAATCTCGGCGCGATCTTCTGGGAGGCGCTCCAGACCGACCACGGCCGGCTGATCGCGAACGCTGTCGGCTGGGCGCTCGGCAAGACGCCGGAGGTAACCGTCGAAGGCGCCGGGCTCGTGGATGTCGCCGTACATCGGGGTGAGACGAGCATGGCCGTTGCCTTGGTCAACCTCACGAATCCGATGGCGATGCGCGGCCCGATCCGCGAGACCCTGCCGCTGCCGCCGCAGACCGTGTCGATCGCCGTACCCGACCGCCACGTGAAGGCGCGCCTGCTCGTCGCCGGGGTGGATGTCGAGCCGACGATCGCGGACGGCCGGGCCGAGATCGTCATCCCGACCGCGGGGCTGCTCGAGATCGTGCACGTTGATTGGAGCAACCAATGAGGATCGGCTTCGTCGGGCTCGGCGTGATGGGTCGGCCGATGGCGGCCAACCTGATTGCCGCCGGCCACGAACTCTCGGTCTATCGCGGCCGCACCGATGTCGACGCGTACCGCTGCCAGTCCGCCGCCGAGGCGGCCGAGCGGTCCGACGTCGTCATCCTGATGGTCCCGGACACACCGGATGTCGAGGATGCCCTGTTCGGTTCGGACGGGGTGGCCGAGGGGCTCCGGCCGGGGTCGCTGGTGATCGACATGAGTTCGATCTCGCCCACGGCAACCGTCGACTTCGGGCAGCGGATCGAGAAGCTCGGCTGCGACTACCTGGATGCGCCGGTGTCCGGCGGCGAGATCGGCGCGCGGGAGGCAACGCTGACGATCATGGTCGGCGGGCGGCCGGAGGTGTTCGACCGGGCGCGGCCGATCTTCGAGACGCTCGGTAAGAACATCACGCTGATCGGCGGCACCGGAGCCGGCCAGACCGCCAAGGTCGCCAACCAGATCGTCGTCGGCCTCACCATCGAGGCCGTGGCCGAGGCGCTGACGTTCGCGAAGGCGGCCGGCGCGGATCCGGCCGTCGTCCGCGAGGCTCTGATGGGTGGGTTCGCGAGTTCGCGCATCCTCGAGCTGCATGGCGAGCGGATGGTGCGGGAGACGTTCGATCCCGGGTTCCGGATTCGCCTGCACCGCAAGGATCTCGGCCTCGCGGTCCAGGCCGCGGCCGACCTCAATCTGGCCCTGCCGAACACCGCGGCGACCCAGCAACTGATGAACGCGGCCATCGCGGACGGGGACGGCGACCTGGACCACTCGGCGCTCTACAAGACGTTGCGGAGGGGGCGCACATGAGGTTGTGGTGGCACGAACCCTTCCGGATGTTCCAGACCAACCTGCGCGAGATCGACGCCGGTCTGGATGTCGAGAAGGTGCTGGACTACCTGGTGGAGTTCGGCGCCGACACCTGGCTCCTCAGCGTGGGCGGGATCCTGTCGAACTACCCGACCGATCTCGACTTCCAGACCCGCAACCCGTACTTGGCCGAGCGGCCGTCCGGCGACCTCGTCGGCGATGCCGTGAAGGCGGCCGGACGGCGGGGGATCCGGGTGATGGGCCGGATGGACTTCTCCAAGATCGACCACCGCCGGGCCGAGGCGCATCCGGATTGGTGCTTTGTCGCACCGAGTGGCGAGCATCAGGTGTACAACGGCCTGACAAGTGTCTGTCCCAGCGGTGACTACTACCAGGCAAGGCTGTTCGACGTACTCGACGAAGTGCTCGACCGGTATCCGATCGACGGCTTCTTCTGCAACTGGATGTCGTTCAACGAGGTTGACTACAGCCGTCGCTACTGGGGTGTCTGTCACTGTGTCAGCTGTGAGCGCTTGTATGACAAGCCGCTCCCGGAAGGCAAGGATTCACCCAGGTACGACGACTGGCAGCGCTTCTCCAAAGGCGTGCTGGCCGACCTGACCGGGCGGATCCGGCAGCACCTCGCTGATCGTCGACCCGAGGCGCCGCTGGTACTCGGGGACCAGGCCGACATCGTGTTTCACGAGGCGAACAATGCCGTCGGCCGGCCGCTGTGGCACCACCGCACCAGCGAGAGCGTCAGCGCCGCGAAGACCTATCGCCCGACTGTGCCCGTGCTGGCCAACTCGGTCGGGTTTGTGGACATGCCATACAGGATGGCGAGTGAGGATCCGAACCACTTCGCGCAGTACCTGGTCCAGGCGATCGCTCGCGGCGCCAACCCGTCGACGTACATCATGGGCACGCCCAACGTCAGCCCGTACACGTGTCTGACAGTTGCCATTGAACTGACGAGATTCCACCGCGATCACGCAGACGTGTACACCGACCTCGTCCCGGCTGCGGAGACGTTGCTGGTCAGGCCGTCGTCGGGATCCACTGCGGAGTTCCAGGGGCTCTACCTTTCGCTGCTCCAGTGCCACATCCCGTACGACGTCCTACCGCAGGAGCGACTGGGCGACGTCGACCTGAGCCGCTACCGGGTCGTCGTACTGCCGGATCTCGGGCCGGTCGATTCGGTGATCGATCACTATGTCGACGCCGGCGGAGCTGTCGTGGCAACCGGTAGCACAAGGCTTGCATGTCTACCTGTCAGACAGTTGGCCAGTTATGACACCGAGGAGGCGACACGGTCGCTGCACCTCGAGGGCGGGGTGCCGGTGTTCGGTGCCTTCCACGTGGTCGAGCCGGCCGCCGACGCGGAGGTCGGGTTGCTCTCGCTGTCCAGAGCGCCGTACGGGCCGCCGGAGAAGTGCCACGGGCATGTGCAACTGGAGCACCCGGGCGTGATCCGGAGCGGCGGGCACGAGGACCCGGGCGTGATCCGGGGCGGCGGGCGCGAGGACGAGCACGGACGCGGGCGCGAGGACGGGCACGGACGCGGGCGCGAGGACGGGCGCGGGCACCAGCGCGGGCACGAGCGCGGGCGTGAGCAACAGAACGGTCCCGGCCGGGTCGTGTTGTTGCCGTGGACCGTCGGGCGGTCCTATCGCGAGGTCGGTCTGAGCGTGCATCGCGAGATCTTCGTCGACGAGGTGATCAAGGCCGGTGGGCCGCAGGTGGAGACGGACCTGCCGGAGCAGGTGGAGATCGTGCTCGGCCGGTCGGCGGCCGGGACCGTCGTCCATCTGCTGAACAGATCGGGGGATACCGACCAGCGATTCGCACCGCCCGTGCGGATCGGTCCGGCTGAGCTGAGGCTGCCGGACGGCGTACGTGAAGTTCAGGCGCTGCGGTCGGGTGAGCGGCTGCCGGTGACGGACGGGCGAGTGCGGGTGCCGGAGATCGGGTTGTTCGAAGTACTGGTCTGTGTGTGAGGAGAGCGAGATGGATCGGCGAGGATTTCTCAAGCTCGCGCTGGCGACGGGCACCGCGACCGGAGTGGCAGCGGTCTCGGGGTGCAGCGGCAGCAGCGGCGGACCTTCGGGTGAAGGAGGCAATGTCACACTGCGGTACGCGTGGTGGGGCAACAGCATCCGGCAGCAGAACTACACCAAGGCGCTGAAACAGTTCAGTACGGCGAACCCGTCGATCGCGATCGAGCCGGAGTTCGCCGACTACACCGCCTTCCAGGAGCGGATGACGACGCAGATCGCCGCCCGCGACGTACCGGACATCTTCTGGATCGCGTCGCCGCAGGTGATGACGTACCACAAGAGCAAGCTGTACCGGAAGCTGGACGACATCCCGACGTTCAAGTGGGACGACTACAGCAAGGAGGACCTGGAAACGTTCAAGCTCGCCGGCGAGCTGAACACGTTGCCCTTCGCAATCTTCACCCCGGTCGTCCGCTACAACGAAACTGTCGCGACGGCCGACGGCGTGACGATTCCGGCCGAAGGAGCCGGGTGGACCTGGGACAGTCTGGCCGAGCTCCTCGTTGCCTACAGCAAAAACAATCCCGGCAAGCGGAAGGGTACGCCGTACGCGCCCGATCACGACCTGACCTTCGAGGCGTGGCTTCGGCAGCGTGGCGAACAGTTGTGGACCGAGGACGGTCAGGTCGGGTTCACGGTCGACGGACTGGGCAGCTGGCTCGACTGGTGGGAGAAGCTGCGCAAGGCCGGTGCCGCGCTGTCGCTCAGCGAGCAGGAGGGGATGGGTCCGGACTGGGCGCAGGTGGGGAAGAAGGTGCTGGTCAACTTCGGCAACTCCAACCACATCATCGACGACGCGAAGATGTTCCCGAAGGAGCGGTTCCGGTTGCGCGCGGCCCCGATCGCGCCGACCGCGGTGGACGGACACAAGTACCTGTACTTCCCGCGGATGGCGATCTACCAGCGGATCGACGACGCCAACCTCGAGGCGGCCGGCAAGGTGCTCGACTACAACGTCAACAATCCCGAGATGCTGAAGACGGTCCGGCTGACGATGGGTGCGCCGACCAACCCGAAGGTGGCCGAGCAGGCCCAGGCGTTCGCGAGCCAGGACGAGAAGGAGATGCTCGCGGTGGTCCAGAAGGAACGGGCTGCGCAGCGCAAGCCGAGGTACGAGGCGCCGCCCGGATCGAGCACCTGGCGTACGACGACCAGCCGCATCTGCGAGGAGATCGCGCTGGGCCGGACCACGGTGCCGGACGGCGCGAAGAAGCTGGTCGACGAGATTGCCGCCGGTATCAAGAGAGCACAATGATGACAAGGAAGCCTGTCTTCCATCTCAACCGGCAGGGCCGGGCTGCTCACATCTTCCTGATCCCGTGGCAGCTCGGCTTCCTGCTCATCACCGCCGTACCGCTGTTCGCGTCGCTGTACCTGGCCTTCACCGACTACGACATCCTGAACGCGCCGGAGTGGACCGGGCTGGAGAACTTCCAGCGGATGATCCACGACGAGCAGTTCTGGGCGTCGGTCCGGGTCACGCTCGTCTACGTGCTCGTGTCGGTGCCGTTGCAGCTCGGGTTCGCGTTGTTGCTCGCGCTGATCCTCGACCGCGGGCTGAGCGGGCTCGCCTTCTACCGCAGTGCTTTCTACCTGCCGTCGTTGCTGGGGTCGAGTGTCGCGATCGCCATCCTTTGGCGGGAGATCTTCGGCGACGACGGCCTGATCAACAAGGGTCTGGCGCTGATCGGGATCCACGGCGAGAGCTGGCTGCAGAATCCCAGCACTGCTCTCTCGACTCTGATCGTGCTGAACGTGTGGACCTTCGGGTCGCCGATGGTGATCTTCCTGGCCGGTCTGCGGCAGATCCCGGACGAGCTGTACGAGGCCGCTCGCGTTGACGGCGCGGGGACAATTGAGCAGTTCGTGCATGTCACGGTGCCGCTGCTGACGCCGATCATCTTCTTCAATCTGATCTTGCAGACAATCGGCGCGTTCCAGACCTTCACCCAGGCTCACATCGTCAGCGGCGGGACCGGAGGTCCGGCCAACTCGACGCTGTTCTACACGCTGTACGTGTACCAGCAGGGGTTCGTTGCCTTCGACATGGGTTACGCGTCTGCACTGGCTTGGGTGCTGATGGTCGCGATCGCCGCGATCACCGCAGTGCACTTCCTGATCTCGAAGTACTGGGTCTTCTACGGAGACAGCTGATGGCGACCCCGACTGCAACACAGACACTGGCCGCGGGTGAGGTGATCAGCAGCCCGGCGCCGGTCCGCCAGCGCCGGATCCGGGCCGCGTTCAAGCACGCGGGGCTGCTGGTGTTCGTGGCGTTCATGATCTATCCGCTGGTCTGGATGGTGGTCAGCGCGTTCAAGCCGGCCGACCAGATCCTGACCGAGCCGGGCATCATCCCGACCGACCTGACGTTCGAGAACTTCAAGGACGGCTGGCACGCGCTGAACCGGCCGTTCTCGGTGTTCTTCGTGAACTCGCTGCTGGTCACCATCGGGTCGATCGCCGGCAATCTGTTCTCCTGCTCGTTGACGGCGTACGCGCTGGCCCGGCTGCAGTTCAAGATGCGGAAGGTGTACTTCGCGATCACGCTGGCCTCGGTGATGCTGCCGTTCCACGTGCTGGTGATCCCGCAGTACATCTTCTTCTCCCAGCTCGGCCTGGTGAACACCTACTGGCCGCTACTGATTCCGAAGTTCTTGGCCACCGACGCGTTCTTCATCTTCCTGATGGTGCAGTTCATCCGGACCCTGCCGCGCGAGCTCGACCGGGCCGCCTGGATCGACGGGGCCGGACCGTTCCTGACGTTCTGGTACGTCGTCCTGCCGCTGATGCGACCCGCGTTGGTGACGACGACGATCTTCACCTTCATCTGGACCTGGAACGACTTCTTCGTACCGTTGATCTACCTGACCAGGACGCAGGTGTTCACCGTGCCGGTGGCGCTGAACTCCATGGTCGACTCCGAGACCCAGAGTGGGGTGGGCATGCTGTTCGCCATGTCGTTGCTGTCACTGATTCCGATCCTGATCTTCTTCGCGGTCGCTCAGAAGTACCTGATCCGCGGTATCGCCACCACGGGGCTCAAATGATCATCGTTGTCGTCGGCAAGGAGTCACCGGACCTCGTCGACGTCGCTGGTGACGGTGTGGAAGTGCGCTTTGTCAGACAGTTGGACGAGGCAGACGATGTGTTGGGTGAGATGGAGGCGGTGATCGGACGGGTACCCCCGGCGGTCCTGCGGAAGGCGCCGCGTCTGCGCTGGGTGCACAGCCCGTCCGCCGGCGTCGATGCCGATCTGTCCCCGGAGATGCTGGCGTCTCCCGTCGTACTGACGTCGAGCGCCGGTAACGGCGGGATCTCGCTGGCCGAGCACTCGATGTTGCTGATGCTCATGCTCAGCCGGGACGTACCGCGCTGGATGCGGGCCCAGGCGGAGCGTCGGTGGGACCACTACAGGCATGGCGAGTTGGCTGGTCTGACAGTTGGCATTTACGGACTTGGCAACGCCGGACTCGACTTGGCCCGTAAGGCGCAGGCGTTCCACATGCGTGTGCTCGGCGTACGACGTCGTGTCGAGGAGCCGGCGCCGTACGTCGACCTGCTCTGCGACCTCGACCAGATGCTGGCGGAGTCGGACTTCGTCGTGGTCACGGCCCCGCGGACGCCCTCGACGGCCGGGGTCTTCGACCGGGACGCGTTCGCGCGGATGAAAGAGACGGCGTACTTCATCTGCATCTCCCGCGGTGGGATCGCGGACGACAACGCCCTGCTGGACGCGCTGCGGAACGGGCAGATCGCGGGTGCGGGCCTGGACGCGCACGGCGTGGAACCGTTGCCCCCAGACAGCCCGTTCTGGTCGTTGCCGAACGTCATCGTGACACCGCACAACGGCGCTACCAGCCACGGAACCGCCCGTCGCGGCGCCGAAATCGTCCGCGAGAACCTGCGCCGATTCGTCGCCGGAGAAGTTCTCCACAACGTGGTTGACAAGGCCGCCGGCTACTGATTGCGGACAGTACACTTGCGTGACCATTTTGAAACCCGGAGGGGGTGCTGTGGGTACCGAAGCGAGCCTCGAGCTCGGGCCGTCCTCGCTGACCGATGCGCTGTACGAGTCGGTCCGCAAGCGGATCGTGAACGGCGAGATCCCGCAGGGGGAGAAGGTCACCGAGGTCCGCCTCGCCTCCGAGTACAACGTCGCCCGGCCGACCGCGAAGGCGGCGCTGGAGCGACTGACCGCGCTCGGCCTGTTACGTCGTACGGCGCACAAGACGGCCGTCGTCCCGGTGCTCGACCAGGCCGAGATCCGCGACCTGTTCTTCAGCCGGATGACGATCGAGACGGCCGCGGTGTCCGTGCTCGGCCAGATCGGCAAGGTGCCTGAGCCGGCGGCCCGGGCGCAGGTGGCGATCGAGTACGCCGCCCGCGACCGGCTGTTCGAGAACCAGGTCGAGGCGGACATCGCCTTCCACACCGCGCTCGTCGCCGGCGCCCACAGCTGGCGACTGTCCCGCATGCACGAACTCATCATCGGCGAAGTCCACCTCACCATGGGCCAGTACAAAGCCCACCGCAAAGCCGACCCGTCCACGGTCGCGCAGGAGCACGCCTCCATCCTCCAGGCAATCGAAGCCGGCGATCCCCGCATCGCCGTCATGCACATGACCTACCACCTCGAACAAGCCCAGAGCCGCCTCCTCAGCACGTTGAGCGAGGACCTGAACGCAACGACGTAAGGACGTCGTCACCGCCGCCGGTGTCGCTGGGGATTGACGAATCCCGTCCTGCGCGGGAGGGTCGGGGAGGAACGGGCGGGTCTGGGGGAGGTCCGGCTGCCCGTCGGGGTTCAGACGCTCTCTGGGGTGGGGTTCGCGCTGCGCTCGACGGCGACGGCTGGTCTGTGTGGCGCCGGCTGAGGCGCTTCAGTGCGGCGCCGGGCTGCGGCGCCGATCTTGACGTGACGGCCGTGGAGGGGTCATGGGCACGATCGAGAACTTGAGGGAACGCACCAGGGGACAGGTCTTCACCGACGGCGACGCGGGGTACGACGAGGCGCGCCGGGTCCACAACGCGATGCACGACAGACGTCCGCGGGTCGTGGTGCGGTGCGAGAATGCGGGCGACGTGATGGCCGCGGTTGAGTTCGCGCGGACCAATGAACTGGATCTGGCGGTGCGCGGCGGAGGGCACAGCGTGCCCGCGTTCGGCACCGTGGACGACGGTGTGGTCGTAGACCTGAGCGGGATGCGCAATGTCCGGGTGAACCCTGTCAGCCGGACCGCACGCGCGGGTGGCGGCGCGACCTGGGGCGACTTCAACGCGGCGACGCACGCGTTCGGGCTCGCGTCGACCGGTGGCATCATCTCGACCACCGGCGTCGGCGGTCTCACCCTCGGCGGCGGGATCGGGTACCTGGACCGGGCGCTCGGGCTGGCCTGCGACAACCTGATCTCGGCTGATGTGGTGACCGCGGACGGGCAGTTCCTGATCGCGAGCGAGAAGGAGAACGACGACCTGTTCTGGGCGTTGCGCGGCGGTGGCGGCAACTTCGGGGTCGTGACCGCGCTGGAGTTCAAGCTGGCGCCGGTGTCGACGATCTACGGCGGTCCGATGCTGTTCGAGATGGCCGACGCGGCCGCGGTGGTGTCCGGGTTCCGAGACATGATCGGGGGCGCACCCGAGCAGCTCGGCGGGTTCCCGGCGTTCCAGATCGCGCCGCCGCTGCCGTTCATCCCGGAGGATCGGCACGGTGACGTGTTCACGCTGATCGTCGGGTGCTGGGCCGGCGATCCGGATCAGGGCGAGGCGGAGATCTCCCGGTTCCGCGAGTTCGCGCCGGTGGTCGCGGAGATGGTCGGGCCGATGCCGTACCCGGCCCTGAACAGCGCCTTCGACGCACTCGTCCCGCCGGGGCTGCAGCACTACTGGAAGGCGAACTTCGTCACCGAGCTGACCGACGAGGCGATCCAGGCACACCTGCGGCACGCACCCGGGCTGCCGGCGGTGAACTCGACCGTGCACATCTACCCGATCGACGGCGCCTGCCACCGGGTGACGCCGGGCGCGACCGCGTTCGCCTACCGGGACGCGAACTTCGCGACCGTGATCGCGGGCATGTGGCCGGACCCGGCCGAGAACGACGCGAACATCGAGTGGGTCAAGTCGTACTACGACGACGTCGCGCCGCACTCCGAGTCCGGCGGTTACATCAACTTCATGGCCGAGGACGACCAGGGCCGGATCCGGGACAACTACAAGGAGAACTACGACCGGCTGGTCGAGGTCAAGCGCAAGTACGACCCGGGCAACCTGTTCCACCTCAACCAGAACATCGCGCCCTAGGCAACGAACAGCCAGCCCGTACGGCGTTCTCGCCGTACGGGCTGGACTGTCATGTTGTCTTTCAGTTTCACATGTCGGCTAGCTGTGTTGTCGTACACGGCTAGCCGGTGCACTTGTCTTACAGCGCGAGGAGGCGCTGGAAGAAGGCACGGTACTTCTGCAGCGCGGCGCGCAGGTCCTCGGTCGAAGGCTCGCCATCGGACCACTGCTTCTCGAGGCCCTGGTGCTGTTGCTCGAAGGTCATCGACAGGCGCTTGAGCAGATCGTCGACCAGCTTGTCGGCTTCGCTCACCGACTGGCGCGGATCGTCGACGAACCCTTGCTGGATGACCTCCCACCGGGTCCGGAAGTCGACCGCCTCGTCATCAGCCACCAGCGGCCCGGTCGCCGTGCCGCGGTCGTCGGTCGTGCCTCCGGCCGTAGCTCCTGTGGCGGAGTCGGCCGACCAGTCGCTGCCGGGCTCACGCAGGTCGTCGTCACGCCGCGTCGTCGGGTCGACGTCGCCGGCGCCAGTCGTACGGTCGCCGTCGCGGAGGTCCGCCGTACGGTCGCCGTCGCGCACGTCAGTCGCGCGGCCGCCCTCGCCGGTGCCCGTCATACGGTCGGCTTCGGGCATGCCCGTCGTACGGTCGGCGTCGCCGAGGTCCGTCGTACCGTCGGTGTCGCGGTAGTCAGCGCGACGATCGGGGTCCAGGGCGTCGTGGTCGGGCGGCGCTCATGCGGCGGTCGTCGTCAACCTCGCTGAACGGGCGGTCGTCTGACGTGGTCATGCTTGCTCCTTCGCATCGGTTGAGTGCGAGCGGTGCTCCGCGTCGCCGCGGTCGGCGCTCGCGTCCCCGCTGTCGGCCAGCAACGCGTCGACCAGGTAGCGGTAGGCGGTGACGGCCTGACGGAGTTCTTCCGTGTCGGTCTCGCCTCGTGCCTGGGCGACCGCGACCCGGTGTGCGTCGCGGTAGTGCGCGGCGACCTCCGGGTGGTCCACCGAGATGTCGTTGACCCGCTGGTCGAACTCGTCGACCGGGTAGCCGGCCTCGCGCATCATCCGCAGGGCGAGCTGGTCGGCATCGGCGACGGCAGCCGCCGGCTGGTCGACGAAGCTCTGCTGGACGCGGGCCCACTCGGCCCGGTACTGCTCGGCGGACTCTCTGCTCAACGGAGTGATGTCGAGCTTCGCCACGCGGCGCTCGCGCTCCCGCAGTTCGCGCTCGGCGCTGCGCCGGTCGCCCGACTCCTCGATGGTGTGCTCGTACTCCGGGCCGAACCGCTGTTGCAGTTCACCCGAGCGTTTGCGCTGGTACATGAACAGCAGCGCACCCGCCGCGAGCACCACAACGGCGATGATGACGACTGTCAGGACGCTATCCATCAGACCTCCAGTCCGATTGGGCTGTGCAGACCTGCGATCTGGAGAACTGATCGCGAGGACTTTCGGCAGGCGGTCCCCAGCGCCGCCTCACATCCCCGAGGCCGGTCCGGTACCCATGGCGTCCGCGAACAAGCGTCCGGCCGGCCACCAATCAGGTGACCGGCCGGACGCTGTCGGATGATGCTGGGTCAGGCCTTCGGGGCCAGCTTGTGGACGACGATGCCGGACTTGAAGGTGGTCGTGCCGAGCAGTTCGAGGTGGGTGATCTCGACAGCGAGGTTGTCAAACAACTTCGCACCACTGGCAAGTACCGGAAAGATCCAGAAGTGGTACTCGTCGACCAGCTTGTGCTCCAGCAGCGTCTTCGAGAACTCACCCGTCCCATACTTGATCAGGTCGCCGCCGTCCTCCTGCTTGAGCCGCTTGACCGCCTCGGCGGCGTCGCCCTCGAGCAGCCGGGCGTTCCAGGTCATCTCGGTCAGCGTGCGGGAGGCGACGTACTTCGGCATCGCGTTGAAGTTGTCCGTGAACGGGTCGCCGCCCCGCTGCGACCAGGCCTCGGCGAAGCCTTCGTAGGTGACCCGGCCGAGCACCTGGGCCTCGATGTTCTCCATCAGCGCCTGGGAGTAGGCCGAGTGCTCGTCGTCCCAGTACGGGCCGGACCAGTCCTGCGGGCTGTCGATGACGCCGTTGGTGGTCATGAAGGTGGATTCGATCAGCTTCCTCATGGTTCTTCCTTCTTTCTCAGTGGTGGTAAGGACGTTTGGTCCGCGCGTCCAGGAGCGCTTGGGCCCACCAGACGAGCTGGTCGAGCATGAGCTTGGCCTGGGCCTCGTAGCCGGCAGTCGGCCGTGGCCAGTCGCCGTCTGCGGTGAACTGCTCCCAGTAGCAGGGCAGTGCGACCGTGTTACGGATGGTGACGGCTTGGAGCTCGGTGAAGACCTGCCGCAGCTGCGCTGTGGCGTACAGGCCACCGGTCTCCCGGCCGTAGCTGACGATCGCGACCGGCTTGGCGTGCCACTCCTCGTAGTACCAGTCCAGTGCGGTCTTCAGCGGTGCCGGGAAGCTGCTGTTGTACTCCGGTGTCACCACTGCGAACGCGTCCGCGGTGGCGATCCTCGGAGCCAGTACGGCGACCTCCGTAGGTGTCTCGTCGTCGGTATCGGGCAGTGTGGTCGGCAGGCTCGCGGTGGCCAGGTCGATCAGGTCCACCTCGAACTGCTTGGCGGCCTGCTGGGCGAGCCAGTGGCCCACGGTCGGTCCGAACCGCCCGTTGCGGGTGCTGCCGATGATCACTGCCAGTCGCATCTGCCTGCCTCCTTCCTGATGTCCCAGACTCTGCCTGAACTCGTTTACGGTTTCTTTCCGGTCGCAGCGAGTGAGGGCGTAAACCTTGGACCGGTGCGGCGAGGTCGGGGTGACGGCGGGCGGCCGGTATGGCGGTTAGGGTGCGGCCATGCGTTTCGGGGTGCTGGGACCTGTCACTGCCTGGACGGACGCGGGGGAGCCCGTCACGATCCAGGGGTTGAAGGTCCGCGCCCTGCTGGCCGATCTACTGGTGCACGAGGGCCGTCCGGTGCCCGCCGACCGCCTCATCGACGACCTCTGGGGTTCTCAGCTCCCCGGCAACCCGTCAGGGACCCTGTCCGCGAAGGTCTCCCAGCTCCGGCGCGCCTTCGAGGACGCGGAGCCCGGCAGCCGCGCACTGGTGAAGTCCGGCCCGGCCGGCTACTCGCTCACGGTCGACAGCTCGACGTACGACGCTCTGACCTTTGCTGACCGGGTAGCGGCCGGACAGCTCGGTGAAGCACTCGCACTGTGGCGTGGACCCGCGTTCGCCGACTTCGCGGACGAGGCGTTCGTCGAGACGGCTGTAGCCCGGCTGAACGAGCAGCGGCTGACTGCACTGGAGGCCCACTACGAGGAGCGCGTCGACCACCCAGTGAGCGAGCTGGCCACGCTGGTCGCCGAGCACCCGCTGCGCGAGCGTCTACGTGCGAGTCACATGAGGGCGCTCTACCGGAGTGGTCGTCAGAGCGAGGCACTGGACAGCTACGAGGAGCTGCGCCAGCTGCTGGCCGACGAGCTGGGGCTGGACCCCAGTCCGGAGTTGGTCGCACTCCACCAGTCGATCCTCACGCAGGAGCTACCCAGCCGCCGTTCCAACCTTCCTGCCCAGCTCACCGAGCTGATCGGTCGTGATGAGGCCTTGGCCGACATCGGCTCGTGTCTGGCGTCCGCACGGCTCGTCACGCTGACCGGGCCTGGGGGAGTGGGCAAGACTCGGCTGGCGCTCGCTGCTGCCTCTGAGGTGGCGGACCGGTTCTCTGATGGTGTCGTCCTCGTTGAGTTGGCTGCAGTGACTCCCGCGGCTCTGTCGGTGACTAGCTCCCTGATGGATGCCGTGCAAGTAGCACTGGACGTGCGGGAGATCGCTGGGCCTGCTGACAGCATGGTGGAGCGGCTTGCGGCGGTGATGGGCTCCCGGTTGTTGGTGCTCGACAACTGTGAGCAGGTGGTCTCAGAGGTTGCTGACCTGACAGACAGGCTTCTGGCTGCCGCTCCGGGCTTGCGGGTGCTGGCAACGAGCCGTGAGCCGCTCGGCCTTGCCGGTGAGGTCGTGTGGACTGTGCCGACGCTTGAGGTGCCCTCCCGCGATGCCCAACCCGATGCCGTGGGTGAGAGCAGTGCGGTGCAGTTGTTCGTTGCCCGCGCGTCGGCCGCATCGCGAGGCTTCACTCTGTCGGAGGAAACGGCCGCAGACGTGTCTGTGCTGTGCAGACGGCTTGACGGGATCCCACTCGCGCTGGAGCTCGCCGCGACCCGGGTACGCGCTCTCGGAGTCCGTGGACTCGTTGCACGACTGGATGACCGCTTCCGCTTGCTGGCGACCGGACACCGGGGTGCTGCACCGCGCCAGCAGACTCTGCTCGCAATGATCGACTGGAGCTGGGAGCTGCTCAGCCCGGACGAACAGGCTGTTCTGCGGCGTCTCGCCGTACATGCGGATGGCTGTACTCCGGATGCCGCGTCAGTGGTGTGTGCGGAGCCAGGGGTCGACGTTCTCGATGTGCTGGTACGGCTCGTCGACCGGTCGCTCGTCGTACCGGTGCAGGGGTCGGAGGGGCAGCGATACCGGCTGCTGGAGTCTGTGGCGGCGTACTGCTTGGAGAAGCTGCGCGGAGAGGACGAGTTGGAGTCCGTGCAGCAGCGACACCTCGAGTACTACACGGCGTTCGCCGAGGAGGCTCGGCCGCACCTGTACGGCGGTGAGCAGAGCAGGTGGTTGGAGCTACTGGATGAGGATGCGGCCAACCTGCGTACGGCACTGGACCGGGCTGTTGCAACAGATCAGCTCGACCTGGCCGAGCGGTTGGTGGACGCACTGGCCTGGTACTGGTACCTGCGTGGGCGGATCGCTGAGGCGCTACGGTCGTTGGAGGCTGTGCCGGACTCCGCGCGGGCAGGTGCTTGGCGAGTCGGGTTCATGTACGTGCAGGGCGACAGCGATGCAGCGCGCGAGCGGGACCGTTGGCTGGACTCCGCAGACGCGCGGGCGCAGTGGTGGATCGCCTTTGCCGGCAGCGATGCCGGGGATCTCGTGACGTGTCTGGCGTTGCTGGAGATCGCGCTGAAGAGCTTCGAGGCGGAGGGCGACCAGTGGGGCATCGCGGCGGTGCTTGCAGCGCGTGCCAAGCACGCACATGTGCGGTCCGACGCGTCTGCGCTGTATGCCGATGCTTCGGAGAGTGCCCGCCTCTTCCGCTCGCTGGGTGATCGGTGGGGAGTGCTGCAGGCGACCAGTTGGCTCAGTGCCCATGCTGAATTCACTGGCGACTTCGACAAGGCGGCGGGGTTGCAGCGGGAGGGCGTGCAGTTGGCTGAGCAGCTCGGGCTGTGGCCAGAGCTGTCAGGGTCGCTGGGGATGCTCGGCTGGACTGAGATCAGGCAGGGCAACTACGACGCCGCTCGTGCGGATGGAGAGCGTGCTCTTCGCCTGGCAAGCGAGCAGGACCAGCGCTCGACCCAGGCACTGGCAGAGATCGTGCTGGCCTTTGCTGCACGTCGTACCGGGGCACTGGAGGAGGCGGAGACGCGGCTGCGCGCGCTCTTGGATGAGGCGCGCCGCCAGGCCGATCCGGTCCTCTACCTCTCGATGGTCCTGACGGAGCTCGCGTACGTGTTGGAGCTCCGTGGGGAGCCGGAGGCAGCTCTCGAGCTGCACCTGGAGGCCTTCCGTATCTCGGAGGAGTACGAGTCGCTGCGAGGCATGTGCTGGTCTCTGGAGGGCATCGCTGCCTGTCTGCCCGACAAGGCTGTCGCTGCACAGCTCCTGGGTGCCACCGCCGCGACCCGCGCCGCAGAGGGCTACCTGGTCACGCCGGCCGAGTCCGGTGACAACGACCGGGCTGTGTCGGCTGCTCGGGCTGTGCTGGGGGATGCCGACTACGAGGTGGCTTGGGATCTCGGCACCGCCCTCTCGCCGGAGCAAGCCTTCCGCTTGCTGTGATCATGTCTTCGTAGCAGATGTTCTGGACTTGAGATTATTAGTCCAGCGAAGTAGTTTCGTGGTCAAGCAGACGGTGAAAGGTGAACCATGGACTACGGCCACGAGCTGGTCTTCGGCACGTTCCTGACCCCGGCGGTCGACAACCCGGCTCGGGTGATCGCGTTGGCGCAGCTGACCGAGCAGGTCGGCCTCGACCTGGTCACCTTCCAGGACCATCCGTACCAGCCCCGTTTGATGGACGCCTGGACCCTCCTGTCTGTCGTCGCCGCCCAGACCCAACGCGTCAAGGTCGCGACGAACGTCGCCAACCTCCCGCTGCGCCAGCCGGTAGTTCTCGCCCGCAGCGTCGCCACACTCGACCTGATCAGTGGTGGCCGTGTGGAGCTGGGTCTTGGCGCCGGTGGCTTCCTGGACGCGGTCGCTGCGAACGCCGGTCCGCGGCTGACCACGGGGCAGAGCATCACTGCGCTGGAAGAGGCCATCGCGATCATGCGGGAGGTGTGGACGCCGGAGGGCGGTGGCATCCGGCTGCCCGGCAAGCACTACACCGTGGCCGGCGCCAAGCGTGGTCCGCAGCCCGCACACGATGTGGAGATCTGGCTGGGTGCCTACAAGCCCCGCATGCTTGCAGTCACCGGACGGCTCGCTGACGGCTGGCTGCCGAGTAGTGCGTACGCCGGACCGGATCAGCTCGCTGAGATGAACAAGATCATCGACGAGGCCGCTGTGGAGGCCGGGCGTGACCCTGCGTCGGTACGACGGCTCTACAACTTGTCAGGGCGGTTCGACGGTCGTGGTGGGTTCCTGCAGGGACCGGAAGAGCTGTGGATCGACCAACTCGCCGAGCTGACGCTGGGCGAGGGGATGAGCACGTACATCCTGGGCTCCGACAACCCGGAGGACATCCGTCGGTTTGCTGAGGTGGCAGCCGGTGTCCGCGAAGCAGTGGAGGCGGCGCGCTCAGGTGCCGCGGTTGCTCGGCCCACCGACTCGACTGATCGGCTGGGCGGCTTCACCGTAGTACCGACTCCACCTCCTGCGGTACGACGTAGCGAAGTACAACTGCTGGATGAGTCGGAGCGCCCCACCGGCCCGGCGTGGGACCCGGAGCGGACGTATACGCCGCAACAGCTGTCGTCGGGTCAGCATCTGATCGACGTACACGACCATCTGCGTGCCGAGCTCGAGCAGATCCGCGACCTGGTCGAGCAGGTGGCTGCCGGGTCAATCGGTGTCGGGCAGGCACGGTCGCACATCAACACCATGACCATGCGGCAGAACAACTGGACGCTCGGAACGTACTGCGAGTCGTACTGCCGGCTGGTGACCACTCACCACTCGCTGGAAGACGCCTCACTGTTCCCGCACCTGCGGCGAGCCGACCCGGCGCTGGTACCCGTCGTGGACCGGTTGCAGGAGGAGCACCAGGTCATCCACGACGTACTGGAAGGTGTGGACAAGGCACTGGTCGCACTGGTCGACGGCTCTGGATCCATCGACGGTCTGCGAGCAGCGGTCGACCTGCTGGACGACACGCTGCTCTCACACCTGTCCTACGAGGAGCGCGAGTTGGTGGAGCCGCTGGCGCGGCTCGGGGTCATTTAGCCTCACCCAGGAGTGAGGCCAGGATGTCGAGCAGGCGGAGGGTGGGAACCTCGCCCAGCAGGCGTGCGGCCGACGTGGCCGGCTCGGCGATCAGACGGACCTGCAGCAGCTTGAAGTCGCGCACGTTGGCCGGGTTGACCAGGTCGTTGTGCACCGCGGTCAGGAACTCGGCGCCGGCCGACGCCGAGCCATAGGTCATCCGGATGAAGCTGTCGGTGACCGGGTAGAGGTAGGGCCGCTTCAGGTGCAGCAGCTTCGACTTCTTGGCGTGACCGAAGCCGCGGTGGCCGGTGAACTTGTCGTCCAGCGCCATCGCCGCCTCGAACAGCCCACTGCCCGGCGCCGCGTCCTCCAGCCGCGCGTCGACCGGGATGGCGGCGAGCTCCTTCTCCGCTTCCACCTCGAGCAGCCACGGGATGTCCAGCGCCCGCAGGTCGGAGCCGATCACCATCGTCCGGGCCAGATCCTCGAGCGTGATCTGGTTCGGGTCGGATCCCCCGACGCACGTCAATCCCGGCAGACCGTCGTAGTAGCGCAGTACAGCACCGTTCGTTTCGGCGTACAGCCGCAGCTGAGCTATCGCCTCGTCAACGACGATCTTCCGAGTACCGATGTTCATGAGCCACACCCTCACACTCTTGGTGGCAGACCCGCCAGCAGGCGGACCATTATCCGAACGATTTCCCACACTTCGTTCCCGCAGATCGTAGGCGACCCCCCGCTCACCCACACGCCTGGGTCACTTCCCGTTATCCACAACCTGTAATCATCCGCTCCGCTGAGCCTCCAATCTCCATAAACTCTCAGTGACAGGCCATCAACCGAGCGGAGGCGACCATGAACCCTGTCCGGCGATTGCTCGCCCTGCTCTGCTGTGTCCTGCTGGTGGTTCCGCTTGCTCCCGCGGCCGACGCGGCGCCGCCGGGCACGTGCGTTCACGTCGACGTCAGCGTGACGGCGAGTGGCGAGTTGCTGAGCAAGGGACCGCAGATCGCGAACGACGGCGGGTTCGCGCATGCGGGCACCGGGCAGACGTTCACGTTCCAGGCGCGGACCTTTGCGCCGTCAGGAAATATCTGCGTCATCCAGCTGACCGATCTGCGGACCTGGCAGGTGAGCGTCTGGCCATGTGACAACCATCCGGCGCCGAAGGCTGCACGAACGCAGTCGCTGAGTTGGTCGGTCACGGTGCCGGTCGACTGTGCACTCTCCAATTCACCCGGTCTGCTGACCGCGTCGCTGACCAACGGCAAGGGCTCGGCCAGCGGCAACGTCATGATCTACGCCGGTGCGCCAGGCTTCGTGCTGCCCGACCTGCAGGCCCGCGGTCTGTTCGGCCCGTTCGCGCTGCAGTCCGACCCGGTGAACTCGTTGACGGGCGCGCTGGTGGCATCGGAAACCGACGCCGCGGTCGGTGCGTTGGGTGTCCCGCTGACCGTGACCCGGACGTACAACTCGAACGACGACTCCCCGGGTCCCCTCGGGCGCGGCTGGCGTCCGTCGTACTCCGATCGTCTCGCATTCGACGCCAGGGGAGCGCGGTACCTGGCGTCCGACGGGCGGGTGATCGGGTTCGACCGGCAGGGGACCGGGTTCGTGGTCGAGCGCGGCGTCGCCCGGTTCGGCCTCGCGCGGTCGGGGAGCGAGTACGTGCTGACGAGTTTCGATCAGCTGCGGATGCGGTTCTCCGCCGCCGGCGATCTGGTGTCGGTCCTCGATCGGAACGGTCAGGGTGTCGTGATCGAACGCGTCTCGGCGCGCGTGGCGACGGTGACGAACGGCCGGCGCTCCTTGTCGTACGACTACAACGAGCTCGGGCTCATCGCGTCGATCCGGTTGAGCGGGCCGGGCGTCGAGCCTCGGACCGTGCGCTATGAGTACGCCGATGGCCGGCTGACCGGGGTGACGTCGCCGGGCGGGATACAGACTCGGTACTCGTACGCCGACGGTCGGCTGACGTCCGAGACCGTCGGCGACTCGGCGAAGCCGGCGTTCGTCACGGAGTACGACGGCGATGGCCGGGTTGTGGCCCAGACGGACGCGAAGGGTGGCAGGTCGACCTGGTCCTGGGATCCCGCCGGGGTCCGCGGCACGTCGACCATGACCGATCCGACCGGCGGGAAATGGATCAACGAGTACGAGCGGAACTGGCTGGTCCGCCAGACCGATCCCACCGGTGCCACGGTCACCTTCCACTACGACGCGGCCGGCAATCTCATCCGAATCTTCGACAGTCTCGGCCACGGTGCGCGCCACGCGTACGACGCACTCGGCCGGGTCATCGCGTCAACGGATGCCGGCGGATACGTCACTCGTCGGACCTACAACAGCTTCAACGACGTCGTCGCGACGACGGATCCGCTCGGCCGACGTACGACGTACTCCTATGACGCTCGCGGGAATCTTGTTGGTGTTCTGTACGCCGGTCGGACGTCCGCGGTCGCGTACGACGGTCGAGGTCTGGTGACTCAGACGCGGGATCCGCTCGGCCGGGTCACCCGCTTCGGGTACTCGGCGGATGGCGATCTCGTCAGCATCACCGATCCGGCCGGGCGGGTTGCTCGCTACCAGGTGGACGGCTGGAGTCGAGTGACCAAGTCGACGTCGCCACGGGGTGCGGTCAGTACGTTCACCTACACCGCCGACGACCAGCCGCTCGAGCAACGTGGGCCGCTGGACGTCACGGGCCGGCAGACGTACGACGCGCAGGGCCGACTCGCGACCGCGGTCGACGGCCGCGGCAACTCCACCGGCTTCCGGTACGACGAGGCCGGCGCCTTGGTCGGGGTCACGAGGCCATCGTTGCCGGAGGCCACCGCTTCGTTCGACCTGTCCGGCCGCTTGACCAAGCGTGTCGATGCGAGCGGCCGAGCCCAGACCTTCTCGTATGACGCGGCCGGCAGGACCACGGAGACGACGTACGGCGGTCGCACGTGGCGGTTCAGCTACGACAAGGCCGGCAGGTTGATCCGCACCACGCTGCCGTCGGGCAAGTCGGCGTCGTTCACGCTGGACCCGCGCGGCGCGATGACCAAGATCGCGTACTCCGACAAGACCTCGCCGGTCAGATTCACCTGGGACGCGATCGGCCGTCGTACGTCGATGACCGACGCCGTCGGCACGACCCGCTTCGGGTACGACGCCTTCGACCAACTGACCTCGAGTGGGTCTGTCGCCTACCGATGGGATGCCGTCGGCAACCTCACCGCGCGAACGGCGGCCGGCCACACGGAGACCTATACCTGGGACGCCGTCGACCGGCTGAGGTCGGCAGCCGTCGACGGGAAGCCGCTGGCGTCGTACCGGTACGACGGTCGGGGCACGACCACGACCACCCGTCCGGGCGGGCTCATCGAGACCCGTTCGGTCGACCTGCGGGACCGCCTCACGTCGCTCACGTTGACTCGTGGTGGCAGGCCGGTCCGGTCGATCACCTCGTCGTACGACAGCACCGACAACGTGATCCGCAGCGACGACTCGGTCGCCGGCAAGTCGTCGTACATGTATGACGCGCTGAATCGTCTGACCGGAGTGTGTTACGCCGTCGACGGGTGCACCGACGACGCCCAGGACTTCATCCGGTACGACTACGACGGCATCGGCAACCGCATCTGGGAGCAACGCCCCACCGGGAGCATCTGGTCCCTCTACGGCTCTGGCAGCGAACTCCTCGCCTCCATCACCGCCCCAGCGAGGTACCCGCTCGACCCACCGACCGCGCACGTCTACACCTACGACCCCGACGGCAACCTGTCGTCGGACGGCAACACCGCCTACACCTGGTCCGCGGCCGGCAAACCCGTCACCTCAACCGCCGCAGGCACCCAAACCACCTACACCCACACCGGCGACGGCCGCCGAGCCACCTCCACCACCGCCTCCCAAACCACCAACTACCTCTGGGATCCCCTCTCACCCCAGATCCTCTCCACCTCGACCAGTCGCACCCCAACCCGCTACCTCTACGGCACCGGCCTCCTAGCCCAAGCCACCCCGACCACAGTCACGCCCCTCACCACCACCCCGACGGGCACCGTCCTAACCACAGCCACCCCAACCCCCACCCACCACACCTACGACCCCTACGGCCTCCCACGCACCACCGCCGGCACCCCGGCCGCCAACGGCGCAGAAACCCTAGACCCTGGCTACATCGGCGGCCTCAAACTTCCGAGCGGCAACTACCTCCTAGGTCAACGTGAGTACAACCCCTCCACCGGCACCTTCCTCACCCCAGACCAAGGCGGCTCCTCCAACCCCTACGCCTACACCTCCGGCAACCCCCTAAAATCCACCGACCTCCAAGGCCTCTCCGACATCGACGGCACCCTCACCGACGTCTCCCACATCTCCGGCTGGGCCTCCACCGCCGCCCTCACCGGCGCCGTCATCTGCACCCTCGCCCGCCCCTGCGCCCCCGCCGTCCCGATCTTCCTCCAGGTCTCCGCCGCCACCGGCATGGTCTCCGCCGGCACCTCCGGCATCCTCGACTCCCAAGCCTGCGTCCTCAAAGGCAACTGCTCCCACCTAGCCGCCGACATAGCCGTAAGCGCCGTATCCAGCCGCTTCCCCGCGCTTGGCAGCGCCGGCCGCCGATTGCCGACCATGTCCGGACGCGCAACGTTCGGTGGGCGGGACACGGCCGTGAAGAACATGCTGAAGTATTCGGAGAGCAACCCGATGGATGGCTTCTACGATGTCGTCGGACACGGCGGAGAGCACGACATCGCAGGACAGTCCGCTAGCGAGATAGCGCGTAAGATCGCGCCGAGTGTTGGCGGACAGAACGTCCGGCTGCTGTCGTGCTGGACAGGCTGCCTCGACGATGGGTTTGCGCAGGATTTTGCAAATGAGCTCGGGGTGACGGTATTGGCTCCGACGACCGAGATCGGTGCATCTCGATCGGGTAAGACCTTGGAAATCTACGACGGAGGTGTGTGGCGATGGTTCGAACCGGTCGGTCGACGCTGAGACTGATCGGCTATTGGGCCGGACCGACCGCTCCGGACTGGCCGGATCCGAGGGACTTTGTCGATCCGACCTGGGATCAGGGTGAGCGTGAGACTGTCGCCGACTATCTCCGATGTGGGTTTGTGTTTCGAGCGTTCGGCGGCGTGTCGACTTGCCGGTTCTGTGGACGGCAGAACGGCGCGCTCGAACTGAGCGACGGTGTTTGGTACTGGCCCGACGGACTCGTGCATTACGTAACTGACCACGATGTTCGACTGCCGTCTGGGTTTGTCGAGCATGCTCTTGAGTACCTGGACCGGTTGGGCGATTCCGATCGTGATGTGGACTGGTGGCGCTCCCAGAGTTCGTGGTCAGGCGAGAGGGTGTAGTCAGCACCTACCTTGGGCCTCTGCCGTGGGTCGCGTCTACTGCTCAGCGTGAGCACGCTGACGTGTGATCACGTCTCGGAGCCTGCGACAAGTCGACCGTACGAACGTGATGCGGTGTAGAAGCTGGAAGGGCCAATTGCGCGTGCAACGGAGGATCGGTGAGCAAGGATCAGGGTTGTGATTGAGCCTGGAGCCCGCTCTCACCCCTGATGAACGCAGGAGGCGTGGGAAATTGGAGGATGTAGGTGAGCCGGGCATCGCCTTCGAACTGTGTGTACTCAGATCGACGAGCATCACGCCGTTGTGACGCAAGAGCTGAAGGGCAGCCTCCAGAATCTCGGCACGAACATTGGCCTCGATCCCGAGTGCTGGAGGGTACTGCGCGTCATCGAAGAGTCATCGGCAGTCGCCTACGAACGGTCGCACTCAGATGCAACTGGCGGCGACGAAGCAGGAGACCATTCCTGAACTGCACCAATCGCGCATACGATGCCATGCGCAACGATGTCGCCCGCTGGACAGCCCGCCGAGGCGTCGGAAACCCTCAAGCATTGGCGAGCTCAGCTCGGCGTTGCATCTAGTCTGAGCAACGGTTGGACCCGTACTCCCGCTCAGTTCTCTGAGTTATTCAGCACGGAGGTCTCGGTGGTGGCGCATGAGATCTCGTTGGGTCTGTCCCGCGATCAGGCGCTTGTGCTCCTCGACTGGCTGGCACGGACGAGCGAAGGCGGAGACCCGTCAGACTTCGTAGACCAGGCTGAGCAACGCGTGCTCTGGGACATCGAGGCGGCTCTGGAGACGCAACTGACAGAGCCGCCAGCGGCCGACTACCGAGCCACCTGCAGATAGCCCGCGACAGGATCCGAGACACCGAAGATTGATGCCATCACGACCGCCCGTACCTGCGGTCGATCAGTACGGCTGCTGGCCGGCGAGGATCCGTGTCGTCAGTCTGCAGATCGCTCCACGCCGGGAACTGTGACCGGACCAGCCGTGTCACCACTGTCGCTACAACTGAGAGCGCACCTCTCGGTCGTGGGACAGTCCGGCCGTGGCGGTCCGTTGGCGCCGCGGTTGGCTGGTTGCGTTCGGCTGGGTTCCTGGTTGTCTGAGGCAACTTGTCGGAAGCTCGGTCACGAGGTGGGTTGGGGCGGCTCACTGTGGGTGGGGTTAGCGCGGGGTTAGGCGGATTACTGGGTATTGGCGGGGGGACTTGGACTGGTACTTGGCCAGGCGGGGTTGGGCGGTGGTGATGGTTTGCCAGGCCTGGGTGCGGGTGGGGCCTTCGAGGGTGGTGGGGGTGACTGGGAGTGGGGCGCGGCCGGGGAGGGCGATGGAGGCGTTGGTGGGGTGGGCCATGAGGTTGGCGTGCCAGTCGGGGTGTTGGCTGCCGCCGCCGGAGGCGACGATGAGCCAGGCGTTCTCGCCGTCGGGGAACCAGGCCAGCGGGGTTTCGCGAGGCTCGCCGCTGCGGCGGCCGAGGGTGTTGAGGACGAGTACGTCCATGCCCATGAACTTGTCGCGGCCGGCGTGGATCTTGCGGCTGGTACGGGCGTTCATGGTCCGCTGGATCCAGCGCGAGAACGGGCCGGGCGTACCGGGCTTGCGCTTGGCGGTCTGCTGGTTCTGAGTCATGGCTACCTCCAGTTGATTCGACGTGGTGTCGCTGGCGGTAACGCTATGAGCGGCGGGGATGTGGGTGCTTCTCGATTCCTGACCGATCGGACCGTGTGGTCACGCAGGCCTAACCCGTGGCGAACACCGGCGTGGCTGGGCTAGACGGTCGCGGCTATTTGGGTGGCCAGGTCGAGAGGTAGCGGGTAGGGGCGTTCGGCGGGGAGGGCGGATTGGGCTTCTGCCGGGTTGGTTTGGGAGAGGTGGTGGATGTGGTGCATGGCGGGGGTTACGTCCTCGATGGTGGTGATCCAGTCGTGGACGTAGTGGTGGACCGCCTCGGGGGAGAGGCCGATCTGGATGGAGCGGATCTTGGGTTGGGGTTGGAGGTGGAGGGTTTGCTCCGGGTCCCATTGGATGCGGACGGGGGAGGTGGCGAGGGTCGCCCAGCCTGAGCGGTACGCCATCCAGAGGAACGACGGTTTGATCCAGGTCATCCGGTTGAGGCCGAAGGGCGGGACGAAGGTGCCGGCGGCGAGGGCTGGTTCGGCGATGTCGGGTGCGTACGCCTGATAGACGGCGATGGTGTCGTCGTCATACAGGGCACGGATCTGGCGGTACGGCGTCGGCTCCATGCGGCGATCCTAGGCAGGGCAAGGCCGAGTGCTCTTCGACGGTGAGCCGTCGGTGGAGGTCCGGTGCCGTCGGTCCGGTGGGGGCGGAGTTCGATGCGCGGGGTCCGGGGAGCTGCCGTGGGGCAGTCGTGTGCGGTGGAGCGGTGGCGGTTGGGTGATCGGGGGTAGGGCAGTCCGGAGGGCGCGGGGATTGGGGTGCTGGAGCGTGCCGGTGGTGGGTGGGATGGAGTGGTCGGAGGCGGGTAGTCGAGTGCGGTGAATGCGGTCAGTTGGTGCGGAGAGGCGGGTGGTGGGGGGACGTGGTGGGGGCGTAGTGGTGGAGGGGTGTTGTAGCGGGCAACGGTTCGTAAATCGGTTGAGGGGGTGCTGCGGGCGGGATCATGATGCGGGTATGGATACGACCGTGGGATTGTTGCTGTTGAACGGGGTTGCCGACTGGGCGGCTCGGGGGCAGCAGCAGGGTGGTCGTTGGGGGAGGTCCAGCCTCGGTCAGTCGTGACCGGGGCGCTGGTCGCCGGGTTGTTGGCTGGGTATGGGATTGCCATGCCGGTCGGGCCCGTGGGGACCTATCTGGTGGCGTTGACTGTGCGGAGTTCGCTGCGGGTCGGGGCTTGTGCCGCGATGGGGATCGCGTCGGCGGACGGGATCTACGCGCTGGTGGCTGCGGTGGCCGGGTCTGCGTTGGCGCCGTTGCTTGCGCCGATCGTCGTACCGCTGCGGTGGGTTTCCGTCGCGGTGCTGGTGGCGCTTGCGGCTAGCGGTGCGATCAAGGCGACACGGCGGTATCGGGCGCATCGGTTGACCGGGATGACTCAGGAGATGCCGGTTGGCGCGGTGAAGGCTTACGTCGGGATGCTGGGGATGACCCTGCTGAGTCCGATGACGGTGATCTACTTCGCGGCGCTGGTGCTCGGCGGGTCTGACTCGATGGCCGCGGGCGAGCGTGCGGTGTTTGTGATCGCAGCGTTCGTGGCATCGGCCAGTTGGCAACTGTTGCTTGCTGGAGGTGGAGCGTTGCTCGGGCGAGCGTTGACCGGCGATCTCGGGCGGTTGCTGACCGCGCTCGGCTCGAGTGTGGTGATCGTCGTGCTGGCCGCGCGGCTGGTGACCTAGACCTACACCTAGAGCTACACCTAGACCGAGAGCGAACGCTCCACCGCACCCGCCGGGTTCAGGAAGAGGAGAACCGGGGGCCCGGAGTTCGGAAGCGTGGTGGCGTAGGCCTGGAGCTGGGGCGCGTAGTACGTGACCCGGCTGTCCAACGCAGCCGTGGGGACGGCGTCCGTCTTGTAATCGACGATGACGAGACGGCCGTCGTCCTCGCGGTAGATGAGGTCGACGAAGCCCTCGAGGATCGTGCCGTCGGGCTGGACGGCGCCGACGTACGACTCACGCCAGTGTTCGCGGACGGCGGCCCGCTTCACCACGTCGGCGGACAGGGCGGAACGTGCCAACGCCGCAACGACATCGGCGTACTCGAGAACGCCCTCGGCCAAACACTGGGCAGTCACGGCGGCTTCGAGGCCGGAGCCGGACGACAGATCAACCACCTGCAGTACGCCGTGGACCGCACGGCCGATCGCCGTGCCATAGCGGCCCTTCGACCAGGGTGGGAGCTCGAGATCACGGGCCGCCTTGGCCGTGCCGGGATCGACGTCGGCCAACGCGACGTCCGGGCCGGTCCCTTCCAACCCGGACGCGCTCTGAGCCGAGCGCCGACGGCTCGCCGACCGGGCCGCGGCGACGCGGGACTCCCAGTCGGAGCGATTGATCGGCGGGGTGACGTCCGCCGACGACCGCGGCTCGCGCTCGACCGGAGGCGGGCTGGAGAACAGCGTGACGTGCGGAGCCTCAACGCCACCGGCGGAGGCGAGGAGCTCGGCGTTGCTGGAGTGACGCCGATTGCCCGAGCGGTGCAGTGACACGACTAGGTGGTCGCGCGCACGGGTGGCGGCGACGTACAGGAGGCGGCGGCGTTCGTACTCGTCCATCTGCTCGTCGACCGGCTGGACGAGATCGAAGTCCTCGGTCTGGACCGACGACTTGAGCTTCACCGCATAGCCGCCGTCCGGCGGCCAGAGCACCTGGACCCCGCGTTGACGGTTCGGCGCGGCGGTCATACCGGACAGGATGACGATCGGGAACTCGAGTCCCTTCGCGGCATGGATCGTCATCACCCGTACGGCGTCCGCATCGGTCTCGGGCAGCACCGCCTCCGCGACCCGCGAAGCCTCTTCACCTTGGTGCGCGGCCCAGGCAAGGTACGAACGCAGGCCGCCGTGCTCCACCTCGGACCACGCCCGCGCCTGATCGATCACGAAGCGAACCCGGCGCCACGCGTCCCGCGCCCGCGGCCCGATCGCGGCCACCTCGAGCATCCGGCGGTCGGCGACGATCTTCGCCAGGACCTCGCTGGGGGTGAGCCAACGCGCGGCCTTGTAGGTGCTCCAAAGCCACGCCATCGCCTCGCCGACCGGGTGGGTCAGCAGTCCGTCGGGGATGGGCGCGGTCAGGTTGAACGAGCCACCGGATCGCTTCCAGACATAGAGATCGTCGTCGCCACAGCCGAAAAGCGGCGAGCGCAGGGTCGTGACGAGCGCGAGCTGATCACTCGGGTCGCCGAGCGCACGGGCGCAGGCGAGCAGGTCGCGAACCTCGGCGGTCTGGTAGACGAGTGAGCTGGCCTCGGCGCGGTACGGGATGTCCGCGCGATCCAGGGCGTCCTCGAGGAACGGCAACGACGTACGTGCAGGAACCAGTACGGCGATGTCGCCGGCTTCCGCGGGTCGCCAGCCGTGGGCGCGGTCGTCGTACACCAGCCAGCCGTCGGTCAACGCCTGCTCGATGACAGCAGCAACGTCGCCGGCCTCGCGCTCGCGGAGGACGGACGCCTGGGCGCGGGGGAGGTCGTCGTGCGGCTCGGCGCCGAGGATGGTGACGGCGGGGCCGGAGACGGTCTCGTCGTACTCGGTGACAGGTAGTGTCTCCGCGGAGTCGGGGGAGGTACGACGGAAGGGCAGAACCGTCGCAAGGTCGACAGCATCCGGGGAGTCGGCAGAGGCGGACGGCTCAGACGCGTCCGAGGCGTCGTCGAGGTCTCCGAGCAGTGAGAGCTGGTCGCCGCTGACATCAGCAGGCTGGGGCGTGACACGTCCCGACGACCGAGGCGAATCCGCAGACGGCCCGGTCCGGTGCGGAGACAGCGACTGGTACGACGGCTGGGCCGCCTCCTGAGCCTGGATCAGCGACCCGAACACCGTGTTGATCCAGTCCAGAATCGGCGACAGCGTCCGGAAATTGGTGGTCAGGGCAACCGTCTCGCCCAGCAGGTCCTGCGCCGTCAGGTACGTCGCGATGTTCGCCCGCCGGAACCGGTAGATCGACTGCTTCGGGTCCCCGACCACGAACAGCCGCCCCTCCGGCACCTCCACCTCACGCCAGTCCTCCGCGACCGCCTCCGCACCACCCGCGATCCGCACCGCCAACTCGATCTGGATCGGATCGGTGTCCTGGAACTCGTCCAGCAGCAACCGCTCGAACCGCTCCTGCAACGCCGACCGCACCGACGCGTCCCGCCGCAGCAGATCCCGCGCGAGCACCAGCAGATCGTGGAACTCGAGCCTCCCCTCGGCCCGCCGCAGCTCCGCCGACTCCAGCACTCGCTCCGCGATCCAGTGCGAGAGATGCCGAAGGCAAGCATCGAGAAGCAGCTCGACCAGCGATCCGGCGACCTCGACCACCTCGGCGCAGTCGCCGCGCACCTTGGTGATGTCCGGCCAGTTCTCCTTGCGCCCGATCCGGCCGACCTTCAGCCCGCGCAATGTCTGCAGGATCGCCAGCTGCGTCTCCTGGTCGGTCGCCGCGTCCAGCATCACCCCGAGCTCACGGATCTGCTGCAGCTTCGGCAGCAGTCGGTCCTCGGGATCCATACACGACTCCGCCACCCCGCCGATCTGCGCGGCCGCGGCGACCAACCCGTTGAGATCGGGCATCGACACCAACTCGGGCGGATCAACCAGCACCCGCTCGGCGATCAGGTCCCAGTCGTTCCCGAACAACCGCGCCAGCGATCGCAGGTGTTTCAGCTCGACCCCGACCGCCATCGCCAGCAGTAACGGCTCCGCGATCGAGTCGTCGTCCAGCAACTGCTGCTGCAGCTCCGACCAGCGTTCCTCGAAGGCGACGGACGACCCGACCTCGTCCAGTACGTCGATCAGCGGCGGCAACCCGGCCTCGATCGGATGGGCGAGCAGAAGCTGTTGCGCGAACGCATGCAACGTCCCGATCGACGCCGAGTCGAGGTCGTCCAACGCCGCATCCGCCAGATGACGGGCCGGCCCCTTCCGCGCCTTCTCGAACTCGACCCGCAACCGATCCCGGAGCTCCGCTCCTGCCTTCTCGGTGAAGGTCACGGCCGCGATCGTCCGCAGTGGTACGCCGTCCCGCAGCACCAACGTGGTCACCCGCTCGACCAGCGCATGCGTCTTCCCCGACCCGGCACCGGCCTCGACGAACAGCGTCGCCGACGTGTCGGACTGGATCCGCTCCCGCGCCGCTCCGTCCAGCAGCTGCTCACTCATCGCCGGTCTCCTCGAACACCACAGGATCGATCAATCGGACCAACCGAGAGAGCGTCGGATCATGCCGTTTCCGATCCCACCGCGCCCGCACCTCGCTGTGGCCGATCCCGTCGGGGTTGCAGTACGGGCACTGCACCCACAGGAAGTCCGGCACCTCGGGCGCCTTGGGTGGGAAGTGCCCGGCCGCGATCGACGACACGATCACGTCGAGCGTCTCGACGTACCGGGCCTCGACCTCGGGGGTCAGCGGGACCGGGATCCGTTTCCCGCCCTTGCGGACGAACCAGTACGACGCCTCGACCGGTGTGGACGGCTCACCCAGCCGGGCGCGAGCGGCGTACGCGTAGACCGGCAGCTGCAGCTTCGTCCCGCCTGCCACCGGGTCGGACTCGATCGCCTCGTACCGCGAGAAGCCGCCCGTCTTCACATCCGTGACATAGATCGTCCCATCCCGCCCGAGGTCGACCTTGTCGGCCGAACCACGCAGCAGCACCCGACCCGACGGCACCGGGATCTCCACCGGCGGCTCGCCGTCGAAGCCGAACCGCAACTCCGAAGCCACCACCGACGCGTCCCGCTCAGCCCGCCAACCGTCGTCGTCGTTCAGCAACACCAGCAGGTCGCCGAGGATCCGCAGCCGCTCGCGCTGCCACAACCGCGGATGCCCGGTCAGCCCTTCCGCCTCGAACCGATCGGCCAGATCCGCACCGATTGCCAGCAGCAACGACCGATGATCGGCCGACCACGCCTCGCCGTACGCCGGCAGCGAACCGGCCAACCGCGACACAAACGCGTCCAGGCTGTTGTGGATCAGATTCCCCACCTGCATAGGCGAGATGACCAGCAGGTCCTCGGGCGCCTCCAGCGGCTCCACCTGAAGCAGCCGCTCGACGAAGTACGCATGCGGGCAGGTCGCATACGCCTCCAGCGACGTCGGCGACGCGATCCGATCCTCCACCGCGTACTCCGGCAGCCCCGACACCCCGGACAGATCCCCGTCGAAGCGGGTGAACGCATTGCTCCCGCGGCCACGCAACAGCTCACGCGCGCGGACCACGACCGCGTCGTCCAGCCACAGTCGCGCCGACACCGCGCGGACCTGCCACTCCTGCTCGGTCGCCGGCATGGTTGCCGTCGTCAACGATCCCGCGTACGACGCCGACGTCAGCAGCCGGTCGCCGTACTCGGCCTGGTCCCACTCCGTCGCGGCAAGCGCATGATCACCGGTCAACGAGCGCAGTGTCCCCAGCAACCACCGGGTCGGAAGTCGCCGTGACGACCGACGCAGGTCGCCCCGCGGGAACGACGCCACCACCTTCCGCGAACCGGCCGAGAACGCGATCAGCAGGTGCCGCTGCTTCTCGTCCAGTCGATCCCGGAACGACGCCAATTCAGGCGCCGCCGCCTCCCGGACCCGATGGGGGAGCAGGGCGTCCTCGTGCACGCGCCCCGGATAGAGGTCCTCCGACAGCCCGACGACGTACACGATGTCCGCCGACAACCCCACACTCGCCGACAAGGGAGCCACCAGTACGCCGGTGCCGAACGTCCCGACTCGGGGGAGTGACTGTTGCAGCTCCAGATCCAGTACGTCGCGCAGTACTGTCAGGCTGGCCGGCGTACCGAGCTCGTCCAACGTGGACAGACCCTTCAACGAGCCCTCGACCGCGACCGCCGCGTACTGCTCCTCGATCGGCAGGGACGAGTAGTCGCCGAGCAGATCGTGGAAAAGCTGCAGCACGCCGTCGGCCAGCTCGGACCACGTCTCCAGTACGGCGACCGCGTTCAACCGGCGGCGGAGCTCGGAAGCAAACGCATGCAGGCGCTCGGCGTTGGCCGCGTTGCTCTGCGCGCGCCGGATCGCGGCGGGCCGTGGATCCTCGGCCGCCTCCTCCTGATTCGCCGTACGGCGCTCGGACTCGGCGTACCGGGCAAGCCGCGAATCCCAGTCGTCACCGCGAACCACACCAGCGGCGCGGGACATGCGTTCCCATTGCGGGACCGGGATCCGCTCGCCGGTGAAGTCGCGGGTCGGCGCGTTCGCCAGCGCGCGGAACACGTCGGCGCGAGGCAGATCCTGATCGACAAGCGCGAGCACCTCGAGCAGCGTCCGGGCGATCGCGCGTTCGTGAACCGGCCGGGTGCCGGGACCGTTGACCTCGATGCGAGCGGCGGCGAGATGCTCGTGCAGAAGACGTGCGTACGGCGTCGCGGCCGAGTACAGGACGGCGATGCGATGAGCCGGAGTGCGCTCGAGGGACGCGACGACATCGCGGACGACGCAGCGGACCTCGTCGTCGGCGTCGGACGCGTTCAGCACCTCGGTCGCGACCGGGTAGTTCTTCGAGATCGACGGTGGCAGGTCGATCCCGATCCGTTCCAGGGAACGGCGGACGGCGCGGTCGGCACGCCGTACGTCGGTCAGGCCGACAATGACCGTGAGGTCGGCCGCGGCGCTGCCGAGCGCCTCGACGAAGGCGGCCTCGGTCTGGGTGAGCTCCTGCGGGAGATAGAGGACGAGAGCGCCGAGCTCGGCGACGAGACCGGGGTCGGCTGCGACCCGCGACGACGCGGCTCGGAGGAGGTCGGTCTCGTCGTACCACTCGGGCGCCAGCTCGGACGTCACATAGCGGTGCAGGCGGACGAGGTCAGGACCGAGCGTCGAGGCGCCGGCGACGTTCTCGAGGGCGGGGTCGGTGAGGTCGCGAAGCTCGCGGTGGGCTGAGGCAAGCGCTTGGATGGTGGACGGGTGCTCGGCCACCTCCTGGAAGATGCCGGGTGCTTTGGACAGTGCCGTCCGCCAGGTCGCGGCCACGATCGGCCGGGTCGCCGGCCGTCGCGGCGACAGCGCCCCCGCGGCCAACTGCTCCGCCAGGCGGCTCAAGGTCCCCAGATACAACCCGGCGATCCCGGAGAGGGCCAGATGGCGGCGGGCGATGACGCCGGCGAGGTTGTTCGGCAGGAGGAGGGTGACAGGCTTC
This sequence comes from Kribbella sp. NPDC049174, assembly GCF_043197365.1. Classification (NCBI taxonomy): domain Bacteria; kingdom Bacillati; phylum Actinomycetota; class Actinomycetes; order Propionibacteriales; family Kribbellaceae; genus Kribbella; species Kribbella sp. NPDC049174. The sequence continues at coordinate 240,926 of NZ_JBICSZ010000010.1, read as the reverse complement.
ATCGGATCGTCGGCCTTGAGCCGCGCGACGACGGCACTCAGGCATTCCAGCGCGGCCGCTCCGTAGGCCGTCGTCTCGATCCGGGTCTCGCTCACCATTCCCCCCATCCTCAATCAGCACAGCCTCGACTGTCACCGCAGACGCTAAACCCTGCCACGGACAGAAAGGTGACGGGGCGCGAAACGCCAAGGTTTCTGCAGGCGGCGCGATCCGCTCGGACAATGAAGGAATGACCAGGGAGACGTCGATCGCGCGGGTGTTGCTCGTGCTCGTCTTCGCGCCCGCCGGCGGTCTGTTCGGCAAGGCGGTGGCCGAGGCCGCGCAGGGCCGGCAGTGGTGGCCGTGGCTGCTCGCGGCGCTCGTCTGGCTGGTGCTGTCCGGGCTGGTCTCGGTGGCGGTGACGAACCATTTCGACGAGCACAGATAATGCTCCGATGGCCGCCGCGGTGCATCACATCGAGATCTGGGTCCCGGACCTGTCCCGGGCACTGAACAGTTGGGGCTGGATCCTCAACCGGCTGGGCTGGAAGGACGGTGACGGCTGGCCCGGCGGGATGACCTGGGCCGCGCCCGACGGCAGCTATGTCGTGGTGGAGCAGAGCCCGGCGATGTCCGCCGACGAACACGACCGGCTCCGCCCTGGGATGAACCACCTCGCGCTCAACGCGGCCGGCCGGGCCGAGGTCGACGCGATCGTCGCGGAGGCAACCAGGCACGGCTGGACACTGATGTTCGCCGACCGCCACCCGTACGCCGGCGGCCCCCAGCATTACGCCGCCTTCCTGCACAACGATGACGGCTACGAGCTCGAGATCGTCGCCCCCGACTGACAGATGAGACGTGGTGTGCCTGGAGTGACGCCCGGGACTGGTGGTGTGACATGGTTACTCCAGGCAAGGTGTGTCGCGGAGCAGAAGTGGAAGGACGGTGCTCGTGACGGAGGAGCCTGACGGGGGAAGTACGCCCGGACCGGTTTCACCGGAGCTCCTGGAAGCCCGGATCCGCGGTCTCCAACACGCACTCGGGCAGTTGCTGGAGAACGCCCGCAGACTGACGTACGGCGAGCATCAGCGAGCCGTGCAGTTGCATCGTCAACTGCAGGAACAGACCGCCATCGCCCGCCGCGAGTCACGCGGACTCGTCGACGCCAAGACCGCCGAAGCGCTGGCCACGGCCGAGCCGACGGCACGCCTGCTCGCGGACCGGCTCGCGCCCGGTCTCGCGTCGATCCCGCCGAACGATGCGCGCTGGCGTTCGCGGCAACTGGTCGGCGCGGGCATCCCGTCGTATGTGCGGGTCGGGGAGCTCGAGGCCGGTACTCCGGTCGCCGCGCCGCTGCTGCGCACGAACGGCTGGAAGGTCACGGCCGATCGCAACGAATCGGCCCGCAGACTCCTGCAGAGCGTGGCGATGCGGCTGGTCGCGGCCGCCGAACCCTTCCGGCTCAGGATCGACGCGTTCGACCCTCGACTGACCGGCACGATGGGGTTGCTGGGTCACCTGACCACGAAGTATCCGCAATTGGTGCCCAGGGCAACGCACACTGCTGAGCAACTGCACGCGGTGCTGTCCGGGCTGGTCGACGTCTCGTCGTTGCGCGCCAGCCGGCAGGCGCAACTCGGGCACAAACGGTTCGAGGACCTGATCCGGGAGACGGGCCGGGTCACCGATCCCTATCGGCTGGTCATCCTGTTCGACTACCCGTTCGGCATCGACACCCTGGCCCAGCGCGATCTGCTGCGGCTGGCCGCGACCGGCGGCGAGCGCGGCATCTGCTTCCTGGTCCATCACGACCCGTCGATGACACCGGAGAACGACGTCGACACCAAGCAGTTGCTCGACCTGCTCACCCCCGTTGCCATTGCCGGCGAACGCGTGGAGGTCGCACCACTGCCCGGCGTACCGGCGAAACTCGATCCACCGTTCGACGCGAATGTTGCCGCTGGCATCTGTGACGTGGTCGCCGAGCTGGCCGAGATCGCCGTACTGCCGACGATCGAGTTCAACCGGACGTTGCCGGATCGCTCGACCTGGTGGCAACCGGTCAAGGATGAGCTCAGCACAGTGATCGGGTACGACGACCGCACGCCGGCGCTGGTGCGGTTGCGCAGCGGCAACCCCGCTCTGCCGCACGTCCTCGTCGGCGGCGCGGTCGGTCAAGGCAAGTCGAACCTGCTGCTCGTGATGATCCACGGTCTCGCCGCGCGGTACGCCCCGGCCGACCTGGAGATGTATCTGCTCGACTTCAAGCATGGTGTCGAGTTCTCCGCGCTCGGTCCAGCGACCGAGCGGGAGCACTGGCTTCCCCATGTACGCGTGCTTGGCATTCACAGTGATCGTGCATTTGGACTTGCTGTACTACGACACTTGTCTGACGAGTTGGCACGTCGTAGTGAGATCTTCAAGTCGCATGGCAACGTGGCTGACATTGCCGAGCTCGCGCCCGGACCCGATCGGCCGCCGCGCATCCTCGTCGTACTGGACGAGTTCCAGGTGCTGCTGGAGGACGACGACGAGCTCGCTGACGAGGCGGCCAAGTTGCTGGAGCGGCTGGTTCGGCTGGGCCGCGCGTACGGCGTGCACGTCGTACTCGCGACGCAGACGATCGAGGGGGTCAAGCGGCTGTCGACGCGACGCGACTCGATCTTCGGGCAAGTGCCTTACCGGATCGCATTGAAGACAACTCCTGCTGACGCACAAGCGATCCTGCGGAACGGTAACACCGCGGCGGCGGAGCTGCAGTTCCGCGGCGAGGCTGTCCTGAACGCGAACTTCGGCTCGCCTGACGACAACCAGCACGTGCTGGTCAGCTTCGCGGACAAGCCGGTGCTGGACGAGCTGCGCCGCGAGCTCTGGGTCAAGTCGGGGACGACGCATCCGCCGCGGGTGTTCCATCTCGCCGAGCCGGCGCGGTTGGCTGACACGTCGGCCGCGGTGCAGCCCGAATTGGGGCGGCCGTGGACCGGGTTGCCGATCGCGGTGACTGAGGCGCCGGTGCCGGTCGAGGTACGACCCGAGCCAGGCGCCGGTGTACTCGTGCTGGGTGACGGCCCGGCCGACGCACTCGGCGTACTGAGTGGTCTCGCCTTCTCGGCCGCGGCCGCAGCGGTGGACCCGCCGCGCTTCGTCTTCGTGGACGGCACCAACTCGTCGCCGGAGGTTGCCGACGGCAAGGGTGCGTTGATCCAGGCGTTGCGGCAGCTGGGCTGTGAGGTCGAGACGGTTGACAAGCACGACGACATCGCGCCGCGGTTGTTCTCCCTGCGGGACACGGTGCGGCACGGGCACGTCGGTGGGGAGACCTATCTGCTCGGGTTCGGGTTCCATGGCGTGCCGCGGATGCAGCTGCACGCGGAGGGGTTCTTCGAGAGCCCGGCCAACGCGCTGCAGGACATCGTCCGGGACGGGCCCGCGCAGGGTCTCATCACCTTCGGCTGGTGGAACCGGCTGCATGTGTGCACCGAGCACCTCGGGTACGGGCGCGCCAACGTGGCGACCCACATCTTCCTCAGACACCCGCAGGACGGCGTACGGGCAGTCTGTGGCCCCCTGGTGCGGTGGGCGTCCGAACCACACCGCGCGCTCCTGTGGGACGGGCTGCACCCCGAGGCGCAGGTCGTCGTACCGTTTGCCGCACTGCGGTCCGACGAGGTGGACCGCGCGGTGGAGCTGGTACGGCGATGAAGACGGAAGAGCAAGCGTGGGCGGAGTACGCGCGGGCGCTGCGGCAGGTCGCAGGAGCCCGTGCGGACGCGCAGCAGGCGCAGGACCGGTTGACGGCGCACAAGTCCAAGGCGGAGGCCACGGCACTGGCTGAGGCCGACGCGATGGCTGAGCGCGGCCGGAAGGTGGAAGCTCGGCTGAATGCACTCGCCGAGCAGGCAGCGGCCAGTCTGCAGCGCGCCGGCCTGCCCGCCGAGGGCAAGCGGGTGAACGTCGCCTTCCCCGAGATCCGTGCGCTGACCGACTTGGAGTCGGCGGCGGCCCGGCTGACCAAGCAGCTCGGCGAGGCCGTCGACCAGCTGGAGCAGGTCCGCGCGGAGACCCGGGCCGAGCAGGAGCGGCGCAGGCGTCGTACGATCAGCGCCGCGCTGACGCTGGTCGGGTTCGTGGTGGTGTGGGCGGTCACGCGGTCGTTTCTGGCCGGGGTCGAGGCCGCCGCCATCGCCGCGGTCACGATGCTGGCGGCGTCGCGGGTGCTCGGGCTGCCACGCCTCCCCGGCGCCCGGTGGTGGGGCTGGGGTGGCGCGGTCGTGGTCGTGGCGGTGATGGCATCCGGGCTGCCCTGGTGGCTGGCGATCCTGGTACCGGTGATCGTGTCCGGTACGGCGATCGTGCTGCCGAAGAAGCGTCGTTGAGGGAAGAGGGTCAAGGTGTCTGATGTACAGCGGCTCAAGGAACAGCTGCACCAGGTCTCGATGGAGGCCAAGCAGGCAGCGGGCGGCCTGGCCGGTTTCAAGCTGCGCTTCACCCAGCACAGTCAGCAGGTGGAGAGCCTGATCGCCGGTACGGCGACCGGCGTCGACCGGGACATCTCGGAGATCCTCGACGCGGCCGGCAAAGCGGTCGAACAGGCCGCCGAGGCCTTGGAGATCGCCTCGGCCGGATGCAAGAGCTACGCCGACCAGATCTGACCTCATGCCGTCGGACCTGCAGCGGGTCGCGCGTGGGCTCGTCGAGAGTCTCGACGAGGTGCCGCAGGTGGTCCAGCACCTGCAGCGCACCGCCGACCGCTGCCGAGAGAACGCCCAGGTAGCGCTGATGGCGTCCCACGGCCGCGCCACGGTCGCGGCCCAGCAACTCGACGCGGCCGCCCGCGCCTGCGAGGCCGCCGCCCACTACCTGTCGATGGCGCCGCCGAAGGCCCGCGCCTGGGCCGAACGCCTGATCGGCGACGGCAGTACGACGGACCGCCCCTCGAGCGACTCCGCCGACCGCAACAAGGCCACCGGCGGCACCGGCGACCTCGCCGAGCGCGACTCCAAAGGCCGCACCAAACGCCTCACCGCCACCTTCGAAGACCTCGACCTCCCCGAAGACAACGAACCACCCCTCATCACGATCGCCCGCAAAGCCTTCGAAAAGTTCCGCAAACAACGCGAGAAGGACGAAGACCAACGCGACGACCCCGAGGACCTGGAAGTCGAGATCACCGTCACCGAAACCGGCGAACTGCTCATCGAGGAACGCGACGAAAAGGAAGACCAGAAGCGAGAGGACCGCCTCCTCCAGGACTTCCAGATCGCCGTAGACCTCACCGAGCCGGTCAAAGAACTCCTGGCCGCCATGGCCGAGTCGAACCACCAAGCCTGGGACCACGCCGTCATCACCATCACCCCAGCCCACGCCGAAGCCACCTTCGACTACCCCGAAGACAACCCCCAACCCATCGTCGTCGACATCGACCTCCCCGACCTACCGAAGCCGGAACCCGCCGACATCGACCCAGCTATCGAACTCCGCCCGCTGGGCCCCGACTTCACCCCAGGCGTTCACGATCCGGAACGCGCCTTCAGGCCGCACGAGCTGGTCATCGCTGAGCGGCTCGCCGAGGAGGGATGGCGGATCGATGCGAGGCTTGCCGACCACAGCAAGCATGGCCAGAAGAACCCTGACGTGATGGTCCGCAAGTCCGCAACGAGCAAGGGCGTCGTGACTGAGTTCAAGACGCCGATCAGTTCCAAGATCAGTGCCGTCAAGCGGAATATGAACACTGGCAGCAGCCAAGCCGGGTGGGACGGTGAGGTCGTCATCGACGGCCGGCAGATCGGGCTCTCGGAGAGCGATGCCGAGAGAGCGTTCCGGCGGGCCTGCGGGCAACCCGGTTCGAGAGTCGCCAGCATGGTGCATGTGATCCTGGGGGACGGACGGTTGGTGAGCTATGTCAAGGAGTCTTGATGGCCGACAGTGATGAGATCTTTCTGGCGTTGGATGCACCGTTGGAGGAGGCGGCCGAGCGGGTGGCTGCCGTGCTGGGGTTGGAGTTCAACGGAGATCTCCGGGCGGACACGGGCGAACTGCAGTACAAAGGTCAGGCACGGACGTTCGACGGTGTCATCGGTGTGTACATCGGTCCGAACACCTTCCAGCCGGAGCCGGACGAGGTCCAGGCCATGGATCGGTACGCCGTCGTCGTCGACGTCCAGTCCCGCCAGCGGAAGGACGCCCAGGCCGACGAGACCCGCCTGGCCTTCGAAGCGTTGACCGGGGCGCTACCCGACGTACCCGCGCTGCTGTCCCACAACGTCGAGCTGCTGATCGCGTCGTACCTGCCGGATTCCGGAACACACACCTTCGAGCCAGGCACCACGCTCGACGACCCGGACCTCGACACCTGGCGCGCTTGGGTTGTCAGCTGATGTCAGTTGTCGACTGTGTCTTCGTGGCGGTTGCTGGGTCGCCGGGGCAGGTGGCTGAGTGGCTGGGTGAAATTGCCGGGTGCGAGGTCATGGCCGTGGACGGTGAAGCTGTTCGCATGCGGGTGCGGGCGGCGACGGTTGACGAGTGGCTCGGGGTGGTGGCTCAGCCCAACGGGTACGTCGAGGCGGACCCCGAGCCTGACGATGTCCAGGCGATGGACCCGTACGGGATTGAAATTCAAGTCCGGGGCGGACGCAGGGAGGAAGTCCTGCACACGGAGTCGAGGCTGATCTTCGACAAGCTCGTAGCCGCCCGCCCCGAACTGCCGATGCTCCTGCTACACAACCTGGAAACGCTGGTGGCAGCCCATCTGCCAGAGGCGGGCACACACACCTTCGACCAATCGATCACCCCGGACGGTCCCGACATCGACGTCTGGCGCCCGTGGGTTGTCAGCTAACCGCGGGCAGCTGATGTCTACTGACGACGACATCTTTCTGGCCGCGATCGAACCCGTCGATCAAGTCGCGCAGTGGCTGGCCGGTGCGCTCGACCTCGAGCCGGTCCAGGCTTCGGACCTGTTGGAAGGTGAGCACCTGTTTCGTGGCCACGCACGCACAGCTGAGCGCGAGCTCGTCGTTCTCGTGGCACCGAACGGGTACATCGAGGTTGACCCGGAGCCGGACGAAGTCCAGGCGATCGATCCGTACCCCATCGACGTCCGGGTCCGGCTGCTGGGACGCAAGGACGAGGATCTCCAGCTGCGCGAGACCCGAGCCGCCTTCGCCGCATTGGCCGAGTCGCGGCCGGACATCGCGATGCTGCTGGTGCACAACCTAGACACGCTGGTCGCGGCGCATCTGCCGGGAGCCGGCACACACACCTTCGACGAGCCGATCAGCCCGGACGCCCCCGATATCGACACCTGGCGCCCGTGGGTTGTCACCTGACGGCTGGTTAGGCCGTGGGCGGCACCAGCTGAGCCGAGAAAGTTCTGCGGAAGTCGCGTCATGAACGCCTGTGGGGTCCGTCACTACCAGTGAACCCATCCCCACAGGGAAGTGGAAGTGATCGATGTGAACCGCAGTTGTTCGCTGATGGGAACGCCTCGTCCGACCCGGCGGGTGCATTGAGATGGCCGATGATCCTGTTCCCCAACGTCGCCGCGTACGAGTGTGGTTCGGGGACCACGTCGTCGCGGACTACCGGGCGGAGGCCGAGTTGGCCGAACGCTACGCAGCGGCCATGTCGCGCCGGTTCGCCGGCCTGCGCGTGACCAGTGATCCGATCCTCGTCACCGACCCAGGCCCGGACCGTGCGCTGCCGGGCGAGCGGCTCTGGGAGGTAGCCCCGAAATGACATGCCGTCGCTTCCGGCTGATCCGCCATCATGACGTCTCCGGTGTCAGCGGCACCGGGCCCGTCGCCGAGGGCGTGCAGTTCACCGACGGAGCCGTCGCGCTGCGCTGGTACGGCGACTATCCGACCACCACGGTCTGGGACGGCATCGAGTCCGTCGTCGCCATCCACGGCCACGGCGGTGCCACCGAGGTCGAGTGGCTCGACCCGGAACAGGGGCCCGATCCCGAGCTGAAACTGCCACCCCGCGAAACCCTTCCACCGAGACCTTGGCCGGATCTGCACTCCGCCCCCGAGCCACAGGACCCCGATCCCTTGCATCACGAGCCCGACCGCGGCTCGTACGGCGGTGCGCCGCCGAGCGGCTGGTCGTCGTACCGGGTGTTCCGCTGAGCCGGACCGGGTCCGGCGCCGCGGACCCGGTCTGATCGGTGGCCGGTGCCGAATCCTCCCTTCCGGCACCGGCCCGCCGACCTCCCGTTGCCCGCGCCGTTCTGTTGCACGAGGCATCGAGTACGACGACAGGTCTCGGGCCCAGCCGGACTCGCGGTGGCGGCTGGGCCCGAGTGCTCAGTGGGTCAACTGTCCATCGACTGCACGACGTCGAGGTTGTAGTACTTGGCCGGCCCGTCGCACAGTTCCATCATCTTGGCGGCGAACTCGCTCGTGTCGGCGCGGTTGGAGTTCTCCATCGCCTCCTCGTACGACCCGAACTGCACGATGGCGAAGAAGCGCCCCGGGTCGTCCCGGTCGGCGCCGGTCAGCGCGAGGGTCGGGGGAGAGCCGTCGCCCTGCGCCTCGCGCGCCTTCCGGTACTCGTCGTTGAGCGCGGCAACCTCGTCCGGCTTCGACGTGCGGTACTCGATGATCTGAACGAAACCAGCCATTTCTTCCCCCTTGCCCATGGCCCCACGTGTGGTTGCTTCCACTGTCGACAGTGCGCCCGGATCCGGGCCACCGCAAGGGGCTGCGCCGCGCGGTGACCGCCTGCCCACATCGCATTACGAAGCGTTTGTTTCTGCCATCGGCAGATTGGTGTGTTTTTCTCCCCGCGGCCTGATTGGCTGACGGCTGTGGAGATTCTGATTCTTGGCGGGACCGCCTGGCTCGGTCGGGAGATCGCGACGCAGGCGGTCGAGCGCGGGCATTCGGTCACCTGTGTGGCGCGCGGCGAGAGCGGTGGAGTGGCCGAGGGGACGACGCTCATCGCGGCCGATCGCAGCCGTCCCGACGCGTACGACGCCGTACCCGATCGGGACTGGGACGCGGTGTTCGAGGTGTCGTGGCAGCCCGGGTTCGTGCGTGGGGCGCTGGCGGCCTTCGGGGCGAGGGCGAAGCACTGGAGCTATATCTCGTCGGTCAACGTGTACGAGAAGTACGACACGCCTGGTGCCGACGAGTCCGCCGTACTGCGGGCGCCGACAGAGCTCGACGTGGCCGACCGGGAGCAGTACGGCGAGGCGAAGGTCGCGAGCGAACTGGCGTCGATCGAGGCGGTCGGGGATCGGCTGGTGATCGCGCGGGCCGGGCTGATCGGGGGACCGGGGGACAAGAGCGATCGCGCCGGTGCGTGGGTGGCGCGGGCCGCTCGGGCGCCCGAGGAGCCGATGCTGGTTCCGGACACGCCGGACCTCGCGACGGCGGTGATCGACGTACGGGATCTCGCGTCCTGGCTGCTGGACAACGCCACGGAAGGCCGGACCGGGACGTTCGACACGAGGGGACCGGTCGTGCCGTTCGGGGAGTGGATCGAGCTGGTGCGCGAGGTCGGCGGTCACACCGGGCCGGTGGTGCTCGCGCCACGGGAGTGGCTGGAGGAGCGGAAGGTCGAGCAGTACATGGGGCCGGACTCGCTGGCGATGTGGTTGACCGAGCCCGGGTACGAGGGCTGGTCGAGCCGCAGCGGGGCCGCGGCTCGGGAGGCCGGGCTGACGCATCGGTCGCGGCGGGAGTTCCTGGCGGACACGCTGGCGTGGGAGCGCGAGCTCGGGCTGGACCGTGAGCGCAAGGCCGGTCTGAGCCCGGCGAAGGAGAAGGAGTTGCTCGAGGCACTGCCGACGTAGAGAGTGGGCGCATGCGGTTGGTGCTGATCTCGGACACTCATCTGCCGGTACGGGCGAAGCGGCTGCCGGAGCCGGTGTGGAACGCGATCGATCGGGCCGATGTGGTGATCCACGCCGGGGACTGGGTGAGCGTGGCGCTGCTGGACGAGTTGGAGGCTCGGGCCGCGCGGTTGATCGGATGCTGGGGTAACAACGACGGGCCGGATCTACGGGCCCGGCTGCCGGAGGTTGCTCGGGAAACGCTCGATGGAGTGTCGCTCGCGGTTGTGCACGAGACCGGGTCGGCCAAGGGGCGCGAGGAGCGGTGCGAGAGGGCGTACCCAGGGGTGGATGTGCTGGTGTTCGGCCACAGTCACATCCCGTGGGACACGACGAGCGCGGGTGGCTTGCGGTTGCTGAATCCGGGGTCGCCGACGGACCGGCGCCGGCAGCTGTACTGCACGTACCAGACGGCGACGATCACGTCCGGGCGGCTGGAGGACGTTGCCCTCCACAACCTCTGACGGACGTGGTTGCTCTGCGCAATCAGCTGTGAGGGGCTGGCAGTTGTGAGGGCTGGGCGTGAACGAGTAACGCCGTACCACCGAGTTACGGCGTCCAGTCACGCCCAGCCAAGGGCTTACGCGTTGGCTGCTTCTTTGACCCGCGTCTTGAGCCGGTCGCGTACCTCTTCGGGCGTGTAGGCACGGCGCTTCCGCTCGCCCCGCGCGACCACCACGCCCGTCGCGGCCACGCCGACGAGCCCCGCAAGTCCTACGACCTTCCATACCTTCATGGCGACTAACCTAGCGATGTGGAGAGCCGGATTTCGCTGGATGACGCTACGGAACTGACACGAACAGGTGACATTTGGCTGTTCCGCGGTGCGAGTGCCGCCGATCGAGCCATTCAGCTGACCACGAACAGCCCGGTCAACCACGTCGGGATGGCGATCGTGATCGAGGACCTGCCACCGTTGATGTGGCATGCCGAGCTGGGTCGCTCTTTGCCTGACATTTGGACAGGTACACATCACAGAGGTGTGCAACTGCATGACCTGCGCGACGCGGTGCTGGTGTGGTCGCGGAAGTACGGTCAGCGGGCGTGGCTGCGCCAACTGGATCACCCGATCACGCGGGAGATGGAGGACGCCGTACTGCGGACTGTCGCGCGCCTGGACGGTACGCCGTTCCCGTCGACGGCCCGACTGGCGTCGCGGTGGGCGCGTGGGCGGCTCCCGGCGTTCCGGCGCGGGTCGCGTGAGCTCGACCTCGAGTCGGCGTACTGCGCGGAGGTCGTGGCGGTGACGTACGAGGAGATGGGGCTGCTGCACGGGCGCTCGCCGAGCTGGTACGACCCCGGGCGGTTCTGGAGCGGTGACGATCTTCAACTGTCGCACGGGGCCCGGCTGGGTGCGGAGATCGCGGTCGACATCCCTGCGGACTGATCGCGAGAACTGTCGGCGTCGTGTGATTGGGTTGTTCTGGGTCGGTCACCGAGCCGGAGGAGGCGCCGCGGATGTATGCCGTCATCGACACCGAGACGACCGGCCTGTTGCCGAGTCATCGGCATCGGGTGATCGAGGTCGCCGTCGTGCTGCTGGATGCGCGTGGGCAGGTGGAGCACGAGTGGGTGACGTTGCTGAATCCACAACGCGATCTCGGTCCACAACACATTCACGGGATCCTGACCGCGGATGTGCTGGCCGCGCCGGAGTTCGGTGATGTGGCGCGTGAGCTCGGCGGGTTGCTCGCGGGGCGGATGGTTGTCGGGCACAACGTCGAGTTCGACCTGGGGTTCCTGCGGGCGGAGTTCGGCCGGCTCGGATACGCCGTACCGCTGATCACGGAGCGGTCGATGTGCACGATGGCGTTGGCCGGCTATCTCTATCCCGGAGCGAAGCGGACGCTCGGTGCGTGTTGTGCCGCGGCCGGGATCTCGATCGAGGGCTGGCATTCGGCATTGGCCGACACGCGGGCGACGGCGGAGCTGTTCGCCCACTATTTGCAGGCGTTTCCGTCGCCGCCGCCGTGGCAGTGGGCGTATGAAGAGGTCAGGCGGTTGCCGTGGCCTGCGCTGCCCGGGTCGGACGTTTCGCCGACGGTGCGGCCGGTGCATGCCGGTGGTCGGCATGGGTGGATGAGCCGGATCGTCGATCAATTGCCGCGGGTTCCGGAGCCGCCGCAGGCCGACTCGTACCTTGCGCTCCTCGACGGGATCCTGGCCAACCGCGAGATCACCGCGACCGACGCCGACCAGCTCGTGCAGGTCGCGACCGAGCTGGGTCTGTCGCGCTCGGAGGTGCAGGAACTGCATCGGTACTACGTTTCCGCGCTGGCCGAGGCGTCGTGGGGCGATGGTGAGATCACCGCGGAGCAGCGCAGCGATCTCGACCGGGTCGCGGTGATGCTCGGGCATCGTGTGTCCGACGTGGACGACGCGCTGCTGCGAGCGAGCTCCGGGCGATACGTCGTACCGGCTCGTCCTGGAGCACAGGGCTTCCCGCCCGGGAGCACGCTGGTGTTCACCGGCGACATGATCGAGCCACGCGAGGTGTGGTGGGACCGCGCGGTCGCGGCCGGCTTCGCGCCGCAGGAGTTCGTCCGCCCCGACACGACCTTCCTCGTCGCCGCCGACGTCGACAGCCTGTCCGTCAAGGCCCGCGCGGCCCGCGAGCTCAACATCCCCATCATCTCCACCGAAGACTTCCGCCGCCTCCTGCGAGAACCCGAGTCGCTGCCCCACACCGAACGCAGAGTCGGCTAGCCCGCCAACCCGACGAGGTCGGCCAGGCCAACGCGGGAACGGTCGGAGTCCGGCTCGTCAACACCTGTCAGCAGATCGGCAGCGCCCCCGAACTGGCCGTCCCGGCAAGCATCGCCGGCGCGGCGTCATCCCGCGCCGGCGGCCATCGTCCCCAGCTCACCCCGGCGGTCGACCGGGTGGGGAGATGGCTGGATAGGGTGCTGTTTCGTGGAGCTTGAGGAGTTGGGCAGACGGATCTACGCCACCGCGCATCTGACCGGGGAGTTCCTGCTGCGGTCGGGGCAGACAACGGGGCAGTACTTCGACAAGTACCGCTTCGAGGGCGATCCGGTCTTGCTGGACGCCATCGCGGCCGCGATGGTGCCGTTGGTGCCGGCGGACACCGAGGTGCTCGCAGGTCTGGAGATGGGCGGGATCCCGGTGGTGACGGCGCTCGGTCGTCATACCGGCTTGCCCTGCGCGTTCGTACGCAAGCAAGCCAAGGCGTACGGCACGCGCCGACTCGCCGAAGGAGCCGACACAGCCGGGCGGCGAGTCACCATCGTGGAGGACGTCGTCACAACCGGCGGCCAGATCGTCCTCTCCACCGAGGAACTCCGCGCCCAGGGCGCCGACATCACCCACGCCCTCTGCGTCATCAACCGCAACCCCACCACCCCGGCCCCCCTCACCACCGCCGGCCTAACCCTCCACCCCCTCCTAACCTCAACCGACCTCGCCCAACACGCCACCCACCCCAAAGCCGGCTGAACACAGCCAACGCCAACCCCGCCCAAAGCACGCCTCACCTGGCCATGCCGGACTTGCATCACCTCGATGCGCCCGCCCACAAGCCTGCCGCACCCCGGACACGCGCCATCCGCCCGCCCAGGCAGGCTCGGCGGCCCGGGCATGGATCAGCTCGGCCGAGTTCGCCGAGCGACCTGGCTCCGGGCATGGACGGGCCATCCAAGCGCACCGACCGACCTGACGCCGGGCGTGGACGGGCTTGCCGCGTACGCCGACCGGCCCAGAGCCGACCGTGAACGGGCTTGCCGCGACGCCGACCAGCCTGACGCCGGGCGTGCACGAGGTACCCGCGTGCACGGACCGGTCCGGCGCCGGGCGTGGACTGGTCCCGCCACGTACGCCGACCGGCCCGCGGCCGCCGTCGACAGGCTCGCCGCGTACGTCGATTAGCCTGACGCCGGGGCATGGACGAACTCGGCCGCGTACGTCGACCCGCCTGGAGCCGGGCATGACGGGTCGCCGTGTACGCCGACCGGCATGATGCCGGGCGTGGACGGGCTCGCCGCGTACGCCGACCGGTTCGCCACGTCCGACGACCAGCTCAACGCCGGCCGAACACCGCCACTCAGCGCGCGCCCTGCTCGAACGCCGCGTCGTCTAGGTGATCACGCGCCGGGCGCGGTTGCCTGCGCGACGGGTCGCTTCAGCCGTCACACGTCGGAGCGGGGGCCGACGGGTGAGTGGACTAGACCTCGTTCTCGTCGGTTTCGCGTTCTATTTCGAAGCGGAGTTGTTTGCCGGAGCGGATGCGTTCGATCGCGGCCAGGCAGGCTTCTTCGCTCATGTGGACGCCGATCTCGCCGAGCTTGTGGCGCAGCACCAGGGCGGCGTCTTCGGGGGACCGTGCGCTGGACTCGTTGATGGCCTCGATCGTCGTCGCGGTGAGCCTCTCGCGGATGTCCGGATGAACCTCGTGGATCTCGTGCGTGATTCTGAACTCCGTCATCGCGACTCGCTCTCCTTATCGCCCGTGTGGACCTGCCGCTGACATCAAGCGTAGTTCCAGGTACCCACTCCCGACGCTCAAGCGAGCACGCGATTTACGAATCCTTCAACTCGCGTCGTCAGCCGCTCGGCCCGGACCTCGGGTACGGCGGTTTCGCCCTGCGGGACCTCGAGTTCGCGCAGCCCGCGCAGATACAGCGAGCAGGCGAGGTCCGCGCAGATGTACAGGCCGACGGTGTTGCCCTCCCGGCCCGCCGTACCGGCTCGCCGGGCGGCGAACAGCGCCACGTCGGTCACGTGGTGCGCGGTGTGGCAGAGGTCGCAGAGTCCGGTGCCGCGGCGCGGCTTGCCGGTCGCCTGGGTGTTCAGCGCGATCCCGATGACGCCGCCTTCTCGCCGTACGACGAGGTACGCGCGGTTGGGCGCCTTCGGATCACGCCAGCCGAGGTAGTCCAGCGACTCCCAGGGCAGCTCGGTGAACCCACGGGGCAGCGTCATCGCCTTGACCAGGCTCTTGGACGAGTTGACGAACGAGCGTCTGATCTCCTCGACGCTGAGCGGTTGCACGACAGTCCTCCGATCTTCGACCACACATCACACCCGGCGGTCGGCGTACCCGCAACCGAATATCAAGCTGGTTGCCAGCAGCAACGGTCAGGTGTCGGCGTAGCCGGGGTGCGGGACGGGTCGTGGTTGCGGAGGTCGACGCCGAAGTCGACGAAGGCTTTCAGGCGCAGCAGCAGAGCGGCGTGGTCGGCGTCGTACTCGCCGTCGGGGTCGTGGCAGCTGAGGGGTGAGGTCGGTGCCGCCGGACTCGTCGGGCGTGAGCGTGAAGGTGACGGTGCGGCCGAAGTAGCGCAGTTGGTACAGCTCGTCCTTCACCGCGCGCTCGATCCGGGAGTCGTCGGTCCGCCCGTCGGGCAGGACGAACCGGATCATCCCGTCGTGCTCGCCGGCCGACTCGGCCCAGTACCTCGACCGGCCGAGCGGCGTACTCAGGGCCCGGTAGACCTCACTCGGCCCGGAGTTGAAGTGCGCCTTCCACTGCGCCACCTCCACACCCCCTCCTCGGTGAAGTCCAATTGTCCGCCTGCGCCGGGCCTGCGCCCACGCCCGCGCCGGGGCGCGTGCCCGGCACGTGGACACCTGGGGTGGACAACTGACCCCGTTGGGTGAAAAGTGGACTATGCAAACTTCAACTACTGATTTCTCTGGAGGAGCACTTCATGGCCAGTGAGTACGCCGCCCTGACCGGTGACTACACCATCGACACCGCGCACAGCCGGGTCGGGTTCGTCGCCCGCCACGCGATGGTGACGAAGGTACGGGGGTCGTTCAACGAGTTCGAGGGGTCGATCCACCTCGACGGGGCGAACCCAGAGAACTCGTCCGGACGGGTGACCATCCAGGCCAAGAGCATCGACACGCGCAACAGCCAGCGGGACGACCACCTGCGCAGCAACGACTTCCTGGACATGGACAACCACGCGGAGGTCACGTTCGTGTCGACCGCGATCAAGCAGGACGACGACACGACGTTCACCGTCGTCGGTGATCTGACCGTGCGCGGCGTGACGAAGTCGGTCGAGATCCCGTTCGAGTTCACCGGCTCGGCGACGGACCCGTTCGGCAACCAGCGGGTCGGGCTCGAGGGCTCCGTGGTGATCAACCGCAAGGACTACGGCGTCAACTGGAACGCGGCCCTGGAGACCGGCGGCGTCCTGGTCAGCGAAAAGGTCACCCTGGAGATCGAGGTCTCCGCGATCAAGAACACCTGACCAACAAGCGCTGCTGCCCAACAAGAACAGTTGGCTAGTTGCCTGACAATTCAGCACGCCAACCTGATGCATCGGTACATCGGCATCGGCGGCGGGGAGCGGGGCGCCGCGGTGGCGGTGCGCGCCATGGTCTCGGCCGGGTCGCGCTGCTTCAACCACCGATCGTGCCGACCACGGTGGTCTCCAGTCCGTGGGTCGCGCGGAGGTGTCGCGCACTGCCACAGTCAGCGTCTGACTGACGCAGTGCGCGACACCATGCCCACGGGTGCCGCTTCCCGCCCGGTTCCACGGTTTGTGGCGCGGGCGGCCGGCGTACGTCGTGACGCCGGCGAAGGACGCGGCGTGACGGCGGCTGGGGACCTTTGGGCTGTCAGACTCGGATGGTGGACGAGCAGGGGGATCAAGCTGGGGTAGCTGCGGCGCCCGCCGCGATCGGCGCTGCGGTTGTGCGGAAGTTGTTCGACATCAATACCTTTTATGGGGCGGGTGCGTCAGGGGTTCGGTGGTACGTTGCCCGGCTGGGTTTGCTTGCGGTCGGCAATGGGATTGGCGGGGTTCTCTGGGGGATCGTCAGCGATGAACCTGCGGGCGATCGTTGGTTCGGCGAGCGGTTGATCAGCAACGCCTACCTTTGGGTCTGTCTTATCGCCACTGGGCTGTACGCCGTCTACGACCGGCGGGTACAGCGTCAGCGCGCCGAAACCGACTGACTCAGGAGAGATCAGGCCGCCCCAGGCAGGGAGGCTCCGCGTCAGGCTGGGCCGAGGACGCAGAACTCGTTCCCTTCCGGGTCGGCCAGGACCGTCCACGGGACGTCGCCCTGGCCTACGTTGGCGGGTGTCGCGCCGAGGGCCTCGAGCCGGGCCACCTCCGCCGCTTTACCGTCAAGGGGGTAGGGCAGCAGGTCGAGATGGACGCGATGCCAAACGTCCTTCAGGTGGGGCGTGCGGAGGAACTCCAGATACGGGCCGGTCCCCTCGGCGGCGCGCAGCAGCGCACGATCGTCGGTCACCTCGTGCAGGGTCCAGTCCATCGCCTCGACCCAGAACCGGGCCATGGCCCGCGGGTCCGCGCAGTCGACGACCACCGCGGCGATCGGCCCGGTGTCCCGGTAGGTCCCCCGAGGCTCCAGGACGCAGAACAGGTTGCCCTCCGGGTCGGCCAGAACCGTCCACGGCACGTCACCCTGGCCCACATCGGCGGGCGTCGCGCCGAGCCCCTTCAGGCGCGCGACCAACTCCGCCTGATGGGCCACAGAGCTGGTGGCGAGTTCGATGTGCGCGCGGTATTTCACTGTCTCGGGGTCCGGGACAGCGATGAAATCGATGGAGACGTCGTCGGGGATCGGCCAGGCGGAACCCACGGGCATAGCGCTGGTCGCACCGGGTTCCTCGCTGGAAACACCCCAGCCCAGCGCCTCCGCCCAGAACCGGCCCAGTGCCGAGTCATCCCGAGCTTTGAAATTCACCTGAACAAGTCGCAGCGCCATGCCGCCCAACCTATGCCCAGGTGGACGAGTGTTGTGAACCAACCAAGCGAGCCATACGCCACTGCCACGTGGCGGGTCGTGTTTCCCCGACGGTGAGCACGCGGCTGGGTCCGCCCTTCAGCGACCGAACGCCCAGCCCACCATCAGCGGGAACTCGGCCTGCCAGAACGGGTCGCCGTGGTCCCCGACCCGCTCGGTCATCACGACGTCCGCGTCGGCATCGCGCAGCGCGTCGGCCCACCGCGTCGCGTTCTCGAGGAAGAACGGCTCCAGCGTGCCGGCGACGAGGTAGGTGCGCGGAAGCGGGCTTGGCATCACGGCAGGCGGGCGATAGCCGCCGCCGGGCGAGGCGGAGAAGACCGTACCGTAGACATCCGGATGCCGAAGCCCCATGGCGAGTGAGAGCTCTCCACTCGCCGACACGCCGCACACCGCGGTGCGTTCGGCCGGCAACGCGACGCTGAAGCGCGACCGTACCCAGCTGCGGACGTCGTCGACGAAGAAGCTTTCGTGGGCCGCGAACCGTTCCTCGTCGAACGACGGTGAGTACTCGCGGATGCGCACCATCTCATCCTCATCGTCAGTCCGGTAGGCACCGACGATCATGGTCGGCGGTACGTCGGCCGCCTCGAGGGACCCGCCCCACTGCGAGATCAGTTGACCGTCACCGGCGAACACGACCGCCTCCGGCGGATTCGGCGGCACGTACACGGTGACTTGCCGACCGCCGTCGTACTCGAACGTCTCGGTGACGAGCTCACCCGCGATCCGATCAGCACGAGCTGGCTCCGGCGCCGCTTCGGCACCACCGGGGCCGACGGCTGCTTGATCATCCATAGGTAGCACCTCGATCTGTCAGGGGCGTGTCACCAGCGGCGCGGGCCGCGTCCGCCATCCTGTCAGCCTCCGTGCCGCCCGCAAACGCCCGAGGGGACCCTCTGACTGCCGTGCGGAGAACGACCGGTTCAGCCGAGGAGGCCGCCGAGACCCTTGCCGAGGTTGGACAGGCCGAGGACGATCATGATCGCGGCGTTGTGGTCCTGCATGAAGTCCTTGAGCGAATCGAGGGGTTCGACCATCTTCTGCTTCGCCACCAGGTAGGCGACGACGGGGCCAGGGCCAGGTGGTGATCATCGCCAGTACGAGGATCCGGCACTCGCGGAGCAGGTCTTGATCGACATCTGGATAGTGCTCGCTGACCTCTTCGGGTGCATGGGCGAGATCGAACTCGACAGGCCCACGGCAGCACGTTTCCAGGTCGATGAACAGCAGCCCATGCTTGGTGTTGAGCACGTTGCCTGGATGCGGCTCGCCGTGCAGAAGCTGCTCGGCGGGGCGGCGCTCCTCGATAGCTCGTCTCAGACGCCGCAACGTGGCGCTGAGGAGATCCCGGTCCGCGTCGGCGAGCGCTGGGGTGTGGTCGCGGCTCGCCAGGAGTTGTTGCGCACTCTCAACTCGATCTGTGAAGCGTGGCGTCGGGACATCGAGCTTGCGCATGCCGGCATGCAGCCGCTCGAGCGCATGGGCGTAATCGGCTGGTGGAACCGCTTGAGGTGTGACGGGTTCGTAGTAGGTCCACAACGTGACCACGAAGCCATCACGCTCATAGACACGCGGTTCGATTCGAGGCTCGAGAGCAGCGACCGGGTTCCCGGCCTCGGCGAGGCGTTGAGCAAGCTCAATTTCGAAAATTGCGACCTGCTCGGCGACAGGTGCCACCCGGGCCAGGACGTCACAAGGCAGAAGGCGCAGAGTGAGCTTGTTCGAGTCATTGAGAACGATCGCGTCGTCGACTGACAGTCCGAGTGATGAGGCGATGGACATCGCCGCAGCCACCGCACGCTGGGCCTCTGGCGCCTGCACGATTCGCCTTGCCCCTCTCCCTTAAGAGCCGCCGCATCGCTCCAGGCGGCAGAACCTGCGCACCGTTCCAAGCTGTCGACAGCGAGCCTTCGTGCCGCGAATGGAGCGATTGGATCGGCGAGCAGCCGCGCCGGACGCACGGCTGATCCTCACCGGCGGGTCTCTGCTGTCGGGCGGGTTTGTGGAGGTGGGATCACGATCGGGGCGGGGAGGTTGGGTGGTACGGCCGGGTGGGGACACTGGGGTTAAGTGCCGGCTAGGTCGAGGGGTCCGCCGATGATCGACACGAGGTTCAGGCGTTGGTTGACACCGCTGTTCGGACGGCGGCGCGCCGGTCGTCGTACGCCCGAGGCCTTCCGGCCACGCGGGACGAGTTCGCGGGTGAGCCGGCTGGCGGCGCGGTACGACGCCGACGTCGACTTGGCGTTGCAGCGGCTGTGGCCGAAGGCGCGGATCTACCACGACCGCGAGTTCACCCGGGACCGGGCCGACTACCTGCTGGTGGTGCGCGGCCGCGGCGTGATGGTCGAGACGAAGGTGAAGAGCGACCCCGGTGTGTTCCGCGGTTCGACGCTCCCGCCGCTGCTGGA
This sequence comes from Kribbella sp. NPDC049174, assembly GCF_043197365.1. Taxonomy (NCBI): domain Bacteria; kingdom Bacillati; phylum Actinomycetota; class Actinomycetes; order Propionibacteriales; family Kribbellaceae; genus Kribbella; species Kribbella sp. NPDC049174. The sequence goes on along the minus strand of NZ_JBICSZ010000010.1, from coordinate 220,946 downwards.
TCGCTTGCAGCGCGACGGCCGGCGGCTGGTCGTCGTACTCAATCAAGGAGATCCGACGCCGGCGCGGGAACTGGTCGCGAGCAAGCTCGGCGACAAGGGCTGCGTCGTTGTCTGGTCAGGTCCTGAGGATGACGACAATCTCCGCGACGCGGTAGAGGCGCTGCTGCAACAGATGGTCCGCCACGCCTGAGGGAAAGCAGCACCGCGGAGAGGTGGTTTCTCCGCGCTGCTGCGGCTCCGGGCCGCGAGGTGTGCCGAACGGCAGCGAACCGAAGACGATCTCAAACCGGCGATCAAGCAGATGGCGGGTAGTACGACGACCGGGTACGGCGATCCGCCTCGGCAAACCAGGAACGGCGTCTTGCGACGGGTCCACCGGGTGCGTCGGATCTGCTTACGGTCCAGCAGGTCATCGGACCTGCGTGGGGTGCAGGAGGTACAGCGGGTCTGCGTCGACCTGCCAAGGGCAATGGACTCAGGTCGGTGCAGCGGGTCCGTGTCGAACACCCCAGGGCCAGTGGCCTAGGTCCGTTCAACCGGCTGGCCGGTTGGCGTACGGGTCGGTGGGTGGCCGGGTGTGGTCGCGCGGCGCTTGGTGCGGGGTGTGACTGTGGTGCTGGGGTGTTAGCAGGCATTGGGGGTGGTGCTGCCGCCGTCTACTACCCAGCGGCCCTGGAGTTGTTGGACTCGCATTTCGTCGAGCCAGCGGGTCGGAGTGGTGGCGGGGAGGACGGAGCGGCCTCTGGCGTTGACGGTGCGGGCTGCGGTGGTGTCGTAGCAGGCGCTGACGATCACGCCGTTCGAGGCGAGGGTGCGCTTGGCCCAGATCACCTTGGTGGCGCCCGTGTTGTGCAGCTTCTTGGTGCGGTAGTACTTAGCCTGCGCGCTGATCGACTGGAACAGGTTCGGCGTCATCACCGGCGCGAGTTGTTTCGTCCTCCGGCCGCCGCTGCGCATCATCACGTCGAGCGCCACCCGGTACTCGTAGTACGCGTTGACGACCGGGTCGGCCTGGCCGGCGCTGCCGACCTGCTCGGTGAGTCCGTTCTTCGACGCCTTCTTGGCGCCCGGGGTCGAGGCGGCGACATCGGACGACGAGTCGTCGTTGCCGCAACCGGTGAGCATCAAAACCGGGATCAGCGTGGCGGTCACCGCCAGGTTCCGAATGCGCATGATGGTCCGAACCTCCTGTCGGGCGCGGCACGGCCGCTTGCGCCGTCGGGCACCCAGGTGTGGACTGAAGCAGTACACGCCGTCCGGCACTGACCGTGTAACGCGGCGACACGGACCGTGGTCACTGTGACCTGGATCACAGAGCGCTCCCTACCGTGGTATCGGGTGCGAGTTGGCTCCCTGGCCGGATGTACGGCGTACCGCTGATTTCTAGCCTCGATCTCAGGAATTGAGACCCGAGGAGAGATCATGACGGACACCTTCACGACCGGCCGGACCCGCGCGGACAGACCGGTATCCGGGCATTCGCGCGGGAGCTTCCCGAGCCGTCTGCTGCGATGGATCGCGTACGACGTCCGCCTCGTGTCACTCGGGGCGCAGACGATGGCCGATGCGGTAACAGGCGAGGACCGCACCGCGGGCTGGCGCTGGGAACAGTTGAGCCGATCCCAGCGGAGGAGGGGCGTGGGGATGGGACGGCCGGTGGAGTCTGAAAGAGCGGGATGGTTGCCGGCACCGGAGCGGTTGGTGGCGAGAGGGCCGGCCCGGTCTGAGCAGGTGGCGGCGGGGCCGTCGGTGGACGCCCGGCGGGTGGGATCGGAGGGTGCGGGTGTTGGGACTGTTCGGCCTGGGGAGGTGTTTGGGTTTGGGTTGGTTAGTTCGGTGTTGGGGGTGGTGAGCTGGTTTCTGGTGGTGTTGCTGGTGATGGCGGTTGTGCGGGGGGCGTTCTACGGGGTGGCGGAGGACGGGCCGTTCGGGCCGGGGACCTGGGGTGGGCCGACGAAGGCGGGGGCGTGGGCGGCGCATGCTGGGATCTCGGTGCCGATCATTGCGGCGTTGCTGGTCGTGTTTCGCGGGATCGGGTGGCTGCATGCGGCGTTCGTGCGCTGGCTGTACGGGCTGGCCGGGTGGTGGGTGCTGCCGGCAACTATCTCGGTCTGCGCCGGCGGTCTGCTGCTGATCTGGTCCTGGATCCAGCAACTGTGACACTGCAAGGGGACTAGGGTCCGGAACGTGACCGCTAACGAATGGCCGCGCGGCCGGTGGGCCTGGGTTGCCGGCCTCGGCGTCGCAGCCCTGGAGGTCCTCACCGTGCTGGATCTGAGCCAGCACTATCGGGTGCCGCTGGGCGCCGTCCTCGGGCTGGGTCTCGCGCGAGCCCTGGGACTGGCGCTGGCGTGGCTTCGGCCTCGGGCCGCGCTGGTCGTTTCCCTGCTCACCACGGCGATCACCGCCGCGGTGACGGTGCCGATCGCACCGAGCGAGCCGTGGCCGTGGGCAACCACCGCAGCGTTCGGCACGTCGTTCGTCCTCGCGATCGTCGGTGCACGCGGGCTTGGCCGGTACGAGTTGCTGACATGGTGGATTGTCATACAAGTACTCGGGGCTGTCGCGACGGTTAGTGCGCCAGAACGCGGTGACTGGGGCGGTCTGTTCGTCATGGCGGTGCTGTCGGGTGTCGCCGCGGTAGTCGGTGATCTGCTGCGGTCGCGGGCGGAGGCGCGTCGCCGGCTGGTCGAGCAGGAGAGCATCAGCAAGGAGGAACGGGCTGAGCGCGGGCGCCTGCAGGAGCGGGCCCGGATCGCCCGTGAGCTTCACGATGTCGTGGCGCATCACCTGTCCGTTGTGGTGGTCCGTGCGGACAGTGCCCCACATCGGCTCCCAAAGCTGCGGGCCGACGTGCGGGACGAGTTCTCCGAGATCGCCGAATCGGCGCGGACGTCGCTGACGGAGATGCGAAGGGTACTGCGGTTGCTGCGGGAGCCGTTGGAGCAGCCGCCGATGGGTGAGCTTGGACCGCAGCCAGGGCTCACTCAACTGGAGGACCTTGTCGCGAGCACCACGCAGGCAGGCGCAGATGTACACCTCGACGACGGCGTGCCGACCGGCCTCGACCCTGCTGTGGAGTTGGCGGCGTACAGGGTCGTGCAGGAGGCGCTCAGCAACGCAGTGCGCCACTCGCCGAAGTCCGCCGTTCAGGTGACGGTACGACGCCAGGGCGACGACCTGACGCTGAAGGTCCGGAACGGCCCGGCCCGGTCGGATGAGCTGCCGATGCCAGGAAGTGGGCACGGCTTGGTCGGGATGCGGGAGCGAGTGGCACTCCTGGATGGGACGGTGAGCGCGGGACCGACCCCCGAAGGCGGTTATCTGGTGGAGGCGTCGATACCGGTGGGAGAGGAGGTGGCGAGTGGCGATCAGGGTGCTGGTGGTTGACGACCAGGAGATGGTGCGGGCCGGGTTCAGCGCGTTGCTGGACGCGCAGCCGGACCTCGAGGTCGTCGGTCAGGCGGGTGACGGCGCCGAGGCAGTCGAGTTGGCGGCTGAGCTGTGTCCGGACGTGATTCTGATGGACGTGCGGATGCCGGTGATGGACGGTCTCGCCGCTACCCGCCGGATCCTGGCCGCCGGGCCACCCGAGCCGCGGGTCATCATGCTCACCACGTTCGACCTGGACGACTACGTGTACTCCGCCCTGCGCGCAGGGGCGAGCGGGTTCCTGCTGAAGCACTCGACCCCGGACGAGTTAGCGGCCGCGGTCCGGGTCGTGGCGGCCGGCGACGCGTTGCTGGCGCCGTCTGTCACGAGAAGGCTGGTGGAGGACTTCGCCCGTGTGCAGCCGGTTGTGCCGATCACCCCGGTCCGCCTCACGCCGCGTGAGACCGACGTACTGCGGAAGGTCGCGCGCGGACTGTCCAACCGGCAGATCGCGGCGGAACTCGTGCTTGCTGAGCAGACCGTCAAGTCACACGTGAGCAACATCCTGACAAAGCTGGACCTGCGGGACCGCGCACAGGCCGTGGTCTACGCCTACGAAGCCGGTGTGGTCACACCGGGCCCACGCCACTGAGGGAGGACACATGGAGGCGCTCGAGCGATTGCGGGAACTCTGTCTGGCGATGCCGGAGGCGACGGAGCGGCCGAGCCATGGGGAGCCGACGTGGTTCGTGCGGGACAAGAAGGTGTTCGTGATGTTCGCGAACCAGCATCACGACGACCGGGTCGCGTTGTGGTGTGCGGCGCCGCCAGGCATGCAGGAGTCGTTGGTCGAGGAGGACCCGGAACACTTCTTCCGGCCGCCGTACGTCGGTCATCGCGGCTGGCTCGGCGTGTACCTGGATGTCGAGAACGTGGACTGGGACCACCTGGAAGACCTGGTCGAGGGCGCCTACCGGCAGATCGCTCCGAAGTCCTTGATCGCCAAACTGGACAGCACCGAGCCCTAACCGCTGGACAGCTTTGAGCCCGAGCCGCTGGACAGCGCCGAGTCCTAGCCGGTGGACAGCGCCGAGTCCTAGCCGGGTGGACAGCACCGAGCCCTAGCCCCAGGTTGCGGACTCGGGGTCCACGCCGTGGGCCGCCGCGTTCGCGAAGATCAGGTCGTGTAGCCGGCGGGTCAGGCCGGGAGAGAGGGACTCGTAGTAGTCGGTGTAGCCGGGGTCGCTGACGAAGGTTCTTGCCAGACAAGCGTGCATGGCATGCGTGCAGTCGAAGTAGCGGGAGATGGACTCGCGGTGGCGTTCCGCCAGGGCGTTGGCTTCGTCTGAGCCGGGTACGACGCCCGCGCGGTGTGCCGCTGCCAGCTCGGCGTTGAGGGCCTCGGTGTCTGCCGCGACCTGGCGCCAGTCGTCGGGGGTCAGCGCCCCGGTCCGTTCGACGTACTGCGTCCACTGTTTGGTGTCGCCCCAGCGGTCCTCGGCCTCCTGGACCCACTCGGGCCGCCAGTCGGTGCCGAAGATCTCGACCTGTTCCTCGGGTGTCAGCGCCAGACCCGACCGAGATGCCGCGAGCATCCGATCGACGGCGTGGACCATCGTCTGCAGGTGGGAGATGCGGTCGGTGAGCTGAGCACGCTGCCGTCGGAGGTGCTCGCGGGAGTCGACAGTCGGGTCGTCCAGAAGGACCCCGATCTCTGCGAGCGGAAGGCCGAGCTCCCGGTAGACGAGGACCCGGTGGATCCGGGCGATGTCGTCAGGCACGTACACCCGATAGCCAGCCCGTGTGCGTTCGCTCGGCCGGACGAGGCCGACCGTGTCCCAGTGGTGCAGCGTCCGGACGCTGAGGCCGACCAGTGCCGCCGCCTGGCCGACCGTCAGCGCATCGGAGTCAGGAGTCACCGACTCAGTTTGTCAGGGGAATGTCGAAGCCGATCGCGCGGAGGTTGTCGGCCTGAGGACTGGCTGGATCCAGCGGACGGGCGGCAGTCATCGTGACGCGGGCGTTCTCCGGGGTGGTGACGGTCAGCTCCACCGAGTTCCACGGCATCAGGTGCGGACCGTTGGTGCAACCCGGGATCAGGTCCTCGCACCGGGTGGCGATCTCGTCGAGCTGTCCCAGCACACTCGAGAAGCTGATGCTCTGCGCCGCCGCCTCGACCGCGGGCGGGCCGGGCACGAGAAGGACGTCCTGGAACGCCCACCTGCGGAGGTGGGTCACCTCACCACCGGGTGCCGAGAAGAGATCGATGAACCCGAGGCCGCGGATCCAGAAGTCCTTCGACGCCGCCAGGTCGCCGGTGGGGATGGTGACGAACATCGGCATGCCGTAGAACTCCCGATAGACCTCCGGCGCGGTCGCGTCGAGGGCGGGCATCGGAACAGGGCTGGTGTACTCATTCATGCGCTCGATGCTCGAGCCTCACGCTACGTGAGGGTCAATCGATTAGTGACTGGGCCGTCTGCGGTAGGCGGGGCAGTTCCCGGCTCCAAGCGTCGGCGTACTCGGGAGTCGACCACGTCCACGACCGGATCTGCTCGAAGCTGCGGCGACCGAACACAGCTCGGAAGAGTTCGTACGTCGACGTGTGCACCTGTGCAACGGGCTTACCGGTGCCCACCTCATACATGCGATCCGGTATGACAATCGACAGCGTGCCGGGTACGTCGTCCGACGGGCGCGGATCGGGGAGCGCCCAGTCCAGCGCGGCCATCCAGAGCTCTTCTGGCGGTCGGCCGATCCCGAGCAGGCCGTGGAGATCCGCCTCATGCGTCCCGGCGTCGGCCCACGGGTGGCACACCAGCGGGTGATCCGACGTGCCGGCCAGGATCACCTGTTCGAGCGCTGGACCGCTCTGCGCCCATTCCTCCAGTACGACGTCGATCGGCAAGCCGCGGCGGGCGTCGACCTGGACCGCGGTCCACGGCGGCTGAGGCGCACCGTCGAGGTTGCCCGCGGCGAAGTCGACTGCCACGCCGGCCAGGTGTGACACCAGGTTGTGCACGGTCCACTCCGGACAGGCCGGCACCTGGCGGTTCAGGTCCGACGGGCTCAGGTCACGCACCGCACTGCTCACCCGCTGCCGAGTGGCGGCGTAAAGGCGGGCGCTGGTCACAGGGTCGGGGTCCATGACTACCTCCTTCGAAGGACTGACGAACGAGGGCGCTATGGATCGACAGATAGGGTGACGCGGTGAGTAAGGGTGATGTTGGGTCGCGGCTGGCCATTGGGTTGGCATTCGGCAGTTCGGCCGCCGTGATGGTGCTGGAACTGGTTTCGCTGCGGCTGGTGGCGCCGTACATCGGGCTGACGCTGGAGACGAACACGGCGGTCATCGGGGTCGCGCTGGCCGCGATCGCCACCGGTTCAGCGCTGGGAGGCCGGTACGCCGATGCGGTGCCGCCGCGGAAGACGCTCGGCCCGCTGATCCTGATCGGCGGCGCCCTGGTGATGCTGATCCTCCCGGTCGTGCGCTGGACCGGTGAGTCACTGCGAGGCGGCGGGACCGATCTGGTGTTCCTGGTGCTCGCGGTGGCACTCTTCGCGCCGGCGTCCTTGCTGGCGGCCGTGACACCGATGGTGACCAAGCTGCGGCTGGCAACGCTGGCGGAGACCGGCACGGTCGTCGGCCGGCTGTCGGCGTACGCGACGGTCGGTGGGATCGCGGGCACCGTGCTGACCGGGTTCGTGTTCGTGTCGAAGGTCCCTGTGAGCACGATCCTGCTCTCCCTCGGTGGACTGCTGGTGGTCGCCGGAGCCGCGTTGACCGTCGTACTGCGAGGCACTCAAGCGGCTGTGAAGCCGGTAGCCCTCGCACTGATCGGCGCCACGCTGACTGTGGTGGCACCACGGCCGTGTGAGGTGGAGACGGCGTACCACTGCGCACGGGTGGCAGCCGACCCCGCCCGCGAGAGCGGACGCACGCTGTACCTGGACCAACTCCGGCACTCGTACGTCGACCTGAACGACCCGACCCACCTGGAGTTCGACTACATCAAGAACTTCGCCGCCGCGATCAACGGCACCTGGCAGGACAACCGGCGGCTGGACGCGCTGCACATCGGCGGCGGTGGCCTCACCATGCCGCGCTACCTGAGCGCGACCCGTCCCGGCAGCCACAACAAGGTGTACGAGATCGACGGGGCGGTCGTCGAGCTGGACAAGAAGGAGCTCGGGGTGCGGACCGGTCCGGACCTGGACGTCACGGTCCGCGACGGCCGGCTCGGTATCCGGGACGAGGCGACCGACAGTGATGACGTGATCATCATGGACGCGTTCAGCGGTGTGTCAGTGCCGTGGCACCTGACCACGCGGGAGCTGGTGTCGGACATCCGCCGGGTTCTGCGGCCGGACGGCATCTACCTGGTCAACGTGATCGACTTCGGCAGCCTCGCCTTCGCCAAGGCCGAGATCAAGACTCTGCAGGCCGAGTTCGCGCACGTGGCCGCGATCGCCCGGACCGACGAGCTCGCGGGCCAGGCCGGCGGCAACTTCGTCCTGGTCGCCTCGGACCAGCCCATCGACCTGGCGGCGATCACCGCCGAACTGGCACCGCCCATGCAGATCCAGGACGACCTGACGGAGTTCGTCGGCGACGCGCCGGTGCTGACCGACGACTACGCCCCAGTCGATCAGCTCCTGACGCCGTATACGAGCTGAGACACCGGCCCCCGGAGTTGTGATCTCGGTCCGGGGCTTGTTGCATGTGACCATGCACCCACGCGCAGGCCAGCCCGCTCAGCCCGAGGACCTCGTCGACGTCGACGCGCTGCTGAAGGCGTACGACGACATCACCCCGGACGTGGAGAACCCCGCCCAGAAGGTCGTCTTCGGTACGTCGGGACACCGCGGATCGAGCCTGGACGGCGCGTTCAACGAGGCGCACATCCTGGCCATCACCCAGGCGGTCTGCGAGTACCGCGCCGGTGAGGGCACCTCCGGTCCGCTGCTGGTCGGCCGCGACAGCCACGGCCTGTCCGAGCCGGCCTGGCGGACTGTGCTCGAGGTGCTCGCGGGCAACGGCGTGCAGACCCTCGTGGACAGTGCTGACCGGCTCACACCGACCCCTGGTGTGTCACACGCGATCCTGCGGCTCAACCGTGGTGCCGGCGCCGGTGCGGACGGCATCGTCATCACTCCGTCGCACAACCCGCCGCGGGACGGCGGCATCAAGTACAACCCGCCGCACGGCGGCCCTGCCGACTCCGATGCGACCGGCTGGATCGCGGCCCGCGCCAACGAGTTGATCGCGGGCGGCAACCGTGAGGTACGGCGGAAGCCGTTCGACCAGGCCCGGTCGGCGGCAGGGGAGTACGACTTTGTCGGCCACTACGTCGACGACCTGCCGTCGGTGCTGAACCTGGACGCCATCCGCACGGCCGGTGTGAAGATCGGAGCGGACCCGCTGGGCGGTGCGAGCGTCGACTACTGGGCCGCGATCGCCGAGCGGCACCGCCTCGACCTGACCGTGGTCAACCCGAACGTCGACCCGGCCTGGTCGTTCATGACGCTGGACCACGACGGCAAGATCCGGATGGACTGCTCGTCGCCGTACGCGATGGCCTCGCTGGTCGCGCAGCGGGACCGGTACGACGTAGCCACCGGGAACGACGCGGACGCGGACCGGCACGGCATCGTGACCCCGGACGCCGGGCTGATGAACCCGAACCACTACCTGGCCGTCGCCATCTCGTACCTGTTCGCCAACCGCCAGTGGGGTCCGGAGGTCGCGGTCGGCAAGACGCTGGTGTCGTCGTCCCTGATCGACCGTGTGGTCGCGGACCTCGGCCGGCGGCTGTGGGAGGTGCCGGTCGGCTTCAAGTGGTTCGTACCCGGGCTGATCGACGGGTCGGTCGGCTTCGGCGGCGAGGAGTCGGCCGGAGCGAGTTTCCTGCGCTTCGACGGGACCGTGTGGACGACCGACAAGGACGGCATCCTGCTGGCGTTGCTGGCGAGTGAGATCACCGCAGTGACCGGTGAGACCCCGTCACAGGCTCACGCGAAGCTGGTCGAGCGGTTCGGTGCGTCGGCGTACTCACGGGTGGACGCACCGGCCTCTCGTGAGCAGAAGGCCAAGCTGTCCAAGCTGTCCGCCGACGCGGTCACCGCGACCGAACTGGCCGGTGAGCCGATCGTGGACCGGCTGACGAGCGCCCCGGGCAACGGAGCCGCGATCGGCGGGCTGAAGGTCACCACCGAGTCTGCATGGTTCGCGGCGCGCCCTTCGGGCACTGAGGACCTCTACAAGATCTACGGCGAGTCCTTCAAGGGCGCCGAGCACCTCGAGCAGGTCTTTGCCCAGGCTCGTGAAGTGGTTTCGGCGGCGTTGAGCTAACGCACGAAGGCGTCGAGCAGCCGGTCCAGATCCGCGGCGGGGTCGTTGGTGAGCCCGCTGTGGATCGGTCCCGGGTGTACGACGGTACTGCGGGGCGCGGCCAGCCACCGGAACCGCTCGCCGATCCCGGTCGCCGCGGCCGGGCCGCCGTTCGGATCACCTGCGCAGATCGCCCGGATGTGTTCCAGCGACGAACACACGACATCCACGTCGACCGCTGGGTCGAGGGCCTTCAGCCTGGTCGGCTCCACGTCCCAGGCTGCGCCCAGGAAGTCCAGAGACCGGCAGTACAGCACCGCGCCGACGTTGACGAACTCACCGCGGTGGATCCGCGGCGCCGCCCGCAGGATCACGTAGTCGAAGGGCACGAGGTCCGTAGTCATCGCGCACCTCCCGGCAGCCAGGCGGACCGGTTGTCCAGACGCGCGGTCAGATGGCCGAAGTAGCGCTCTCGATCCCCGTCGTCGATCCACTCCTCCGGCACCAGCCCGATCACCTGGGTGAGCAAGGCCGGTGTGATCGCCGCCGCCATCTCCTCGTCGAGCGCCGGTACGGCGGGTGCGGCGATCGAGAACACGTGGTCCGAGGCGTCGTACGGGAGGGCGGCGAACTTCTCCGCCGACATCCAGGAGTGGTGGAAGTACAACGCGGCTCCGTGATCGATCAGCCAGAGGTTCTTGTGCCAGACCAGCATGTTCGTGTTCCGCCAGGACCGGTCGACGTTGGCGACGAACGCGTCCAGCCAGAGGATCCGGGCCATCCCCTCGTCACCCGGGTTGCCGGCCGAGCCGTCGTACCCGAAGGATCCGGGGAGGAAGTCGACGGCCAGGTTCAGGCCGGCGCTGCGGAGCAGGAGTTCCTGGATCTCGAAGTCGGGCTCGGACTTGCCGATCGCGGGGTCGAGTTGCATCAGCTTGAGGTCCGGCACGCGCAGGCCGAGCCGGCGGAACAGTTCGCCGACGATGACCTCGGCGACCAGCGCTTTCGGGCCCTGGCCGGCGCCGTGGAACTTGAGCACGTAGGTGCCGAGATCGTTGCCCTCGACAACAGCAGGGAGTGAGCCGCCCTCACGCAACGGCAGCACGTAGCGGGTCGCAGTGACAGTCGGCAAGCTCACGCGGCAGAGCCTAGCCGCCGGCGGTTTGTCACCGGGTACCGGCCAGGGGTGAGGCATCCCAAGATCGGCGTCGAGGAAGAACTCCTCCTGGTTTCAGCCACCGGCCATCCACTCCCGCGGAGCAAGGCGGTGGTGGCGGACGTGGCGGAGCTCGACATCACCGTCGAGCTGACCCGGGCCATGGTGGAGATCAACTCCCCGGTCTGCCACACCTCAGCTGAATTGCATGGGCACTTGTCAGACATGCGCTCCAGGCTGGCAAAAGCCGCTGCTGAGGAGGGTGCCCAGCTGCTCGCGATCGGCGTACCGCCGCAGGGTAAGGCTGCGCAGTCGATCACGCAGAAGCCGCGCTACCAGGAGCTGGCGTCGCGGTGGGGGCTGCTGGCCCGGGAGCAGGGTGTGTGCGGCTGTCACGTACACGTAGACGTGCCTGACAAAGAGGCAGCGATCAGAGTCAGTAACCATGTACGGCCGTGGCTGCCGGCACTGCTGGCACTCACCGCGAACTCGCCGATCTACCTGGACCAGGACACCGGCTTCGCGAGCTGGCGGTGGCTGATGACGACCCGGTGGCCATGCGCCGGTCCGCCGCCGTACTTCGAGTCGGTCGAGCACTACGACGCGCTGGTCGCGATGCACCTGGCGGCAGGGACGCTCATGGACGAGCGGATGGTGTACTGGGACATCCGGCCCTCCACCCACCTTCCGACCGTGGAGGTGCGGGTCAGCGACGTGCCACTCACTGTCGACGAGACCGTACTCCTCGCGACCCTCGTCCGCGCGCTGGTGATGACTGCGGTCCACGAGGGAACAAAAGGCCCGACCCTGGAGCCGGAGGTCTTGCGCGCCGCCTACTGGCTGGCCGCACGGGACGGCATCACCGGCAACGGACTGGACGTCCGCACAGCCGAACCGATGCCGATGACCGAGGTGATCGAGCGCCTCCGCAAGCACGTCGAACCGGCGCTGCAGGACCTGGGGGACGCGGACCTGGTTGACGATGCGTTACAGCGGGTATTGGCTACCGGCAACGGAGCCGTCCGCCAACGCAAGGCCTTCCGTGAGGGCGCAAACCTCATCGCCCTCACGGAAGTCAGACCCTAGCTGCGCAGGAAGCTCTCCAACCCGTGCAGGTCGTCGGTGTTGATGTGATCCACCCCCGCCGCTTCCAGTTCGCTCCACAACGCCTCACGCGCGGCACCGCGCACATCGGGCGTCGCCCAGAACCGCACCCGGTAGCCGGCGTGATGAGCCCGCACCACGATGTCGTGCAGCTTGGCCCGCTCGGCGGCCGGCATCGGGCCTACACCGGTCCAGGTGAAGTTGTTCGTCCAGTTGTCACTCACCAGCGGCATCAGTGACGCCGGCATCCCCGACTGCAGGTCGCCGAGCCGGCCGTCGTACCCGGCGTACCGGACCTTCTGCGCCTTCAGTACGTCGAGCGGCCGGTTGCCACTGATCACCGACGTAACCGCGCCCTTCAGCACGCGCCCGTTGATGAACACCGTGCTGATCCCGCGGTACTCCGTCAGCGCCTTGTCGATCGCGGCGTACGTCGACGGTCCGTCGCTCTTGATGTCGATCAGCAGCTGGAAGTCGCGCCCGTGCTTGTACACGCGCCCGTGGTTCTCCCGCACCCGATCGGCCAGCGGCTTCAGGTACAGGCTCTCCAACGTGCGCCCCGGTACGGCGTCCTCCAGGTCATGCGCGACGCGCAACTCGCCATCGATCAGCCACACGTCCGCCTCGACACTGCTGAACCCACGGTCCAGCGCGTCCTGCAGCGGCCGCCGGTGCTCGTAGTCGTTGTGCGCATGAGCCGACGCCAGCGCGCGTACGGCGGGAGCGTCGTACGACCGCGGCAGCTTGAAGCCCTCGGAGCGTACGACGTCACGCAGCCGGTCGGGGTAGTCGGTGATGATCCCGTCGACACCCTTGTCGATCAGCGACTGCATCGTCGCCGGGTCGTCGACCGTCCACGGCACCACCTTCATGCCGGCCTTGTGCGCCGACTTGACCATGTCGGCGGTGACGTACGGCCGGTAGGTCGGGTCGGTGACCTTGCCGTCCTGCGGGAAGCCGTGCACCGGTGAGATGGCCGACGCGCCGAAGGACTTGGTCGCCTTCACCAGATCGCCACCGAAGTCGTCGATGTCGATCCCGCCCAGCCACGGCGACTTGCCCGGCTGGCCGACCTGCAGGAAGTCGTAGTTCGTCAGGGCGACCAGCGGCAGCTCCGGCGCGACCTGACGCATCCGCATCAGTGCGCCCCAGTCGAAGCTCTGGATCGTCACCTGGCGGGCGATCTGTGCCTGCCGGACCTCCTGGGCGACTACCTGCACGAACTGCTCGCGCGGTGCGGTCTCGGACGGCGCACCGGCTTCGACCTTGGTCTCGATGTTCAGCTTCACGCCGTACGCGTGGAGCCGGTGCACCAGCGCGAAGATGTCGCGCAGCTCCGGCATCTGAGCGCCCGGGTCGGGCTGCTGACCGGGGAAGTTCGGCAGCGTCTGCGAACCGCAGTCGAGCTGCTTGACCTGCTTCAGCGACAGCGTGTTGATGTACTTGCCGACGTACGGGTACTCGGGGTCGCCCGCGGTGTACGGCGCGGTGTCCTTGCATTTGCTGCCGGAGATCCGGCGGTCGTGAGTGACGACCGCGTGGCCGTCCTGGGTGATCTGGACATCCAGCTCGAGGGTGCTGACGCCGAGTTCGAGGCCGTGGGAGAACGATGCGATCGTGCTTTCCACGGTCAGTCCGAGGCCGCCACGGTGGGCCTGGACGTCGAAGTCGTCGCGGGTGGCCACGGCCGGCGCGGCAGGCAGCAGCCCGGCGACGAGGGCAAGCGGAAGCAGCGCGCGGGTAAGGCGGCGCATGAGGGGTTTCCTTCCGGAGGGGTATTGGGCGGGACACCCCTGAGGCTGGCTGCCACAGGGATACCTGTGCCTTCGTGAAGGTAGCCGAGAAGAGGCCGACGGGTGGCCGCCGCGTGTCGCCGACCGGCTACGGAGCGGATCCGACCCGTCGCACGGACTGGGTCTCGGCCGCGATAGAGCCGTCCTTGAACGCCTTGTCCAGCGTTCCTTCGACACGGCGAGTGACGGTCAGATCGATCTGGCAGGTCGACGACTGCGCTTTCGGAGTCGCTGACGTGATGCTTGGCTTGATCGACCCGCGAGCGATCGTGGCCGAGGTCCGGCCCGGCTCCAGTTGCAGGCTGCCCGGCTGGATGCACTCGCCGGCCCAGGTCAGGATCGACGGCAACTGCGAGGGCTCACTGTCGAAACGTACGGCGATCGCCGTACGCCGGGAGTATGTCGTGCCGGCCGCGGGAGCGGCCAGACGGACGCGCTCAGGCAGTACGACGGTCGACGTCGGAGCCGACGCGTTGTCACCGTCGCGCTTGAGGTTGAAGGTGATCACGGTGCCCGCCTTGGTCACCCCATCGAGGCGGTTGCGGTACTCCGTCACTCCGGCAGCGCGGTGATGATCGAGCTTGGTCGTCTGACCGCCACCCGCCCCGGTGATCTCCTCACCTCCGCCGAGTTCGACGAACGTCAGCGTGCCGACGCGCAACGACGCACTGAGGTCGGCCTCGTCGGCGTTCTCGGGCAGCGTGACGATCAGGTTGGCGGTCATCCCGCTGGTCCGGATGTCCTTCGACTCGACGGTCGAACAACCGGTCACAACAAGGATCATGGCCAGGGCGGCAATCCGTTTCACAGCCTGGGAAGCTAGCAGCGCAAGGGCTCAGGGGTGGTGCGTACAACTACTCATACTGGAGTGCCTCGAGCGGATTCAGCTTGGCCGCGCGGCGGGCCGGCCAGATCGCGGCGAAGATGCCGACGACAACCGACACGACCGCGAAGATCACCACTTGGCCGCCCGGTACGGTGAAGCTGACCTCGTCCAGCCGGGCGGCCAGCAGCGACGCCAGACCGAGCCCGAGGACGATCCCGATCACCGCGCCGATCAGCGCGGTCATCACGCTTTCCTGGCGGATCATCCGCTTCACCTGCCGCCGGGTCAGCCCGATCGCCCGCAGCATGCCCAGTTCGCGGGTTCGCTCGAAGACGGTCAGGACCAGCGTGTTGACGATGCCGAAGAGGCTCACCAGCACCGACAGCGCGAGCAGCACGTAGAGGACGTTCAGCAGACTCTTGATGCTGTCGGACTGGGCGTCCTTGAACTGTTCGCGAGTCTGGGCCTTCGCATTCGGGAAGGAGGCCAGGGCGGCATCCAGGGCGGCTGTATTCGCGGCGGTGACACCGCCCTGCAGGCTGACGAAGGTGTACAGGTTCTGCGGCTGGGGGTTGTTCGCGTCGAACGCGGCCGAGGAGATCGTCACGTTGCCGAACGGCGAACCGCCCGGTGGCGGCGTGAAGATACCGCGCACCGTGGCCGTGAGCGTCCGGCCGCCGGCGGTTTGCAGCGGGAACGTCGATCCGACCTGCAGATTGTGCGTCTCGGCATAGGCGTCGTCGACCACGGCGCCATCGGATCCCAGCTCGCCGAGGACGGCCTGGGAGCCGTTCTTCCAGTCGAACGTGAGGACCGCCGGGGCCTGGGTGTCGACCGCGGTCATGAAGATGGTCTCGCCGAACGCTTGAGCCTGCCCGCCACGCACGCTGGAGATCGCCTCAACCCCTGGCACGGTCGCGACGGCCGCCGCGACCGCCGGTGGCATCGGACTGAAGTTGTTCTGGGCGGTGACGGCGTAGTCGCCGCTGAAGATCCGGTCGACCGCGTCCTCGAACGGCTTGATGATGCCCGCGCCGAGGGTCGCGACCAGCGTGACCAGGGCCAGCCCGATCATCAGAGCAGCGGCGGTGGACGCCGTACGGTGTGGATCGCGTCGGCTGTTCTGACCGCCGATCTGGGTGGCCGGCCGGTCCGCGAGTACGCCGGGGAAGTCGGCGGGCCACTCCGGCTCCCACGAGCTGAGCCGGCGTCGTAAGGCCATCAGCGCCACGATCACCAGTAAGACCGGGTTGAGCACCGCACCCAGCACGAAGCCGGCAGCCCGTCGGCCGGCCGGGCCCGGGCCCCACAGTCCGCGGCGCAGCAGCCAATAAGGCAACGAGAAGAGCGGCCAGACCAGCACCGTCAGGACCACCACCGACCAGCGCGCGACCGGATCCGACAGGACTGCCAGCGGGCGCACCAACCGGGCAGAGAACAGAGCTATCCCGATGAAAATCAGCAGCACCCCGAGCCCGAGTGAGCTGAGCACGGTGGTCGTGCTGAGCCCGTCGGCGAACAACCCGGTGAGCACGAGTGCGACGCCGGCGACCGCGAGCAGGACAGCGCCGATCGGCCGGAAGCGGTGGAACCGGCTCGGGGCGAGCGTCGCGCCCTCCCGGACCGCCGCGATCGGTGGCACCCGCGTCGCCCGCCACGCCGGTCGCAGGCTGGCCACCAGCGTCACCACGACGCCGACCAGCAGGCCGACCACGATCGTGCGGGTGCGGAACACCAGTCCGTTGTTGGGCAGCGTGAGCCCGACAGCATCGAAGATCCTGAACAGACCGGTGGCGACCCCCAGGCCGAGGAACAGCCCGGCGACAGCCGCGACCAGCCCGGTCACCAGTGCCTCGAGCACCACGGTGCCGAGCACCTGGCGGCGGGACGCACCGAGCGTCCGCAGGGTGGCGAACTCGCGGGTCCGCTGAGCGATCGTGATCGACAGCGAGTTGGCGATCACGAACGAGCCGACGAACAACGCGATCCCGGCGAACACCAGCAGGAAGGTCCGGAAGAAGTCGAGGAATCCGCTCGTGCCCTCGGCGTCCGCGGTTGCCTGCTCCTCGGCGCTGCGGACCTGAGCGCCCTCGGGCAGCGTCTGCTGGATCGCGGTGAGCAGTTGCTGCTCGGAGACGCCGTCCTTCTTGGCGACCAGGATCTGATCGAGCTTGCCCGCCTTGCCCATCAGGGCTTGCGCCGTCGGCAGGTCGAAACCGGCCAAGGTCGCGCCGCCGATCGACGACACCTGGCCGAACTCGACCAGCCCGGAGATCCGCATCCGCTGGATCGGCCCGCGGGCTTGCACCGCGATCGTGTCGCCGGCCTGGAAACCCTTCTTGCTGGCCGTCTGGGTGTCGATCACGACCTCGCCGGCGGCCGGCCAGGCGCCGCCGACCAGCGCGAGCGTGTTGAACTCCGGCCGATCGGGATTCACGCTGAAGGCGAGGTTCGGCGCTCCACCGAACACCACGGCCTTCCCGTCCCGGCCGATCAGCTGGGCCTCGCCGAATACGCTGCCGTCGGCCACCTCGACCTCGGGCAATGCCTGCACCTTCGCCAGCAGTGACTGGTCGAACGGCGGTGCGACACCCCCGGCGGCCTCCTCCTGGCTGAGCTCGAACGGGGACTTGCCGGTGATCGCCGCGTCGGTGTTCTTGTAGTTCTCGGTGAAGATCGAGTCGAAGGCACTGGAGATCGAATCGGTCAGCACGTAGGTGCCCGACACCAGGGCCACGCCGAGGACGATGCCGATCGCGGTCAGCGCCGTACGAAGTTTGCGGGCCAGCATGCCCTGCAGGGCAAAGCGGATCACTGGAGATCCAGCGTGTCGATCACCTGCAGGATCTCGTGCTGGCTGGACTGACCGGTCTCCTTCACGATCTCGCCGTCGGCCAGGTACAGCACCCGGTCGGCCATCGCGGCTGCCTTGGCATCATGTGTGACCATCACAGTTGTCTGACCGTATTCATCGACTGACCCGCGCATCAGCGCGAGGATCTCGGCGCTGGTCCGGGAGTCCAGGTTGCCGGTCGGTTCGTCGGCGAACACGACCGTGGGCCGCGACACCAGGGCCCGCGCGATCGCGACCCGCTGCTGCTGGCCGCCGGACAGCTCGGCCGGCCGGTGGTGCAGCCGGTCGGCGAGTCCGACGCGTTCGACCAGTTCGGCGAAGAACTCCGGATCCGCCTTCTCACCGGCGATCGTCAGCGGCAGCACGATGTTGTCCCGCGCGGTCAGCATCGGCAGCAGGTTGAAAAACTGGAAGATGAACCCGATGTGCTGACGGCGCAGCTTGGTCAGCGCGTCGTCGCCGAGCGTGGTGATCTCGGTGCCGTCGATCGTGACCGAGCCCGACGTCGGGCGGTCCAGCCCGGCCAGGATGTGCATCAGCGTCGACTTGCCCGAGCCCGACGGGCCCATCACCGCCGTGAGTTGCCCAGGCTCGATCCGCACGTCCACACCGTGCAACGCCCGTACGGCGGTATCCCCCTCGCCGTACACGCGTACGACGCCTTCCGCGTGCACGACTCCGCTAGTCCCCTCCATTGCCGATCGCCCTCCCTGGCTGATCAGCGGCCGCCCCCAGTAGGCCGTTCAACAACTCTCACTGAGTGTGCTCGCGTTTGGGCGAGATCTACAGGGGGTTTTCCCCGGATCGACCCTGACTGCCTCAGAGCCAGCCGCGGCGCGCGGCGTGGAAACCGAGCTGGAGCCGGGTGTCGGCGGAGACGAGATCCATCAGCGCCCGCACCCGGCGCTGGACTGTGCGCATCGACAAGCTGAGCTGGTTGGCGACTGCCTGGTCGGTGAGTCCGGCGAGCAGCAGACCGAGGATGCGTGAGTCCATCTCAGGCAGACCGTCCGATGGGCCCTCCACCATGCCGTCTTTGCCTAGGACGAGTGGCATGCCGTCACGCCATACTCGGTCGAACAGAGCGAGCAGGGCGTCGAGCATGCCGCTGCTGTGCACTATCAGCGCTCCGATGCTCCCGCCTGCCCCGGACAGCAGTGGGACGAGCGCGATACGCCGGTCCACGATCAGCAACCGCATCGGCAGCTCCTGCACCACACGGACCTCTTCGCCTGCCTGCAGCGAGTCAGAGGCAGCAGCGAAGAACCCGGGCCGGTCGAACGCACTCCGCTCGATCAGCACGCGGTAGCGCACCCCACGAGTGACCGCAGCGTCCTCCTCCTTGTTCTCCTCGGGTGGGACCACCGCTATCTCTGCCTTGACGAACCCGAGGACCTCTTCGCGTGCAGACATCTGCAGTTGCGCGAACCGCTGCCCGACAGCCTTCGCACCCCGTACGACGTCCACCACGTCGCTGACCGAACGCTCGGTGTCTGTACCGCGATAGACCTCGGCCAGCGACTCGATCTCGCGCTGTGCTCGTCGCAACTCCTCTTCACGTTGCACAGCCAGTGCAGCGAGTGCGACTGATGGGGGAGAGGCGACGTACCGGTCGGTGCCGCTGCTCGAGCGTGCCGCCAGGCCGAGCGACTCCAGGGCGACCAGTGAGCGCGCGGCCTCGACCGGGTGGCAGCCGAGTCGGCCGGCCAGTCCGGCGGCGTCGTACGACGGCACCTCGACGAGGGCGCGGTAGGCGAGTTCTTCGGAGTCATCCAGTCCGAGCACGTCGAGCACGATGCCTCCCAGCAGACAGTTGTGTGGCGGCCGGACCCTGGCGGGTTCGTGAATTGTCGCAATCTTGCCAGGCCAGGCTCCTCTTTCGCTGGCGGTTTTGCGATGGACTGACCCGCGACAACGTCCCGAAGGTGGTCCTCCCCATGTTTTTCCGCTCACTCGCGCGCAAAACCTTGGCCGGCGCCGGCGTCACCGCCCTGCTAGCCGTCGCCGCCATCCCCGCCTCAGCCAATCCACCTGAACCCGCCCCAGCTGCTCGGCCGACGCTGCCGGTGCAGGTCGACACAGAGAAGGTCGTCACCCTGCTCACCGGTGACAAAGTCCAGGTCTCCCCGGCCGGCACCGGGCGGAGCAACATTCGCTTCATCCCCGCCGACCCGGCTCAGGCCGGGTATGAGACTCGTACGGTCGGCAAGGACTTGTACGTCGTACCGGACAGCGCGGCCAAGCTCGTCAACAACGGCAAAGTGGACCAAGCGCTCTTCAACGTGAGCGGACTGATCCGGCAGGGGTACGACGACGCGTCAACGAGCCAGATCCCGGTCATCGCCACCTACAAGCCCACTACTCGTGCGGCTCAGCAGGCTGTCCCTGCCGGGTCCACCCGCACGCGGACGCTGTCGTCTGTCGGTGCCGCCGCGCTGCGGACCGACAAGGCGCGTGCACGCGACACCTGGCAGACCCTGTCGACCGGTCGCGACGTGCAGAAGCTGTGGCTCGACGCGAAGGTACGGAAGACCCTCGACCAGAGCGTGCCGTATGTCGGCGCCCCGAAGGCCTGGCAGGCCGGGTACGACGGCAGCGGTACGACGGTCGCCGTCCTCGACTCCGGTGTCGACGCGGAGCACCCGGACCTGGTCGGCGCGGTCAAGGCCCAGCAGAACTTCACCGACAGCCCGGACGTCACTGACCACGACGGCCACGGGACGCACACTTCGTCGACGGTTGCCGGTCGCGGTGTCGCCTCCAACGGCAAGAACAAGGGTGTCGCTCCGGGGGCGCAACTGCTCTCGGGCAAGGTCCTGAACGACTACGGCAGTGGTGAGCTGTCCTGGATCATCGCCGGGATGGAGTGGGCTGTCGCCGAGGGTGCTGACGTGATCAGCATGAGCATCGGTACGTCGGAACCCGTCGACTGCACCGACCCGATGGCCGCCGCCGTCGACCGCATCAGCGCAGCGTCGGGCGTCCTGGTTGTCGTTGCTGCTGGCAATCTCTATGGGCCGGCCGAGACCATTACCAGCCCGGGTTGTGCCGCGTCGGCGCTGACGGTCGCGGCGACCGATCTCACCCAGGCCACCGCGGACTTCTCCAGCCGGGGACCGGTGATGGGCAACCATGCGGTCAAGCCCGACATCGCGGCCCCGGGTGTGGACATCACCGCGGCTCGGGCCGGTGGGCGGGGCGATTCGGCGTACACGGACATGAACGGGACGTCGATGGCGACGCCGCACGTGGCCGGCGCGGCGGCGATCCTGAAGCAGCAGCGCCCCGACTGGACCGGCCAGCAGTTGAAGGCAGCTCTGCAGAACTCGGTGCGCTCGGCCAGCACGGTCGCGATCTACGAGCAGGGCGCCGGTGAACTCGATGTCGCGCAGGCGGTCACCCAGCAGGTGACAGGTCCGGGGACGACGGACCTCGGTACGTTTGCCTGGCCACACACATTGTCAGACAAGATCACAAAGCAGCTTGCCTATCACAACAGCGGGACACAGCCGGTGACGCTGACGTTCGCCGTCGACGCCCGCGGCAACAACGGGAAGCCGCTGCCCGCGTCGCTGATCAGCTTCGGCGCCGGCTCGTTGACCGTCCCCGCTGGTGGGACCGCCGAGCTCCCGGTGACCGTCGACCCGTCGGCCTCGCTCGACCGCGGTCTGTACGGCGCGATCAGCGCGCGGGTGGTTGCTACTGGCAACGACGGCCGGACGGTCGTCACCCCGCTCGGCTTCTACCTCGAACCGCAGTACGTCGACGTCACCTTCAAACTCATCGACCGCAACGGGCAGCCGGCCTCCTCGATCACCGCGCTGGACGTGTTCGACACCGACAGCATCGCCGCGCAGCGGATCGGGTTCGAGGGCGCGGACCGCACGCTGCACCTGCGCGCGGGCACGTACTCCCTGGCCGCGAACATCGCGACCGAGGGCGCGGACGGGATGGTCGAGTCGTACGCCTTCCTCGGCGACCCCGAGATCACGCTGACCGCGAACACCACCATCACATACGACGCCCGCACAGCAGCTGAAGCGAAGGTGACCACTCAGCGGCCCTCCGAGCGCAAAGGCGGCAGCCTGACCTACGGCCGGGTGATCGACAACTGGATCCTCGCCTCGAGCCGCAGCTACGGCAAGCAGATCAAGTCGATCTACCTCGGTACGACGCCGAAGGCTCGCCGGGGCACCTTCGAGGTGGTCGAGGGCTGGCAGTACGCATCACCAGCGGGCGCCAAGTCGCCGTACCTCTACAGCCTGGCTTTCACGCACGAGCAGCAGATCAAGGGCAAGCCGGAGCACCGGGTCAGCGATCGAGAGCTGGCCACGATCGACGCGACGTACTACACGCCGGGCAAGGACTACACCTATTCCGAGTACGTCGATGTGTGGCGGCCGTGGAGTATCAACCTGATCCCGACGGGGGACCGGGGAGCTGTGGCGGCACCGGCGCGGGTGCAGCATCTGGTGACGGCCGATCAGGACACCAAGGTGTCGCAGATGGTCGGGCACTCGGACACGATGAGCTGGCCGTTCGCGACGTTGATGACGTCAACGGCCACGTCGTACCAGGCTGGAAGCCGGCACACCGAGAGCTGGTGGAAGGCTGGGCTGCGGCCAGGCATGGTTACCGACCAGACAACCGGACAGAAGTACGTGCCGGCCGCGCGTGACGGTAACTCGATCTGGAGCAACTTCCCGACCTGGTCGGACACCGAGCCGGGGCACTTCTCGCGGGGCGGGTTCCTGGATCTGGGCGGGACCGAGCTGCTCGCCGATGGGGTGTCGCTGGGGGAGTACGGGTTCTACGGACAGGGCTACTGGGACGTGCCGGCCGCGGCGACGAACTTCGAGCTCGTGTACGACCTGATCCGCTGGCAGCGTGGCGACTACAAGTGGGAGTCGCCGACGACGGCCGAGACCCGGTGGAAGTGGAAGGGCTCCGCGGCCGACGCGGGCAAGCCGCTGCCGCTTCTCTTCCCGGACTACGACCTCCCCGTCGACCTCAACGACCGAGCGCCGCGGGTGCGAGTCTTCCCGATCACCATCACCGCCGAGTCCGGCCACTGGTACAAGGCGGGCCGCTTCACGAAGGCTCGCGTCTGGACGTCGTACGACGACGGCGCGACCTGGACCCAGGTCCCGGTCGTCAACCTGGGCACCAAGGTCGTCGCCCTCGCCGACAACACCAAGGCAACCGACTTCGTCACCCTCAAGACCGAACTCACCGACTCCAACGGCAAGAGCGTCACCCAGACCCTCAACCGTTTCTACAAAATCCGCTAGAAACCTCACGAAGGAAGTTCACGCGACAGCGCTCGAAGCTGGTGAGAAAGCTTCGAGCGCTGTGGTGAAGCTGCGATTCAGCTGGGAAGTTAGGTGGCGTCGGACCGGGAAGCGCCTCACGGCGCGTGGCCGCTCGTAGCGGCTTAATTTGGGACCCGGGGCTTGCACCGGCCCGACACCTCGAACAGTGTAACCGGTGCCAAAACCCCTTGTCCTGTTGGGATCTCGGGCCTCAAGACGCCATAGCATCCTACGTGTTGGTACGCAACTACCAGAGTTGTCCGGCGCGTTCGGCCCGGGCCGCGGTCTGCAACTGATCCGCCATCTCGACCAGTTTCGAGGCCGACAGCACCTGGTCGTGACCGTCGTCGGCCAGGTGCGCCCGACCGGTCGCGACGATCCGCGCGAACGCCGCCGCCCGGTCCAGGGTGGTGGCGAAATCTCCCGTCGCGACGCCCCGCAGTACGGCGTCCACCATGTCGCGCACCTCGGTCGGTCCGGGCGGTTCGGCGACACCCGCGACCACCGCGTGCACCTCGGCGTACTTGCGTCCGGCCGCGAACTCGCGGGAGACCGCCTCCGCGTTCGTGTGCACCCACGACCGCAGCAGGTAGAGCCGCCAGAGCGAGCCCGGCAGCGAGTCGGCCGGCGCGTCGGACCAGAGCTCCGCGAGCTCGTCGAGGCCGTAGTCGTCGGCCAGCTTCACCACCCGCGCGTGCACCTCGGTGTCCTCCGAGGAGCGGACACCGCGGACCAGCAGCTCGGCGGTCCGGTGCGCGACCTCGGTGACGGCCGCCGGGTCGGCAGCGCCGGGCAGCGACTCGAACAGCTTGTTGCCGGGCATGATCGGACGGCGCGGATTGGGGGTGGCCACGCGCTCAATGGTATGGCCGCTGCGGTCGGTACGCTCACTTGTATGGCAAGTGCTGGTGGCGGGAGTGGCAAGTTGGCCAAGAATCTGGTCAAGTACGGGGTGCGGTACGGGCCGCTCGCCGTCGAGGCGATCAAGCACGGCCGAGAACCCGCTCAGCAGGCGGTCCAGGCCGCGCTCGCGAAACGGTCCGCCCGGAAGAAGGCGATCGAGCACGCGCTCACTGTCCGCGACGGGTCTTTGCTCAAGGTGATCCGGGACGGCCAGGCGATCTTCTTCGTCTTCAGCGGCGACGCGATCGTGACGACGTATCCGTCGGTGCCGCAGAACGCCTACCCGGAGCTGCTCCGGCACGCCGACCTGGACAAGCGCGAGCCGGCGGTCGTGCTGGCCGCCCGGAAGCCGAAGATCGGCCCGCGCCTCCCGAAGATGCGCAAGCGCTGAACTTGACGCGGGCGTAACATTCCGGACCCGGCGGGGCAACAGGCGGAACGCACAGTGGAAGGACGTTTCCACGAGGGAGGGCGTCCGCATGCTCTGGAAGATCAGGACCGAACTCGCCGACCGGCCCGGTGCCCTGGCCGAACTCGCTGCACGGTGTGGTGCGGACGACATCAACATCCTGAGCCTGGAAGTGTTCACCGCCGAGACCGGCGCCGTCGACGAGCTGGTGGTCTCCACCAGTGTCGGCTGGACCGCCGACGACCTGACCGCTCTGGTCGCCGAGGCCGGCTGCGCCCGGACGACGGTCCGCCCGTGTCAGGCCGACGTGCTGAGTGACGCGCCGACCCGCTACCTGCGCGCCGTACTGCGGCTGATCGACGACCCGGTGTCCGTCGACGAGGAGCTGGGCAACCTGCAGGGCTTCGAGGAGTACACCCCGGCCGAATGGGCTCGGGCCGACGTACTCGTGGAGATCGCCGGCCGGCTGGCCGAGCGGTATCAGGGGACCGTGATGGAGGGTCCGCGCCCGGGTAGCGGCGTACCGGAGCTGCGCCAAGCGACTGTCGAGGACGCCGAGGCCGTCGTCGCCATGCACGAGCGGTGCTCGTACGAGAGCCGCACCCGGCGCTACCACGTGCCGATGCCGAAGCTGACCACCCGGACCGCACGCCACCTGGCCGCTCCGGCCGGCGGGATCTCGATCGTGGCCGCTGTTGGTGACGGTGTCATCGGGATGGCGACCGCAGCGCCGTGGGAGGAGTTCGGCAGTACGACGATGGAGGTCGCCGTACTGGTCGAGGACGGCTGGCAAGGCCAGGGCCTGGGACTGCAGCTGCTGCGCCGGGTGGTCGTCGAGGCACGGGGGCTGGGCGCCGATCGGGCCGTCTGTGTCGTGCAGCCGGAGAACCACGCGATGCTCCGCACGCTCGAGCGGCTGCGGATGCGGTCCAGGGTGGTCCAGGACGGCGACAACCTGATGGTGACGGTGGCCCTGTCCGACCAGAGCCTGTCGCATGCGGTGGATCGGCCCCCGGTGCAATATCGTCAGTCTCGTGCCACCCCTTCCCTCCGGTCGCAATCCACACGGTCTGCTGGTCAGCCTGCCCGCGAGCCCGCGCTCTCCGCTCTTTCAGCTGTTCAGCCGCTTTCTGATCGCGCTGGGGCTGCTGGCCCTGATGGTGCTGATCGTGCTGGTCGACCGTGACGGCTACAACGACAATCACGACGGTCGCGTCGACCTGATCGACAGCATCTACTACGCGACGGTTACGCTCACCACAACCGGGTACGGCGACATCACGCCGGTGACGCCGGCCGCCCGGCTGGTGAACGCCTTCATCGTCACGCCACTGCGGATCGCGTTCCTGGTGGTCTTGGTTGGCACGACACTGCAAGTCCTGGCCGCCGAGGGACGCCGCGTCATGCGCGACACGCGATGGAGGAAACGCATGAAGGACCACACCGTCGTCATCGGCTACGGCACCAAGGGCCGGTCGGCCGTCCAGACGCTGATCAGCAACGGAGTGAAGCGCGAGACCATCGTGGTGATCGACCCGCGCGCCACGGCGGTCGGTGACGCGGGCAACGATCAGATCGCCGCGTTCCACGGCGACGCGACGAACCGGACCGTGCTGCGTCGCGCGGAGGTGATGACGGCGCGCGAGGTGCTCGTCACGACAGACCGGGACGACTCGGCGGTGCTCGTCACACTGGCGGTCCGGCAGCTTAACCCGGACGCACACGTCGTGGTCGCGGTTCGCGAGGAGGACAACGTGCCAATCCTCCGGCAGAGCGGCGCCGACGCGGTCGTGACGTCGTCCGAGGCGGTCGGCCGGCTGCTCGGCCTGTCGGCGGTCAGCCCGAACCTCGGCGAGGTGATGGAGGACCTGCTCACGTACGGCGAGGGCCTCGAAGTGGCAGAACGCCCCGTCCTCGGCCGCGAGGTAGGCAAGCCTCCGTCGGCCGTGCCGGACCGGGTGGTGTCCGTCGTCCGCGACGGCAGGGTCCACCGCTACTACGACTCCAGCGTCTCGGTCCTTGCCGCCGGCGACAAACTCATCGTCGTCCGCCCGGCCAAGGAAACCCCCTGGGCCGAGCGCCCCGGCACCGACGAGCAGGACGAGTGAACCCTTCCACCGAAGGCGCCCGAGTGCTTACCTCGGATAAGGCGAGGACCTAGCCTCGCCGGAGGGGTGAGGCGTTATGCGGTGGAAGAAGTGGTTCGGAGTCGGCGCTGTCGTGCTGCTGCTGTGTTCGGGAACGACCGCGGCGCAGAGTCAGGCGATCTCGCCGGGTAACGAGTGGGTCGAGCCGTGCGCCGCGGTGGACGCGGGCACTCTCGCCAGAGGTGGACCGGTGCGGGAGCCGGATCTCGGACAGGTTCACCAGGACATGCCGGCCGCGGCGAAGGGGAAGGCCGGAAGCGGGTTCAGGACCACCGTGCCGGTGTACTTCCATGTGGTCACCGACGGGACGATCGGCGCGGTCACGACGGCCCAGATCAACGCGCAGATCACCGTGCTCAACACCACGTTCGCGGGCGGCGAAGGCGGCGACAACACCGGCTTCAGCTTCCGGCTGGCCGGGGTGACCCGGACCGACAACGCCGCGTGGTTCTACGCCAACCCCGGTGGTACCAACGAGCACAGCATGAAGAAGGCACTGCACACGGGTGGACCGGGAGCACTGAACTACTACTCGACGACCGCGGGTGCATACCTCGGCTGGGCGTACCTGCCCGACATCGTGACGAAGCCGGGGCAGGCCTATCTCGACGGTGTGGTCGTCGACTGGGAGTCCATGCTGGGTACGTCGACCACGTACGCCGGCCGCTACGACCAGGGTGAGACGGGCACGCACGAGGTCGGCCACTGGCTCAACCTCGAGCACACCTTCTACCGCGGGTGCAGCGCGCACGGCGACTTCGTCGACGACACCCCGGCGGAGAAGACACCAACATCTGGATGCCCGGCAGGCAAGGACACTTGTAAGGCACCCGGCGACGACCCGATCCACAACTACATGGACTACTCGTTCGACTCCTGCTACACCGAGTTCACGCCCGGCCAGTCACAGCGCATGGCCGACGCGTGGCTCCTCTATCGGGACTAGACAAGTACGGCGACCTGCCGCGGCACCCGTGATCGGAACGGATGCCGCGGCAGGCCTTCGCGTGCCCCGGTAACGGTCGGGTTTCAGGACGTGGTCGCCACCGGCCCGGTGTTGACGACCGCATGAGGGGCGACTTAATGTCTGACCTGTAAACGATTACAAGAACGATTACAGGAGGCGGGCGTGAGCCGTCCGACGATCGCTGGAGTGGCCCGGGCGGCCGGGGTCTCGGTGGCGTCGGTGTCACGCGTGCTGAACGGTCTGCCCGCCACCGAGGAGATGGTCGAGCGGGTGCAACGGGCGGTCGAGGAGCTCGGGTACGTGCCGGATTCGCGGGCCCGGTCGCTCAAGGTCGGCCGGACGTTCCAGCTCACGCTGGCGGTCGCGGACGTCGGCAACCCGGTGTACGTGACGATGATGCGGGCGGTCGAGGAGGTCGTCTCGGCGGCCGGCTACCGCCTGGTGGTGACGACGACCGGGCCGGACGTGGTGGACGAGGTCGCGCTGGTTCGGGGGATGGCGCGAGGGTACGCCGACGGTCTGGTGATCAGCCCGCTGCGTGTCGACGACGACCTGGTCAAGTCGATCCGCGAGTGCGAGGTCCCGGTGGTCGTCGCCGGTAACGTCCCCGCCAAGGCAGGCGTCGACACCGTCCGCGCGAACTCCCCGAAGGGCATCCTGCTGGCCGTCGAACACCTCACGGCCAAGGGGCGCCGGCAGATCGCTTTCGTCAACGGACCTGCGGACACGGTGCCTGGCACGGCGCGCGCCAAGGGCTTCGCGGATGCGATGAAGGAGTTCAAGCTGCGGTCGGCGGGCGAGATCGAGGCCGCCGACTTCACCTTCGCCGCCGGGCGGGAGGCCGGGAAGAAGCTGTTCAAGAGGAGTCGTCCCAATGCGGTGATCTGCGCGAACGATCTGCTGGCCGTCGGTGTGATGCATGAGCTCGCTGCCTACGGCCTCGAGGTGCCGAAGGACGTCGCGGTGGTCGGGATGGACGACAGTGAGTTGGCCGAGCAGAGCTTCCCGCCGTTGACGAGTGTGAATCTCGGGTCGGCCGAGCGAGGGCGGCGGGCCGCGGAGTTGCTGTTGGCAAGGATCGAGGACTCCACCCGCACCCCACGGCGGATCGTCGTACAGCCGACTCTGAGCGTGCGGAGGTCCACCCCATGACGGTGTCGAATCCACGCCTCCGGCGCCGGGAGGCCCCATGACCGCGACCCTCACGGCGCCGCCCGAGCAGAAGGCGCCGGTCGGCCGGCCGAAGCAGAATCGGGAAGCGATCTTTCTGTTTCTGCCCGCGCTGCTGCCGGTGCTGTTGCTCAGCGTCTATCCGCTGATCCGCGGTATCGCACTCGGTTTCACCGACGCCCGCGCGGGGCTGAACGTCGACACGAACTTCGTCGGCTTCGACAACTTCTCGAAGCTGCTGCAGAACGACCTGTTCTGGTCGTCGTTCCGGATCGGTGTGATCTGGACCTTGTCGGTCACGATCCTGCAGTTCGTCGCCGCCCTCGGCCTGGCACTCCTGCTCAACACGAACATCAAGTTCCGCGGCGTCGCCCGGACCCTGGCGCTGATCCCGTGGGCGATGCCGCCGGTGGTGGTCGCGATCATGTGGCGGCTGCTCCTGCACCCGACCAACGGCCCCGTCAACGAGGTCCTGCTGAGGCTGAACCTGACCGACCAGCCGATCAACTTCCTGGGCGACTTCAGTACGGCGTTGCCGGCAGTGATCGTGGTCGGCATCTGGGTCGGCATGCCGATGACCACGGTGACCCTGCTGGCCGGGATGCAAGGGATCGACCGGTCGCTGTACGAGGCGGCCGCGGTGGACGGTGCGAGCGCGTGGAGCCAGTTCTGGAACATTACGCTGCCGCAACTGAAGACCGTCATCGTGGCGATCACCAGCCTGGACATGATCTGGAACTTCAACTCGTTCGGCCTGGTCTACGTACTCACCGCCGGCGGTCCGGGCGGCAAGACGATGCTGCCGATGCTGTTCGCCTACAACGAGGCGTTCCGGTACGGGAACTTCGGGATGGCCGCCGCGATGGGTGACGTGATGGTCGTGATCATCATCGTGTTCCTCGCCTTCTACCTGCGGAACCGGCTGAGGAGCGAGGCATGAGAACCCGTCCGGTCGCCCGCGCGCTGCAGTACGTCGCCGTCGTCTGCTACCTGGTGTTCCTCGCCTTCCCGCTGCTGTGGCTGCTGTCCAGTTCGCTGAAGTCGCCGCGGGAGTTCGCCAGTATCACGCCGAGCCTGCTGCCGAAGGACGTCGACTTCACCAACTACAGCGACGCGTTGAGCGAGCAGGGTCTGGTCCGCGGCCTGATGAACAGCCTGCAGATCTCGATCGCGAGCACGATCCTGGTGCTGGTCGTGTCGCTGCCGGTGGCCTACGCGCTGGCCCGGTTCCGCAGCCGGCTGCGGCCGGTCACCA
This sequence comes from Kribbella sp. NPDC049174, assembly GCF_043197365.1. NCBI lineage: Bacteria > Bacillati > Actinomycetota > Actinomycetes > Propionibacteriales > Kribbellaceae > Kribbella > Kribbella sp. NPDC049174. Next base: position 191,347 of record NZ_JBICSZ010000010.1, on the reverse strand, counting down.
ACGGCTGGATCCTGGTCAGCCAGGTGTTCCCGGTGATCCTGATCGTGATCCCGCTGTTCATGATCCTGCGGCCGTTGCACCTGACCAACACGATCCCCGGTGTGGTGATCGTCTACATGGTCTGGTCGATGCCGTTCGCGCTGTGGATGCTGCAGGGCTACGTGGCCGCCGTACCGCGGGAGCTGGAGGAGGCCGCGTCGGTGGACGGGGCGGGGCGGCTGCGGACCATCGTGTCGATCGTGATGCCGCTGCTGCGGCCCGGTCTGATCGCGACCGCGATGTTCACCTTCATCTCGGCGTGGAACGAGTTCTTCTTCGCTCTGGTCCTGTTGCAGGACCCGGAGCTCAAGACCTTGCCTCTCGTGCTCGCCCGCTTCGTCGGTGCGGAAGGTCAGGTTCAGTTCGGTCCGCTCGCCGCCGCCTCGGTGCTGGCGACGGTCCCCAGTCTCGTGTTCTTCGCCTTCCTGCAGCGCCGGCTGACGTCCGGCCTGTTGAGCGGCGCAGTCAAAGGTTAGGAGATGTGATGAAGAAGGTCATGACCGCGTTGCTCGCGGCAAGCGCCCTGGTGACGCTCGCGGCGTGCGGGGGCAACAGCGACGACAGCTCCGGTGACTCCGGATCGTCGAACGAGAAGGTGACGCTGAAGTTCCAGAGCCTCGCCTTCCAGAAGACGACCGTCGCCGCCACCAAGAAGATCGTCGCGGACTGGAACGCGGCCAATCCCAACATCCAGGTCGAGTACGTCCAGGGCAGCTGGGACTCGGTGCACGACCAGCTGGTCACCCAGTTCCAGGGTGGTACGGCGCCGGACATCATCCACGACGAGTCCGCCGACATCACCGGCTTCGCGAACCAGGGCTACCTCGCCGACCTGTCGCCGTACCTGAGTCAGGAGACCAAGGACGCCGTACCGCAGGGGGTGTGGGACTCGGTCTCCAGTGACGGCAAGGTGTGGGCGGCGCCGACGCTGCTGCAGTCGTACGTCGTGTTCGGCAACTCCGCGCTGCTCAAGCAGGCCGGGATCGCCACGACCGGTGACTCGCTGAGCTGGGATCAGCTGCAGGCGGATGCGAAGAAGCTCACCGCCGGTGGCAAGTTCGGCCTGGGCTGGGGTCTGAAGAGCCCGACCGCGACCGTGCTGAACCTGGGCATGAACTTCGACGCGCAGTTCTTCGAGGGCACCGGCCGGGACGCCAAGGCGAAGATCGGCGACCCCGAGCTCGAGGTGCCGAAGCGGATCCACGCGATGGCCTACACCGACAAGTCGATCGAGCCGACCTCGCTGACCCAGAGCGGTTCCGACGTCCTGCCCGGCTTCTTCGCCGGCAAGTACGCGATGATCGCCGGCGGCAACTACGCCGCCCAGCAGATGGTCGAGCAGGCGCCGAAGGGCTTCCAGTGGGAGGTGCTGCCGCCGCTGAAGGGCTCCAGCTCCAAGCAGGCCGCGAACCCGCAGACTCTGTCGGTACCGGCCGAGGGCAAGCACATCAAGCAGTCCGCGCAGTTCATCGACTACTTCATGAAGGCCGAGAACTTGGCCGCGGTCGGGCAGGGTGACTGGCTGATCCCGACCACCCAGGCGGCCCGGGACGCGATCCTGAAGTCGACGGGCGGCAAGAACGGCTGGGAGCAGACGCTGGCCGGTGCCGGCGAGCTGACCAAGGCGCCGTTCCAGAGTGTGGAGAACTACCCGAAGTGGAAGGACCAGATCGCGACGCCGGCGCTGCAGGAGTACCTGGCGAACAAGACCGATCTGGAGACGCTGGGCAAGAAACTGAGTGACGGATGGGGTCAGGTCAACAGCTGATGCCGGAAAGAAGCAGCACAGCACTGGAGGAGAAGGCAACCGGTGTCCTCGTCGGCTCCGCGGTCGGTGACGCGATCGGCGGTGCCGTCGAGGGCTGGACCCCGGAGGCGATCCGGGAGCGGCACGGCGGCTGGGTGACCGGCATCGTCGGTCCCTGGTACGACGACTGGCGCACCGCCCGGCCGATCGCGCCGTACCACAAGGGCGACGGGCACATCACCGACGACACCTTGATGACGCACGCACTGGTCGAGGTGTACGACGAGCGCCGGGCCCACCTGGACGCGTACGCGATCGCGGATCTGCTGGTGCCGAAGATGCTGAACGGGCGCCGCTGGGTGCCCGAGCTGGAGACCGAGGCGCTGCTGCTGCACCGGGTGTTCCTGGCCGAGAAGTGGCTGGTCACCCGGTTGCACTACGGGCATGTCGATCCGCGCGAGGCCGGCGTCGGCAACATCGTCAACTGCGGTGCGGCGATGTACATGGCGCCGGTCGGGATCGCCAACGCGGGCGACCCCGACGGTGCCTACGCCGAGGCGATCGACGTCGCCGGTGCCCATCAGTCGAGTTACGGGCGGGAGGCGGCCGGCGTGTTCGCGGCCGCCGTCGCCGCCGCGATGGTGCCGGGGGCAACGGCTGCCTCGGCGGTGGAGGCGGCACTGGCGCTGGCCAAGGACGGCACTCGGAGGGCCGTCGAGGCGGTGGCCGACGCGGCGGACGGGATCATCGACTGGGAACAGGCGATCCCGTTGCTGCGGAAGGCGATCGAGCCGTTCGACCTGGTCGGGCCGGACTACCGCGACCAGTCGCTCGACGCCCGCCGGCCGAGCCGGACCAAGTCGATCGAGGAGCTTCCGGTCGCGCTCGGGTTCGTCCTGGTGTCCGGTGGCGACGTACGACGTGCCGTCCTCGGCGGGACCAACTACGGCCGGGACGCGGACTCGATCGCGTCGATGGCCGGTGCGATCACCGGTGCGCTCAACGGTCTGGGCGGCGTACCGGCGGACTGGGCGGCGGACATCGCCGAGGCGAGCAAGACCAACCTGGAGCTGCCGGGGCGCGTGATGGCGTCGGTGGCGGAGGACATCCGTGCGGCTGACGCCGAGCGGTGGGCCCGGCGGTCGGCCGCGCTGGACGCACTGGTCTGAATGTCAGTTGCTGTACGCCGTGAGTTCGACGATGCGGGAGTACCCGTGATCGTTGGAGTCTTGTATGACAAGTCGCACTGCATTGCTTGTCACCGGTGTGAACGAGACAGACACGTGTCCTTGTGTGTTGCCGCGGACTTCGCTGACCGTGGTCCACTCGGAGCCGGAGCCGGAGCCGGAGCCGCTGGTGCCGGAGTCGGCGCGGATCTGGACGTCGAAGTCGCGGATGCCCATCACGGCCGCGGGGTAGCGGGTGGAGTCGAGGGTCTGGAGTTCGACCCGGCCGACCGTCGTGGGTTCGATGAAGTCGACGCCGTACGTGTCCGGGAAGACGCCTTTGGTGGCGTCGTGCCAGCCGCTGGCGCCCCACTGCTCGGAGTCGGCGTTGCCGTCGACACCGCCGCAGAGCCGCATGTTGCCGTGCGTGGACGAGGCGACGGCCTGCTCACCGAGCAGCAGGTTGTCGCCCGGCCCCTTCGGCGGCGCGAGCAAGATCGTGACCGGCGCGGTGAGCTGCTCGCGTCCGACCTGCAGCTCGACGCTGTACGTCGCCGGCGCGGTGCCGCGAGGGACCGTGACTTCGAGCGGTGCCTTCACCAGTTGGTCGACGGGCAGGTAGCTGGAGAACTGATGCCGGGACAGGGCCAGTTCCGGGTCGCCGCTGATGCGCATGTCGGCGACGGTCGCCTTCCGGCCGGTGTTGGTCATGCCGAGGGTGAGCTTGCCGGACGGGAAGCACGGCAGCGGCACCACCTCGACCGGTTGCGGGGTGGCGCTGATCTCGATCTTGTTGCTATGAGCAACTGCCAGCGAGGGGACGAGCAGGGCGAGCGGGACGGCGAGCAGGGCGGCGCGATTCATGGTCGATTCCGTTCAGGCCAGGTGGGTACCGGGACGGCCGTCCTCGACGACCAGGGTGGCTCGGGTGGACGCCGTACCGCCGGGAGTGGTGACGCGGTCGACGATGCGGAACTCCGACGTCCACCGGGTGTGGTCGAGGCGGCAGCTGAGGTAGCCGCGCTGGACGTTCTGGAACTTGACGTGCGGGTTCTCGGCGAGCAGTGCACGACCGGTGGCGTCCGCGTCGACACCGTCCTTGCCGGACGAGATCGACGTGGTGACGAACTCGGTGCCGACGGCCGGCGTCGAAGGGTCGGCGAAGTCGACCCGCAGATCGGAGGCGACGCTGCGATGCAGGTCTCCGGTCAGTACGACGAAGTTGCGCACCCCACGATCCCGGACACCGGACAGCACCCGGTCGCGAGAGGCGGCGTACCCGTTCCAGGTGTCCATCGGCAGCTCGAGCTCCGGACCGGTCTTGCGGTCGAGCTGGGCCATCGCGACCTGCTGGGCGACCACGTTCCACCGGCTGGGGGAGCGGCCGAGCGTGTCGAGCAGCCAACGTTCCTGCTCGGCGCCGGTGATCGTCCTCGACGGATCAACCGAAACCTCGTCCGGAGGCAGCCAACCACCGGTGCCGGTCTGATCGTCTCGGAACTGCCGTGTGTCCAGCACGCTCAGGTCGGCGGTCCGGCCGTAGCGGAGATGCCGGTGCAGGCGGATGGACGGTCCGTCGGCGGACTGGTCGAGGCGCAGCGGCATGTGTTCCCAGTACGCCCGGAAGCCGTTGGCACGTCGTACCAGGAACTCGTCGTGCGGCAGGCCGTCCTCGGAGATGTAATCGGCCCAGTTCCCCTCGACCTCGTGGTCGTCCAGTGTCACCACCCACGGCGCGGTCGCGTGCGCAGCCTGCAGATCGGGGTCGGTGCGGTGCAATGCGTACCGGGCGCGGTACTCGTCCAGCGTGAAGATCTCACCGGCGAAGTCGACCGGCACGGTCTGGTTGCGGACGCCGGCCGTCGGACCGACGCCGACCTCGTAGATGTAGTCGCCGAGGAACAGCACCACGTCGTGGTCCCGTTGGACGACGTCCTGGTACGCCGTGTAGTAGCCGTCGTAGAAGGCTTGGCACGACGCGACCGCCATCGTCACCGCGGGCTGGTCGGTCGGTGCGGGCGCGGTACGAGTACGTCCGACCGGACTGATCTGACCCTTGGCGCGGAAGCGGTAGAAGTAGTGCCGCCACGGGCGCAGACCGCGGACGTCGACGTGCACGGTGTGCGCGTACTCCGGCCGGGCATGGGCCGTGCCGCGTCGTACCACTCTGCGGAACGTCTCGTCCTCGGCGACCTCCCAGTCGACGTTCACCGTGCGGTCGTCCATCCCGCCGAACGGCTCCAGCGGGCCCGGTGCGAGGCGGGTCCAGATCACCACGGCGTCCGGCATCGGATCGCCGGAGGCGACGCCCAAGGTGAACATCGGCCGGTTGTCGGTGCGATGCGGTATTCCTACTGGATCGATCCCAGGAAGGTTGCCGGTGAGGGCGAGAGCGGCGGCGGCGCCGGTCGCGGTGAGGAAGCTGCGGCGGGTGGACATGTGACGGAGTATCAGGCGGTTGTGTCACGACGTTCCAGGGACGCGTTTCGCCTGCTGCAACAAGGGAAGGAAGGACCCGGATGAGACTGACCTGGGTGCAGCCGGAAGATCTGCTGCCGCATCAACTGATTCAATCCCGTTCCGAAGGTGTGGACGTCGCCGACGTCGAAGCGCGCTGGCTGGCAGCCGGCGGTACGACGGACGCCCCGGCCTCGGGTGCCACGGACGAGCCGGCCTCGCCGGAGCTGCGGTCGCTGGCCCGCGAGCTGATGGACGAACTGGACCGGCGGGCGACCGCATGGCAGGAACCGGCCATCCCGGACGTCCCGGTGCTCAAGCGCTCGGATGACATCGAGCAGCGGACGCTGAACGCGTGGTTGGGCCGGGCCGCCGGGAACCTGCTCGGGAAGCCGGTGGAGAAGATCCCGCGCGAGGGCATCCGGGAGATCCTCGAGACGTCGGGCCAGTGGCCGCTCACGCAGTACATCACCGCGATCGGCGTACCGGACGAGGTGCAGGAGCGGTGGCCGTGGAACCGGCGGTCGAAGCCGACCAGCCTGCGCGAGGTCATCAACGGGATGCCCGAGGACGACGACCTCAACTTCGCCATCCTGGCCCTGCAGTTGCTGGAGCGGCACGGCTCGGCGCTGACCACGGAGGACGTCGCGCAGGCGTGGTTGAACGACCTGCCGGCCGGCCGCGTGTTCACCGCCGAGCGTGTTGCCTACCGCAACCTTCTCGAGGGGGTCGAGCCGGCCCGGGCGGCTGTGGTCGGCAACCCGTTCCGCGAGTGGATCGGTGCGCAGATCCGCACTGACGCGTACGGCTGGGCGCATCCCGGCGACCGTACGGCGGCAGCCCGGCTCGCGCTGGTCGACGCACGGCTGAGTCACACCGGAGCTGGTGTCGACGGAGCCCTCTGGGTCGCTGCAATGTCAGCAGCGGCGCTGGTCCTGGACGACCCGCACGAAGTGGCCGTCGCCGGGCTCGAGGTCGTCGCCGCCGACGGCGCAATCGCACAAGCTGTCCGCTTCGGATTGGCCCTCGCCGATGTCGAGTTGGACGAAGCGCTCGACGCTCTACATGCGGAGTACGGCGACCTGCACTGGGTGCACGCGGTGAACAACACCGCCCTCACGGCGTACGCGCTGACGGCCCCCGACTTCGCCACCGCGGTCGGTCGTTCGGTGATGGGCGGGTGGGACACCGACTCGGCCGGAGCCACGGTCGGTGCGGTGTTTGGCGCAGTACGCGGGGTTCCGGCAGAGTGGTCTACACCACTGGACAACCGGGTGGCCACGAGCCTGCCGGGAATGAACCAGATCGCGATCGACGAGCTGGCAGCGAGGACTGTGGAGGTGGCACGGCGTGGAGCCTGATGTCGTCCCGGAAGTGGTCATTGTCGGTAGCGCGAACGTGGATCTGGTGCTTCCGGTCCAGCGCATCCCGCGCCCCGGCGAGACAGTGCTCTCGGGGGAGATGACCCGCGGCCCCGGTGGCAAGGGAGCGAACCAGGCGGTCGCGTCGGCCCGGGCAGGCGCACGTACTGCGTTCGTTGCCTCACTGGGCGTGGACGACGCCGGTGATCTCCTCCGCGACGCGCTGTCCGACTCCGGCGTGGACCTCTCCCTGGTCACGTCGAGCACCACTCCGACCGGTACGGCGATCATCACGGTCGACGACTCCGGGGAGAACTCGATCGTGGTCGCTCCGGGCGCGAACGGCGAGTTGACCCTGTCCGAGGACGCCGCCCGGGTTGTGGGCCGAGCGAAAATCGTTCTTTCCCAATTGGAGATCCCGTTCGCGACTGTCCAGGAGGCGGCCGCGACGAGCTCGTACTTCATCCTCAACGCCGCCCCGGCGGCCGAGCTGTCCGACGAGCTGCTCGCCGATGTCGACCTGCTGGTGGTCAACGAGACCGAGGCGGAGATGATCGGCGGTTCCGACCGGTCCGCGCTGCTCAAACGGGTGCCGGCCGCGGTCGTCACGCTCGGCGGCGCGGGCGCGGTGATCCTGACCCGCGGTGAGGATGAGATCGCAGTTCCGGGGGTACCGGTGGACGTGGTCGACACCACGGCGGCGGGCGACACGTTCTGCGGTGTGCTGGCGGCAACATTGTCTGCCGTGTCAGCTACCGACCCGATCACGCCAAGCGACCTGACGAATGCTGTCCGACGCGCTAACGTTGCTGCTTCATTGAGTGTTCAGGCCGCGGGGGCGATTCCCTCGGTGCCTCACGGGGATGCAATCGACGCGCGTTATGCGGAGGTGTACCTGTGAATCCGCTCGAGCCGCGGCCCATCGACCTGCCCGCCAGGGTCGATCTGGGGCTCCGGGCCGACCTGGCCTTCCTCGACGACGCCAAGGTCCTTGGCGCGCCGGAGGACCCGGCCGACCTGCCGCGGTGGCGCGGCAAGCTCGCCGAGTGGTTGATCGGCGCGTACGACCGGACGCCGTACGACGGCACCCACTACGAGGTCCCCGGTCGCGAATGGACCCAGACGGCGTACTCGGTGGCGCTCGTCTGGCTCTGGGACGACCAGCTCTACGACGTCGAGACCGGGCGGTTCACGCCGGACAAGTTCGTCCAGCACGGTGTCGACGACTTCGGCGGGTACGACGCGGTCGTGCTGTGGCATGCCTATCCGGTGATCGGCATCGACTCGCGCAACCAGTTCGACTTCTATCGCGACGTACCGAAGCTGCGGGAGTTGATCGACGACCTGCACCGGCTCGGGCTGAAGGTGTTCTTCGACTACAACCCCTGGGACGTCGGCACCCGCCGGGCCGCGCGCTCGGACGCGGAGGAGTTCGCCGCCCTCGTCATCGACTACGCCGTCGACGGTGTCTTCCTGGACACGCTGAAGGAGGGTGACCCGGCCCTCACCCGCGCGCTGCGCAGGGCGAATCCGGCCATCGCCCTCGAGGGCGAGTCACGGTTGCCGATGGCAAGGATCGGGGACCACGCGCTGTCCTGGGCGCAGTGGTTCGCCGACACCAAGGCGCCCGGCGTCCTGCGGGCACACCTGTTCGAGCGCCGGCACATGATGCATCACACCCGCCGCTGGAACCGCGACCACAGCGACGAGTTGCAGTCCGCCTGGGTGAACGGCGTCGGCATGCTCGTCTGGGAGTCGGTCTTCTCCGCGTGGGTCGGCTGGAACGCGCGGGACCGGGCGACGCTGCGCCGGATGGTCGCCGCCCAACGTGCCTTCGCGCCGGTGCTGATCAACGGCGACTGGATCCAGTTGACGCCGGAGGTCCCGGACAAGGCGCGGGAGCACGGCGTCTACGGTTCGCGCTGGGATCTGGCCGACATCACCTTCTGGACGCTGATCAACCGCGACGAGGAGGACTTCGAGGGCATCGTGCTGCGCTCGGAGGACCAGGTCGGCGACTGGTACGACGTGACGTCAGGCGTACCGATCACCGCCGACGACGACGGGGTCCACCTGGTCGTTCCGGGGCGTGGAGTGACCGGGATCGTCCGGGTCGGCGCCACCGCCGGACCTAGTTGCCGGGCCACGGCTCGGCGGCTGGGCACGCTGCCGCGTCCGCACCTGAAGGACTCCGCGTTCCCGATGTCACCGGCTCGACGGGTCGAGGTGCCGGCGGTGTCCGGTGACGCCGAGCTCGGCCCGGTGGTCGTCGTACCGGCGGGGGAGCAGGCGTTGACGGTCCGGCACCGGCGGCGCGAGACCGGGCTGTACGACCAGGCGCCGTACGTGGAGGAGTGGAAGCCGCTGCCGCCACGGCTGCACGACATCCAGACGGTCCGGCGCGAGGTGACCCTGCCAGGCATCTCCGTCGCGGTCGCCGAGGTGACGAACGCCGAGTTCGCCGAGTTCATCACGGCGACCGGCTACCGGCCCCGGATCGCGAACCGTTTCCTGAAGCACTGGGTGGACGGCGCTCCCGTTGCCGGGACCGAGGACCAGCCGGTGACGTACGTCGACCTGCCGGACGCGCGGGCCTATGCGGCCTGGCGCGGCGGGCGGTTGCCGACCGAGGACGAGTGGCAGGTCGCGGCCGGGCTGGACGGGTTCCGCCGGGCCGAGCCATTGGTGTGGAACCTGACCGAGAGCGAGCACCGGGACGGGCGCAGCCGGTTCTGCATCCTCAAGGGCGGCTCGCACTATGTTGCCGAGGGCTCCGACTGGTACTCCGACGGTGGGCCGAAGGAACCCGAGGTGAGCTTCAAGCTGGTGCTGACCGGTGGTGGTCTCGACCGTTCCGAGACCATCGGTTTCAGGTGTGCGGGATGAGGACTGCTCCACTCGACGGTGTGAAGGTGCTGGAGGCGGCGACGCTGTTCGCCGGACCGCTGGCGGCGACGTTCCTGGCCGATTTCGGGGCCGATGTCACCAAGATCGAGCACCCGGCCCGGCCCGACGCGGCCCGGACACACGGCGCCTCGAAGGACGGTGTCGGGCTGTGGTTCAAGACGCTCGGCCGGAACAAGCGGCTCGCGACGCTCGACCTGTCCCGCGGTCGCGACGTCTTCCTGGACCTGATCCGCTCGCAGGACGTGCTGGTGGAGAACTTCCGGCCCGGGACGCTCGAGCGCTGGGGCCTCGGTCCCGACGTGCTGCTCTCGGTCAACCCTCGGCTGGTGATCGCCCGGGTCACGGCCTTCGGTCAGGTCGGGCCGTGGTCAAGCCGGCCCGGGTTCGGGTCGCTGGCCGAGGCGATGAGTGGGTTCGCCGCCGTCACCGGTGAGCCGGATGGTCCGCCGACGCTGCCGCCGTTCGGGCTGGCTGACGGGATCACCGCGCTCGCGACGGCGTACGGCGTGATGGTCGCGCTGCGCGAGCGTGATCGGTCCGGCCAGGGCCAGGTGATCGACATGGCGATCATCGAACCGATCCTGATGATGCTCGGCGGCGGCATCACGGCGTACCAGCAGACCGGGTACGTCCAGCCGCGGCTGGGGAACCGGTCGTCGAACAACGCCCCGCGCAACGTCTACCGGACCGCGGACGGTCGCTGGGTCGCGGTGTCGACCAGCTCGCAGAGCATCGCCGAGCGGGTGATGGCTCTGGTGGGACGGCCGGAACTGGTCGAGGAGCCGTGGTTCCGGACCGGCCGGGAGCGGGCCGAGCATGCCGACGTACTGGACGACGCAGTCGGGTCGTGGATCGCGGAGCGGTCGCTGGACGACGTGATGACAGCGTTCGAGAAGGCGGAGGCCGCGGTCGGGCCGGTGCACGACATCCGCGGGATCATGACCGATCCGCAGTACGCCGCGCTGCAGACCATCGTCGCCGTGGACGACGAGGAGTTGGGGGGACCGGTGCAGATGCAGAACGTGTTGTTCCGGTTGTCGGAGTCGCCGGGATCGATCCGGTGGGCCGGACGGCCGCACGGCGCGAACACCGACGAGGTGCTCGCGGAGATCGGCGTCACCCCCGAGCAACTCGCGGCCCTGCGCGAAGCCGGCGTGGTCTAAGTGCTCACCGCTTTGTATGTCCCGGCCAACCGGCCGGATCGGTTCGCGAAAGCAGTTGCCGCCGGCCCCGATGTGGTCGTGTTCGATCTGGAGGACGCGGTCCCGGTCGACGACAAGGCGGACGCGCGCGGCTGGGCGGTGGCGTGGATCGCCGCCAACGCCGCGGGACCGGTGGAAGTCCGCGTGAACGCACCCGGTACGCCGTGGATCGAGGACGACCTGGCCGCGGTGGCCGCGGTGCCGCGGATCCGGATCCGGTTGCCGAAGGTGGAGAGCGCGGCGGACGTTCACGCCGTCCTGGAACAGGTGCCGTCGGCAAGGATCACGGCGGTCATCGAGTCGCCGCTGGGACTGGAGAAGGCGTTCGAGATCGCGACCGCGGATCCCCGCGTGGTGGCGATCGCGCTGGGGGAGGCCGACCTGGCCAGCTCCCTCGGTGTGGACGGGCCGCCAGGGCTGGCGTGGGCGCGCGGCCGGCTGGTGTCGGCGTCCCGGGCCGCCGGGCTGGGTGCACCGATGATGTCGGTGTATCCGCATGTCAACGATCTGGACGGACTGCGGCAGACGAGTCTGGAGGGCCGTGCGCTTGGTTTCGTCGGGCGTACGGCGATCCACCCGCGGCAGCTGGCGACGATTGTCGAGTGCTTCACGCCGACCGCCGTACAGCTGGCCGAAGCCGAGGCCCTGCTGACCGCGGTCGAGAAGGCCGGAGTGGCCGACGGCGGTGTGATCGTGCTGCCGGACGGCCGGATGGTCGACCCGGCCATGGTGGGGCGCGCCCGCGAGCTGACCACCCTGATGCGGGAGATCGAAGCCAGGCAGAGCTAAGGTCGTAGGCATGTTGCCGCGCAGTGTTGATGCCGTGGTGATCGGGTCGGGGCCGAACGGGCTGGTGAGCGCGATCGCTCTCGCCGACGCGGGCTGGGACGTAGTGGTGCTGGAGGCCGCCGAGACCTTCGGCGGTGCGGTCCGGTCGACCGAGAGTGACGGCTGGATCAGCGACCGTTTCAGTTCGAACTACCCACTCGGCGTGGCGTCACCGGTGCTCCGCGCGCTGGAACTGGAGAAGCACGGCCTCAAGTGGGCTCACGCTGAGCTGCCGCTCGTGCACCTGCTGGACGAGGAAGGCGGCGCAGTCGCGCTCCATCCGGACCCGGAGGACACCGCGAAGTCGATCGCGGCCGACCATCCCGAGGACGGCGACGCGTGGCTGCGGCTCTACCAGCAGTACGTCGCGATCCGCGAGCCGCTGCTGAAATCGCTGCTCACCTCGTGGCCACCGGTCGGACCGGGAATCAAGCTGGTCCGCAAGCTCGGGTCAGCCGGGGAGTTGCTGCGGTTCGCGCGGTTCATGGCGATGCCGATGCACCGGATGGGCAAGGAGTTGTTCAAGGGCCCGCGTGGTGGCGCCTTGCTCGCGGGTAACGCCCTGCACGCCGATGCGCCGTTGTTGGGCAGTGTCAGCGGCACGATGGGCTGGCTGCTAGCCATGCTGGCGCAGGACGTCGGCTATCCGGTGGCTGCCGGCGGATCGAGCTCGTTGTCCGGCGCGCTGGTCCGCCGGGCCGAACGCGCCGGTGCCTTGCTCAAGGCCGGTACGCCGGTCTCCGCGATCGAGGTCTCGTCCGGCCGCGTGACCGGCGTACGCACGGCTTCCGGGGAGACGGTGGTGGTCAACCGCGCCGTCATCGCGGACACGTCGGCGCCGGCGCTCTACGACTCGCTGTTGCCTGGTGCAACGATTCCGGCGGGACTGCGACGGGACCTGGACGAGCGGTTCGAGTGGGACTACCCGACGGTCAAGCTGAACTTCCGGCTGAGCGGGCCGATCCCGTGGCGATCGCCCGAGGCGCGGTCCGCCGGGGTCGTGCACCTGGCCGGAACCGCCGACGACCTCGTCCACCTCGGCGCCGACCTCGACACCGGCCGGCTGCCGTCGACACCGTTCCTGCTGATCGGGCAGACCACGAAGTCGGATCCGTCCCGCTCACCGGAGGGGACCGAGGCGGTCTGGGCCTACTCGCACCTGCCGCGCGGGATCGCCGACGACGAGTCGGCGGGGAAGCTGGCCGGCCGGATGGAGCGTGCGATCGAGCGGTTCGCCCCCGGGTTCAGCGACCTGATCATCGACCGGGACCTGCAACGTCCGAGCGCCTTCGAAGCCGGTAACGCGTCCCTAGGTCTGGGCGCCCTGGGCGGCGGCACCATGCAACTCCACCAGCAACTCGTCTTCCGCCCGACCATCGGCCTCGGCAGTCCGCGCACCTTCGTCGCCGGCCTCTACCTCGGCAGCTCCGCCATCCACCCCGGCGGCGGCGTCCACGGCGCCTGCGGCCACCTGGCCGCCCGAACCGCCCTCCGCGACGCCTCCGTCCTGGGCCCCCTCACACGCACCCTCCCCACCGCAACCCTCCGCCACCTCCAACGCTGACGGCCCGGCCCGCCGGCGGCAACTTGAGGGGGTCGCCGTTGGTGGGGGCTAGGGTCGAGAGGTGCGGTTGGATGAGGGGACGTGCCGGGCTCGGGTCGCGGCGGCGCGGGTGGGGCGGTTGGCGACGGTGGGCGCTGATCTGCGGCCGCACGTCGTACCGGTGACTTATGCGGTGCACGGTGACGAGGTGTTCGTCGGGATCGATCAGAAGCCGAAGACGACGACCGCGCTGCGCCGGTTGCGGAACATCGCGGAGAACGAGCGGGTCGCGATCCTGGTCGACGAGTACGACGAGGACTGGACGCATCTGTGGTGGGTGCGGGTCGACGGGGTCGCGCGGGTGCTGCCGGAGGCGCCGGCGGCGGTCGACTTGTTGCGGGCGAAGTACCCGCAGTACGAGGCCGATCCGCCGCGGGGGCCGGTGATCGTCGTACACGTGAACGGCTGGTCCGGCTGGTCCTACACCTGAGTCGCGATGCGGAGCGCCGCGACCAGGTCGCGGTAGAGGTCGTCGGTCTGCAGCAGTTCCTGATGGGTGCCGCGGGCACGAACCTGGCCGGACTCGAGTACGACGATCTGGTCGGCGTCGATCACCGTCGACAGCCGGTGGGCGATCGTGAGTACGGCGCCGGTCCGGGCGACCCGGGCGATCACCTCGTGGACGGCGGCCTCGGTCAGACCGTCCAGTTGTGCGGTCGCCTCGTCGAGCAGCAGGATCTCGGGGTCGCTGACCAGAGCCCGGGCGAGCGCGATGCGTTGGCGTTCGCCGCCCGAGATGGCCGCGGTGGACAGCACGGTGTCGAGGCCGTCGGGGAGTTCGCGGACGCGGTCCTCCAGGCGAACTGCTCGGAGTGCCTCCCAGAGCGCGGGTTCGCCGGCGTCCGCGTGGGTATAGAGGAGGTTCTCCCGGAGGGTGCCGGGGACCAGAGGCGTGTCCTGCTCGACGTACCCGATTCGGCGGCGCAGGTCCTCCAGTGACCACTCGGGTAGCGGGATCTCGTCGAGGACCAGTCGGCCGCTGTCCGGGTTCAGGAATCGCAGGAGCAGGGAGAACATCGTCGTTTTGCCGGCGCCGGACGGGCCGACGATCGCGGTGTGCCCTTCGCGCGGGATCGTCAGGCTGACGTCCTGCAAGGCCGGCGCCGCGCCTGGTGCGTAGCGGGCTGTCACGTTCTCGAAGGTGAGGGTTGACCTGCCTTCGGTGGTGGTGCGGCTGGGGCGATCGGTGTCGGACGGCTCGATTTCGAAGGCGTCGACCTCGCGGATCCGCATCGCGGCAGCGACACCGGACTGCAGGCCGCTCACGGTCTGGGTGAGGGTCCCGACCGGCTCCATCAACTGGAACGCGTACAGCAGGAATGCGACCAGGGCCGAGACGGTCAGCAGGTTCTCGCTCACCCGCCAGGCGCCGAGCCCGAGGATGAGCAGCGTCGCCAGCCCGATCCCGAAGCCGGCCACGGTCCAGGCGACGGATTCGTACCGGATCGCGCGGACGCTCTGCCGGGCCGACTCGGTCGCCTCGGAGATCACTCGCTCGCTCTCCCGCGCCTCGGCCCGGCTCGCCTTCACCGTCCGGATCGCGCGCAGCGCACCTTCCAGTACCCCGCCCGGCCGTCACATCGGCTTGGGAAGCCATCACCGAAGGCGACCTCACCCGCTTCACCGCGCCCGCCGCAGTCCTCCAAACCCTGGAAACCGGCATCCTCGACCCCACTCGCCCAACCACCGACTGACGCAGGTCAGGTCGGGAGTGCGGCTCGTGGGGACTGGGACGGGCCTAGGGTGGGGTGGGTGAGTGGAGGAGGGATGCGGGTGGTTGGCGGCGTGGGTGTTGAAGGGGTGCTGCGCGAGTTGGCGCCTCAGGTGCTGGGGTACTTGGCTCGGCGGAACGGGCAGTTCGATCTGTGTGAGGACGCCGTACAGGAGGCTTTGCTGGCGGCGGCGACGCAGTGGCCAGTCGATGGTGTGCCGGCGAATCCGCGTGGGTGGTTGATCACGGTCGCCACGCGGCGGCTGACCGACCAGTTCCGCAGTGAGAGCGCGCGGCGGCGGCGTGAGGACTCGGTTGCGGCGATGGCCGGGCCGGAGGAAATGGTTGCCCCAGGCGCCGACGTGGACGCGCCGCCGGACTCCGACGACACGCTCACCCTGCTCTTCCTGTGCTGCCATCCGGCTGTCACGCCGGCCTCGCAGGTCGCGCTGACGCTGCGTGCGGTCGGTGGTCTGACGACCGCGGAGATCGCCCGGGCGTTCATGGTGCCGGAGGCAACGATGGCGCCGCGGATCAGCCGGGCGAAGAAGAGCATCAAGGCGGCCGGCAGCCGGTTCGTGATGCCGCCGGAGGAGGAGCGGGCCGACCGGCTGCGGGTGGTTCTCCAGGTGCTGTACCTGATCTTCAACGAGGGGTACACGGCCAGCTCGGGCGAGGAACTGCAGCGGGTCGAGCTGACGGCCGAGGCGATCCGGCTGACCCGGATGCTGCACGAGTTGCTGCCCGACGATGGTGAGGTGGCGGGCCTGCTGGCGTTGATGTTGCTGACGGATTCCCGTCGTACGGCGCGTACGACGGCCGACGGCGGCCTGATCCCGATCGACGAGCAGGACCGGGCGCTGTGGGACCGCCGGCAGATCGAGGAGGGCGCGGCGCTGATCCTGCGGACCTTGGCTCAGGGAGCCGTCGGTCCGTACCAGCTGCAGGCGGCGATCGCGGCGATCCATGCCGAGGCGCCGAGTACCGAGGAGACCGACTGGCGCGAGATCCTCGGCCTCTATCTCCTGCTGGAGAAGCTGGTACCGAACCCGATGGTCACGCTGAACCGGGCGATCGCCCTCGCCCAGGTCGAAGGTCCGCAGGCCGGTCTCGACCTGCTGGCGACGCTGGACGACGACAAGAACCTCACCGAGACTCACCGGCTGGACGCCGTACGCGCACACCTCTTCGAGCGGGCCGGCGAACTCGCGAAGGCACACGACCATTACCTGGCCGCCGCACGCCGGACGACGAGCCTGCCCGAACAGCGCTACCTGACCGCCAAAGCCGCCGGCATCTCCGGAGAGAAGACCGGCGGCTGAAGCTAGGCGTCTCCTGGAGACGACCGGCGGCTGAAGCGCTGACACCTCCGAGGAGATGCCGAGCGCTGGAGGAGCTGATATCTCGGGACAAACCGGCGGCTGAAGCGCTCGCATCTCTGGGTCGACCAGCGGCTGATGGACCGGGCACCTGCGGGGAGGGACCGCGGGTGCAGCTTGGCGTCTCCGGAGACCCTCGGATGAGGTGCTGGTTGCTGGCTCGACGGGTTGGGTTGGTCAACGACGTTCAGACTCGTTCGGTGACCTTCTCTTCTGCGGGAGCTTCCTTGAGGGCGATGGCGGCCAGGAGTGCGCAGCCGAGGAACGCGGCGGCGCCGACGATGGCGACGACGTTCATCCCATCGGTGAACGCGGCCTTGGCGGCGGCGGCCAAGTCCGAGCCGAGCTGACCCGAGAGTTGATGGGCAATCCCGACAGCCGAACCGACACTTTCACTTGCCTGCCGTGCGACGTTGTCAGACAAGTCTGCTGGTACGTCGAGTTGCCCGCGATAGATGGCTGTCCCCAGACTGCCGAGGATTGCGACGCCCAGCGCGATGCCGCCTTCGCCGCTGGTCTCGGCCAGTGAAGCGACCGAGCCGGCCCGTTCCGGCGGTGCCGCGGCGAGCATGAGATTCATCGTGAGTGCCATGGGCATACCGATGCCGAACGATGTCATTGTCAGACCAGTAATCAAGGCAGGCAGCCCGCCAGCGGTAACAACCAGCAGACCGGCCGCGGAGATTGCCAGACCGATCGCGGCCGTGGTCGAGGTCGGCAGGCGATGCGCGAGCCGTGGGGCCAGCGACAGACCGAGGATCATCGCCACGCTCTGCGGAAGCAGCCAGAGCCCGGCCCGGAACGGCGTCAGCTCCTCGACGACCTGCAGGAAGAGCGCGGCCTGCAGCGAGATCCCCGCCATCACGACACCGGCGGCCACCGAGATCCCGAGGGCGGCGCTGAACTTCGTCGTACGAAAC
Source organism: Kribbella sp. NPDC049174 (assembly GCF_043197365.1). Taxonomy (NCBI): domain Bacteria; kingdom Bacillati; phylum Actinomycetota; class Actinomycetes; order Propionibacteriales; family Kribbellaceae; genus Kribbella; species Kribbella sp. NPDC049174. Next base: position 174,027 of record NZ_JBICSZ010000010.1, on the reverse strand, counting down.
AGCTTCAGGTCGAGCATCGGATCTTCCAGCCGCTGCTGACGCCGGACGAACGCGACGCCGACGAGTACGCCGGTCAGCATGGCGAGGAGTGGAGTGGTCGACCAGCCATCGCGGGCCAGCTCCTTCAGTCCCCAGATGATCGGCAAAATCGTCGCCAGCGACAACCCAACGCTGGCCAGGTCGAGCTTCCCAGCCGCGGTGTCGCGGTACTCCGGTAGCAGCAACGGACCCGCGATCAGCAGCAGCACCATCACCGGTACGCCGAGCAGGAACGCCGAACCCCACCAGAATCGCTCGAGCAGCAGCCCGCCGACCACGGGCCCGATCAGCATGCCGACCATGAAGCAGCTGAACCAGATGCCGATCGCCTGCCCGAGCTGGGCCGGATCGTGGAACATGTTGCGGATCAACGCCATCGTCGACGGCATCAACGTCGCGCCGGCGATGCCGAGCAGCGCCCGGCTGGCGATCAGCATCTCCGGGCTGGTCGAGTAGGCTGCGAGGACAGACGCGACAGTGAACGCGGCGCCGCCGATCAGCAGCAGCTTCCGCCGCCCGATCCGGTCGCCGAGCGTCCCCATCGTGACCAGGAACCCGGCCAGCAGGAACGAGTAGATGTCTAGGATCCAGAGCTGCTCGGTACTGTCCGCGCCCAGGTCGGCGCTGAGACTGGGCAGCGCTAGATAAAGCACGCTCACGTCGAGCGACAGCAACAGCGTTGGCAGGGCGAGTACCGCCAGCCCGGTCCACTCTCGTTTGGTCGCCTTCATCGGTTCGTTCCTTCCAGAGTTGTGATGAGATCGGGCATCAGCACCAGCTCGGGCCAGCCCTCGTCGGCTGCGATCCGAGTCACCGCGGCGGCCAGTGCGGTGCCGTCGCCGGTGCCGGTGATCAGCAGCCGGGCCGGATCGGCGTCCAGTTCGACGGCGTGATCCGCCGCCCAGCCGACGATCGCCTTCGCATCCGCGACCGCCTCGTCGTGCTGCGTGCTGATCGGCCCTGCGAGGATCACCAGACCGCCGCGCCGGCACAGCTGCCGGCACTCCGCGTCGGGATCGCCGGGGCCTGGGAAGAAGATCAGCAAAGGCGGCTTCGGACCGCCCGCCGGTGGCCAGTACACGCGGGCCCAGATCGGCCCGGTGCTGCCGCGGAGCTGAACCGCGGCACTTCGTACGGTCGTCGTCATGGCCAACACGCTGGCATCGGCGCCGTAGCAAAGGGAAAGGCCGATCATGCATGACGGTGATGCGTCATCGGCATCACCACCTGGCATGTATCCGGGTCACAATGAGCAACATGTCTGACAATGGGCGTGGTGAGGACAGTGCCGACGTACTGGCGATGCCGCAGACGCCGGACGCGATCGAGCTCCGCCACCTGCGGGCGTTCGTCGCGGTCGCGGAGGAGCTCAACTTCGGCCGGGCCGCGACCCGGCTCTACCTGTCGCAGCCGGCGCTGAGCCGGCAGATCCGCGCGCTGGAACGGCTCCTCGGCTGCGATCTGCTGCGACGCTCGACCCACCGGGTGGAGCTCACGCTGGCCGGCGAGGCGTTCCTCGACCGGGCCAGGACCCTGCTCGGCGACCTGGACAGCGCGATCGCGACCACCCGCTCGGTCGGTGGCGAGCTGATCAACCGGGTGAATCGGGTGTGGGCGCCGCTGGCGGACGAGGGGTTCGAGGGTGAGCTCGGCCGGATGCGAGCGGCGTACGAAGGGATGCTCGCGCAGGTGGAGATGCCGGCCGAACTGACCGTCGTACCGGTGACTGCTGGTGGCGTTCCGGCCCTGCAGGTCGGCACTGGTGGGACGCCGTCGGTGTTGCATCTCCACGGTGGTGGTTTCGTCCTCGGGTCGGCGTACGGGTATCGGGCGCTGGCGGGGGCCTTGGCGATCAGCACGGGTTCCGCCGTACTCCTGCCTGACTACCGGCTCGCGCCTGAGCACCCGTTCCCGGCGGCGGTGGAAGATGCCCGAAGCGCCTATCTCTGGTTGCTGGAGCAAGGAGTCGCGCCGGACGAGCTTATCGTCAGTGGGGACTCGTCCGGTGGCGGGTTGGCGATGTCGCTGCTGCTCATGCTGCGTGAGCAGGGCCTGCCACTGCCGGCCGGGGCGGTGCTGCTCTGTCCGGGGCTGAACCTCGCCGAGGCGCTCGACGGGAGTTCACCGCTCGCGATGCACGACCACTTCAAGACGATGGCTCAGGTCACGACCTGGTACGTCGGTAGTCACTCAGTGGACGATCCACTACTGAGCCCGTTGAACGCCGATCTGGATGGCCTGCCGCCGATGCTGGTCCAGTCGGCGAGCGGCGACTCGGTCGGAGACGACATGCGCCGACTGGTCGAGCACGCGGAGAAGGCGGGCGTCGAGGTGGTCGCCGAGCTGTATCCGGCCGACACCCACGTGTTCCAGCTCTTCTGGTCGTTCCTGCCCGAGGCGCAGCAGGCCATGACCCGGATCGGCGAGTTCACCGCCCAGCTCCGCGGCGCAGGTTCGCTCGATCAGGGGATCAGTCGGTAGAAGCGCAGGTAGTCGTTGCGGATCGGCAGGACCTCGAGGTCCCGGAAGCCCGCCTCGGTGGCGTAGCGGCGCAGTACCGATGGTCGCATCACCGCTCCCGTCGCCGCCGTCTGCGGATCTCCCATCGCGTCCGGCAGACACGACAGGACGCTCCAGCCGTAGTGGTACCGCTCGATGTCCGAGGCCGGCGCGGTGAACTCATCCTCGACGAGCTCGTCGACCACCAGGACGGTGCCGCCCTCGGCAAGCATCTGCCGCACGCCCCGCAACGCCTCGACCGGGCGCGACATGTCATGCAGGGCCTCGATGATCGTCACCAGGTCGTAGCCGGGAGTCTTCGACAGGGCGGCCGCGTCGGCGACCGCGAAGTTCACCCGATCGGCAAGGCCCGCCTCCTCGGCATGGTCACGTGCCGCGGCGACGGCGTCCTCGTCGAGGTCGAACCCGTCCACGGAGACGCGAGGGTAGGACTGCGCGATCGCGATCGCCGCCCAGCCGGTGCCACAGGCCACGTCGGCCAGCCGGGCCGGTGGGTCGGCGCGGAGCCTCCCGTCGATCTCCGGGATCGCGGGCAGCCAGTCCTTCGCCAGCAGGTTCATGAACAGCGGCCGGTTCCACTCCGCCCTTCCTTCCGGCTCCCAGGCAAGCGGCGGCGGTGCGCCGCCGGTCCTGAAGGCATCGGCCAGGTCGGGGAGCCGTCGGCCGGCGCGGGTGATCTCCACGCCCTGGTGAGCCTGGTAGCGAACGTCGTCCGGATCGGCCAGGACCGGAACGTGTTCGGGTGGCAGCGTGTATCGCCGTACGCCGGGTTCTGCGCCGGTGTCGTCGACGTCGACCAGGCCGCTGGCGGCGTGGTGCTCGAGCCACTCGCGGACGTAGCGCTCCGCCGTGCCGGTGCGGTCGGCCAGCTCGGTCGAGGTTGCGGGCCCTTGCTCCGCGAGTGCCCGGTACAGCCCTAGCCGTTCGCCGAGATAGATGGTGTAGAGCTCCAGGGCCGCGCCGGCGTCCCGGAGGAGGCGGTCGGCCAGCGCCTGGGTCCGGTCCTCGGACTCGTCCGTCGTACCCATGAGGGGATCGTAGTGGCCAGGCTCACGTGACCTGGGTTGTAACTTCGGTTTACAGTGGCGAGTATGAGCCTTCAGGTGAAGAGCCGCAGAGACGCCATCGGCCGCGGGGTCGCGTTGCTGAATCGGCTGGCGAACTCGCGGGCGATCGACCGGTTCGGGTTGCGGAAGCAGACCGAGCGGGTGGTGTTCGAGGCGACCAAGACCGGATTCCGGACGGCCGGCGCGCTGACCCGGAGCTTCACGGCCGCGTCGAAACTCGCCAAACCATCGCGGCTGCCGGTGGCGAAGGGGAGTGGGCGGTTCGATCTGACCCCGACCGAGGACCAGCAGATGGTGGTCGAGGTGGTCAAGGAGTTCGCAGCGGAGGTACTGCGGCCTGCCGCAGCCGGCGCGGACACCGCCTGCGCGACGGACCCGAAGGTGCTGGAGCAGTCCGCCGAGCTCGGATTGAGCCTGATCGAGGTACCGGAGGAGCTCGGCGGCATCGTCACCGAGCGCTCTGCGATGACCGGCGTACTGGTGGCCGAGGCGATGGCGCACGGCGACCTGGGCCAGGCGGTCGCGTGCCTGGCACCGGCGGCGGTGAGTACGGCGATCTCTTTGTGGGGTGACGAGACGCAGCAGGCGACGTACCTGCCCGCCTTCACCGGCTCGTCGGTGCCGGCGGCCGCGTTGGCGATCCTCGAGCCGCGGACATTGTTTGACCCGTTTACATTGCAGACAAGAGTAACTGGCGGACTGTTGAACGGCGTGAAGTCACTGGTGCCGCGAGGCGCCGAGGCCGAACTGTTCGTGATCGCCGCTCAACTGGAGGACCAGGGGCCGGCGTTGTTCCTGGTCGAGTCGGAGCACCCCGGCGTGACGATCGAGGCCGAGCCGTCGATGGGCCTGCGTGCGGCCTCGCTGAGCCGGGTGATTCTCGAGGATGTGCGGGCTGTGCAGTTGGGCACGCTCGAGGACTACGCCGAGTGCGTGCGGTTGTCTCGGCTCGGGTGGTGTGCGCTGTCGCTCGGTACGGCGAAGGCTGTGCTCGACTACGTCACGCCGTACGTGAACGAGCGGACCGCCTTCGGTGAGCCGATCAGTCACCGGCAGTCGGTCGCGTTCATGGTCGCGAACATCGGGATCGAGCTCGAAGGCATGCGACTCGTCACCTATCGGGCCGGATCGCGTGCTGAGCAAGGACTTCCGTTCGCTCGCGAGGCCGCGCTGGCGCGGCGGTTGTGCACGGACAAGGGCATGCAGATCGGGACCGACGGCGTCCAGTTGCTCGGCGGGCACGGGTTCGTGAAGGAGCATCCGGTGGAGCGGTGGTACCGCGACCTGCGGGCGATCGGCGTGATGGAAGGCGCGGTGCTGGTCTGATGATCAACCTCGAGACGCCGCGCAAGTTCCGCGCGTTCATCAACCAGGCGCATCAGGTCGCGGCGGAGATGCTGCGGCCGAACTCGCGCAAGTACGACCTGGCCGAGCACGCCTATCCGGTCGAGCTGGACATGCTCGCCGCGATGGTCGACGGATTGGGTGCCTCGGGCACCGGTTCGGGCGCGGGCGCTTCCGGCGTACGTCGTACGGCGGATGCCGCCGACGGGGTCGTGAACGGATCCAACCTCTCCTCGGTGTTGTCGATCATGGAGATGTGCTGGGGGGACGTCGGGCTGTTGCTGTCGATGCCGCGACAGGGCCTCGGCAACTCCGCGATCGCGTCGGTGGCCTCGGATGAGCAGCTTCGGCGCTTCGACGGAGTGTGGGCCGGGATGGCGATCACCGAGCCCGGGTGCGGATCGGACTCGGCCAATATCCAGACGACGGCGCGACTCGACGGCGACCACTATGTTCTCGACGGCGAGAAGATCTTCGTCACCGCCGGCGGTCGCTGCGACGCGGTCGTGGTGTGGGCGACGCTCGACAAGTCGCTGGGACGCGCTGCGATCAAGTCGTTCGTCGTACCGAAGGACACGCCCGGGATGACGGTCGAACGGCTCGACCACAAGCTCGGCATCCGCGCCTCCGACACCGCCACCCTCCGCTTCGAGAACTGCCGGGTGCCGGCCGCCAACCTACTGGGCTCACCCGAGATCGACACCGACAAAGGCTTTGCCGGAGTCATGCAGACCTTCGACAACACCCGCCCGCTGGTCGCCGCGATGGCCGTCGGCGTTGCTCGTGCCTCGTTGGAGCTCACCCGTTCGCTGCTCTACGACTCTGGTGTCGAGGTCGACTACGACCGCCCCGTCCACCTCCAGCCCGCGGCGGCAGCGTCGTACCTCCAGATGGAATCCGACTGGGAAGCCGCCTACCTCCTCACCCTCCAAGCCGCCTGGATGGCCGACAACGGCAAGCCCAACTCCCTCCAGGCTTCCATGGCCAAAGCCAAAGCCGGCCGCACCGCCAACGACATCACCCTCCGCTGCATAGAACTAGCCGGCACCCTGGGCTACTCCGAACACCACCTCCTGGAGAAGTGGGCCCGAGACTCCAAGATCCTGGACATCTTCGAAGGCACCCAACAGATCCAACAGCTCATCGTGGCCCGCCGCCTGCTAGGAAAGACGTCCGCTGAGCTGAAATAGCCTTGTCTGTAGATTCCTGCATGCCCGCGCAGCTCTTTCAGGAGGCTGGGACCGGCCGGGCAAGCTCCGGCTCGATCAGCAGCCGGGTGTCGAGCACATCCAGGATCGCCGCGCTGCTCAGCTCGGTTCGCGATCACCAGCCGCTGGCTGTCGCCGATCACGAACGGCCCGGATCCATACCGGAAGGTGATCGTCACCGTCGCCTCGAGAGCGCGGGGGCAGCTTCGCGAAGCTGGGAGTGGCGACGCCGAGCCGTTCGGCGTGCGCCTCGGCGACCCGGGTACACGAGCCCCTGGGCGGGACATGGATTGCCTTGGTACGCATCCATCCATCACCTCACGAAGACCCTGTAAGCAATGAATCAGATTCTCCAGCGAAGAATCCGGGCGTCTCATAGCACGCCAGAACCCGAAGCGATCCGGAACGGTCGCGAGAAACCCATAGTGGGGTTGGGGTCGCAATGATCAGGCGACGGGATCGGGTCAGATTGAGTATCGACAGCGTCACTGCCAGGCAACCCTATAGATCCGAGCTATTTTGACGATGGGGTGACTCCGTGTGACTGTGTGGATATGAAGTATCTTGGTCCTAATGTGTCGCGGCGAGTTTTCGCAGCTGATGAGGCGCCTGAGGGAACAGGGGAAGAGATGCCGGATCGGTCCGAGCGGACGTCCGTGGGGCAGGAGGGAGCTGCGGAAGGCGGGTACCGTCCCGGCTACGAGATCGCGGCCGAGCGGATCCTGGAATACATCGTCCGGGCGCGCCTCGAGCCTGGTGATCGGTTGCCGACCGAGAAGGATCTGGCGGCGGCGGTGGGGATGTCCCGGACGATCGTTCGGGAGGCGGTCAAGATTCTGTCCGCGCTGGGGCGGATTTCGGTGCAGATGGGTCGCGGGATCTATGTGGCCGAGCCGGAAGGCGCGTTGTGGCGGGAGTCGTTGTCGCACTTCCTGCCGACCGATCTCGGTCAGGTCGAGGAGATCTTCGAGTTCCGTCGTTTCGTGGAGATGAAGACGACCGAACTGGCCGCGCAGCGGGCAACTCCGGCCCAGGTGAAGGCGCTGCGTGAGGCGGCGCAGCTCACCATGGACGCCGCGGAGGAAGGCGACCTCGAGGCGTTCAACCGGGCCGACGAGAAGTTCCACGGCGCGATCGGCGATGCGTCGTCCAACATGTTCTTGTCGGCCAGTGTCGACTCCGTGCAACGGCTGCAGCGCCAGATCAGCGTGATCGGGCTGGCGGGGGTGGCCGGCGGTTCGACGGTGGTGGCCGCGCAGCAGCACTCGGCGATCGCGGCGGCGATCGGGTCGGGTGACGAGCGGTTGGCGGTGACGCTCATGGTCGAGCACATCGACACGACGCTCGCGCAGTTCAAGCAGGAGATTCACAGCCGGCTCTTCCCCGCCGACGGCATCGCTTGATCGTGATCGCGGTCTGGTCCGGGATCCAGCACGGACCAGACCGCGACCATCGTGAGCTACCTACCGTTGACTGCGACCTCGAGCAGGTCGATCGCTGATCCGTTCGATCCGCCGTCGAAGACCAACCTGACGTACTGCCCTTGGACGTTCAACGGGTACTGGCTGTAGGTGCCGAAGTACGCGTTGCCTGTCGGTCCGTTGACTGTGCTGACGTCGGTCCAGCTCGCTCCGTCGACGCTTGTCTGGATCTTGATCGTCTTGGGAGTGTTCAGATACCGCTGGTCCAGCGTGTTGTAGGTCAGTTCGAGGTTCGAGAACTCGGCCTGGGCCGGGAGCTTGAACTGGATCCAGGTCGGTGTCCCGGCCGCCGCGGACCACTTCGAGCTGTCGAAGTGCGTTGCGTCGATGGTCTCTCCGTCGGTCAGATTCGCCAGCGCGTCTTGGTCGTCGCCCGCGGTGACCTCCGCGGTCTGCCCGAGGTTGCGGTAGGGCTGCAGGTCGAGGAAGACCCGGTTGGTCGTGACGGTCTTGCCGTTCAGGGTGACGTCGGCCCAGACGACTCCTCGGGTAGGCCGGTCGACCTGTGGGGTGACGATCTTGTTCTTCTCGAACTTGAAGGTATCGACTTCCTTGATGGCCACCGGCGTGTACTTGTCGCCGCCGGCCAGGTCGACGATTCCGCCGTGCCACGTGATCTTGGCTGCGTCCAGCCCGATCGCACCGCCCTTGGCAGACCTGCCTTCGAGTGCATACCGGAGCCCGTCGTTCAGGCCGAACTCGCCGTACGCCTCCTTCCCGCCGATCAGCAAGGATGCGCCGATCATGTCTTCGCCGACAAAGACAACGCCGTTCTTGACGCTCACCTTCAAGGCATCTGACTTGGTGACTCCCTCGTGGGCGCCGGTCACGGTGATCGTCGTCGTGCCGTCGGAGACCGGGGTGACAATTCCGGAAGGTTCGACCTTCGCGACACCGGGATCCGCGCTGGCATAGCGAACCGCCGAGAGGTTCGCCTCGAGGGCGGGGAACGTCATGTATCCCTCGGCCTCGACCCTCAGCATCCGCGGTGCCAGTCGCTTGCCGGTGGCGACGACATTGGTGAGTTTGTACTTTTGCGCCGGGCTGTCGGTGACGATCTTGATGATCGTGTCGATCGGGTCTTCGTCGATGTCAGCGAGGTTGATGGTCAGGCTGTCGCCGGTCTGGCTGAACGAGGTGACCGGGACGTTCCGGTTCAGCCAGGTCACCGAGGTCACCCGGTCCTTGACCGGGCGGATGGTGAGCGACCGGCCGGCGATGGCGTCGAAGCCCTTCTTGCCGTCCGGTCCCTTGAGGACATGCAGGAAGATGTTGTTGTCGCGGGCAGTTGCGTAGCCCCATTGCGGCCCGGTCGCACTGTTCGGGAAGGCGAACTTCTCGTAGTTCCCGCGCCCGTCGTCCTCGTAGCCGTAGCCGGCCAGGAAGTACGGCGCCGTACCGGTGGTGGACTCGTGGCGCTCAGGCAGGCCGGCCGGCGCGAACCAGTCGGCGAGGTGCTCCCGGACGTCGATGAACTCCTGCACGCCCTTCGGGTACCTGGTGGAGATCTCGGTGGGGGAGTTCCAGTTGGGTCCGCGGCTGTCGATCACCGACTGGTCGTTGTTGTCGACGTAGCCGCGTCCCGCGTTCATGATCATCTCTTTGGTGACCTGCCGGAAGTCGTCGCGCTGACCGTAGTACGGCGACTGTTGGTTCTTGGTGCGAATCATCTTCCACGGTTCCATCGGTGTGCGCTTGACCAGGTGGTTCGCACCGGCGTTGGAGTAGATGCCGGATGCTTCGCCAGTCCTCAGGTCCGGGTCGCCGTACTCTTCGCCCCAGGCGTTCGAGTCGATGACGATGTCGTTGCTGTGGTCGCGTACGGCGCTGTACATCACGTCGTAGTTGGCGTTCGGCATCGCCTGCGGACCGTCGAAGTACAGGTACGCCGGGTCGTAGCGCCCCATGAGGTCCTCGACGTTCTGCACGAAGACATCGGTGGAGTAGTGCTGCAGGCCGCCGCCCTCGGTCGCGTAGTACAGCCCGAACTTCATGCCGTAGCGCTTCACGGCCTGTTCGTAGCGCTTCAGGCCGTCGACCACCAGGCCGTTGCCGTCCTTGGGGAGGTAGAGCTGCCTGATGTGCTTCGGGTCGGCGAACTTGGACGGCCAGAAGTAGTTCTGCTGCAGGGCCTCGATCGAAACGAGTGAGTGTCCCTGGCGCTTGGCCCTCGCCGCCCAGAGGTCGACCGAGTAGTTCGGATCGACGAAGTAGTCGTACGTCGGCGTGGCGTGCGTCAGTGCGCCGACCCTGCCTTCCTCGAACCACTTGTTCGGCCGCTCCTTCACCGTTGTCGTGAAGGTCTTCGTCGCGCTGCTTCCCGCGCTGTCGGTGACCTGCACGGTGAAGTTGTAGTCGCCGGTCGCGGCGGCACCGCTGATGACGCCCTTGGTGCTGTTGAGGTCGGGCTTCCCGCCGACCAGGCCGTCCGCGATCGTGCCGTCGGCGTTGAGTTCCAGGCCGTCCGGCAGCCGGCCGTCGACGATCTTCCAGGTGTAGCCCGGCTTACCTCCGGCGGCCATGAACTGGAACGCCGACGCGGCCACGCCGTGGTTCGCCGTTCTGGTCGACTTGTTCCAGACGTAGGGCCATTCCTTGTACCCAGTGGGCATGTTGTTCCGGGGCAGCGGGGTGCCGACCGGATCGTCGGTCGACAACCCCTGGGAGACGATCTTGAGGGACTCGGACGGTCCGGCCACCGAGTTCGCCAGTCCGTTCACCGCGTTGCCGCTCTGATCCGCGACCCTGCCGTAGAACCCCAGGTAGGCGACGTTCTGATCCTTCGCGATCGGCACGCCGTTCGAGTTCACGTCCTCGGTGTAGGTGTGCTTGATCTGGATCATCAGCTTGTTCCAGCCCTGCCGCAGATGCACGGCCAGTTTCGTCAGGTCCTTCTGTACCTCGACCGGTGTGCTCGGCGGCGTCATGCACCTGTCGTTCACATAGATCCGGTACGACCCGCTGGCGCCGACGTCGAAGTATGCGGCCCGGTCCTCCGGGCTGTAGACGTAGGTGCTTGCGTAGACGTACTTGTTCCGCGTGTCGACGCCCTTCTTGACCGAGTAGTACCCGTACAGATCCTGGTAGTCGTCGTAGTTGCGGTTGTAGATGCGATCGTCGAAGTACTCCCAGTCATGGTTCTCGCCGCCGAACCCGAGCGGCTCGCCCACCCGCGGCGTGATGTCGGCCTTCCCGTTGACCGGCACCGGGCGGTCGTACACCTCGACCTCGGAAAGCCCGGTGATCGACGGGTACGGCGTACGTCCCTTGTCGATCTCGATCTTCATCCCGACCACGTTCTTCAGCCCGGGATCCGCGGAGTACACCGTCGGCGTGGACGGGCTCGCGGACGTGCTGTCCACCTGGCCCGATTCGACGGAGCTTCCGTCTGCGAGTGTGAAGGTGAGGTGGTACCAGTTGTTGACGTGGCGTCCGTCGCCCCATTGCGCGATGCGTACTTCGGTCAACGAGATCGGGGTGGTCCAGCTGAAGTTCACCCATGGACTCGAATCGTTCTGCGTCACCCACTGCTTACTGGTACTTCCGTCGACCAGGTAAGACACGGGATTCACCGCGAGGGTCGAGGACGACGCCGTGATCGCGGACGCCCGCGGTGCCTGGTTCACCACCTCTCCGACCTCACACTCGTAGGCTTTGTCGACCACCGGCGAGCCGAACGGCCCGGACACCAGCCACGAGTTGATGAACGGCGCACTCCCCGCGACCTGCTGCGCGGACGCCGTCGTCCTGGGCGGTCCCAGCATGAACGCGGCGGCGAGTATCGCCGCCATGGCCAGCAGCGCTGTGGTTCGTGTGCGTCTCACTGTCGATCTCCTTGTTCTGGGGACTCAGCCCTTGGAGCCTGTGAAGGCAATGCCCTGGATGAAGTGGCGCTGCAGGAGGATGAAGGCAACGATCATCGGGGCGGTCGCCAACGCCGAGCCGGCCATCAGGATCGAGTAATCGGTGAAGTGCTCGCCCTGCAGCGTGGCGAGTCCGGCTGACAACGGCATCTTGGCCGGATCGGTGGTGATGACGAGCGGATACATCAGGTCGTTCCACGACCAGAGGGCGGTGAGGATCGCCAAGGCGAGCAACCCCGGCCGGGCCAGCGGGAGAGCGATGTGCCAGTACACCTGCAGTGGATTGGCTCCGTCCAGGCGAGCTGCTTCCTCCATGTCGCGGGGCAGGGCCAGGAAGAACTGCCGTAGCAGGAAGGTGCCGAATGCGCTGAACATTCCTGGGACGGTCAGTCCTGGCAGGGAGTTGAGCCAGCCGAGATCCTGGACGATGACGTACTGCGGGATCAGGAAGAGCTGGCCCGGAACCATCAGCACGGACAGGAACAAGCCGAACAGCAGGTTGTTCCCGCGAAACTGGATTCTGGCGAAGGCGTACGCCGCGAGCGAGCAGAACACGAGCTGGGCGATCGTCCGCCCGGCGGTCATCAGGATCGTGGTTCGGAACATCGGTCCGATCGGCAGCAGATCGAAGATCTGGCTGTAGTTGGACCACTGCCAGCGGTGCGGCAGGAAGGTGAGCGGCACTCGCGTCGTCTCGCTGAACGTCTTGAGCGACGTGAGGAGTTGCCAGACGAACGGGCCGACCATGACGACGGCGCCGGTGGCCAGCGCGGCGTGAGTTGCGATCAAGCGCAGCCGGCGGCTGGGGGTTGCCGGGATGTCAGGCATAGTGAACCCATCTGCGCTGAAGGCGGAACTGCAGGACCGTCATCACGAGAATGAAGGCGAGCAGGACGAACGCGATCGCCGCACCGAAACCGAGGTCGTGCTGGATGAACGCCTTCTGATAGAAGAGGTAGGAGACGGTCCGGACCCTCGGAAGTGCGGGGTTCGCGCTGCCGCCGGCGCTGCCCGCGGAGCTCATCATCATGTAGGCGAGGTCGAACATCTGCAGCGAGTTGATGACGGTCAGGACAGTCGCGAAGAAGATGCTCGGGCTGAGCAGCGGCACGGTGATCCGTAGGAAGGTCTGGGTCGGTCCAGCGCCGTCGAGTGCAGCGGCCTCGTAGTAGTCGGCCGGGATGCCTTGCAGACCCGCGAGAAAGATGACCATGTTGTAGCCGACGGACATCCAGATGCCGATCGCGGCGAGGGCGTAGAGGGCGACGGACGGATCCGACGCCCAGTGCATTCCACGGAGTCCGACCTTGCCGAGGAGGTGATTGATCAGCCCGTAGTCTCCGTTGTACATCCATCGCCACAGCATCGCGACGGCGACCGGCATGGTGACGACGGGTAGGAAGTAGAGCGCCCGGTACATCGCGCTCCCGCGGAGGTCCCGCTGGTTCAGCAGTGTCGCGACCAGCACAGCAAGGGGGATTCCCGCCAGCTGGATGCCGGTGTAGACAAGGGTGTTGACGATGGCCTGGGCAACTGACGGCTCCTGGGCGAGGGCCCGGTAGTTCGCCGTTCCGATCCAGGTCTGCCCGCCGAACGGAGCTGTCCTGGTGAAGCTGTAGTAGAGCATCTGGGCGATCGGCCAGATGTAGAAGATCGCGAGTCCGATGGTTGTCGGGCCGATCATGAGATAGGCCCAGGCATGATCGGTGCGGCGGCGGGGACGACGTGCGGTGGAATGCCGCGCGGGTGGTACGCCGGGGCGTGCGGTGACGGCTGTTTCGGTGGCCGGCATCATTGGTCCTTCTGCAGTGCCGCGTTCATCAGTGTGGCCATCTCGTGGGCGGCGTCGGAGGCACTCTTGTCTCCTGACCAGGCCGGCCCCAGCACCTCGGCTTCCTTGGCCTGCCACGCGTCGGTGTTCGTCGAGGTCGGGTACGGCACGGCGTAGGCGAGTTGATCCAGGTAGGACTTCAGGTGGTACTGCGGCATCGAGGCGACCCATGCCTCCTGGGTCCCGTTGAAGGCGGGGATGACCGTACCGGTCCGCGCCTGGATGTCCGCGGCTTCCTTCGACCCCAGGTAGGCGACGAACTTCGCTGCCTGTGCCGGGTGCTCGGTCTTCGCGGACACGACGTTGGCCAGCCCGTGGATGACCACGGCCTGCCTCTTCCCGCGAGGCAGGACGGTGACGTCGATGTCGTTCTTGATGCTGTTGTTCTTGGCGAACTCGACGGCGTTCCACGATCCGGCGTAGTACATCGCGATCTTGCCGGACTGGAACATCTGCGCGGGAAAGGTGTCCGTCATCGACTTCAGTGACGGCGACACGCCGGTCTTCATCAGGTCGGTCCAGAATTGCAGCCCCTCGATGGCCGCCGGCTGGTCGTAGCCCGACGACTTCCCGTCGGGCGAGATGACGTGTCCGCCTGCTTGGAAAATGGTGTTGTAGTAGTTCTCCTGGCCGAAGGCCGGCGCGGCTATTCCGTAGACGCCCTTCGAGGCGTTGGTCAGCTTCTGAGCGGCACTGGACACGTCCTGCCACGTCCAGGTCTCGTCCGGGTACTTGACCTTGGCGGCGTCGAACAACTTCTTGTTGTACCAGAGTCCGATGGTGTCGAAGTCTTTCGGAACGCCGTACTGCTTGTCCTGGTAGCTGTAGATGCGGGTCAACGCCTCGGGGTAGTTGGCCAGGTCGACGCCGTTCTTCGCGAGCTCGTCGGACAACGGCAGCAGTGCGCCGTTCGCTGCATAGAACTTCGCGTGTGGACCGTTCATCCAGAACACGTCCGGCGCGCTGCCGGCGGTGGCGTCGGCTTGCATCTTGGTCCAGTACTCGGCGCTGGGAGTGAGCTGGACGGTGACCTTGATGTTCGGGTTCGCCGCCTGGAACCTGTCGACGATCTCCTGCATCGCCGGCTGCTGGTTCTTGTCCCAGATGCGATAGCTCAGGTCGGCCGCTTCTCCGCCGGCATCGCTCCCGCCGCCGCAGGCTGCTGCGCCGACCAGCAGTCCGCCGCCGAGCGCGGCGAGGAACGTCCGGCGACCGATCCCGTAAGGCGCCCGGTCCAGCGAGTGCCCTGACGTCTGGCGCATGTGTGTACTCCTTTGAGTCTCAACAAGCTTGATGCATCGGATTCTTAGAGGGGTTCGGGGGCCGGAAACGGTGGGTCTCCAAGCCGCGCCGTCGCGCGAGAGAACGGGCCTGATCAAGCGCTGGTAGGCCGTTCCGGGTGGCATGAGTATGTCGAGGCCGATGTATTGCGTCAACCCTATAGATCTGTTCTAATGACCGAACTGCGATCCGATAGATCAGAAGCATCTTTCTCAAGGTGCGGCGCGCGGCGGGTACCGCTCTTCCCGACCTGAAGGACGACATGCGAATCACAGACGTGACCTTGGACCTGGTCGACCTGCCGGCGCAGCCGCCCTTCCGGTGGCGTGCCGGGCTGCCGGGCTCGGAGGGGCCGGCGGTGGGCGGCATTCTGCGTATCCACACCGACGAGGGATTGACCGGTGAGGCGCGAACTCGCCGCGGGCACATCGTGGCCGACCTGGTCAACCGCCGGATCCGCGCCGACCTGATCGGCGCGGATCCGCTGTGGCGGGAGCTGCTGTGGCATCGCCTGTGGGAGCTGGACCGGATCGAGGAGCTTCCGATCTACGCCCTGGGACTGGTCGACGTCGCGTTGTGGGATCTGGCGGGGAAGGCGGCCGGCCTGCCGGTTCATCAACTGCTGGGGACTTTCCGCGACACGATCCCCGCCTACGCGAGCACTGTCACGTTCTCGTCGGTGGAGGAGTATCTCGACGTCGCCGATCAGTGCCTGGAGGCGGGGTACAAGGCGATCAAGCTGCACGCCTGGGGTGATGCTCGCGCGGACGCGGAACTGTGCCAGAAGCTGCGGGCGCACGTGGGTGACGACGTACCGCTGATGTACGACGGCTCCGCGGGCTTCGATCTCACCGATGCCGTGTACATCGGGAGAGCGCTGTCAGAGGTGGGCTACACCTGGTACGAGGAGCCGATGCGGGAGTTCGGCGTCACGGCGTACCGACGGCTCGCCGAGCGTGTCGACGTGCCGTTGCTGGTCGCTGAAACCTCCGACGGTGCGCACATGAATGTCGCGGACTTCATCACCGCCGGGACGGCCGGCTACGTGCGGACCAGCGCGCAGTACAAGGGCGGCATCACCGGCGCGATGCGGATCGCGCACCTCGCGGACAGCTTCCAGCTCCGGGCCGAGGTCCACGGATCCGACATCGTCAACGCGCACCTGTGCATGGCCATCCCGAACACCTCGTACTACGAGTCACTGGTCTACGCCAACCCGATCGTCCGCGAGCCGGCGGTCGGCCCGGACGGCCTCGTGCGCGCGCCCACCGCGCCTGGCATCGGCTACGAGCGACGCGATTTCTGACCGAGGTCAACGCGGTTGCCGGCCGGCACCGCTCGAACAGAAGGAAGACAGCAGTGGACAGGACAGGATTCGGGCGGCGCCGCATGATCGCGAGAGTCGCGGCAGCTCTACTGGCGTTGCCGTTGGTACTGACGGGGTGTGGCGGAGGGAGCAAGGACGAGCCGGCGGCCTCCAGCGGACCGGTCAAGCTGGAGTTCTGGGGCTGGGCGCCCGGCTACGACAAGTCGGTGGAGTTGTTCAACGCCACGCACAAGGACATCCAGGTGATGTTCAACAAGCTGCCGTCCGGCGGCCAGGGCGGCTACGACAAGATGTTCTCGGCGGTGAAGGCAGGCAACGCCCCGTGCCTCGCACAGGTCGGCTTCGAGTCCGTGCCCACGTTCCTGCTCGAGGGCGCACTCGAGGATGTCACCACCCAGGCCGAGGGCGCCAAGGGACAGTTCGTCCCGTGGACGTGGAACCAGGTCAGCGTCGCGGGCACGACGTACGGCATCCCCGTGGACACCGGCCCGATGGCGCTCTACTACCGCAAGGACGTCTTCCAGAAGTACGGCATTCCGGTGCCCACGACCTGGGACGAGTACGCGAAGGCGGCCGAGAAGCTCCACCAGGCCGACCCGAAGGCATCCATCGTGAACCTCAAGGCCACCGGTCTGCCCGGCTTGGCCTGGCAGAAGGGCGCCAAGTGGTTCGGCACCGAGGGGGACTCCTGGAAGGTCACCATCAACGACCCGGAAACGAAGGAGGTTGCCGACTACTGGCAGGGGCTGGTGGACAAGAAGCTGGTCAACACCACCGACGAGGGCTACAGCGCGGCCTGGTGGAGCTCGCTGCAGTCCGGAAAGACCGCGACCGCGATCGGCGCCGTGTGGCTGTACCCGCTCATCGCGCAGAACGCTCCCGCTGCGAAGGGCAAGTTCGGTGTCGCCCCGCTGCCACAGTGGGCAGCCGGTGAGACCAAGTTCGGCAACGAAGGCGGGTCCAGCACCGCAGTACTGAAGGGCTGCAAGAACAAGAAGGAAGCGGTTGAGTTCGCGACCTGGATGAGCACCGACGCCGGCAGCCTGAAGAACCTGATCAACGTGACCGGAATCTACCCCGCCGCGACGGCTGGACTCGAACTGCCCGAGGTGAACAAGGGCGTCGAGTACTACGGCGGCGAGAACATCTTCAAGGTCTTCGCCACGGCCGCTCAGAACACCGACACGAGTTGGCAGTGGGGACCGACGCAGTCGCAGCTCGGCGCCGACCTGGGTGAAGCACTCGGAAACGCCTACGCGGGGAAGAGCACGCTACCGGCGGCGTTGGACGTGCTCCAGTCCAAGACTGCCGCTGCGATGAAGTCGAAGGGCCTCGAGGTCCACGAATGACCAGTATGACCCGGCAGAGCAGCAGGCTGGCCGCCCAGCGCAACCGGACCGCAGGCCTGCTGCTCGCTCCGTTCACCGTCTTCTTCGTTGCCGTCTTTGTGATCCCGATCGGCTACGCCCTCTACCAGAGCGTGTTCCGGCTGCAGCGCTCCGGCCTGGGGCTCGGACCGCCGAAGACCGTGTTCGTTGGACTGGGCAACTATGCGCGGGTGTTCGCCGACAGCGCGTTCGTCGCCGGGGTCGGGCGGACGGCGGTGTTCGGCCTGGTGCAGGTGCCGGTCATGCTCGGTCTCGCGTTGGTTCTGGCGCTGGTGCTGGACTCCCGGGCGTCCCGGTTCGGGCGGTTCTTCCGGCTGGCGTACTTCCTGCCGTTCGCGATCCCGGGAGTCATCGCCGCAGTCTTGTGGTCGTTCCTCTACGTGCCCGGCATCAGCCCGCTGGTCGGCCTCGGCGCCAAAGCGGGTCTGGAGATCGACTTTCTCTCCGCCGACACGATCCTGTTCTCGATCGGGAACATCGTGACCTGGTCCTGGACCGGGTACAACATGCTGATCCTCTACACAGCGTTGCAGTCGATCCCCCGCGAGCTCTTCGAGGCCGCCGAGGTCGATGGTTGCTCCGGGCTACGGATCGCGTGGTACATCAAGATCCCGCTGCTGCGGCCGGCGCTGACGCTGACCGGCGTCTTCTCGATCATCGGCTCTTTGCAGCTGTTCGGCGAGCCGATGGTCCTCCGGCCGATGACGTCGGCGATCAGTAACAGCTACACCCCGGTGATGCTGTCCTACCAGGCGGCGTTCGGGCTCAACGACTACAACTTCGCAGCGGCCATCGCGGTGGTTCTCGCCGTGGCGACGTTCGTCTTGTCCTATGGCTTCCTGCGCCTGAGCAATCGAGGATCTTCATGAGCGGCGCGCCGAGTTCGCCGGGAACACCCGCGGCGCGGCTGAGCATCACCGTGTTGCTCCTGGCCGTCGCCGGGTACTTTCTGCTGCCTGTGTGGTGGCTGTTCGTGTCGGCGACGAAATCCAGCGGCGACCTGTTCGGCTCCAACGGATTCTGGTTCGGCTCAGGTCTCCATGTCACCGACAATCTGGCCAAGGTCTTGCAGCACGGCGACGGTGTCTTCGCCCGGTGGATCCTGAACAGCGCGCTGTACTCCGGGGGCGGTGCCGTCCTGGCCACGCTGCTGGCAGCGATGGCCGGCTACGCGTTGGCGAAGCATCCGTTCAGGGGGCAGGAAGCTCTCTTCGCGGTGATCATCGGGGCGGTCCTGATCCCGCCGCCCTTGCTCGCACTGCCGCTGTACCTGCTGGCCTCGTCGGCCGGAATCGTCAACTCGTACTGGTCGGTGCTGATCCCGAGCATCGTCACCCCGTTCGGGGTCTACCTTGCCCGGGTCTACGCCGCGGCCTCCGTTCCCGACGAACTCATCGATGCGGCCCGGGTGGATGGTGCGGGCGAACTGCGGATCTTCTTCACTGTCGCCGTCCGGTTGATGTCTCCGGCACTCGTCACGATCTTCCTGTTCCAGTTCGTCGGGATCTGGAACAACTTCTTCCTGCCACTCATGATGCTTGCCGACGACAAGCTCTGGCCGCTCACGCTGGGTCTGTTCTTCTGGAACAGCCAGTTGCGTGACCAGCCCTGGTACGACCTCGTGGTGACCGGATCGCTGATCTCGGCGATTCCCCTGGTCATCGCATTTCTGGCGCTGCAGCGCTACTGGCGAGCCGGCCTGTCGGCCGGAAGCGTCAAGGCCTGATCACGACTGATTCGAAGGAGGTAGCGTGAAGAGATTTCGAAGGATCCGGTACGGCGTACTCGCGACCGTCACCGCGCTCGCCCTGGCGGCGGGCAGCAGCGTTCTGGCCCAGCCGCAGGCGCGTGCGGCGCAGACATCAGGGACAGCGCCGTACCTGAACCAGTGGGTGGTGTCCGGTCCGTTTACTGAGGCTGAGGCGATCGGCAAGGAGACGTCCAGCTGGCAGTACTTCGACGACCGGATCTTCAACCGGAACTACGACGACTACAACGACTTGATGGGCTACTTCGACGTCAAGCGTGGAGAGTCGACCGTCGACAAGTGGGTGGCGGCGGCGAGTTACGTCTACAGTCCGGTCGCGCGAAGTGTGCAGTGGCAGGTGGGTGGATCGGGTCTGTACCGGCTGTTCGCCAACGATGCTGAGGTCGGACGACAGGACCGTGTTGTCGGTCGGGTCAGCAAGCAGGGTACGCAGTACCCGGTCCAGCTGAACCAGGGCTGGAACAAGCTGCTCCTCGAGATCCAGCACAAGAACCCCGGTTCGAACAAGAACTTCCTCGGTTTCTACACGAGGATCAGCGACGACGTCGGCAATACTGTTCCGGGGCTCACGTACTCGGTCACCGGGCCGAACGTGACCGGCAATCAGCTCGCCATCGTCACCAAGGGCCTGAGCGTCGATCGGAGTGCATTCGAGGCACGCAACGCGGATGTCCCGGCGAACGACTACCCGTCCAACGTGCTGCCGTACGCCTACGACGAGAATCCGTACGTCGGGATGGTGGCAACGATCGACGGCAACCGGAACACGTCGAGCATCGCCCCGCAGGCATCTCCCTTCGCGTTCCAGGCGGCCGGCGGAAGCCCCGGCTACTCCTGGACGGTCGCCGGCGGCCAGTTGCCGCCCGGTCTGACGCTGGCGTCGGACGGCCACATCGACGGCACGGTAGCGAAGGGCGCCAACGGCGCCTCGCAGAAGGACTACACCTTCACTGTGAAGGTGACCGACGCCAACGGTTCCACGACGACGAAGCCGTACACGATCACGGTCAAGACGAACCCGGTCAACTGGTTCATCGACGGCAAGATGTCGGCCCTGTCGCACACCACAGGCACGATGCCGAACCTGTACGACCCGAACTTCAACTATGACGACTGGGCCCAGACGGCCAAGGAGATGGGCATGACCATGCTCTCGACCGAGAGCCTGCAGAACACCATCTACTACTGGCCGTCGCCGAACGCGAACCTGACGCCGGACAACTCCAACAAGCTGTACAAGTACAATGCCCTGTTCCAGGCCGTTGACGGCAGCTGGCAGGTCAAGGACCGCGTGCAGCAGGCCAAAGAGGCCGCCGAGCGTTACGGCTTGAAGTTCGGCGTGTATGTGTCGTCGCTGTACGAAGGGCGCGAGATCCTCGAGAGCGACATCCAGGGTCTGGTCGCACGCTACGACCCTTGGTACGTCTTCGCCGACGGCGGCCCGGAGAGCTACTCGAACATCGATGTGGCGTGGAGCTCGGCGCGCAACTACAACGACCGGGTGCTGATCGATGCGAACCCGAATGCGCAGACCGGCGACCAGGACATCACTTTGCACGAGCGTCCGTTCTGGAACAGCGAGCCCTACAACGGGGGTGGCTGGCGCACCGGGATCCTGCCGCAGGGCAGAAAGGTCGCCCACGAGGAATGGAACGACCCGTACACGACGGCGCTCGACATCTGGACGCAGTACGCCAAGGGCAACGAACGTGACGATTGGGGCGAGGCGACGAAGGAGCTGATCAACCAGTACGGCCACGGCTACGTCATGAACTACGACTCGTCGATCACTGTGACGCGCGGCATGGACAACCTGAGCAGCAATCTGGACAACACGAACATCTTCTCGATGGTCCCGATCTCCTCGCAGCAACTGTCGGATATGCGAGCGTCGATCGTGAAGTGGATGAACAACGGGCACGGCCCCGATCTGCGCGAGTCGATGTACGGCACCACGCCGTACACCATGGACTACGCGCTGAAGCCCGGCTGGTACACCGACCCGCAGAAGGCGATCGCCCACGGTCAGGGTCCCGACTGGGGCTACGCCATGTCCCGTGACCAGTACGTCTACCTGCACATGATCAAGAACCAGATCCAGGGGACCGCGAAGGCAGGCTTCGCCGGCCAGCCGGTGATGAGCCACATCGGTCCCTTCGACTATCCGGTCGACCAGGTGCAGTGGCTGAACAAGGGCACCTCACTGCCGTTCACCACCGAGAAGACGAACGGCAAGTACTACGTCACGATCGACACGTCCGATGTCACGGCGGACCCCATCGACACCATCATCAAGATCCGGACCGAGAGTCCGGTGAGAAAGTACAAGATGACGGGAGTCAAGCTCTTCAGCAGCCAGACTGCCACCAGCAGCCTGCAGTTGCGGGCCGAGAGCTACATGAACGACTACACCAACGTTCTGGCGCCCGCGAAGCTCAAGTACACCAGCAGCAACGAGCGCGTCGCTGCTGTGAGCGCGGCAACGGGTCTGGTCACGGCCGTTGGGGACGGCGCTGCGACGATCACCGTGACGGCGACGTACGACGACGGGGTGAATCCTCCGCAGGTCATGACCGACACGTACCCGGTCCAGGTGCGGGGCCGCGCGGTCTCGGCCGCGCTGCCACTCGTCGGCGTGAATCTGTTGACGAACGGCATGCTGTTCTGGGGACAGTTCGCGACCGACAAGGACGTACCGGTGGCGTTCAAGGGCTTCACCCGCAAGGGCGGCGAGATCGACATTCTCGATGCCACCGACGTCAAGTTCCACTACGCGACGGTCGACGGCAGGCGTGACAACGCCGCGGGGAAGGTCGTGGTCACCGAGATCCCGGCCGACGAGTCTCCGTTCGTTGTCGAAGGCAACAGGATGCGGTTCATCGGCAAGGTTTCCGCCTCCACGATGTACAGCTACTGGGCCGACGTCACGGTAGCCGGGAAGACCTACACCTCGACCCGGAACTACATCACCCTGATTCCGGACGCCAACGTCGCAGCCGGAATCACGCCGAAGACGACCAGCGACACCGCGCACGCCCGGCTGCTGTCCGACGGGACGATCAACGACGCGACCGGCGGGAACATCGCGAAGTGGTCGGCGCCGGCGGGTGCCGAGAATCCGAGCATGACCTACGACCTGGGCAAGATGCAGGACCTCTCGCGGATCAACCTGTTCTTCAACCACCACATGCCGAACGCCGACAACGTCACGTACTACCACGTGCCGAAGAAGGTGAAGATCGAGTACAGCACCGATGGGTCGCACTGGACCGCCGGGCACGAGACGAACACCATGTCCGGCGCCGGGTTGCCGACGTCGCGGAATACGTTGGCTGTTCCGCGCAGTGACACGACCTTGTACGGCTGGGAGCAGGAAGGCTTGTACTACAACTATCCAGTTGATCCGGCGCGGCCGAGCGTTCCCGCGCGCTACGTGAGGATCTCCTTCCCGGGTGGTGGCCAAGACGGCAGCCCGATCGACATCATGGAAGCCCAGATCTTCTCGCTACGAGATCTGACCGCGCTGGGCAGCCTCACCGCCGACCCGAGGGCCGGCACCGACGGCCGGACGGCAACGATCGACCTCAAGGGCTACTCCTTCCAGGGCGAACCTCTCGACCTGCGAAACGCGGAGGTCACCGTCACCAGTGACAATCCGTCCGTGGTGGCCGTCGGCGCAGACCGGGTCATCTCGTCGGCCGGGTCCGGAAGAGCACGGATCAGCGTCACTGCGGAGCTCGCCGGGTACCGTGCCGCCGACTACTTCTACGTCGACGTGGATGCGGACCGACGGATGTCGTTCCCCGCATTCCTGGAACGGGTGAAGCTTGCGCTGAGCAGCAGCACCATCAAGGCCGATGAGCCGATCGTCGGCACGATCGAGGGAACTCTGAACACCGGCGAGAAGGCGAACCTGTCAAAGGCGAAGATCGAGTACGTGTTCAGTGACAGCAGACTGGGAGCCGTGCCGGGCAGCAACACCATCGTGTTGAAGCAACCGATCGCCGGCCCGTTCCAGGCCACCGCGAAGGCCGTCGTCACGCTGGACGGCGTGGCGGTCGAGTCCAACCCGGGCGCCATCACGACGCTGGCCGACAACATCGCGAGCTCGGCCACGGTCACAGTCTCGTCGGTTCGCGACCGCAACGGGGTTCCGGACGGCAACAACCAGGACGACCGCTACCTCGGGACGAAGGCGACGGACGGAAACAAGGCGACCTCCTGGGCCGCGAAGCAGGCGGACCGGACCCCGTGGATCAAGCTCCAGTTCCCAGCGCCCGTGGAGATCGACCGCGTCAACCTCGTCGATCGCGGCCACGAGGTCAACAAGATCGTGGAGGGCGTGCTGGAGTGGGAAGGAGGCAGCAAGAAGGTGACCGGCATCCAATGGGACGGCCAGTCGGACAACATCGTGACGCTCGACACTCCGGTCAAGACACGCTGGATCAAGTTCACCATCGACCCCGGCAACGCCTACAGCAACCCAAGTGGGGCCGAGTGCGGTCTGGCCGAGTTCGGTGTGTTCGAGGTGCGGAAAGCGAAGACCATCGTCGACTTCACCTCGATCGCGGTCGACACAAAGGTCGGCGAGCTCCCGACCCTGCCTGCGCAGACTGAGGCGGTCTACAGCGACGGCACCACCGGCTCGGTCGGCGTGACCTGGGATCCGGTTACCTCGGACATGGTGGCAACCAAGGGCTGGTTCACGGTCCACGGTGTCGCAGCTGGTACGTCGGTGAAGCCGACAGCCGTCGTCAACGTCGTGGATCGATAGCATCCACCGCCCGCTCGGCCCGTGCGCTGCAGACCAGTGAGCGGAGACTGCTGAAGAACGCTCATGGCTGCTGGCCCCGAGGTGTCGCGAGATACCTCGGGGCCGCCGCGCCACTCAACGGGACGAGGTATCGCCGCGATGAGTTCAAGGATCTCGGCCGCCTTCAAGTGAGAGCACGAACTCATGCAGGACGAGTGTGCAGTCCTGGTACTCATCGACGAACAGGTAATCGAAGCTGATCAAGTGCATGTCGGCGATCTCCGTCGCCCGTGCAACCTTGCTAGCGCCGGCGAGGTAGGCGTCCGCCTGGGTCCAGTCGGGAAGCTCGGCAACGATCTGTGTCCACCCTCGGCTGCAACGGCCGCGGCAGTCCCGAGTAGGTGAGTCTTGCCGGTACCAGCCGGCATCTCTATCGAGCACGGCGCAGCGGCCAGGACACGCATCGCCTGCTCGCGTAGCGTATTGTGACCGTACCTCCAGCGGATGCAGGTGACCTCCGCAGGCTGAGCAGCAGCAAGCGGCCCGTCGACTGCGCGGTCATCGTTCTCACAGAACGCGGCCCCGAGTGTCGCCGAACCGACCCGGCCTCGTACACGCCGCACTCTATTCAGAGCGCCGCCACAAGGCCTGTTCCGTGAGGTTGCCGACGCGCGGCAACGACGGAGCCTGACCTTCGCCGGGAGGGCACCTACTTGGCCCTCGTGCGGAACGGCATCGTTGGGATCGTACGGGGACGGATGCGGGGGGTATCGCGGCGCCGCGATCCGTTTGCGACGAGGAGGCTTCGATGACAGATCTGGATCCGGTCGCGCCGCTTGGCGCACCACCTGACCGGCACACCGTCGAGGTCGGATACCCCGATGACCTTGAGCAGCCGGACATCGTCGAGGTGTGGGGCAAGGATTCGTTCCCGGCCAGCGACCCGCCGGCGAACTGGTGACCCGGGCCGTGGGGACGAGTCAAACCGGCGACGATTCGCTGAATGAGCAGTTGACTCATGTCGGCGCCCACCAGGACCGTCCGTGGTCAGTGACGCACAGGGTCGGATCCGCTCAACCCGCTGCACCTCCGCGCCGCCGTTTTGGTGCGGTCGCCGTGAAGTGGTTGACTACCACCGATCACAAGCTGATCGGTCAGCTGTATCTGATCACCTCGTTCGGGTTCTTCCTGATCGGCGGCGTGATGGCGCTGCTGATCCGGGCCGAGCTGGCCAGGCCGGGTCTGCAGATCGTGAACGAAGAGGTCTACAACCAGCTCTTCACCATGCACGGCACGATCATGCTGCTGCTGTTCGCGACCCCGCTGTTCGTCGGTTTCGCCAATGTGATCATGCCGGTCCAGATCGGCGCCCCGGATGTGGCGTTCCCGCGGCTCAACATGTTCAGTTACTGGCTGTTTCTCTTCGGTGGATTGATCGCCTTCAGTGGATTTCTGACCCCTGGAGGAGCGGCGGACTTCGGCTGGACCGGGTATGCCCCGCTGTCCAATGCGGTCCGCTCGCCGGGTGTCGGCGGCGATCTGTGGATCCTGGGCCTGTGGATGGCCGGTCTGGGCACCATCCTCGGTGGCGTCAACTTCGTCACCACGATCATCACCATGCGCGCACCGGGGATGACGATGTTCCGGATGCCCATCTTCACCTGGAACATCCTGGTCACGTCGATCCTCGTCCTGATCGCGTTCCCGATCCTGGCCGGCGCGCTGCTGATGCTCGCCGCCGACAGGATCCTCGGAGCACACGTCTTCGACGCGGCCAACGGCGGGCCACTGTTGTGGCAGCACCTGTTCTGGTTCTTCGGGCATCCCGAGGTCTACATCATCGCGTTGCCGTTCTTCGGCATCGTGACGGAGGTTCTCCCGGTGTTCAGCCGCAAGCCGGTCTTCGGCTACATGGGTCTGGTCGGGGCCACCCTCGCGATCGCGGCGTTGTCAGCCACCGTGTGGGCGCATCACATGTTCGTCACCGGAGCGGTCAGCCTGCCGTTCTTCTCGTTCATGTCATTCCTGATCGCGGTGCCGACCGGGGTGAAGTTCTTCAACTGGATCGGCACGATCTGGGGTGGCTCGGTGACGTTGGAGACGCCGATGCTGTGGTCGCTCGGGTTCATGACGACCTTCCTGTTCGGCGGTCTGACGGGGGTGATCCTGGCCTCGCCGGTCCTGGACTACCAGGTCACCGACACCTACTTCGTCGTGGCGCACTTCCACTACGTCGTGTTCGGCACGGTGGTGTTCGCGATGTTCGCCGGGTTCTACTTCTGGTGGCCGAAGATGACCGGCCGGATGCTTGACGAGAAGCTCGGCAAGATCCATTTCTGGCTGCTGTTCATCGGCTTCCACACCACGTTCCTGGTGCAGCACTGGCTGGGCGTCGGAGGGATGCCGCGGCGCTACGCGTCGTACGGCGCGAACGAGGGCTTCACCACGCTGAACCAGGTATCCAGCGTCGGCGCGTTCATTCTCGGCGCCTCCACGTTGCCCTTCCTCTACAACGTCTACAAGTCGCGCAAGGCGCCGCTGGTAGGCGTGGACGACCCGTGGGGCTGGGGCCGCTCGCTGGAGTGGGCGACCAGTTCCCCGCCCCCGCGGCACAACTTCGTCTCGCTGCCGCGGATCCGGTCCGAGAGCCCCGCCTTCGACTACCACCACCCCGACATCGCCCTGGCCGAGTACCCGCACAACCGCGCCGGGAAGGACAACCTGCTCGACGCCGGCGAGGACCAGGGCCGGGTCGAGAACCTGGAGGAGAACGCCGGTATCGAGACCGAAGGGAAGGAGGAAACGTAAAGGCCGGGGTGTTGCTGCCGGAACAGGCCGGCGATATCGCAGACGCTTGGTCTCCAGGCGGGTCATCAGCCAGATGTCGGAACCGGCTCTATGCGGACGCAGCACTGGCCTGGCTCTGGCTTGAGGTGGGCTTGCAGTTGGGTGGCATCGAGACCTGCCAGGAGGCCGTCGAGCAGGCAGAGGTTCATCGCACAGACCAGGTCAGTGTGCTGCTGGGCGAGCGTGTGGAACGGACAGTTGCCGAGCACGATCGCGTCCTCGTCGGCTCGGGGCTCGAAGCCGTGCGCTTCGAGGATGCGCATCACGACATCGGGACCGATTTGCGGAGTGGCGGCATCGTGGGCTGCGGCGGCGAGTTCGTTTCCCACTTGGCGAGCGCGTCGGCCGAGCGCATCTCGTGGCGACTCCCCGGTGGCTTCGGCGTCCTCGATGGCGGCCGCCAGTAACCGTCCCGCCAGGTCGTAGCGATGTTCCGGCAGGGATACCTCTACGTGCCAGTCCGAACGCCGATACAACTTCGATGGCCGGCCGGCGCCGGGGCCGGAGCGGCCGGTTCGACGCTCGAACACCACGTCCAGGAGACCCTCCTCGGCAAGCCGGTCGAGATGGAACGCGGCAGTGGCACGAGGCAGACCCAGCGCCGTGGCCGCCTCATCCCGGGTCACCGCGGCCGTCTGCCGTACGACGTGGTCGTACAGCCGTCGCCGCGTTGGTTCCTCCAACGTGGCGACCGCCAAGATCCGCGCATCCCTGGTGTCGTCCACGGCATACATTCTAAAGCTAACTCCCATTGACGAAAACCCTCACTCCTTCTAAAGTCAAAATACGTCTACTTTAGAAGGAGTGAGGGTCATGACAAGTGATGTGCACAGGCCTCGGACACCAGGCCGGGAGGCGTTGTCCGATCCGGCGTACCAGGCGTTCGTGCTGCTGCGAACGGTCTTCACGGTGGCGCCGATCCTGTTCGGCCTGGACAAGTTCGCCAACCTGCTCACCGATTGGCCCGGCTACCTGGCCCCGTGGATCAACGACATCGTTCCCGGCTCCGGCCAAGACGCCATGTACGCGGTAGGAATCATCGAGATCGTCGCCGGCATCGCCGTCGCCCTGATTCCACGCTACGGCGGATTCCTTGTCGCGGCCTGGCTCGCAGGCATCATCGTCAACCTGCTGACCATCCCCGACTTCTACGACGTCGCGCTCCGCGACTTCGGCCTCCTCATCGCCGCCCTCGCACTGTCGCGCCTGGCCGTCAAGTACGCCCCGGCCCGACACAACTCCTGACATCGCACGCGAGCCCGGTACTCAGAAAGGTGATCATGAACAAGCAGTCCACCTACGTCATCGTCGGTGCGAGTCTGGCGGGAGCGACGGCGGCCCAGACTCTGCGGGAAGAGGGTTTCGCAGGACGGATCGTCCTTGTCGGCGACGAGACCGAGTTGCCTTACGAGCGACCTCCATTGTCAAAGGGCTACCTGCTGGGCAAGGACGAGCGGGCGAAGATCTACGTTCACGAGGAGAGCTGGTACGCCGAGCATGCGGTGGAGTTGGTGCTCGGCCGGCACGTCACGTTGGTGGACCGCGAAGCACACGAGGTTGAGCTCGACACCGGAGAGCGGATCGGCTACGCAAAGTTGCTGTTGGCAACAGGTGCGTCGCCCCGCCATCTCCGGGTGCCGGGATCGGAACTCAAGGGCGTGCACCATCTACGGCGAGCTGAAGATTCCGATCGGTTACGCGAGGCATTCGGTGCCGGCGGTCGGATCGTCGTCGTGGGTGCCGGGTGGATCGGTCTGGAAACCGCGGCAGCAGCCCGGGAGTCGGGTTGCGACGTGACAGTCGTCGATCCGCAGCCGGCGCCGCTGCTCGCTGCTCTCGGCAGTGAGATGGGCGCGTTCTTCGCCGGACTGCACCTGCGCAACGGCGTCGACCTGCGGGTGAGTCACACCGTGACCGAGTTCGTCGGGGCCGATCGCGTGACCAGCGTCCGGACCGACGCCGGCCGGTTCGAGGCGGAGGCCGTTGTCGTCGGAATCGGCGCGATCCCCAACGTCGAGCTTGCGGAACGCGCGGACCTCAGCTGCGACAACGGGATCGTGGTCGACGAGTCGCTGTGCACGCAGGACCCGGACATCTATGCGGTGGGCGATGTCGCGAAGTCGTACCATCCCTTCTACGGTGCCCATCTCCGAACCGAGCACTGGGCCAACGCGCTGCATGGAGCGCCGGTCGCGGCCAAGGGGATGCTGGGTCAGAAGGTTGCCTATGACCGGCTGCCGTACTTCTTCACCGACCAGTATGACGTCGGGATGGAATTCTGCGGCTGGATCGGCCCGGGCGGCTATGACCAACTGGTGACCCGAGGTGACGTTCACGGGCAGGCGTTCCATGCGTTCTGGCTGTCGGGTGACCAGGTAGTCGCGGGAATGCATGTCAACCGATGGGACGTCGGCATCGCGCCGGTCGAGGACCTGATCCGCAGTAGGCGATCGGTCGACCCGGATCGGCTCGCGGACACCTCGGTGCCGCTGGCCGCGCACGTCCTGGTCTAACGGCGGCGTGTCAGCCGGACGTCAAGAGGTAGGTGCCGAGCGCCACCAGCGCGATGACCTTGGCGGCCTCAAGGCCGACGTAGTAGACGTGGACGGTCGAACGGGGCAGCTTCTCTCCGGCCAGCACGCGGTCGGAGCGCCGGTTGAGCTGCGGGCGGACGACGGTGAGCTGCGCAGCGAGGACGATGACGATGCCCGCGGTCAGGCCGATTGCCGCGCCGGACGGCCGCTCCACAGCGATCGCTGCAAGCGTCACCAAGGCCAGAGCGACCTCGACGCGGTTGAGCGCCCGGAACACGATGCGTCCGATGCCGAGTCCTATCGGGATGGTGACGCCGGGCGCCCGGAACTTGAGCGGAGCCTCGAGGAATGAGATCGCCAGCACCATGCCAAGCCAGACGAAGACGGTGGCTGTTGCTGCGGCGGTTGCAGTGGCGTTCAAACTGCTTCTCCTGGGAGTTGTGATCAGGACCGGCCGCGGCCTACGCGGCCGGCCAGGCTGGAGGTCTCGGCGGCCACGAGAACTTCCGTCGTCGGACCTTCGGGGATGGGCGCCCGGCGCCGCGGGTTGGTGCCGATCCTGGTGAGGTACATCAGGTGCTCCTGTTGCGGCGTTGCGGCGTGCGGGTGCCCCCGCCGGGGCTGCGGGTGGCGGAGAGGTGAACAATGCAGGCATCGGGCTCGGCGAACGGCTCGAGGCTGGTGGCAGTGATCGGTGCGTGGATCTCGGTGAGGGCACCTTGCATCAGGCCGAGATGCAACGGACACAAGGTGGACGAGTATTCCTCCGCTAGCTCCAGGAAGGGGCAGTGCCTCAACCTGATGCGCCCAGCTGTGTCGCTGTCGGGCTCCGGGGCAAATCCCAAGTCGGTCATCATCGCGGTCAACCGCTGAGTGGCCTCGGCGACGCCGGGCTGATGGGAAGGCGGGACGTGCTCGACCAGATAGCCGCCCCAGCTGCGGCCTGCGGCCTCGGCGGCGGCGCCCGCATCGGGGCTCGTGGACAACTGACCGAGCAGGATCTTGGCCAGTAGTTGGTACTGGCGCTGCCCGCCACGGTCCATCCCGGGGTGTGGTGTGTACACGGTCCGCGGCCTGCCCCGCCCGCTCGGCTCCTCGAGTCTGCGGTCGACCAGCCCTTGCGCCACCAGCGCGTCAAGGTGGAAGCGGACCGTGTTGGGGTGGATCCCCAGCCGTTCGGCGAGTTCAGTGATGCCCAGCGGATTGTCGGAGGCTCGCAGGGCTTCGAGCACAGCCTGTCGGCGTGGCTTGTCTGCGCCGGCGACGTGGTCGGTTCTGGTCATGGCGTTAGCTTCGCTGATTCCTGCGGCGGCAGCGCGGCAATCAGGGCATGGTCGTGGGGCACGACACCCATCTTGAAGGCTCCGCCAGGGGAGCCGAGGTCGTCGAAGTAGAGGGAGCTCCCACCTTCGTAAATGCAATCGACCGGGCACTGCTCGACGCAGGCGCGGTCCTTGAGGTCTACGCACGGCAACGCGATCACGTACGTCACAACCGACTCCCTCACAGGTGCTTGTAATTACTACAAATATCACATGTAATAATTATTGAAAACATCCAGGTGAGGGGAGTGGCAGCATGCCGGCTTCGGAGATCTTCATCCAGGCGACCGAGACCGACCCGGACGTCATCGCCCAAGGCGCGGTCCGTGAGGCCCACGAGCGGTTGCGATCGGGCCTGGCGGAGGTGACTGCGGCGCAGCCAGGTACCGGTCCTGCTCAGCCGCGTTCGGCGGAGTTGGTGGACTTCTGTCTCCATGAGGTGCGCCGGTACTTGGGCACCGCGGATCGGGACCTGTATGCGCCCGCTTCCGGGGATGATGAGACCCGGCTCCTGGTCAATGCTCTCCGGGTCGGGGCCGCAGCACTCGATGCGCAGATCGACGAATTGACGGCTGCCGACCCGGTCGATGCGGCCAGGTTCGGCGTGATGATCGCGGCGACCTTGGATGTTCACCTCCGTATCGAGGAGTCGGTGTTACTTCCCGCGCTCGCCGGTCTGCCTGACGTGGATCCCTTGCTGCTGGCTGCAGATCTTCGGGCCTATCTCGCGGGTCAGCAGGTGGAGCAGCCGACGGTCATCGACGTGCGGAAGATCGCGCGCGGCGGACGTCACCCGCGTGTCTTCGCTTCCTATGCGCGCCTGGCTCCCGGAGAGGCGTTCATCCTGGTCAACAGCCACGACCCCAAGCCATTACGCCGGGAGTTCGAAGCCATCCACCGCGGCGCCTTCAGCTGGGACTACTTGCAGACCGGACCCGAAGTATGGCGAGTCCGGATCGGCCGGATCGCTGCGGATGCCTGAGGACTCGCCGGCCGTTCCAGCCGGCCCTCTGCCCGGGCAGCCGACGGTGCGGGTCCTGGTAGACGTGCACGAACTCGTCGATCATTCGCCCGTACCGTCGGGTGCCCGGTGGACGCTCGCCGAGCCCGGGCGCCAGCTCGACGCGAACCTTGTCCATCTGCCTGCCGGGCAGCGCGTGGACACCCACACTGAGCCCGATCTCGACGTGGTGCTCGTCGTCGTCGCGGGTCGCGGCACCGTCGGTACGCCCGACGGCGAGGAAGTGCTTGCCGATGGCAACATCGTCTGGCTTCCTCGCGGCTCGACCCGCAGCATTGCCGCCGGTTACGCCGGACTGTCCTACCTGACCATCCACCGGCGCCGTCCCGGCCTGCAGATCAGCAAGCGCCCCGGTTCGTAGGGCCGCGGCCTTGCGGATTATCCGGGCAGCGGCATGGTCAGCGTGGCTCCTGCAGCAGCCGGGCCAGGACTGCCGCCTGGCTGTGGTCCACGTCCCTGGTCGCCGTCAACAGGGTTACAGTGTCGCGTTCTGCCAGCGTACGCAGGTGGTCCAGCGCCGTGCGTGCGGTCCGTGTTGCCAGTTCGTCGCGGTAGTGCGCCTCGAACTGCGCGAACCTGTCCGGGACATGGCCGTACCACTTGCGGAGTTCGGTGGACGGTGCGACGTCTTTGGCCCACTCGTCGATGGCGGCCGCTTCCTTGCGGATCCCGCGGGGCCACACGCGGTCGACCAGGACCCGGATGCCGTCCTCGGCCGCGGGGTGATCGTAGATTCTGCGGACTCTGACAGCTCGGCGCGTCATGCTTCATCGCCGGCGGGTTCGCCCCAGTCGGGCAGCGTCAAAGCGGCGCGCACGCGCCGAAGTTCGTCGCGGTGCAGCGCACCAAGCTGGGCCATGGCCCGCTCGCCGTGTGGCGTCAGTTCCACCCGGACGGCGCGGGCGTCCGTCGGGTGGGGGGCCCGCCGGACCAGCTTCTGGGCCTGCGCACGGTTGACGAGTTCCACGACGCTGTGGTGACGCAACTGGAGGCGGTCGGCCAACTCGGTCATGGTTGCCCATTCGCGGCCCGGAAACCCCTTCAACGCCAGCAGCAGTTGGTACTGCTGGGGGGTCAGCCCGTGACCACGGACGGCCTGCTCGCTGAAGCGCAAGTACCGACGAATGCCGAAGCGGAAGCGGGCCAACGCCTCGAAATCCGCCTTTGTCAGTGGCTCGGCCATCCGGCCGTCTTCCATCGTGTCAGGCTGCATGTGATCACGCCCTCAATCTGCCCGGGGGACAGGCTCGGGTCAAGTATATCGTGGTACGATATAAATGCGCGGATCGCTCCACAGGGCGCGTGATGCGCCAGGAGGTGCGCCGTGGTTCATGAATCCGCGGCAGTGCGCGGTCCGTATCCACGATCAC
Source organism: Kribbella sp. NPDC049174 (assembly GCF_043197365.1). Lineage (NCBI taxonomy): Bacteria > Bacillati > Actinomycetota > Actinomycetes > Propionibacteriales > Kribbellaceae > Kribbella > Kribbella sp. NPDC049174. The sequence continues at coordinate 141,063 of NZ_JBICSZ010000010.1, read as the reverse complement.
CCACCGGCCTCGCCTCTCGCCGAGCTGGAGCCATCAAACCCTGGCCGGTGAACGAAGCCCGCTGATCCCGGGCCGACCGGTGCAGTGATGCGCCGGCCCCGGCGGCCAGTGGGGAGGAACGAACTCTCGACAGCGTGCCCACCGGGCGCCGGGTGTTCGGCAGCTACGACACCGTGGGCGCTTTCACAATGGAGCAGAGATGATCGTTCTCTATCTCGTACTTGCAGCGTTGGTCGTCGGCCTGATCGGGGCGGCGGCGTGCGTGCGTGTGGTCAAGCAGTTCGAGCGTGGTGTGGTGTTCCGGTTCGGGCGGGTGCGTCCTGAGGTCCGGCGGCCGGGCTTGGCGTTGCTGGTGCCGATTGCTGACCGGTTGCAGAAGGTGAATATGCAGATCATCACGATGCCGGTGCCCGCTCAGGACGGCATCACCCGGGACAACGTGACGGTTCGGGTTGACGCGGTGGTCTATTTCAGTGTGGTCGATCCGGTGCGGGCGGCCGTCGACGTTCAGGACTACGTCTCGGCCATCGGTCAGGTTGCGCAGACGTCGCTGCGGTCGATCATTGGCAAGAGCGATCTGGATGACCTGTTGTCGAACCGGGAGCGCCTCAATCAGGGGATGGAGTTGATGATCGACAGCCCGGCGTTGGACTGGGGGGTGCACATCGAACGGGTGGAGATCAAGGATGTTGCGTTGCCGGAGACGATGAAGCGGTCGATGTCGCGTCAGGCCGAGGCGGAGCGGGAGCGTCGGGCCCGGATCATCACCGCGGACGGTGAGTTGCAGGCGTCGGAGAAGCTCGGGCAGGCGGCCGAGGTGATGTCGGAACATCCAGCCGCTCTGCAGTTGCGGTTGCTGCAGACCGTCGTCGAGGTGGCTGCGGAGAAGAACTCGACACTGGTGCTGCCCTTCCCGGTCGAACTGCTCCGGTTTCTAGAACGGTCCACGCCGCAGGAGAACGCCAACACAGTCGGCGTTGGTGAGCCAACGACCACCCGCGGGGCAGCGAAGAACGGCTCGCCGGTCTCAATCGCGCCTGATCTCACCAAGGTCCGCGAGATCGAGCACTCCGAGGGGCCGGCGGAGCGGCTTCACTGGCCCGATCGAGCTCACCCCATGGTCTGACGGCCCTGTCGCAAGGACTGTCCGGCGCAGGCTTGAACGCGCCCGGGAACGACCGGGTCGTCACAAACTCAGCGGGCGGACCTCCCGCCCGGCTGCACCGACTCGGCACGGCAACCGTGAAGACGTGGGTGGTGGCCGGCCGGATCGTCCGGCACGTACCGGCCGGTGGAGGAAAGGAAGCGCGACATGGCAACCGTCTCGTGCAAGCGAGCGGAAGCGTTCCACCTTGTGGATGGTGCTCTGCCGGGCCCCGGCAAGCGCGACTGCGGCCCTCCCGCTGAACATCGTCCGTCGCTGTCTGGCTGGGTGTTGTCGCGGGTCCGGGGTCGGTCTACTTCTTGTCGGGGGATTCTCCGGCGTGCCGCTGGGCTCGCCCGGCCAGGATCCTGACGCTGATCAGCGATGAGCTGACGGTGATGATCAGGACGCCGGCGATCACGCTCAAGGAGACGGCTGTACTGATCTCGGGGACGTGGAGGGGCTGAGCGTTGTTGACGAACGGGAGGTTGTTCTCGTGCAGCGCGTGCAGGATGAGCTTGACGCCGATGAAAGCCAGGATTGCGGCGAGGCCGTACGACAGGTAGATGAGTCGGTCCAGTAGTCCGTCGATGAGGAAGTACAGCTGCCGCAGCCCGAGCAGGGAGAACGCGGTGGCGGTGAAGACGATGAACACGCTCTGGGTGAGGCCGAAGATCGCCGGAATGGAGTCCAGCGCGAAGAGTACGTCGGTGCCACCGATGGCCACCATCACCAGCAGCATCGGCGTCATGACCCGGCGGCCCCGGTCGATGGTGAACAGCCTGTCGCCGTCGTAGGTTTCAGAGGTGCGCAGGAACCTCTTGGCGAGGCGGACGATGACGTTGTTCGCCGAGCGACCCTTCGCACTCCCGGGTTTGAGCATCTGGGCGGCGGTGACGAGCAGGATCAGCCCGAAGAGGTAGAACACGAAGGCATAGGAGTTGACGAGCGCGGCGCCGAGGAAGATGAAGGCGGTGCGCGCGAGGAGAGCGAAGACGATGCCGAAGAGCAGCGCCTTCTGCTGGTCGGCGCGCGGCACGTTGAAGCTCGCCATGATGATGAGGAACACGAAGAGGTTGTCGACCGACAACGCCTTCTCGGTGATGTAGCCGGCGAAGTATTCGCTGCCCAGCGTCGCGCCGCCCAGGAGCCAAACGCCGCCGCCGAACAGGACGGCGATGCCCACGTAGACGGCCGACCAGATTGCTGCCTCGCCGAGGGTCGGGGTGTGAGCGGTGCGCACGTGGAAGAAGAAGTCGAAGAGCAACAGCGCAAGGATCCCGAGGATCGTCAGGGCCCAGACAAGTGGGGAGACGTTCATCAATCGTCGGTCGCTGTCGCGGCTGCCTCGTGGTGGTGGCGCGCCACCTGTTCAGCGCTGACACGCTTCAGCTCGGCCGCCGGGAACGGCGACAGTAGTTGCCATCCGACCTCTAGCGTGTCGGTCAGAGTACGGCGATCTGGTCCTTGATCGAGGTAGATGTGTTCGAAGGCTGCGGCGAAGCCAAGATAGCGCCGGTCGTCTGCGGGCAGTCCGCTCTCGCCGACGATCGACATCAGCCGGCGGACCTCGCGGCCGCGGGCGTAGCAGGCGTACAGCTGGTCGGCCAGGCCGCGGTGGTCGTCGCGGGTCTTGCCGGTGCCGATGCCCGCATTCATCAGGCGGGACAGCGACGGCAGCACATCGATCGGTGGCTGGATGCCTTGCCGGTCGAGTTCACGCGACAGCACGATCTGGCCTTCGGTGATGTAGCCGGTGAGGTCGGGGATCGGGTGGGTGATGTCGTCGTCGGGCATGGTGAGGATCATCAGTTGGGTGAGCGATCCAGTGCCGCTGCGGACTCGACCGGCCCGTTCGTACAGTGAGGCCAGGTCGGTGTACATGTAGCCGGGGTAGCCGCGGCGGCCCGGCATCTCCTCGCGGGCGGCGGAGATCTCGCGCAGCGCTTCGCAGTAGGCGGTCATGTCGGTCATCACGACCAGGACGTGCCGATGCTGTTCGAAGGCCAGGTATTCGGCCATGGTGAGCGCGACCCGGGGTGTCAGCAGCCGCTCGACGGTGGGATCGTCGGCCAGGTTCAGCAGGAGGACGCTGCGGGCGGCGGCGCCGCCGGTCAGGAACTCGGAGCGGAAGAACTCTGCCTCCCGGCGGGTGACGCCCATGGCGGCGAAGATGACCACGACCTCGGTGTCATCACCGGGCACGCGTGCCTGGGCCGCGATCCGGGCGGCAAGGCTGTTCGCGGGGAGCCCGGCGCCGGAGAAGATCGGCAGCTTCTGGCCTCGGACCAGCGTGACGAGTCCGTCGATTGCCGAGACACCGGTTTCGATGAACTGGTCGGGGTGGGCGCGGGTGATCGGGTTGAGTGGCAGGCCGTTGACGTGGCGGTAGTCGTCCGGGACCGGTTGCGGACCCCCGTCGCGTGGTCTGCCGGCGCCGTCGAGAACGCGGCCGAAGTAGTCGGTGCCAACACCGGTTCTGGCGGCGCGGCCGCGGGTGAGTACGGAGGTTTCGCGGCGTCCGATTCCGGCGGTTCCACCGAAGACCTGGACGACGGCCAGTGACCCGTCGAGCTCGAGCACCTGGCCTTCCCGGACCGGACCGTCGCCGGTTTCGACCTCGACCAGTTCGCCGTAGCCGACGCCGTCCATCCCGTCCACGATGATGAGTGGCCCGGCGACCCGGGTTACCGTGCGGTGCCCGACGGTGAAGGGGGACTGGGCTTCGGCGGTGGTCACAGCGAGCTCATTTCTTCGGCTATCCGCCGGCTGAGGCGGGTGGCGGAGTCGTCGACGTTGTCGGCCGGCCAGCGGCGCATCCGGCCGAGATCGGCCAGCAGACTCGCGGAGGTGATGGCCGTGATGGCGACGCCCCGCTGGAGCGCTGAGCTCATCGCGGCGTTGGCCTCCTGGATGACGCGCAGCATGGCCAGCAACCGTTGTGGTGGACAGGACGCGTCGAGGTCGTCGAACGAGGACTGCTGGAGCAGGTCTTCTCGCAGGGCTTGCCCGATGCGCAGGGTGATCCGTTGCTCCGCAGCCAGCGCTTCGACGCCGAGGAGCGACACGACCTCCTGCAAGGCGCCTTCGTCTTGCAGGGCTGCTGCCGCCCAGCGGCGCAGCGTCGACCAGTCCGAGCCGATCTCTCGGTCGAACCATTCGTCGAGGCCGTACTGCGAGAAGCTGCGCAGCCAGTTCACGGCGGGGAAGTGACGCTGCCGGGACAGGGCGGTGTCGAGCGCCCAGAAGCAGCCTGCGAGCCGCAGGCTGTTCTGGGTGATGGGCTCGGAGAAGTCACCGCCGGCCGGAGAAACGGCGCCAACGATCGTCACCGATCCGGTGCGTTCCGGCGTACCGAGGCATTGAACCGCGCCGGCCCGTTCGTAGAAGCCGGCCAGGCGCGTGGCCAGGTAGGCGGGGTAGCCGTCCTCGGCCGGCATCTCCTCCAGTCGGCTCGACACTTCGCGCAACGCCTCGCCCCAGCGGCTGGTCGAGTCGGCCATCATGGCGACGTCGTAGCCCTGGTCCCGGTAGTACTCCGCGATCGAGATCCCGCTGTAGATGCTGGCTTCCCGGGCCGCGACCGGCATGTTGGACGTGTTCGCGATCAACACGGTGCGCTCCATCAGCGGGGCGCCGGTGCGCGGATCGGCCAGTTCAGGGAACTCCTCGAGCACCTCGGTCAGTTCGTTGCCGCGTTCGCCGCAACCGACGTAGACGACGATGTCGGCGGTCGAGAACTTGGCCAGAGCCTGTTCCAGCACCGTCTTGCCGGTTCCGAAACCGCCCGGGATGATGGCGCTTCCGCCCCGGGCAACCGGGAAGAGCAGGTCGAGGACCCGCTGACCGGTGATCAGCGGCACGGTGAGCGGCAGCCGGTTCGCGACCGGGCGGGCCCGGCGCAGCGGCCACCGACGCATCATTGCCACCGGGTGCCCATCGACGTCGACGACAGGATCAAGGATGGTGGCCGGCCCGGGGCGGACTGCGGTGACGACCCCAGTGACGCCTGTCGGCACGAGGATTCGGTGATCGACGGCAATCCCCTCCGGGACCGATCCGAGAAGATCACCGGGTTCGACCCTGTCCCCGACCTCAACGGCGGGCGAGAAGACCCAGCGGAGATCGCGGTCCAGGCGGGGCGGGTCTGCGCCTCTGGCGATGTACAGGTCGCCGTCCGCGCTGAGGTCCCGCAGTGGTCGTTGGGTACCGTCGAGGATCGCGCCGAGGAGTCCGGGACCGAGTTCGGCGTACAGCGGTTCGCCGGTTGCCTCGACCGGTTCGCCGACCTGCAGTCCGGTGGTGTCCTCGAAGACCTGCATCACCACCACGTCGCCGTCGATCTTGATGACCTCACCTAGGAGTTGTTCGACGCCCACCCGCACCACGTCGAAGAGACGCGTATGGGGCAGGTCGGTGGCGCTGACCACAGGGCCGGAGATCCTCACCACCCGTCCGGTGTCGGTGGCCACCTGCCTGCTTCCACCCCCAGGTGCCCATGGCGCGGGCCCGGTGTGTCGTCCGGTCGTGGTCATGTGGTGCCTCCGCTGGGCGTGAAGGTGATCTGGTAGCCGATCGCGTGGGCCAGCAGGTCGCGGAGCGCCGCGTCTTTGGCTGCGGAGACGTCGCCGTCCTCGTCCGGGAGGCTGAGGATGAGTGGTGCGGTCTGCTTGGCCCAGGCGGCGCGCACCTGCGGCGCGACGGTTGACCAGAGTGCCCCGTGGATGGCAACGACCGCGGCCCGGCCGTCGGCGATCGCTTCGGCGACCGCGGCGACGGTCTCGTCAGCATCCACGGCAGTGACCGTCCGTGCGCCGCCGAGAAGGTAACCGATCGCGGTCATAGGGGTGGCGATGACGAGCGCGTCGCTCATGGGCTGGTCCGTCCGGTCGGTCTCGTGCTCATCGGATGTGTAGGTCTCGGCCGTCGTACGCGGGGGCGAGGCCTGCGAGCAGGAGCCGGACAGTGCGCGCCTCGCATTCGGCGGCCAGCACGTAGCCAACGGGGATGTCTGCGCCGAGGGGGTCGCCGCGGCGTACGCCGCGCACGGCCTGGCGCCACACGGCGACGTCCAGATCCCATTCGAGCGCAGCGAGGTCTTCGTCGCGGAGGTGCCGTTCAAGAGGTTGTCGCCAACTGGGGCGGACGGCAACAGCCGGCTGCGGATCGCCTCGTCTGGCCGCCAGCAACGCCGATTCGGGCACCAGCCCGGTGGGGAGGAGCCGCGGTGTGTCCAGTGCCGGGTCACGCAGTACGGCGAGCAGATTGGCTCGGTCGCACTCCGCCCGGACCAGCTCCAGGATGGGACGGGCGGCCTGGCCAACATATTCCAAACGGTCGGTCCAACCGTCGATCGCGGCCGCCGCGATGGTGGTCTCGAACTCGTCAGGGTCGCCGTGCAGCTCGTAATGCTCCCAAGCCGCCGGCAGGGCCCGGGCGGTCAGCGGGTCGGGGAGCCGGTGCGTGGTCAGCCGCAGGACAGCTGTTGCGCCGTCTGGTGCTGCGGCGATGTCGGCGGCAGTTCGCTGGTCGAGCGCACCGACACCCAGCACCGCAGCAAGCCGGACCGCGGTGGGCTGCCCGGTGCGCGCGCCCCGCAGCAGCGCAAGCACGTCCTGCAGGTCGTGCCGGGCCAGCAGCACCCCGACCGCCGTACCGGCCGTGCCCGTGTACAGCCCCCGCACTCCGCTCAGCAGGTCGCGCAGTCGGCGCCCGACGGCCTCGAGGAGCGGGCGGTCGCCTACTTGGTTGCGGTTGAGGTAGGAACGGTAGGTCGTCGCGGCGAGCCGTTCGGCGACGGCCTCGCGGGAGACGCCGGCGAGCTGGTCGTAGCTGAATGCGCCAAGCAAGGCGGGCAGCCGCGCCCTCAGACGGGTGTTGCCGGCGATGAAGTCGGGCCGGGGCGTCATGAGTCCTGATTCCAGGAGCCGCTCAGTCCAGCCCGGAGCTCGGGCCAGGTGTTCGCCAGCCGAGTGAGATAGGTGTTGTCGACGTACCGGCCCTGGTCGTCCTCGGCGATGGCACCGCCGTGTTCGAGGTCGGCGACCACCTGAACCGTAGCTTCGGGCCGCAGCGTCGCTGCGTCGGCCGGGTGAACGTGCACCGTCGTAGCCTGCGGCATCGCCCGGACCGCCTCTTGCAGACAGGCGTTCGCCATTGCCCGGCCGTCTGGGCTGCCGGGCAGGGCGAGCACTTGCTCGCGTACCTGGCCGAGGACCTCCTCCAACGCGTCGTCGCGCGCGGTCCGAACGGCCCGACGGGCCCTGAACCGCGCGGTGATCAACAGATCCTCCGCCTCCTGCCGGGCCGCGGTTTCGGCCGCCGTCACGACGTCCTGATGGATCGTGGCGGCCCGATCCTGGGCATCGGCGAGAAGCTGGGCTGCTTGCCGGCGCCTGTCCTGCTGAGCCCGCTCGTGCTCTGCCGCTCCTTCTTCCTCCAGTGCGGTGAGCAGATCGCGCAGCGCCATCACTTGCCGCCGAGGAGCAGGATGATCATCGCCGAGACCGCGAACCCGAGGATGACCAGCGTCTCCGGGATGGCGACGAGCAGGATCGCGCGGCCGGTCAGTTCAGGCTTCTCTGCCACCGCGCCCATGGCCGCGGCCCCGATCCGCGCCTGGGCGTAGCCGGTGGCCAAGGCGGACAGGCCGACGGCGAGGCCGGCGGCGAGGGCGATCAGTCCGAGTTCCATGATGTTTGTCCTTTCAGACAGGTCCCCCGGCCGGGACCGGCTCGGGTGAGTTGGTGGCCGGGGAGGGCAGCGCAGTGACACTCTCGGACTCGGGACCCCGGACAACGGAACCGCCAAGAGGTGCGAAGAGTCGGCCGCCGCCTTCGTAGAACTGTCCGAAGAACTCGACGTAGTGCAGCCGGAGAGCCTGGATCGTCGGGCTGAAGGCCGCCAAGGCGAGATTCAGCGCGTGGAACAACGTGGCGACGAGGATTCCCAGCAGCAGCGGCCCCCGGGCGCCGAGCTGGTTGGCGACCTCGGCCAGGTACGTCGAGGCAAGACCGACCGCCGCCAGCCGCAGGTAGGACAAGACGTTGCCGAGGGCACCGAGCAGATCGAGCGGGCCCAGCAGTAGCCCGAGCGCGCCCTGGGACACACAGGCCACGACCACACCGATGACAAGCGCGGCAACCGCGGGGGTCAGGACCTCTGCCGGGAATCCCGCGGCGGCTACGCCGGCCAACCCGAAGAGCCCGCCCAGCACCAGAATGGTCCCCACTTTCGAGGCCAGGTGCCGGCGGTGGTGTCCGCGAGCGGCCGTCCAGGCTCCCAGCAGCAATCCCAGGACGACATGGACGAGACCGATGGCCAACGAGAACAGCAGCAAGGGCTGGAGCGCGGTCGGGCCGCCTCGGTAGAACCAGAGCGCCGGCATGCCGATGCTGTGGCCCAGGCTGCCGAGCGCCTCGCCGTACAGGAGACCGAACAGGACCGTCCAGGCGCCGCCGAGCAACATTACGCGGCCTACTTCACTGAGGGTGCTCTTCTTGGCCCAGTGCGATCTGAGCCACCACCCGGCGGCCAGTAGCAGGGCGCCGTACACGACGTCGCCGACCATGACGCCGAAGAAGAGCGGCAACGCCAGCGCAGTCAGTCCGGTGGGATCCAGGTCGCCGCGCGCAGGCCAGGACAAGAGCCCGACCAGCTGCTGAAATGGCTGCCAGCCGGTCCGGTTCCGCAGCAGGACCGGTTGGTCCTCGGTCTGTTCACCGGTGTCCAGACGCTCGACGGCAACGGCCTGGCCGAGCCGGTCCACAAGAGCCTGTTCGACCCGCGCGGTCTGTTTGGTTGGCACCCAGAGCCTGAGGATGAACGTCCGCGAGGACACATCGGCCTGCGAGGCCGCCACAGCTCGTTCGGCGCGCGCCCGCAGCGTGGCGATGGTGGCGTGCAGCGACCCCGCGATCGGCTTGACCGTGGCGGCCAATTCCGCCTGCACGCGGTCGCGTTCGCCAGGCAATGTGGCGAGTCGTTCGCGCATGGCCTCGACGGTCGCGCGCAGCGACTTGCCGGCGTAGGCGGCCGGGATTTCTACCTCGACGATGCGCTCCGTGCCGAGCAGCGCGTCGACTTCGGGTAGGTCGCCGCGGCGAAGAACCAACAGACAGCCGATGGGGCTGCCGGGCGTCGCCGCGGAGGTGACCATCAAGTGCCCTCTACCGAGCAACTCGGCGAGTTGCCGGGTCAGCTCGGGGACGATCCGCACGTCCGGGTCGTCGAGGACGAGCGCCATGCTCGCGAGGCCCAGGTTCGCCAGTTGCCGGTCATTCAGCCGACCTAGTTCGGGTACGAGCGGCTGTAGCGCGTCGAGGGCATCGATGGACCGGGGCAGTGCCTCGGCCTCGCCTCGTAGTTGCTCTTCTTCGGCCAGCAGCTTTGCCACTTGGGGTTCGACGCGGTCGAGGGTGGTTCGCAGGGCGGCGTCGCTCAGCGCGCTTCCGGTCGCGGACTGGTCGACGAGCGCCATGACGGCGTCGGTCCGGGCGATGAGGTCAGCGAGGTCAGGCGGGGTCTCGCCGGGATCGACGATGGTCACGACCTCGGCCAGCCGCAGTTCCTGCAGGGCTGTCAGGGCATCGTCGAGGCGGGGTCTGAGTCCAGCGACCTCGAGTTGGGTGAGGGGAACCATCACGGTCGGCTCGCCTCCCGCCGCGATGGGCGGGTCAGCTGCGGCAGGACCGCAGCGACGACGGTGGCGACGTCCTGATTGCGGCGCCGGGCGGCGATCTCGGTCAGCTCGGCGGCGTGGCGGACGCCGCCTTCAGTCAACCGGGCGGCCTCTGCGCGGGCGGCGGACAGGATCGCGGCTGTCCGTTGCCGCGCCGCCTCCGCCGCCTGCGCTCCGGCCTCAGCGATGAGGTGATCCGCCTGCACCTGCGCCAGTGCCACCTCATCGCGAGCTTGGTCCGCCGCGGCCAGCCGGGCGGCGATCGAGTCTTCGAGATTCCGCACCAGCTCGTGCGGCGTCGCACGGCCGGTTGTTTCGCTTCCGTCGTACGTGCGGCTCATGCCGCGCTCCACGTGGGGTTGGGCCCGTCGCCGGCGGCCGCAAGGGCAGCCCCGCGGGTACGCGCTCGCCTGAGCCGGGCGTGTTCCTCGCGTTCGCGCTCGTCGAGTGTCAGCGTGATCCGGCGCGCCTCGTCGCGCAGCTGCGGGAGCACAATGTTGTCCAAGGCATTGACCTGTTTGGTGGTCCGTGCGATCTCCGTGGCCAGCCGGCGCACACTCAACTCCACCGCGCAGAGGTCCAGCAGCCATTCCAACTGCTCCTCGTAGGCCAGCGCCACGCGGTCGAAATGGGCCGACACCAGGGAGGGTGCCCAACCGCGGGTGGCTGGGTTGCGGCGGACAGGATCGTGGCGCAGGTCGAACACCTGGACCCCTGCGACGGTCCGAGACTGCAGGTCCGCGCCGATCCCGGTCGCGGCGGCCAGAGCACCCGATGCGAGTGCCTCCGGTCCGCAGACCGCAGTGGCCTGATCGAGACGCTGCCGGGCCTGGACCGCGAGATTCCGCAGCTGTTCGAGCCCATCGAGGAGCTCGGTACGGTGGTGCCGGAATTCCCGGACGAGTGCGGTTCTCTTGTCCTTGAGCAGATCGCGGCCTTGAGCGACGAATACCGCCCGTCGCCGGCGGTCGAGCAACTCACTTCGGGTGGCGATAAGGGATTCCATGGCACACTCCCGGATCCTTGAACGGGTATCTCCGACCCTGCCGCTTCGCCTGATCCCCGGGTAGTGACACCTTCGGCCAACGTCGCATCGCGTTGATTGCCGGGAACCGGCAACCGTGACCGAGCCGATCGGGAACAGGGATTGAGAGTTTGTGTTGCTTGAGGCAACAGTCGCGTGCGATGTCAGGAGTTGTGTCGGGCCGGGGCGTACTTGACGGCCAGGCGCGACAGTGCGAGGGCGGCGATGAGGAGGCCGAAGTCGCGGAGTGCGACGTCGTAGAAGTCGGGGATGGTCAGCAGGTTGACGATGATGCCTGCGAGCCAGGCCGCGACAAGGAGTCCGCCGTAGCGTGGGATCAGGGCGACGGCGATGCCGGCGACGATCTCGATGATTCCTACCGCGTACATGGCGTCTTGGCCGGAGCCGGGAACGATGTCGTTGATCCATGGGGCCAGGTAGCCGGGCCAGTCGGTGAGCAGGTTGGCGAACTTGTCCAGGCCGAACAGGATCGGCGCCACCGTGAAGACCGTTCGCAGGACCAGGAACGCCTGGTAGGCCGGGTCGGACAGTGTCCTCCGGCTTGGTACGCGGTTACTCGGCACTTCAGTCGTCATAGCTTCCACTCCTTCCAGAGTGTTGATCTCCTTCCATGCTTGCCTGGTGACGACGTCCTGGCACCGGCCCTGGTCGGCGGACTTGCACGGCAGTTCGTTGCCGATCACCGGCATTCGGAGGTGGGAGTCAACTCCGCAGCGAATCCCTGTCGCCAAGACACGTACTGCGGGTGCCAGTCGAGGGTGTAGCGGGCGCGTTGGCCGATGACGCCGGTCGCTCCGGCCACGAAGACGCGCATGGTTCCTCCTGGATCGGGTCGTAGTGGCAGCGCCTACGGGCTGCCGGGATGTGCCAGTTCAGCCTCGAACCCTTGTCGCCACGATGGGTATTTCGGGCTCCAATCGAGGACGCGTTTGGCGTTGGTGTTGTCGGCGCCGCGCAGCTCGGTCATGAAGGCAACGCCCCAACTCCCGAAGGCCGATCGGGCCATCTGGACCGGAATGTGGACTGGCGGAGGTACATCCAGCAGATCGGCCAGCACCGGAAGCCACTCACCGACCTGGGCGGGCTCGTCGTCGACCACGTTCAGTGCACCGTCTGCGGTGGTTTCGAGTGCGGCCACGATGGCGCGCGCGGCATCATCGATGTGGGTGAAGGAGAAGGTACCGGTGCCCTGCCCAACGATTGGAACGTTCCGGCTCTGAACCTGGTGGAGGAAAGATCCATTGCGCGCATAGATCGTGCCAGGGCCGTACAGATGACCGACGCGCAGGACGAGTCCGCCCGCTTCCGCGGTGAGGGCCTCCAGCTCGCGGAGGGCGTCGAGCACGGGAATGAACTCTTTCGGCGGGCGATGCCAGAAGGGCACATCCTCGGTGGCCGGGTCGGGGCCGTTCGGTTCGTAGACAGAGGCCGAGCCGAGGGTGATCACCCGTTTCGCGCCGGTTTGGGCCGCCGCATCCACCAGGTTGATGGTGCCTTGAGTGCGTAGGCGGTTGGTCTGGGCGAAGTCACGGGACAGCCGCCTCGGATCGATCCGCGCAGGGATCGCCGTGAGCAGGTGAACCACAGCATCGGGCGCGGCGACTCGCACGGCGTGGCGCATGGCGGCGTGGTCCAGCGCGTCGGCGTGTACGACGTCGGCGCCCAGGCGCTCCAAGCCGGCGCCGGCGTCCTGCGACCGCGCCAAACCGATGACGTCGTGGCCAGTCGAAAGGAGCAAAGGCACCAGGCGGCTACCGATGACGCCGGTTGCTCCGGCGACGAAGACGCGCATGATTCCTCCTGGAGTCCGGTGCCGAGGATTACGGCACCGGGTCGGGATTGGCGTTCGGGGAGTAGGCGCGCTGTGCCTCGCGAGGCACAGAAGAGTCCAGTTCGCTGCTGGCGGCGAGCTGCTGCAGTACCCGTACAGCGATCGCCGGAGCGTCGACACCGAGGTGGCGGCGCAGGGCGGCTCGGGTGTCGGACCGGCCGAATCCGTCGGTGCCCAGCGAGGCCCACGGCCCTGGTACGAACGGGGCGATCTGATCGGGGACGGCGCGCATCCAGTCCGACACTGCGACCACCGGACCGGGAGCGTCGCTCAGGCGGCCGGTGACGTAGGGGATCCGGGCGGGCTGGTCGAGGTGCGCCAGATTCCATTCCTCGGCAGCGAGTGCGTCGCGGCGCAGCTGGGTCCACGACGTCACCGACCACACGTCTGCCTGCACGCCCCAGTCGGTGTGCAGGAGGCGTTGCGCTTCCATCGCCCATGGCATCGCGATGCCGGAGGCAAGGATCTGTGCCCTCGGACCGTCGCCGGCCGACGCGGGGGAGTAGCGGTACATCCCGGCGAGGATCCCGTCGATATCGACGTCGGCGGGTTCGGCCGGCTGGGTGATCGGCTCGTTGTAGAGGGTGAGGTAGTAGAAGACGTTCTGGTCTTCGCCTGGTCGCGGTTCGCCGTACATGCGCTGGAGGGCGTCGGCAGTGATGTGCCCCAGCTCGAACGCATACGCGGCGTCGTACGCGATGCACCCGGGATTGGTCGATGCCAGCAGCAACGAATGGCCGTCCTGGTGCTGCAGGCCTTCGCCGTTCAAGGTGGTGCGGCCGGCGGTGGCACCGAGCAGGAACCCCTTGGTCATCTGATCCGCAGCAGCCCAGAGCTGGTCGCCGGTGCGCTGAAACCCGAACATCGAGTAGAAGATGTACAGCGGGATCATCGGCTCACCGTGGGTGGCGTACGACGTACCGGCAGCCGTCCAGGACGCGGCAGAGCCGGCCTCGGTGATGCCCTCGTGGAGGAGTACGCCTCGGATGTCCTCCTGATAGCTCAGCATCTGGTCCCGGTCCACCGACAGGTAGTTCTGTCCGTGCGGGGAGTAGATCTTCTTGGATGGGAACAGGGAATCCAGCCCGAACGTGCGGGCCTCGTCGGGGATGATCGGCACAAACCGGTGACCGATCTGCGGGTCTTTCATGAGGTTCTTGAGCAGCCGGACGAACGCCATCGTGGTGGCGACCTCCTGACGGCCTGAGCCACGCCGTGCGATCGCGTAGGCGGCCTCGTCCGGCAGCGAGAGCGGATTGCCGGTGACCCTGCGGGCAGGCAGGTAGCCGCCGAGGGCGCGCGGCGGCGCTCGTGAAGATATTCCAGTTCCGGTGCGTTCTTCGGTGGCCGGTAGTAGGGCGGCTTGACCGCGTCGAGGGCGGTGTCGGGGATGTCCAGGAACAGGCGGTCGCGGAAGGCTTTGAGATCTTCGAGGGTGAGTTTCTTCATCTGGTGGGTCGAGTTGCGGCCCTCGAAGTGGGAACCCAGGGTCCACCCCTTGATGGTCTTGGCCAGGATCACCGTCGGCTGCCCGGTGTGTTCGGTCGCGGCCCGGTAGGCGGCGTACAGCTTGCGATAGTCGTGTCCACCGCGCTTGAGGTTCCAGATCTCGGAATCGGACAAGTGCTCGACCATCGCGGCGGTGCGGGGGTCGCGGCCGAAGAAGTGCTCGCGGACGAACGCACCGGACTCGGCCTTGTAGGTCTGGAAGTCGCCGTCGGGTGTGGTGTTCATCAGGTTGAGCAGCGCGCCGTCGGTGTCGGCCGCCAGCAGGGGGTCCCACTCGCGGCCCCAGATCACCTTGATGACGTTCCAGCCGGCGCCGCGGAAGTACGACTCCAGTTCCTGAATGACCTTTCCGTTGCCACGGACCGGGCCGTCGAGGCGCTGCAGGTTGCAGTTGACGACGAAGGTGAGGTTGTCGAGCTCCTCCCGGGCCGCCACTCCGATCGCACCGAGGGACTCCGGCTCGTCCATCTCGCCGTCGCCGAGGAACGCCCAGACCCGCTGTCGGCTGGTGTCCTTGAGGCCACGGTTGTGCAGATAGCGGTTGAAGCGGGCCTGGTAGATGGCGTTGATCGGTCCGAGACCCATCGAGACGGTTGGAAACTCCCAGAAGTCCGGCATCAGCCGCGGGTGCGGGTACGACGGCAGTCCGCCGCCCGGCCCGGCATGGGAGATCTCCTGCCGGAATCCATCGAGTTGGCTGTCGGTGAGCCGGCCTTCCAGGAACGCGCGCGCGTAGATGCCGGGGGAGGCATGGCCCTGGAAGTAGATCTGATCGCCGCCGCCGGGCGCGTCATGGCCTCGGAAGAAGTGATTGAATCCGACCTCGAACAGCGCCGCGGCGGAGGCGTAGGTGGAGATGTGCCCGCCGACGCCGATGCCGGGCCGCTGGGCCCGGTGCACCATGACCGCTGCGTTCCAGCGGTTGTAGGCCCGGATCCGCCGCTCGATGTGCTCGTCGCCGGGGAACGCCGGCTCGGCATCGGGAGCGATCGTGTTGAGGTAGTCGGTACTGCGCAGATTCGCAACGCCGACGCGCCGGTCACGCGCTCGCTGCAGGATGCTGAGCAGCAAGTACCGCGCCCTGTTCTGCCCAGCATGGTCGACGACCTGGTCGATCGATTCCAGCCACTCCTGGGTCTCTGATGGGTCCAGGTCGAGCAATTGGCTCTGCAGCCCGAGGCTTTCGGGCAGGCCTTGCGGCGTCGGTGTCATAACTGTTCCTTTAGGTCCGAGAGCTCGTCCGGTGACGCGGCCGCACAACGGAGCTGGCCCGCAGATGAGGGTTTGACGGACGGGATTCGGTGCGGACGGACCACAGCGACGGGGCAGGCAGCGTGCTGCAGGACCGCCTGACTGACCGATCCCAGCAACATGCCGGCAAAGCCTCCGCGGCCGTGCGACCCGACCACGACCAGTTCGGCGCCGGCCGACGAATCGATCAGCGCCTGGGCCGGGTGACCGTGCACGACCTTCGTTCGTACCTCGATCGCCGGGAAGAGCACGCGTTTGCTCTGCATTGCTTCGGCGAACAGTTGCCGGTCGATCTGGTCCTCGATCTCGGCGGGAACGCGGAGTGATGGGTGCTGTCGGGTCGGCTTCGCGGCGTGCACGGCGACGATTCCGATGTGGCGGCGTGCTGCCTGCTGGAAGGCGAACCGGATCGCCGCGGCCGAGATCTCCGACCCGTCGACGCCGACAACGATCCGCCCGATCGGCGACGAGGGGAACGCCGTGCCGTCTCCGTGGGGGTGGACGACGATCACCGGGCACGGGGCATGTGCGGCCACGGTGGCGCTCACCGACCCCACCAGCAGGCCGCGGAAGCCACCGACGCCGCGGCTGCCCACGACCACCAGGTCGGCATCCCGTGCCTCGTTGAGTAACGTCGGCGCAGCGGGACCGACGAACAGGTCAGCGATGACCCTGATATCGGGGGCCACTTCGCGCGCATGCGCCTTCGCCTCGGTGAGGATCCACTCGGCGGCCGATTGCAGGCCGATACTCATGTCCCCGGCGAAGGTCATGTCCAGCGGGTTGCTTGTCACCGGCCAACTGAAGGTGTGGACGATCCGCAAGGGACAGTGCCTCGATGACGCCTCCGCGGCGGCCCAGGCCAGCGCGCCCTGTGCGGACACCGAGCCGTCAACCCCGACCAGAACTGGCCGACGACTCCGATTGTTCACAACAGTTGCCTTCGACATGTCGCCGCTCCGCTTCAGCTCTGGGTGCCCTGCGGCGTCGACTTTGCCGTTCCAGCGGTGAGACAGGTACTGCGGCGATCGGCGAACCTGTGACCGAGCTTATGGCCGACGTTCGGCAACGATGCTCTACTGGGACTGGCCCAGCACTGCGTCGACTCAGCGTGAGGGGGAGTGGATGAGTGAGTCCAGGGAGCTGCGCTGGCCGGGGTCCGGCGCCGCGAACAGCGCGGATGAAGCCTGGCTGACGGCGATAGCGCAAGCGGCCGCCGGAGACTCCTCCCAAGCGCCGCTGGAGTTGCTGGTCGAGTACCTCACCCTCCTCGCGGACGCCGCCATCTCCGGGAGGCGGCCCCGTGAACACGAATTGGCGATCGTCCGTGAACTCGGCCGTCGCGCCGCCGAACAGGGCATTCCTGCCGGACGGGTCGTCGACCTCTACCTGTCCGCGGCCTGGCGGATGTGGCGGGACCTGCCCGACGTCGTGCCGTACCGCGACCGCGACACCGTCCGCGCTTCGGCACAGGCGGTACTTCGCGCTGTCGGTGAAGCGATCTCCGTCCTCGTCGACAGCTACCAGGCCGCCACCCAGCACCTGATCCGGCAGGAGGAATCGCTGCGCCGCGAACTGGTCGACGACCTGCTGCGCGGCGACCCCGATGTCGCCGGAATCGTGGAACGCGCCGAACCGTTCGGGCTCGATCTCGGCCGGCCGCACCAGGTTGTCCTGGCTCGCCCCGCCGACGGCCTCCCGGAGGGCGACACGAGCGTGAACATGCTGGAAGCCTTCATCCTCGACCGATTCGGGGACCGTGAAGTGCTCGTCGCCACCAAAGAAGGACTCCTCGTGGTGCTGATCCCGGCGACCGCTCCCAGCACGGCCCCTCGGACCATCACCCAGGGCGTGGGGACCCTGATCCACGACGCGTTGATCCGGCACCACTCGGGCCGCGAATGGCGCGTCACGACGGGTCGGCCCTACCCCGGCTCGTACGGCATCGCCCGCTCCTACGAAGAGGCGCGGGAAGCGCTGACGCTGGCCGATCGGTTGCGACTCGACGCCGCGGTCGTCGACGCGGAGGACATGCTCGTGTACCGGGTCCTGGTCCGTGACCAGGCCGCCATCGTCGATCTCATCCAGGCCGTGCTCACCCCGTTGACGCAGGCCCGCGGGGGCGCACTGCCGTTGCTGGCGACCCTCGAGGCGTACTTCGCGACCGGCGAGGTCGCCACCGAGGCGGCGCGCCGCCTCAACGTCTCGGTCCGCACCGTGACTTACCGGCTGACCAAGGTCAAGGAACTGACGGGCCACGACCCAGGTGATCCTGATCAGCGGTTCACTCTGCACATCGCCGTACTGGGCGCACGACTTCTCGAATGGCCCTCGCGAGACCTGCCTCGTGGTGCGGACACCTACTCCTAGCCCCCGGCGCCGTCCCGCTGAAGTAGTCCATCGTTGCCGGACTCCGGCGATCAGGACTGTCTCAGTTCGCCGATCGACGCCGTACCTGTGGCGGACCGGCAGCGGCATAGTCGTAGCTGCAGGAAGAGGGAGGTTGTCGTGCATCAGTCAGTCTTTCCCCGACCCGACGCCACGGCGCAGGAGAACGCGCCATGAGGGTCTATCGGGTTGTTTGGGTGCTCTTCTGTGGTGTTCTGGGCGCCCTTGGTGCAGTCATGGCCTTCACCTGGTCACTCTCGAGCGTCATTTTGATGGTCATCCTCGGCGCCCTCACGGGCGGAGTCGTTGCCATGGTGGCTTTGACCGACCCCACCGGCCCCACTCGACATCCGCGGGATCGACGACGGATCGTGGCCATCAGCACCGCCCTCACCGCGGGTGGCACGGTCTCCTTCGTCGGCCTGGGCACCTTAGTGGGCGCTCCAACGGCGGTGCTGCTGCTGGTGATCATCGTCGGCGGATCCCCTTACGCGATTCGCTACTGCGCTCGCTGGCTCACTGAACACGGCCACCTGACCAGCCCGGTACCTCGGGCCGTTCGTGCCGAGCGCGCGTCAAGGTCCATCAAGGACCCCGTCGTGGCGACTGGACCAGTCCAGGCGTCCGAGCCTCACGTCGCGCCAGAGGCTCTGAGCGACGAGGCTCTCTGCAGGGCCTGGCGTGCTAGCTTCTCGGCTCTGCGAACGGCCAGTTCGCCGACGCAACGGTGCGGATCGTCGACGAGCGCAGGGCGTATCTCGACGAGATCGAGCGCCGCACCGCTCACGGTATGGCCGCGTGGCTGGCATCAGGAGCCAGAGGAGCCGGAGACCCCAGCAGGTTCGTCCTGGGAGACGGGGCAGCAGGTCGTGCCCACATCGACTGGGACGACCTGCTCCTCGACACGGACAAATAGACAGTCACAACTCGATAGCCGCAGTTGGCGGATGTCAGGGAAACCGGGTGCAGGATGACCAAGCTGGAACAGCTCTACACCGACTATGGCCAGAGCCCTTGGCTGGACAATCTCACCCGCGCGTCCCTCCGTGACGGCACCCTGGCGCGCATGGTCGACAACGGAATCCGAGGCGTCACCGCGAACCCGACGATCTTCGCCAGGAGCATCTCCGGTTCGGACGACTACGACGAACAGTTCGCGGAGCTGCTCGGGGCCGGCAGGTCGGTGGACGAGGCGTATTGGGAACTCGTCATCGAAGACGCCAGTCAGGCCCTCGCCGTACTGCGGCCCCTGTTCGACGCGAGCAACTCCGCTGACGGATTCGTCTCGGTCGAGGTGTCTCCCGAGCTCGCCTACGACGCACCGGCGACGGTCGTCGCAGCGCGATGGCTACGCCAGCGGATCAACCAACCGAACCTGCTCGTCAAGATTCCGGCAACCAGCGAAGGCGTCACCGCGTTCGAGACCCTGACAGCCGAGGGAAGCAGCATCAACGTCACGCTGTTGTTCTCCCTGTCCCGATACGCCCAGATCATCGAGGCCTACCAGTCCGGACTGGAGAAGTTCACCGCGAACGGTGGTGACCCGACCACCGTCAACAGCGTCGCATCGTTCTTCGTCAGCCGGGTCGATACCGAGGTCGACCAGCGCCTCGAAGCGATCGGGTCCGAGGAGGCGCTCGCGCTGCGCGGCCAGGCGGCGGTGGCTCAGGCCAAACTGGCCTACAAACTGTTCACAGATCAGTTCTCGACCGATCGTTGGCAGCGACTTGGCCGCCTGGGCGCTGACGTCCAGCGGCCGCTGTGGGCCTCGACATCCAACAAGAGTCCAGCGGCGCGCGACACACGCTACGTCGAGGAGCTCATCGGCCTCGACACGGTCACGACCTTGCCAGAGGCAACTATTGCCGCATTCGAGGATCACGGCAGACTCGGCCGGACCGTCGACGCCGAGTTGCCGCAAGCCTCGGAACTGATGTCGCGGTTGGCGGCGCTGGGTATCGACATGGACGACGTCGGCCACACCCTTGAGGAGAACGGCATCGCCGCTTTCGACGCGGCGTACGACGACGTGCTGACCGGGCTGTTCGGGTTGGCCGGTGTCGCCGCCACCCCGCCGGGCAGGAGAATCCAGGTATGAAGGGGCAGCCGGCCGGTTTGAGCCTCGCCTCCGCGGTGATGTTCGAGACTGACCTGGACCGATCGGTTGCCTTCTCCAGGGAACTGCTGGCGTGCAATATCTCATCTGGACCGCGCCCAGCGAGAGCGACCTGGACCGGTGCGAGCGGGCACTGCGGCGAAAGTCCGACCATGTGACCCGCTCGACCTTCGATGAGTTCACGTTCATCGAGGGACGCGGGCCTGACTCCGCGCCAATCCTGATCGCCGACCCCGGTCCCAGCGAAGCGCCGCGGCATGGTTGACGCGATCCCGCTTGCGCCGTCGGCGAGCGTATCCGTGATGCGGTTCGGCTGATTTGGGCTAGGACGCGGGCGTGGAGTCAGCGCGCGATCACGACGGGGACGACCACCGCGTGGCGCAGTTGAACCGGACTCACCGAACCGAGGAAGGCCCCGGCGACGATGGATCGTCCGCTTCTCCAACGACGACGACCTCGCCCTCGGTCTCCGGTGCCGCCACGTGGTCGGGACGCTCGCGGAATGCGGTCGGCAGGTTCGACACGTGGACGAATTGTCCATGCCGCTCGACGCTCCTGGAACGCCCTGTCGGCGGTCGAGACGGTGGCTGAATGTGCGCGTCAGCGCGGGGGTTGGTGCGGTGTTACTGCGGGAGTCAATAGCTCGAGGGCGCGGTCTGCCCACCCCTCGCGTGGGGTGCTGAATCTGAGGATCTCTGCCAGGTAGGCGCCCACCAGTACGCCGAGCACCGTGTCGGGGTCGATGTTCTGCTGGAGCCGGCCTGTCTTGATGTCGAGGTTCATCAGGTCGGCGAGTGCACTCAAGCGAACGGCCAGTCGTGCGCGTACTGCGGTGGTGAACTCGGGATCGCTGTCGGCGATGATCGCGGCGGTGGCGCCGGGGCCGAGTCGGTTCTCCAGGATGTCGCTGATCCGGTCGAGATCCCAGCGCAGCTTCTCGGCGACCGGGAGGTCGGGTGCCAGTGATGCGGGGTCGATGACGTGCTCGGGGACCGCGGTCATCAGCACGTCTCGGCTGCGATACCGGCGGTAGATCGTCGTACGGGCCACGCCGGATCGGGCCGCGACCGAATCGATGTTCACTGCTGCCGGGCCTTCGGAATAGATCTGCACTACAGGCCGTGTAGCGGATTTTCGGAGCGGGGACACGAAGGAGGATCATCGCAACCTTGGGCGCGAGCGAAATGGTTCTGCTGATGCTGCTCGGGGTGACGGTGGTCATCATCACTCTTCGAGTCATGGCGCGGGCCGACCGGATCAAGCAGCAAGCCTGGGCCGACCAGGCGATTGTGCCCATTCGGCGGCCTGCCAATGGCGCTTCACAGCGCGAGTCTGCGAGCAGCAGCACGGGGAGTCCCGACAGCTCTGGAAGCGTAGAGACCCACGACCGATGCCGAGCCCACCAGCCGCATTGTCTGCCGTTGACAGAGTGCCGCTCGCCTCCCAGCCGGCGCGCCGGCTCCGCTCAGATGCGTCACGAATCAGGCGTGCCTATCCATCGAGTATCGATGCAGGTGCGGTCGCCTGGGGGTCGCGCGCCTACGATTCTTCCGTGACCGGGTCGTGGCTGCAGTCCGGCGGCCGCGGGCGTGGCCCGGGGCGGGCCGTCGTCCGCTGGTTGGTGCGACTGGCGGATCTCGGCTCTCGGACCGACGACACCCACGACGAGCGGCTCCGACAGGGCACGCTCATCTTCTCGTCGCTGCTGATCACGGCGTTGTCCACGATCTGGGTGACCACCTACCTCGCCTACGGCGACCCGGTCTCGGCGGCGATCCCAGGCTTCTACCAGGTGATCACCGTCATCGGACTGGCCGTTCTGTCCCGGACGCGGCGTTTCGCCACGTTCCGCACCACGCAACTGGTGGCGTTCCTGGTGCTGCCGGCCTTGCTGCAGGTCTCGCTCGGCGGTTTCGTGGCCTCGAGCGCGATGATCCTCTGGGCGATGTTCACCCCGCTGGCGGCGCTCGCGTTGCTCGGTATCCGGCGCTCGGTGCCGTGGCTGGTGGCGTTCTTCGTCGAGCTGGTCGCCCTCGCCCTGGTCGATTCCCGGCTCGCACAGTCCCCGTCGACGCTGCCCTTTGGCTTCGTGGTCACGTTCCTGGTGCTGAACGTCGCGGGTGTCATGGTGAGCGCGTACGTGATGCTCGGCTACTTCGTGGAGCAGCGGGAGCGAGCCCATCGCGACCTCCGGGCCGAGCGTGAGCGTTCGGAGCGGCTTCTGCTCAACGTACTGCCGGAGCCGATCGCCGAGCGCCTGAAGGCAGAGCCGGGAGTGATCGCGGAGCACTACGACGCGGTAAGCGTGCTCTTCGCCGACATCGTCGGCTTCACCACGCACTCGGCGGTGATGGCGGCAGAGGAGGTCGTGAGGCTGCTGGACCAGGTGTTCTCCGCGTTCGACCGGATCGCCGACGCCGAGGGGGTCGAGAAGATCAAGACGATCGGGGACGCGTACATGCTGGTCGGCGGTCTGCCGACGCCGCGGCCCGACCACCTCGCGGCAGTGGCGCGTACGGCGCTCGCCCTGCGCGAGGAGGTCGCCCGGATCGCGGCCCGGCCCGGGCAGGACTGGCTCGCGGTCCGGATCGGGATCGACTCGGGTCCGGTGGTAGCCGGCGTGATCGGCCGGCGCAAGTTCATCTACGACCTCTGGGGCGACACCGTGAACACCGCGAGCCGGATGGAGTCCCACGGCCGACCCGGCGAGATCCAGGTCACCGCACGGGTCGCATCCGCACTCGGCCCGGAGTTCGCCGTACGCCCACGCGGCACCATCGAGGTCAAGGGAAAGGGCCTGATGCAGACCTTCCTCCTCGACGGGCTCGAGCCTCCGCCGACGGCACCGCAGTCCCCGTAGAACGCACTGCACCCGAGTCTCGAACGGAGCTCGGCTCAAGGCCCACATCACCGAGCCGGCGGGCGGATTCGCCGACGACAGCATCGATGGGCTCGTCGCCGTCGCGACCGAGTTCGTCCACGCCATCAAGGCCACCGGTGGTACCACGGACCTAGGTTCACGCGGCAGGGGGCAGAGCGGGGAGCGCGGCGAGTTCTTCGAGCTCGTCGCCCATGGCGGAGTTGAGGTCGAGCAGCAGGTCGGGGATCTCCGCATCGGTCCAACGGTGGCCGGCGATCACGTCCGTCACGTTGAACAGCGCGGCGGACAGTGCGTCGCGGGTCGCCTGGTACCCGGTGAGGGCGTCGCGCTCGTCGGCACCGTCGCGGACCACGGCGACGATCGCGCGAGCGAGCAGCTCGGCGTCGCGCAGCGCGTCGGTGAGGCCGTGCGCGGTGACGGGATCCTTGAAGTAGCCGGCGTCTCCGACCAGCGCCCAGCCGCGACCCCAGGAGCGACGGACGTACCCGACGTGGCCGGTGAACGTACGCAGGGCGGGCGGTGGCGTTGCCAAGGCCAGCCGCTCGGCGAGGTCGCCGGACGACTGCGCGACGATCCGGAGAAGTGGGGCAGAACCGCCTCGGCCGATCCGCCGGGGCGAGGCGTTGGCGAAGACGCACGCCTGACCGCCATTGGTCGGGATCACGCCGGATGCCGCGTTCGGGCGGAAGTTCCACTCGTAACCATCGGTCTCCAGCCCGGTCCAGTATCCGTACGTCGTGGCGCCGACCGACCGGCCGAGGCGTTCGTACGGCGCCCCGACTGCCGCGGCGATCGTGGAGCGGATGCCATCGGCGCCGACGACGACGCGGGCGTCGGCGCGCAGGATCTGCCCGTCGCTGGTCCGGGCGGTGATACCGGTGACGCGGCCGCGGGTATCGCGGTCGACGCCGGTCACGGCGACACCGAAGCGCACGTCGGCCCCGGCGTGGCCGGCCGCTTCGGCGAGAATCGGGTCGAGCACGGAGCGGTGCGTACAGGGCATCCACTCCATAGGACGACTTGATCGTGATCGGGACTACGTCCTCGGCGTAGCGGAACGTGGTCCGACGTACCGGCGGGGTGCCCGCGGCGATGACCTGGTCGAGCAGTCCCCACCGGGAAAGTTGCAGCACGCCGCCGCGCATGAGTGCATGCGTGGACAGGGTGTCGGCGCCGTACCGGCCACGGTCGACGAGCAGGACCCGCAGGCCGTGCCGGGCGAGCAGGTGGGCAGTCGCCGCACCGGCGGCACGAGCGCCGACGACGACGGCGTCGTACGTGGGCATGGGTACTCCAGGAGGTCAGTGTCGTCCGGCGATATGCTCGGCGACGTACTCGGCATCTCGGCCGACGCCGCCGATGAAGTTCGAGCTGCGGCGGTGCTGGAAGCGCTGGCCGAGCACGTACAGCCCCGGCACCGGGGTCCGACCGCGACGCTGGCGAATCTCGCCGTTGCGGTCGAGCACCGGTAGCCGCAGCCACGGGTAGAGGCGGCGGTGTCCGGTCGCCCATACGACGGTCCGGATGCCTGCGGCTCGCAGATCGAGCATGGGCACGCCGTCCGCCGCGACGAACCCCGTGGTGGGCTCGGGTTCGAGCACGCGGTGGTGTTGCTCGGTTATGTCTATATGGCGGTCGATCGTGCCGAGCAGCCGCCGCATCCGCTGGTCCGCGGCCGCGGCCGTCGCGGGCAGGTCCGGTGCCAGCCGGACCCGGTGGCCATCGACCGCGACCAGCCGGCCGGTCAGCCGTACGCCGCCCGCGTGCAAGGCGGAGAGGTCGAGTGGGCGCGGTTCGGGGCCGCCGGCCAGCTGCGCCGACGGCTCGCTGCGTGCCTGCACGGGATCCGGCATCTCGTCTATCGTCTTGTCGAGCATGCCGATGCGATGCAGCCACCAGTAGATGTCGTGTCCTCGGTAGCTGCGCGGTATTCGGGTGTGGCTGCCGACGGCCAGCATCACCTCGCGCCCGGCGGCGCGGAGTTCGTCGGCGAGCTGCACACCGGTCGCCGAGGCGCCGACGACCAGCACCCCGCCGTCTTGCAGCGAGCCCGGATTGCAGTAGTCGCCCGGCACGACCTGGTGGATGTCCTCGGCCAGCGCGCGTGCTGCCGCCGGGACGGCCGGCCGATCGCACCAGCCGGTGGCGATGACGACATTGCGGGTTCGCCATGCCGTGCGATCGGTCACCACCTCGAAGCCGTTGTCCCGTTTGCGCAGCGACAGTACGGCGGTGTTCTCCTCGACGGGTGCGCCGAACGAGACGGCGTACGAGTTCAAGTGGTCGATGAGAACGGCGGCGGACGAGAAGCCGTCCGGGTTGGGCCCGCGGTAGACCTCGCCGGGCAGCGTGTTCATCCAGTTGGGCGTCAGCAGGTGCAGCGAGTCCCAACTCGAGCTCCGCCACCGGTGCCCGATCCGGCCGCGTTCGAGGATGACATGGTCGCGCCCGCGGTCGGAGAGGCAGCGGCTGGCGGCCAAGCCTGCCTGGCCGGCGCCGATGATGACTGTGTCGGTGCTGCGCACGAACGCTCCAAGGGATGCTGAGTGCTGACCGGACCGATTGCCCCGCGCGGACAGGTCGGCCCGTAGGGAACGCGCGATCAGCCGGCGTCGACGTCGATGGAGACGGGCACGCCGTTGGTGATGATGTCGAGTACGGCAGAACGCCGGCGCGACTGCTCAACGACCTTGCGCAGCTTCTCCGGGTCGTCACCCCTGAGCACGAAGCTGACCTTGATCTGCTGGTAGCCGTTGCGGACATCGGGGTCGAGGCCGAGGAGACCGTTGAGGTCGATGTCACCTGACACGGTCGAGTGGACCTCGGTGAGCGTGACGCCGCGAGCTGCGGCGATGTTGGCCAGGCCCGCGGTCAGGCAGGCGGCCAGGGCGTGCAGCACGTACTCGACCGGCGTCGGACCGTTGTCGCGGCCAACCAGCACGGCCGGGTGGTCGGCGTCGAAGCGGAAGGTGTGTTCGTGGGCACGCTCCTCGCCGACGCCGTGGAATCCGTGGATGGTGCTGCGGCTGTGGGTTCCGCTGATCCATTCGTTGTCCGCGCGGAACTGAAACTTCGCCGCCTCGGGTGCGGCCTTGACCGCGTCGAGGGTGGCGAAGAGGGTGACGGTGTCGACGCCGTTGCGGGTCGACTCGTTCGCCGTGGTGGTCATGCGGGTTCTCCTTCGGTGTGTCTCCCACGCCGCGGATGGCGGCGACGTGGGAAGCGTGCACCGCACCCATGTGACGCCGGCTGTGACGAACGAGGCGATCGGACCGGCCGGCGGGCGGATACTGTGAACGTGCCGGGAACACTCGCGATCCACCTGCTCGGCGAGCCGCACGTGACCAGCGGCGGGGAACCGCACGCCGCGCCCCGTGGTCGCAAGGGGTGGGCGCTTCTCGCCTATCTGCTCACGACCGTTTCGGCGCCCAGCCGCGAGTGGCTCGCTGAGTTGCTCTTCTCGGACGCCGACGACCCGCTCAACGCGCTGAGCTGGAACCTCAGCCAGCTGCGCCGACTCTTGGGCCCAGAGACCACCATCATCGGCGGCCCGGTGGAACTTCGGCTTCCGCCGGGCACCTTCGTGGACGTACGCGCCCTGACGACCGGAACGTGGGTGCAGGCACTCGGCGTTCCTGGGCTGGGCCGCGAACTCCTTGAAGGCATGGCGTTCCCATCAAGCCCGGCGTTCGAGGCGTGGCTGCTGGCCGAGCGGCGGCGATTCTCGGCGGCCGCCGAGAACGCGCTTCGTGAGGCGGCGCGGGCCAAACTCGCCGCCGGCGACGCGGAACGGGCCTTGGAGCTTGCCATTCGAGTTGTCTCCGCCAGCCCGCTCGACGAGGACGCCCAAGAGTTGCTGATCCGCGCGTACGCCGCCGCGGGTGACCGGGCGGCAGCGCGACGCCAGCGGGATTCGTGCGTCGCGTTGTTCCGCCGAGAACTCGGTACGGATCCCGGACAGGCGGTCCTCGACGCCGCCGACCCGAGCCCCTTGCCCGACGCACGCGAGCAGCCGCCGAGTACCGCGAGCGTGACCGCGGGCCTGGAGACCGGCCTCGCCGCGATGGACGCCGGCGCGGTCGACGCCGCCGTGGCCGCGCTACGCCGGGCAGTCGCGCAGGCGCACCAGATCGACGACCCAGCCCTCCAAACGAAGGCCCTCGTCGCCCTCGGCTCGGCGCTCGTGCACGGTGTCCGCGGGCGCGACGGCGAAGGCGCTGGCGTACTCCTGGAGGCCATCGAGGTCGCCCGCCGCGCTGAGGACGACACACTGGCCGCGCAGGCACACCGCGAACTTGGATATGTCGAACTCCTTCGCGGCCGCTATGACAGGGCTCAACGCTGGCTGCACGGGGCCGTCTCGCTGGCCGGCGACGACCCAGCCGAACGAGCTTGGGCCCACGCCATCCAAGGAGTGGCGTTGACCGACATCGGCCGGCACACCGACGCCCAACACGAGCTAGGTGAGGCGTTGCGCCTCGCCCAGGCTGCCGACGTCGGCTCGGTCGAGACCTGGGCGCTGACGTTCCTCGGTCGCAGCCACCTCCTGCGCCGCGAGCTGGTGCCCGCACGGAAGGCCCTCGAGGCTGCCCTGGCCCGAGCGCGCCAACTGCGCTGGACTGCCTTCATCCCGCTCCCCGAGTCACTCCTCGCCGACGTCGACCTGGCCGAGGGAAACACGGACGCCGCGGCCTCGGCGTACGACCATGCGTACGCTCTATCGCTCCAGCTCGGTGACCCGTGCTGGGAGGGACTCGCCGCACGCGGGAAAGGACTGGTCGCCAACCGCCGCGGAGACACGGAGTCGGCGATGCGCTGGGTCACCGAGGCACGCATGCGCTGCATTCGCCTGCCGGACGCCTGGCTGTGGGTCGAAGGCTACTGCCTCGACGCACTGTGTGCGCTCGCCATCGAACGCCACAGCGGAGACGCGACCCGGTGGGCCGCCGATCTCGAGGTTCTCGCGACACGAACCGGGATGCGTGAGCTCGTGGCTCGCGCCTACCTGCATCGCAGCCGCAGTGGCGATCGAGCAGCGGCCGACGCAGCCGCCGTCCTCGCAGCCGAGGTCGACAACCCAGCAGTGCTCCGCACCGATTGACCTCACCGACCGAGCCCACCTCGAGTACGTCGAAGCCCTCGGCGGCGGAACGCTGGCGTGCGACGAGGAAACCTCGGAGGTACCCCCCCACCTCCACATCTCCGCAGGCCTCAGGACCCACTCCGCCTCCGGTAACACCAGCCACCTGCGCGGTGCGACGATCCAATTCTTCACCGAGATGTACGTCGTCGAAGTCACCGACCCAACCTGGTCTCGGCCAAGCGACCTGGCCCTCTACGACCTGCCCCCTGCTGACCTTCGACACCTGACATCGGAGGGACGTCATGTGCGCTGGCCGGGGGAGTGTGGTCCGACCCAGATCCAGACGCCGGAGTTGTCGGCGGAGGGACGGTAGGCGAGTGCCCAGCCACGAATGTCGTCCGCGGTCCGCCCCATTCGCTGTGCGGCGCGACGACGCTCTTCCCAGTCTTCGACGTAGAAGACCTGGCCGTGACCGGAACCTCCGGACAGCCTGACCGTCTGCCGGCCACCCTGACCCATACCTTGATGATCAGCCTCGCCACCGACAGAAATCACCCCTGCTGCGAGACGTAGCAGCCGGGCTCCAACGAGAGACCCGTCGGAAATCTCCACGAGTTGCCCAAGGCAACTGAGCGTCATCACTCTGATGCCGTGGACGTCGACGCGGTCGTGGAGCTGTACGGGTTGCCCCCGGAGCGATTCACTACGGCCCGCAACCGACTGGCCACCGCCCAGAAGGAGGCCGGCGACGCCGGCGGAAGCGCGGCGGTCAAAGCCTGAGGAAACCGACCTTGGCGCCTGTGCCAGGTCAGCGTGCTGTGCGGTGGTCTGGCACGGCGCGCGACGGGTGTCGCGGACGGGTGGTGGTGCGGACAGAGGGCTCCGGGTGATGGCCAGGCGACGAGAGGCGCTGGTCGTAGACGTGTCGTCGGACTTGCCGTCCTCACGCTACTGTCCGACGCCGCGGAGAAGGCGCCACTTCTCTGTCTCGTCGACGACGTGCGGTGGCTGGATCATTCCTCGGTGCAGGTCCTGGCGTTCGTGGCTCGGCGGCTGAAGGCCGAGTCCGTCGTCCTGCTCTTCTCCGAGCGCGACACGGCCGACCTCGACGAGCTGGCTCAGCTGCCGGCGTTGCCGCTGACCGGTCTGGCCGACGCCCCGGCGCGGGAACTTCTCGCGTCAGCGATCAACGGGCCACTCGACGAGCGGGTCCGCGACCGGATCCTCGATGAGACTCGCGGTAACCCGCTGGCGCTGCTCGAGTCACCGAACCTTGCCGGCGGGTTCGGCCTGCCGAGCGGGCGGACTCTGGCCGGCCGGCTGGAGAAGGGCTTCACCGCGCGCGTCCGGCAGTTGCCGGCACTGACGCGGGAATTCTTGTTGCTGGCGGCAGCGGAGCCGACCGGCGACCCCGCCCTGCTCGTGCGCGCGGCGACCGAACTCGGCATTCCACTCGCGGCGGTGACCCCGGCGGAGGCGGACGGCTTGATCGAGATCGGTGCGCGGACCGCATTCCGCCATTCGCTGCTGCGATCGGCGATCTACCGTGCGGCGTCGGCCGAAGACTGGCGTACCGCCCATCGGGCGTTGGCATCCGCCACCGATCCAGACCGGCGGGCGTGGCATCGCGCTCACGGCACCCTGTCAGCGGACGAGGATGTCGCCGCTGAACTCGAGCGCTCCGCGGCGAGAGCACAGGCACGCGGCGGGCTGGCGGCCGCCGCAGCCTTTCTGGAGTATGCCGCGAGGCTGACCCCTGATGTGGGAGCGCGAGCGCGGCGAGCTCTCGCGGCGGCGCGGGCGAAGCGGCTGTCCGGCGTGCCGGAGCCTGCCATGTCCTTGCTTGCGGTCGCGGCTGCCGGCCCGCTCGGCGAGTTCGACGCCGCCATCCTGCAGCGGCTGTACGGGCAAATCGCCTTGGATCTACGACGCGGCATCAGCGCCGTTCCGCTGTTGCTCGACGCGGCACGACGTCTGGAGAGCCTCGACCTCGATCTGGCTCGTGAAACGTACCTGGAGGCGCTCCGCGCAGCGAGTATCGCCGGCCGGTTCGGCGATGGCGTGCTCAAGGCTGCCGCTGAGGCGGCGCGTCGAGCGCCGCCAGCGGTCGGTGCGCCGCGAGCCCTCGATCTCCTGCTCGACGGGCTGGCCGTCCGGTTCACCGACGGCTACGTCGCCGGGGCCGCGCCCCTCAGGCGAGCACTGCAGGCGGTCCGGGATGACGACGGTCGCGGCGGGCACGACGTGCGCTGGCCATGGTCGGCTCGCCGGGTCGCCCCCCGACCTCTTCGACGACGAGGTCTGGCATGCCCTCGCACCCCGCAACGTGCAGATCGTCCGCGCCAGCGGCGCGCTGGATGTGCTCCCACTCGCGCTGAACTCCCTGTCCACCTTGCGGATCTTCGACCGTGCGACCGAACAAGAGACCGTCAAGGTCATGAGGCGACAGCACGGACGAAGAGCTGAGAGACCTCCATCGACCCGGCCGCAGCGACCAGATCGAAATCAGGCACCAACGACAACCACGTTAGGACGTGAAGACCATGAATGATCTGCTGAAGCAGGTGCTGGAGTCGCACGGCGGCTTGGACCAGTGGTCGCAGGTGAACCACCTGACCGCCCAACTGTCTTTGGGCGGCCCGTTCTGGGGCTGGAAGGGCTGGCCGGACGTGTACGCCGACCAGACGGTCAACCTCGATCCGCGCCGCGAGTCCATCACCTTCGAGCCGTTCACCGGATCCGGCCGTGTCTCGTCGCTGGAGGTCAGCACCGGATCACCCGAGCGGGTCGAGATCCGCGAAGGCGACGGACGGCTCGTGGACGGACGGAACAACCCCCGTGGGACGTTCCCGGCGTACGAGAACGAGACTCCCTGGGACGCGGTACAGGTCGCGTACTTCACCATCGCGGCCACCTGGAACTACCTGACGGCACCGTTCGTGTTCGCCCACCCGAAGGTGACGACCCAGGAGATCGCCCCATGGACCGAGGACGGGCAGACCTGGCGCCGGCTGGCCGTCACGTTCCCGGACGCCATCGCCAATCACAACCCTGGCCAAATCTTCTACTACGACGAGACCTTCCGGCAGCGGCGCATGGACTACCAGCCCGACGTGACCGGAAGCCCGATCGCGCACTACACGCACAACCCGAAGAAGTTCGACGGCTTCCTGTTCTACACCCTCCGACTGGTGCACCTGCGCGACGAAGGCAACGTCGCGAACCAGGAGTTCGCACCCATCACGATCGACCTGGAATCGGTGAGCATCACCCGCGACCGGTGAACGAAGTCCGCGTGCAGCACCCACCCGTACCCCATCCAAGCAATGAAGAAGGAGCACACCATGGACTTCAAGCTCGAGGTATTCGTCGTCCCGGTCGGCGATGTGGACAAGGCGAAGGCGTTCTACGAGCAGTTCGGCTTCCGGCTGGACGCCGACTACTCAGTGGGTGACGACTTCCGTGTCGTCCAGGTCACCCCGCCTGGCTCGGAGGCCGCGATCATCTTCGGCAGGGGCCTATCGGCCGCCGAACCGGGATCGGTCCAGGGCCTACACCTGGTGGTCACCGACATCGAGGCGGCACGGGACGAGCTCGTGGGGCGCGGAGCGGACGTCAGCGACGTCTGGCACGACGCCGACGGTGTCTTCCATCACGCCGGCGACGTGAACCGGGTCCCCGGTCCGCACCCGGAGCGGGCCGACTACGGCTCCTTCGTGTCTTTCAGTGACGTGGACGGCAACGGCTGGATCGTCCAGGAAGTCGTCACCCGCGCCCCGGGCCGGTGACTGGGCCAGAGTAAGGACCCGATCGTGGTCTCGCTCGGTCGGCGCAACCGGCACACCACGGGCAAGGCAAAGCCCGTCCTCGGTTGGCAGTCCCGGCCCGCGGCCGAGACCGTGGTCGACTGCGCCCAAAGCCTGCTCGCGTGGAAGGTGGTCCGACCGAACCGCCGCTAGTCAGCCGAACTGATCGACGCGGTGTCCGACGAGTTCGATCACGCGGGCGGACGGTTCTGCTGTGGTGGCCGTGATGGTCAGGGTGTTGTTGTTCCAGTTGTAGGTCCAGCCGTCGGGTTGAGCCGGGAAGAGGCTCGTGACCTCACAACGAGGCAGGGGCAGGGCGACCTGGGAGGGTTCGGCAGAGCGGTGCCATACCGTGAGGTACGACGTCGATGGTCCGGCCAGGCCGAGTGCCATCCACTCGTCGGTCCAGCTGGGCAGGCCGAGCGGCCAGAAAGGGACCAGTTCGCGTAGGTGGGGCAGCACAGTTCGGTGGGCGGCCAGAGCTGAGCGGACCAGGTCGAGCTCTGGCTGCGTCATCTGGTCCAGGTGGCCGGACAGGTACATCCGGCCGAGGATCCCGTTGACCAGGCAGAGGGTGAATTCTTCGCGCGACATCCCGGTCTGGGGGTAGGCCCAGTTGCCTGCTTGCTCGGGCAGCACGGACGCGGGCGCCGCTGCGGCGATCGTTGCGTAGAGCAAGGGATCCTGCTGGTCGGAGGTCGACTGCAGGTGCAGGCGGGAGAGCATCGCGTAGTCCATCCGCAACGCGCCGGACCCGCAGTTCTCGAGCAGCAGCCGGGGATGCCGGGCCTGGACGCCGTCCAGCCAGTCGAGCAGTGCTCGCTGGTGCTCCAGCAGGCCTTGACCGAGTGATTGCCCGTCGGAGTCGGTGCCTGGCCCGGTCATGGTGTTGTTGTCCAGCTTGAAGAACCCGATCCCGTACTCCGCCACCAGCCGGTCGACCGTGTCGTCGAGATGCCTGCGGGCTGCGGGGCTGCGGAGATCCAGCAGGTGCCGCCCGTTCTCTGCGACTCGAATGCCGCGTCGGCTGAGGAAGGCGTCGTCCGGCAGGTCCTGTGCCAGCGGTGAGTCGACGCCGATCACCTCGGGTTCGAGCCAGAGCCCGGGCACCATGCCGCGGGAGTGGATGCGATCGATGACCTCGCCGAGACCGCCGGGGAAGCGGGTGGTGGACGGCTGCCACGCGCCGACCGTGCTCCACCAGTCGCCGTCGGCGTACCAGCCGGCATCGATGCAGAAGTACTCCGCGCCGACCGCGGCTGCGGCGTCGATCAACGGCAGCAACCGCTTGGTGGTCGGGTCACCCATCAGAGTGTTCATGTAGTCGTTGAAGATCACCGGCAGCTTGTCGTCGGCGGGACGGCGCTGCCGGATGGCACGGCGTTGCCGGGTCAGGGCGGCAAAGGCGCTGTCGCGGTCAGCTGCCGCGACGAGCGACACCGGGACGGTCGTGAACGCACGGTCCGCGGTGATGGTGGCCGTCCACTGGTGCTCTTGATCGGTCGGTCCGCTGAGCATCAGGTAGCCGCCACGCGGGGTCTCACCGATCTCGTAGTGCCAAGGCCCGTTGTGCTCGATCTGCCAGCCGAGCGCGTACCCGTCTCGGATCAGAACACCGGTGGGAAGGTGCTCGCCGGTCGACCACGAGCCCCGACTCGTCACTGCGTGCAGGGTGCGTGGTGGCGGGTGGTGCGGCGGGCGCTGGATGTCGGGCAGTCCGATCTCGCGCAGCGGCCTGGCGGACCACCGGCTCTCGGCCATCCAGTCGTTGTCGCCGGAGAGCAGGTCGAAGTCGACCGAGTCGATCGCGACGACGACCGATGAAAGGCTGGTCAGTTCGAGGCTGCCGGGGCCGGTGAGCCGGGCCTCTGTCCAGGTGCGTACTCCGTCCATCGCTTCGAAGAAACTGGTGATCTGAAGCCCCGTCACCGTGTCCTGCTGAACGATGCGGAGGCTGGTGTCGGTGGCTTCGTGGCTCGTGTATCGCAGCCGCCGGCCGAGGACCGTGCCGACGTGGCGATAGGTGCTGACCGAGCGGCCATGACCGAGCGCAGACACCTCCACGAGCGGCTGGTCGACCGGACCGGTGGCGGTCTCGGGATCCCAGTGGACGGATTCCAGCCGGACCGGGCCGTCGTCGAGGCAGAACGTCAGGGTCAGGTTCGCAGTGCGCCACAGGAAGGGCATCGAGCAGTCCTCAGAGATCGGGGATGGAGTCGTCGTCGGGTGGTCGTTGGCGGAGGTAGTCCTCGACGCCGAACAGGTGGACGGCCATGCGGATGCGAGCCCGGTCGGGGTCACGACCGGACAGGGCGTCGAGGATCGCCCGGTGCTCGCCGTGCGTTGCTTCGTCGGCGCCTTCCTGACTGATCGAGCGCCACAGCCGGTCCCGGGTGGTCCGTCCGCCGAGGGCCTCGATCAGGGCCGCGAGCACCGGGTTGCCCGATGCCTGGGCGATGACGCGGTGGAACGCGATGTCGTTGTCGATCAGGGCCTCGTGGTCCGGCACGCCGTCAGTCAGGTCGGCCTCGGTTCGGCGCAGCAGTTCGTCTGCCGCGGCGAGCCTTTCGTCGCTGATCCGGGTCGCCGCCAGTCCGGCGGCCTGAGTCTCCAGCATTCGTCGTACGGCGTGCAGATGGCGCGCACCGCTGTGGTCCTGCAGGTCCACCACGAACCCCATCGGTGCCAGTAGCAACGAAGGGTCGAGGGCGGTGACGTAGGTGCCGTCGCCCTGCCGGGTCTCCAGCACACCCATCATGGACAGCGCGCGAACGCCTTCGCGCAGCGGACCGCGGGAGACCCCCAGCGCCTCGGCGAGGTCCTTCTCGATCGGCAGCCGGTCACCCGGCCGGAGCGCACGGTCGATGATCAGCTTCTTGATGCCTTGGACGACGACGTCAGTCTGCGAAACACCGACCCGAGCCGTCATGCCACTGGCTCCGCCCTGTCTCGCGTGGCCCAGTAGGACCCGGTCGGGAACGTGTACGTCGCGAGTGACGGCCTGCGCATCTCGGCGCTGTAGCCGGGCGCCGTGGGCAGCACGTAGGCACCGTCGCGGACGATGCACGGGTCGACGAAGTGCTCGTGCAGGTGGTCGACGAACTCGGTGACGCGGTTCTCCAGGCTGGCCGACACCGCGACGTAGTCGAAGATCGACAGGTGCTGGACCAGCTCGCACAGCCCGACTCCGCCGGCATGCGGACACACCGGTACGCCGAACTTGGCCGCCATCAGGTACACCGCGAGGACCTCGTTGACGCTGCCCAGCCGGGCCGCGTCGAGCTGACAGAAGTCGATCGCACCGGCCTGGAAGAACTGCTTGAACAGCACCCGGTTCATCGCGTGTTCGCCGGTCGCGACGCCGATCGGGGCCACCGCCTGGCGGACGGCGGCATGGCCGAGGACATCGTCGGGACTGGTCGGCTCCTCGATCCACAGCGGCTCGAACCGCGCCAGCTCCTTGACCCACTCGATCGCCTCGGGCACGTCCCAGACCTGGTTGGCGTCGATCATCAGATGACCGTCCGAACCGATCACCTCCCGGGCGATCCCGCAGCGGCGGATGTCGTCCGCCAGGCTCGAGCCGACCTTGAGCTTCACGTGTTTGTAGCCGGAGGCAACGGCTTCCTCACACAGCCGGCGCAGCTTGTCGTCGGAGTATCCGAGCCAGCCCGCCGACGTGGTGTAGCAGGGATATCCAGTGACCTCCAGCTCCTTGATCCGCAGCCCGCGCCCGGCCTCCCGATCCGCCAGCAGCGCGATCGCCTCATCTCTGGTCAGCACGTCGGACAGGTACTTCAGATCCGCGGCGTCGACCAGCTCCTCGGGTGACATGTCGCAGAGCAACCGCCACAACGGCTTCCCGGCCCGGCGCGCGGCAAGATCCCAGACCGCGTTCATCACCGCCGCCAGCGCGAGATGGACGACGCCCTTGTCCGGCCCGAGCCAGCGCAGCTGGGTGTCCGACTGCAGCTCCCGGTAGATCCCACCCAGGTCGGCACAGAGGACGTCGACGTCGCGCCCGACCAGGGGCCGGCCGCGTTGTGCCGCCGCCGCGACGCACAGGTCGTTGCCGCGCCCGATCGTGAACGTGAAGCCGTGACCCGTCAGCTCCGGGTCGTCGGTGTGCAGGACGACGTACGCGGCCGAGTAGTCACCGTCCTTGTTCATCGCGTCGGAGCCGTCGCGGGTGAGCGAGGTCGGGAAACGTACGTCGACGACCTCCACCGACGTGATGCGTGGCATGGGACCCCCTGTGCTCCGATAGATAAGACGATTTGGCATCCAGACGCGCTTCAGTATGGACCATCCGCCGTCGCGGCGCTACGATCCACGGAATTCATATGATGATTACCGTCACATCACACGCGCTGGAGGTGCCTGGGATGAGCGACCTGGTGGGCTCGGACCGGACGGATGGAGCCCGGCTGAGCTACGACCGGCCCGCCGGAACCTGGCTGGAGGCGTTGCCGACCGGCAATGGCCGGATCGGGGCGATGTGCTTCGGCGGCGTCGGAGCCGACCGGATCGGTCTGAACGACGAGACCTGCTGGTCCGGCGGTCCGGAGACGGCGCGGCTGCTGTCGGAGCCGCTCGGCGCCATCGGAGCCGAGGCCGTGCAGGCAGTCCGCGCGTCGTTGGCCGGCGGTGACATCCGGCGCGCACATGAGCTGGCCGGTGGATTCCATTCCGGCTACTCGCAGGCGTATCTGCCGCTCGGCGATCTGCTGCTGGACGTGACGGTCGCCGGCTCCACACCGGCCGCCGGGGAGGTGACGCAGTACCGCAGGAGGCTCGATCTCGACACCGCGACGGCGTCGGCGGAGTACGAGATCGGGGAAGTGGGTGTCCGGCAGGAAGTGTTCGTGAGCGCACCTGCCCGGGTGCTGGTCCTGCGGATGACCGCGTCGAAGCCCGGTGCACTAGGCGTCACCGCAAGGCTTGCCTCGCAGCTGCGTTCGCGGCCACACGTGGCCGGCGACGGGGCCGGACTGCTGCTGCAGGCGCCGGCCGATGTCGCGCCGCCGCATCGCGACGTACCGGAGCCGATCCGGTACTCCGATGGCCCGGATCGCGGGATGTCGGCGGCGATCGCACTGCGCGCGCGGACCGACGGCGTGGTGACCGCCGACGAGACCGGTCTTACCATCCGGGGAGCCGGCGAGCTGATTCTGATCCTCTCCACAGCGACCGGGTACGACGGCCCGTCGGCCGTGCCGACCCGGACGGCGGAGGAGTGCTGGGCCGCCGCCGATGAACAGGTGCGCGCCGCGCTCGGCCGTGAGTACGGCGAACTTGTCGCCGAGCACACCGAGGATCACCAGGGATTGTTCCGCCGCTCGGCACTCGAGCTGGAGGGCCCTCCGGAGTGTGCGGAGTTGCCGACCGACGTGCGGTTGACCCAGCATGGCGATGACCCCGCGCTGGCGGCACTGGTATTCAACTACGGGCGCTATCTGATGATCGCGAGCTCGCGTCCCGGCGGGCTGCCGACGAATCTGCAGGGGATCTGGAACGACATCCTCCGGCCGCCCTGGAGCTCCAACTTCACGGTCAACATCAACACCGAGATGAACTACTGGCCGGCCGAGACGACGAGTCTGTCCGAGTGCCATGAGCCGCTGCTCGACTTTCTCGGGCACCTCGCCGAGGCAGGTCGCCGTACGGCGGGGGAGCGGTACGGCTGCGGTGGCTGGACGGCTCATCACAACACCGACGCGTGGTGCTGGACGCTTCCCGTCGAGGGAGACCCGCGGTGGTCCAACTGGCCGATGGCCGGTGCCTGGCTGGTCCGCCACCTGTGGGATCACTACGCGTTCACTGGCGATCTGGACTTCCTCGGCCGTGCCTGGCCGGTGCTGCGAGGTGCCGCGGAATTCGGCCTCGACTGGCTGGTCGAGCTGCCGGACGGGAGTCTGGGTACGTCGCCATCGACCTCGCCGGAGAACGACTACCTGGCCGATGACGGCAAGCCCGCGTCGGTCACCGTCTCGGCGACGATGGACCTGGCGCTGATCGCGGACCTGTTCGACCGGTGTGTGCAGACCGCCGGACTCCTCGGGTTGATCGATCCACTGATCGAGCGCCTCGTCCTGGCCCGCAAGCGGATCCCGGATCCGCCGATCGGTAGCCGTGGGCAACTTCAGGAGTGGGCCGCGGATCTGCCCGAGGAGGACCCGCACCACCGGCACATGTCGCATCTGGCCGGCCTTCACCCCGGCGATGCGATCACTCCGGACGGCACCCCGGCCCTCGCGGCGGCGGCCGCACGCACGCTTGACCTGCGTGGCGATCGGGCCACCGGCTGGTCGCTGGCGTGGAAGATCAATCTGCGGGCCCGGCTGCGCGACGCGGTCGCGGCGCATCGGCTGGTGCGCGCGTTCCTGAGCCCGGCGGACGACACGTCGACGGACTACGTGGGCAGTGGCGCGGGTGTCTACCCGAACCTGTTCTGCGCCCATCCGCCGTTCCAGATCGACGGCAACTTCGGTGCGACCGCGGGCATCGCGGAGATGCTGCTGCAGAGCCACACCGGCGAGATCGAGGTGCTGCCGGCCCGGCCGGACGACTGGCCTACCGGCCGGGTGACGGGTCTCCGCGCCCGCGGCGGCGTCACGGTCGACATCGACTGGAGCGCGGACTGCATCGACGTGGTGCTCACCGCGGATCGGGACCAGGAGCGCGTGGTCCGCTTCGGCGACGAGCGGATCGGCGTCCAGTTGACAGCCCGCACAGCCCACCGTCTCAGCCTGAGCTGACCGGGCCCGAGGGAGGAGGAGAACCTGATGGCAGTCCTGACAAGCATCCCGCCGCCCGTCGGCGAAGCGCCGGCCCCGCAGCGTCGACGCCGGCGGCGTGAACGCACCACCATGGTCGGTCTGCGTCGAAGTCTGCAGCGGCACTGGACGCTGTATCTGTTGATGACCGTGCCGCTGGTGTGGTTCGCGGTGTTCAAGTACATCCCGATGGCCAACGCCGTGCTCGCGTTCAAGAACTACAACGTGGTCAGGGGCATCTGGGGCAGTCCGTGGATCGGCTGGCAGAACTTCGAGCTCTTCTTCGCCAACCCGGTGTTCTGGACGCTGGTGAAGAACACGTTCCTGCTGTCGGTGTACACGGTCGCGGCGAGTTTCCCGCTCGCGATCATCCTGGCGCTGGCGCTGAACGAGGTCCGCATGGGGCTGTTCAAGAAGACGGTCCAGCTGGTGACGTACGCGCCGTACTTCATCTCGACGGTGGTCGTGGTGTCGATGACGATCCTGATGCTGTCGCCGCGGCTGGGCCTCGTCAACGATGCCATCGGATTCTTCGGCGTGCCGGCGATCGACTTCCTCGGCAACCCGGACTACTTCCGGCACATCTACGTCTGGTCGGACGTCTGGCAGACCACCGGATACTCGGCGGTGATCTACCTCGCGGCGCTGGCCGGGGTCGACCCGGCGTTGCACGAGTCGGCCAAGATCGACGGCGCGACCCGGCTGCAGCGGATCCGGCACGTGGATCTGCCAGGCATCATGCCGACCGCGGTGATCATCCTGGTCCTTGCTGTCGGCAACATCATGGCGATCGGCTTCGAGAAGGCGTTCCTGCTGCAGAACCCGCTGAATCTCAGCGAATCCGAGATCATCGCCACCTACGTGTACAAGACCGGACTGCTGAACGCCGACTTCAGCCTGGCCACCGCCGTCGGTCTGTTCAACTCCGTCATCAACCTGGTCCTGCTGCTGGCGGTCAACACGATCGCCAAGCGGATCACCGGAAACGGACTGTGGTCATGAGCGTCCAGAGCGAAGTACGAACGATGCCGAGCAAGCGGACCGAACGCCGGGCGGCGCGTTCGCGGCGGATCCGGGATTCGCGCACGGACCGGGTGTTCATGCTCTGTGTCTACCTGCTGCTTACGGTGTTCCTGGCTGTCGTTCTGCTGCCGCTGATCTACATCGTGGCGAGTTCGTTCAGCAGTCCCGAGGCGGTGTCGTCCGGCCGGGTGCTCTTCTGGCCGGTGGAGTTCTCGCTGCGCGGATACAAGGCGGTGTTCGAGAATCCGCAGATCATCCAGGGCTACGCCAACTCGTTGTTCTACACGGTGGTCGGCACGGTCGTCAGTGTCGTGATGACGATCGCGATCGCCTATCCGATGTCGCGCCGTACGCTCGTCGGGCGGAACCTGGTGATGAGCCTGATCCTGTTCACGATGCTGTTCACCGGCGGGCTGATCCCGACGTACCTGGTGGTCCAGCAGGTCGGACTGCTGGACACCCGGTGGGCACTGATCGTCCCCCAGGCCATCGGGGTCTGGCAGGTGATCATCGCGCGGACGTACTTCCGCACCGTGATCCCCGAGGAGCTGGTCGAGGCATCGCAGTTGGACGGCTGCGGCGACCTGCGGTTCCTGTGGTCGGTGGTGATCCCGCTGGCCAAGCCGATGATCGCCGTCATCGCGCTGATGTACGCGATCTACCAGTGGAACTCCTACTTCGACGCGCTGATCTACCTGAAGAACCCCGACCTGTTCCCGCTGCAGATCGTGCTGCGCAACATCCTGATCCTGAACACCTACAGCGGCGGCGCGATCGACGCGTCCGTCGTCCTCCAACGGCAGCAACTGGCCGATCTGCTCAAGTACTCGCTGATCGTCGTGGCCAGTGTGCCGGTGCTGCTCATCTACCCGTTCGTGGCGCGCTATTTCACCAAGGGAATCATGATCGGCGCCGTCAAGGGCTGATCCTTCGCACCATCTCTACCCCTGTGAGGGACAACATGACAACTCAGCTCAGGAGAACCAAGTCCGCGGCGGTCGCCGGGCTCTGCGCGCTGGCACTCGGTTTGGCCGCGTGCAGCGGGTCTGATACGCCCGCGGACGAGAGCAAGCCGCTGCCTACCGTGACCG
Source organism: Kribbella sp. NPDC049174 (assembly GCF_043197365.1). Taxonomy (NCBI): domain Bacteria; kingdom Bacillati; phylum Actinomycetota; class Actinomycetes; order Propionibacteriales; family Kribbellaceae; genus Kribbella; species Kribbella sp. NPDC049174. Next base: position 100,439 of record NZ_JBICSZ010000010.1, on the reverse strand, counting down.
GCAACCCGGCCGTGACACTGGACGTCTTCGCACCCCAGGCCGCTGACTGGAATCTGTCCACGAACGACTTCACCCAGAAGGTGAAGAAGCAGTTCAACATCAGCTTCAAGTGGCAGACCAGCACGTTCGACGGCGGGCCGGCCAAGGAGAAGCGGCAGATCTCGCTGGCCAGCGGTGACTACCCGGACCTGTACCTGCTGATCCCGTGGGTCGACCAGTTCACCCCGGCCGAGCTGATGAAGCTGGGCAACCAGGGTGTCCTCGTACCGCTGAACCAGCTGATCGACCAGTACGGGCCGAACATCAAGAAGGCCCTCGACGCGGAGCCGGAGTGGAAGGCGATGGCGACCGCGCCGGACGGCAAGATCTACGGCATGCCGCAGTGGGTCGACTGCTATCACTGCTCGTACCAGGGCAAGTTGTGGATGAACACGGCCTGGCTGAAGAAGCTCGGACTCGAGCAGCCGAAGACCACCGAAGACATGCGCAAGGTGCTGCAGGCCTTCAAGACCCAGGACCCGAACGGGAACGGGAAGGCCGACGAGATCCCGCTCAGCGCGAGCGTGCGCGACGCACTGATCCCGTACTTCATGAACGCCTTCATCTACGACCCGCAGGGCACCAGCGGCAACAACAACTCGACCCTGGTCCTGAAGGACGGCAAGGTCGACATGCAGGCCAACAAGGACGGCTGGCGTGAGGGTCTGGCGTACCTGAACTCGCTCTACAAGGAGGGCCTGATCGACAAGGGCGCCTTCACCCAGAACCCGGACGCGCTGCAGCAGCAGGGTGACAGTGGCAAGGCGCCGCTCCTCGGCTCGGCCGCCGTGCTGCACCTGGGCATCGCGGTCAGCAACCTGCCCGACGGTCGGCAGAAGCAGTACGACGCCGTTCCGCCGCTCACCGGACCGCAAGGGGTGAACCACACCGGGTACAACTTCCCGAGCGCGCCGGGTGCGACGTTCGTACTGACGAACAAGGCCACCCAGGAGGAGCAGATCCAGGCGATCAAGCTGCTCGACTACATCTTCACCGACGAAGGGCAGATGAACGCCTTCTGGGGCACCGAGGGCAAGACCTGGAAGAGGCCAGAGGCAGGAGACGTCGCGCTCGACAAGTCGTTGAAACCGACGTACAAGGTGATCCCGCAGCCAGAGGGCGGTACTCCGCCGAACTCCGGGTGGCAGGCGCTGGCGCAGTACAACAACACCGAGAAGTACCGCAACTCCGAGGCGATCGCGACCGACATCTACAGCCCGTCCGGGTACGAGCGGCGGTTGTTCGAGGCAACCAAGCTGTACGAGGGCAAGGAGGACAAGTCGCTGATCTACCCGTACTGGAAGGTGTGGATCGACCCGACCCTGGCCGGTGAGGTCGCCACCTTGCAGACCAACATCGAGAACTACGTGCAGCAGAACTCCCTGCAGTTCATCACCGGCTCGAAGAATATCGACAGCGACTGGGATGCCTACGTCAAGGGCCTGGAAGGCCTCGGCCTGAAGCGCTACCTCGAAATCCAGCAAGCCGCTTACGACAAGATGCCGAACAAGTAGCGTCCCTGGACCGGCCGGAGGACGCCGGCCGGTCCACACTCCCATCACTGACAAGGAGCGACCAGTGCCGTTCGATGCAACCTTCGAGTCCCTGGCCACGTTCGAGTGCCCTGACTGGTTCCGGGATGCGAAACTCGGCATCTGGTCGCATTGGGGACCTCAGTCGGTGCCGCGGTACGGCGACTGGTACGCGCGCAACATGTATCGGCAAGGGTCTGATCAGTACCGGTACCACCTGCGGACGTATGGACACCCGTCGGAATTCGGGTACAAGGACGTCGTACGGCAGTGGCGGGCGGAGCGATTCGATCCGGGCGATTTGATGGACCGGTTTGTGGCGGCCGGTGCGCGGTACTTCGTCGCGCAGGCTGTCCATCACGACAACTTCTTCAATTACGAGTCGTCGGTGAACCCTTGGAACTCGGTGAAGATCGGCCCGGGTAAGGACATCGTGGGCTTGTGGAAGGCAGCCGCGGACGAGCGCGGACTGCCGTTCGGGATCACCGAGCATCTCGGTGCCGCGTTGGGATGGATGGCGGTGAACAAGGGCAGCGACGGTCGTGGGCCGTTCGCCGGCGTGCCGTACGACGGGACCGATCCGGCCTACCGGGATTTCTATCTCGACAACAGTCGATACCTGTCCGCACAGGATTTCGAGGTTCCGGACCCGTGGTACTGCAACGATCCTGAGTGGCACAGCTACTGGCTCGAGGCAGTCACCGAGATGATCGATCGGTACCAGCCCGACCTGCTGTATTCCGACGGGCCGTTGCCGTTCGGCGATGTCGGCTATGCACCGGGTCTGCGTGTGGTTGCCCATCTCTACAACACCAGTGCGCGGATTCACGGGGCGAACCGTGCTGTCTACCAGCAGAAGGACCGTCGGCCTGAGGTGAGCGTGGTCGGTGTGATGGACATCGAGCGGAGCCAGACGCCCGGGATCCATGCTGAGCCATGGCAGACCGACACCTCGGTCGGCGACTGGTTCTACAACGTCCGCGACGTCTACAAGACCGCACCACACGTGATCGAGATGCTGGTCGACATCGTGTCGAAGAACGGCAACCTGTTGCTGAACGTGCCGCAGTTGCCGGACGGCACGCTCGACCTCGAATGTTCGCAATTGCTCGACGACCTCGGCACGTGGATACAGGTGTGCGGCGAAGGTATCTACGGCACGAGACCGTTCAGGGTGTTCGGCGAGGGACCTTCGAGCGTGATCATCGACGGGTTCACCGAAGACCGCGTGAACTGGACGAGCTCCGACTTCCGGTTCACCCGCCGGGACGACACCGTGTACGCATTCCAGCTGGCCTGGCCCGACGACGGACGCGCAGTGATACGCAGCCTCGCAGACCATGAGGCGGTGAGCGGCGTCCGGCTGCTCGGCCATGGTCGCGTTCCCTTCGAGCAGGCGCACGGAATTCTGGTGATCCGGCTGCCCGAGGCACGTCCGGTCGATGTCGCGAACTGCCTCGCTGTCGACCTCCGCGTCGGCTGACATGAATGGATTGCTGCGCACAGTCCGTGCCTCGGGCGGCCGGACGAGGCTCTCGGACGGGCCGGCCCGAGACCGATGGTTGCTCAACGCCCGCTATCTTCGAAGCCTCAGCGCCGACAACCTGCTGCGGCCCTACCGGGCCGAGGCCGGTCTGTGGAGCTACTCCGGCTCGTGGGGCACGACGGTGGGCGGTGTGTCGCCCGACGGCCCGGAGACCTGGCACTGGGGATGGGAGTCGCCGACCTGTGATCTGCGCGGCCACATCCTCGGGCATTGGCTGTCCGCAGCGGCGCGAGTCGGCGAGTACGACGGCGAGGTGGCGGCACGAGCCGCGACCATCGTCGGCGAGCTCGCGACCTGCCAGCGGGCCAACGGAGGGCAGTGGGCAGGTTCCATCCCACCGGCGTACTTCGAGCGCTTGGCCGCGGGTCGTGAGGTGTGGGCCCCGCAGTACGTCGTACACAAGATGCTGATGGGGTTGCTCGACCAGTATCGGTTCGCTGGCAACGAGGAGGCCCTGGAGGTCGCATCGGCCTTCGCCGGATGGTTCCACACCTGGACCGATGGACTGTCCCGACAGCAGCTCGACGACATACTCGACCGCGAGACAGGCGGCATGCTCGAGGTCTGGGCGGATCTCCTCGCGTTCACCGGCGATCAGTTGGCCGCGGACCTGATCCAACGGTACGACCGGCGCCGGTTCTTCGAGCCACTGCTCGCCGGTGCCGATGTGCTGACCAACAAGCATGCCAACACACAGATCGTTGAGGTTCTGGGCGCGGCCAGAGCCTGGGAGGTCACCGGGGAACAGCGGTGGCGCGACATCGTCGAAGCCTTCTGGGACTCTGCTGTCGACGCACGCGGAACCTACTGCACCGGCGGTAGCAGCTGCGGTGAGGTGTGGCAGCCGGCCGGCGAACAGTCCGCCCGTCTGCACGCGGTCCAGGAGCACTGCCTGGTCTACAACCTGATGCGCCTTGCCGCCGTTCTGTTCCGGTGGACCGGAGATCACCGGTACGGGGATTACTGGGAACGCAATCTGGCCAACGGGATCTGGGCGCAACAACATCCAGACACGGGCATGCCGGCGTACTTCTTGCCTTTGGCAACTGCAAGCCGCAAGCAGTGGGGGCGGCCGACCGAGGACTTCTGGTGCTGTCACGGCACTCTGCTCCAAGCACAGGCCTCGGTCGACGAGGCCGCGGTGTTCGTCGACGACACCGGGATCTCGATCTGCCAGTACCTGGATTCGGCCGTGTCCTGGACCGATCTGTTCGGTGGCCGCGTCGAGCTCGCGATCGCCGCGGACACCGACCAGGGGGTCGCTCTCGGGCAACGGCAGACCTTCCACGGTGCCGCCGGAATCCAGGAGCTGTCGTCACGACCGCTGCCGGGCCGGCGACCGAACGACCGCGTCTACCTCGTCGACGTACGGTGTGAGCGACCGTCCGCCTTCGAGGTCCGGCTCAGGGTCCCGCGCTGGGCTGCCGGTTCGCCGGTGCTCGAGGTGGACGGGAAGTCAGGCCCGGTCGAGGTCCGGGACGGCTGGATCGTGCTGTCCGAGGTGTGGAGCTCACAACGCATCCAGCTGACCGTGCCGTCAGCACTGACCACAGCGCCGTTGCCCGACCAGCCGGACCTGGTGGCTGTGCTCGACGGCCCGATCGTCCTGGCCGGGCTGACCGAGCAGGAGACGCTGCTGTACGGCGATCCCGCGCAACCGACGTCGTTCCTGACACCTGACCAAGAGCGACACCACAGCTGGTGGCGGACCGGGACATACCGAACCGTCGGTCAAACCAGCGGCGTGCGCTTCATGCCACTCGCCGAGATCCGCGACGAGCCGTACACCGTGTACTTCCCGGTGCGACGGTCGCAACGACCAACGACCCAGAAGGATGACTGAGTCCGATGACGACCGATGGGGTAGCACGGCAACAGCCCGAGTACGTGGGCTACCTCTACGCGCACTTCAAGCGTGAATCAGCCGACGGCGAGCAGATCTACTTCGCCTTGAGCGACGGTAACGATCCACTGCACTTCGACGACCTCAACGGCGGCAAGCCGGTCCTGTACTCCACCTTGGGCGAATGCGGCGTCCGCGACCCGCACATTGTCCGTTCCCCGCAAGGCGATCGGTTCTACCTAGTCGCGACCGACCTGCGCCTGTACGCCAACCGCGATTGGGACCGGCACCAGCGCCGGGGCAGCCGCTCGATCATGGTGTGGGAGTCGACGGATCTGGTGGACTGGGGTGAGGGCCGACTCATCGAGGTCGCACCGCCCGAGGCCGGCAACACCTGGGCTCCAGAAGCGGTCTGGGACCCCGAGCAGGATGCCTACCTCGTGCACTGGTCCTCGACGCTCTACGACAACGCCGAACACGAGGGTGAGAGCTACAACCGGATCATGTCTGCGACCACCCGCGACTTCAGGGAGTTCTCCGAGCCGCGGGTGTGGATCGACCGGGGATGGCACACGATCGATACCACGGTGATCGACCACGAGGGCGTCTACTACCGCTACCTGAAGGACGAACGCGGCCGCAGCGGCGATGTGCCGTTCGGCAAGTCGGTGTTCTGCGAAACCTCGACCTCCCTGACTGCCACCGAGTGGGAGCCGCTGGCCGAAGGTATCGGCCTGGGCCCGATCAGCCAGGGCGAGGGCCCGCTGGTGTACAAGTCGAACACCGAGGAGAAGTGGTTCCTCTGGATCGACGAGTTCACCTCCGAACGCCGATACGTACCCTTCGAGACGACTGACCTCGCCGGCGGCGAGTGGTTCCCCGCCAAGGGACACCGCCTGCCGGTTGACCCCTGTCACGGCGTCGTGCTGCCGGTGACCGCCGAAGAGTACGAGCGGCTCAGTACCGCTTGGAGATGAGGTCCGAAGTCGTTGCTTCCCGTATGTCGCTCCGAGGTGACTGCGCTGAGCTCATCCGTACCGGGGGACGAGCACGTCCTGGGGGCTGCCATACGGTCGGCGCGAGGGGGTGGTGTGCACGTGATAGGTCACTCGCTGGCTTCCATTCAGAGGCCGGCCACCCGGATCGGTTGGGACCGCGCGATCGCCGTGGGGTTCGCGATCGGGTCGGCCTGCTTCTTCATCGGGCCGTTCCCCGGGTTCGTCCAGTTGGTGGGTGCCGCGGCCGACGGCATGGTCTTCTTCGTCGGCTCCGTCTTCTTCACCCTCGCCGCCGCCATGGAACTGCGGGAGGGAACCGTCCGGCGCGGGCACCGCTGGGGTCGTGACCCCTCATGGTGGAGTGCCGCGGTCCAGTTCGTCGGCACTCTTCTGTTCAACCTCAGCACGTTCTCCGCCATGCAGGAAAGCCTGTCGACGCAGCAGGAGAACCGGCTGATCTGGACGCCCGACGTGTTCGGCTCAGCATGCTTTCTCGTGTCCGGCGCGCTGGCCTACCGAGTCACGGTCGGACCGGGCCTCCTCCCGGGGCGGATGGACCGGGCGGGTACGACGGCCGCCGTGAATCTGCTCGGATGCGTGCTGTTCGCGATCTCGGCCGTCGCCTCGTTCGTCGTGCCGTCCACCGGTTCGATCCTCAACCTGGCCGCCGCCAACTGGTGCACTGCGCTCGGCGCCCTGTGCTTCTTCATCGGTGCCCTCCTGAGCATGCCGCCTTCGCCTCACGCCCGCCCGGCAACGAGCTAGGTCTGACGAGCGAGGATGCGCTGACTCCCGGTGGGCCTACTGGGGCCCGTTCATCGTTCTGGAGCGAGACTCCAGAACAGACTCGGCTAGGAGTTTTTCGCCACCCGGGCCCGATAAGCGGCGACCGTCGTCCGGCTGGCGCACGCATTGGAGCAAAACCGGCGCGTCCGGTTCCGTGACTGGTCCACGAAGTAGTTTCCGCACCCGGCCGCGGCGCACCGCCCCAGCGTCACCGCCGGATCCCCGGCCGCGATCAAGGCGAGCTTGGCGGCGATCAGTTGGCCGACCCAGCGCTTGGCCGGGGTGCCGTTGCGGCTGAAGTGGACGTGCCAGCCGAGGCCGTCGTGGTCGGACAGGTGCATGTCCGGCGGGTAGTCGCGCAGCAGGCGATGGATGGCGTCGGGGGCGGCGCCGTCGACCGACTGTGCAAGGGCCGTGCGTACGACGTCTGGCAGTTCGCCGTAGTCGCCGTCCGGCGGCGGAGTGATCTCGTGCTCTGTGAAGAACGCGGCGACGAGCTCACCGTGCTGGTCGAGCGTGCCGGTGTTGGCCAGCTCGACGGCCAGCCGCGTCACGTTCCCAATGTAGTCATCGTATTGCACTTGACCCCCTACATCGACGGTGCCTACGGTAGGCGCCATGCTAACTGATGACACCTACGTGGCTCGTCGCCTGCACCTGCTCGGGGAGTGGGACGCCGCGCTCGACGTCTTGGGCCCGGACGCGGATCCCGAGCTGCGCGCGGAGATCGCCGTCGACCGCTGGTTCTTCCGGATCGAGGGCCACGAGGAGGCCGAGAAGGCGGTCGCGGCACTTGATCCCGCCTCGTCGACGGCGCACTTGCTCACTGCACGACTCGCCTACAGCCGCCTGCTGTTCCAGCGCGACCCCCGCGCCGACGACCGCGCCGTGGCCGAGGCCCACTACCGGGCGGCGGTAGAGAGCGGCGACGAGAAGCAGCGTGGCTGGGCCGAGTACCACTGGGCCGTCCTGCTGGACAACATCGACGAGGACCCGGCCGGCGCGCTCCCGCGCTACGAGACAGCTCTCGAGATCGCGACGAAGTCCGGCGACGGCTACTTCGAGTCCTACATCATCCGGCACCTCGCACACCTCAAGGAGCCCGCCGAGCGGATCGCGATGCTGCGCCGCTCACTCCACCTGCGCGCCGCGCTCGGCGCCCGGCCTCAGACCATCGCCGCGCAGGCCGCCCTCGCCGACGACCTCCCCGACAACGACCCCGAGCGCGCCGAGCTCATCCGGACCTTCCGCCCAGGTGCGGAAGAACTGCGCATCGGCTGGCTCTTGTCCGAGAACTGACCCCGGAGCAGCCGGTTGTGCAGTCGGTCCGGACGTCTTCAGCGAGCGAAGACAAGCAGCAGAAGTCCGGTCACCGCGAGGGACACCAACAGCGACAAGCCGCAGCCAAGCCGGTTGCTGAAGAAAAAGAACATCGATTCATTCCGTTCGATCGGGTACAGCCGTCGGATCGGCAGTGAACACGAACGCCGCCCCAGGCAAGCCCAGGGCGGCGTTCGCTAGCGGACGGTTTACCCGCGGTCGTCGTAGAAGTCGCGGCTTCCCGACTTGGCGAGGCCCCGGCTCACCATGTAGCCGATGGTCAGCAAGGTGACGAAGAACCAAGCCTGCTTGGCGTTGAAGTCACCGTCGTCCATGACCTCGGAAGCGATCAGAACAGCGAACACCGACAGCACATAGACGATCATTTCGGTCGTCTTGAACGACGACTTGGTCTCCGTGCTGACACGGCGGTGGGGACGAGCGTCGACATCAGGCGACACAGGGGCGCCAGTGGCGTGGATAGACATGCGGGAACTCCTTCTATTGCATGCAAAACACACCTGGCTTCTCAAGTGCAGGGCTCAGCGAGCCCACTCCGGCAGTGCCCCAGCGAAACCAGGCACAAACGCCGAGGTGTGGTGTATCACAAACGGCAGCCGGGGCCTGATCTGCTCCAGCAGTTGCCTGATGCACCAATCCGATGCATTGGAAGGTTCAGTAACCGGAGGGCGGCGTGCTGGTGATCATGGTTGGCGGTGCGGGGCGTTGACCGGTGGGGGTGTCGCCGGTGCGCTGGTGGCGGGATGTCTTGCGCCGTGGCGCCAGCTGTGGATGACCCAGAGGAGACCGACGAGGGCGATGACGGCCAGGGCGCCGTCGTACATGCCCTGGAAGGTCCATTGCTCTTGCTGGGTCGGGACACCCTCCCAGTAGGTGCCGTCCGGCCAGTCGGCGATCCAGCCGTTGCCGGTGATGCCCTGGGTGACCCAGATGCCCCAGCCGTACGACGCGTCCCAGGCTCCGTGGAGTGCCGAGACCCCCAAGAACGTCCAGATCACCCTCGGAGTGAAGCGGAACCCGCCGTTGGCCGGCGCGGCAGCGGCGAACAGGGCACCACCGAGCAGCGCGGTCCAGGTCAGGTGGCCGAAGGGAGCGAGCATGGCTCGCGACACCTCGGTTTGCAGAATGCTCAGCTCGGGGTGGTCATTGGTGTGCTCGACGTACGCCCAGAACGCGTACCCCGTGCTCTCGAAAGCAGCGAAGCCGGCGCCGACCGTGGCGCCTAGGACCATGCCTCCGTGCACCGTCCGCTCGGCGACCCGCCAAGCGACCGCCACGAGCACCGCACCCTTGGAGACTTCCTCGATCAGGCCGACACCGAAGAACCCGAGCGCGTTACCCACCGGCCCGGCCCCGGTCGGCAGCAGGTAGATCTCCGTCACGGCGGACACGACGACCCCGACCGTCCCGGCCAGAAGGAAACCCTTGAGGACCACGCCGCTGGTCAGACGACAGTCGTCCAGACGAGCCAGCGCGAACGTCACGACCGTGACCGGCACCAGGAAGCTCCCGATCAGGAACAGGGTCGGAATCAGGATCACGTCCTCGGTGATCGCGGTCACTCCGGCCGCCAGCACCCAGACCAGTACGCCGGTCAGCAGCACCGCGATCCACGCGCGCTTTCCAGCGCCAACAGGGAACCTCAACGATTGATCGGCCACGATCAGACCCTGACAGGCGAACAGCCACGGAGCCTCCCCCCGAGAGGGTGATTTCGCCCGCCCCGGGCTGCCCTGACCGGTTCCGGCCGCGTCCGGGATCCGACAGGTCAGGTCGTGGTCCGGACGTGGTGGATTCCGGTACCACAGGGGCATGACCTTGTTAAGAACCTTACGGACGCGGGCAGCGCTGCTTCTGACCGGCGCCTTGGTGCTGTCCGCCGTCACGGTCCCGGAGGCCATGTCCGCCACCTCCCCGCCTACGTCTCCACCCGCCGCGGCTGCCGCCCTGCACGGCCCGGCCACCGTCACGCTCCTGACCGGGGAACGCGTCACGCTCCGGCCGGGCAAGGACGGGAAGCCTCAGGTCGATGTCCGATCACGCGAGGGGCAGCCCGTGACCAGCGGGTACTCCGTCCGCAACGACCGCGGCCGCATCAGCGTCGTACCGCACGATGTCCAGCGTCTCGTCCCGGACGTGCTGGATCCGGCGCTGTTCGACGTGACCGGTCTGGTCGAGATGGAGTACGACGACGCACACCGCGCTGACCTGCCCGTCATCGTCCGCGATGCTCCTGGCGCGCGCACGATGGCGAGCGGCGGGTTCGTCGCGACCCGCGCGCTGGCCAGTGTCGACGCCACTGCCGGGCGCATCCAGAAGTCCAGTGCGACCACGTTCGGTGCGGCCCTGACTGCGACCAACGTGACCCAGCCGGCCAAGATCTGGCTGGACGGCAAGGTCCGCGGCGAATCGATCGCCGGTGCCCAGGCGGCACCTCTCGACGGCTTCCTCGAGCAGGTCGAAGCGCCCGCTGCCTGGAAGCGCGGACTCGACGGCCACGGCGTCAAGGTCGCGATCGTCGACTCCGGGATCGACACCGGGCACCCGGCGATGGCCGGCAAGGTGACAGCCACGGCCGACTTCACCGGGGAGGGGCCGCAGGACGACATTGGTCACGGCACCCACGTCGCCTCGCTGGTGGCCGGCAGCGGAGTCGGAGCGGACGGCGCGCGGCAGGGTGTAGCGCCCGCGGCGGAGCTGATCTCGGGCAAGGTCCTGAACGCGGCCAACGAGGGCACCGAGTCAGGCGTCATCGCCGGGATGGAGTGGGCCGTCGGCCAGCACGCCGATCTGGTCAACCTCAGCCTCGGCGGTCGGGCCGACCGGTTCGGCGAGGATCTGATGGCGCAAGCCGTCGATCGGCTGACGGCGCAGAGCGGAGCGTTGTTCGTGGCCGCCGCCGGCAACAGTGGCGCGCTCTGGCCGACGCCGTTCTCGATCGGGACGCCCGGGACCGCCGCGTCCGCCCTCACGGTGGGCGCGGTCGACCGGACCGACCACAAGGCCTACTTCTCCAGTGAGGGGCCGACGTGGTCGTACCGGCAGAAGCCCGAGGTCTCCGCGCCGGGGATCGACATCCTGGGCGCCAGAGCGGGTGCCCGCGACGGTGACCTGTACGTGGCGATGTCGGGCACGTCCCAGGCGACCCCGCTGGTCACCGGTTCGGCGGCCCTGCTGCTCCAGCAGCACCCCGAGCTGACCTGGCAGCAGCTCAAGGCGCGGCTCAGCAGTGCGGTCGATGACACCGGCATCTACACCTCGTGGTCGGGCAGCGGGCGGGTCAATCTGGACAAGGCGACCTCGGCGGGTCTGTCCGCTGACGCCGGTGTCGTCGACTTCGGTCCCATCCGTCACCCCGATGACTCCTCGCAGACCCGGACGGTCACGCTCACCAACCCCGGCACGGAGCCGATGGCGGTCAGATTCGCCGACCACCAGGTGAACATCCAGGGCGAGACGGCGTCGGAGTCCGCCGTCGTCGCGACGCCGGCCGCCATGACGATCCCGGCCGGCGGGACGGCAAGCACGACGCTGACGCTGGACCCGGCCGCGCTGACCGACACCATGTGGCAGGGCTCGCTCGACGTACTCGGTGCCGACGGCAAGCAACTGCTGCGGCTGGCGCTGAACGCGTACGACGAACCACCGATGTACGACGTGACGGTCCGGGTGCTCGACCGCAACGGCGAACCGGTCTCGGGCGGGTACGTCAACTCCTTCAACAGCAACAATGGCGGCTTCACGCAGTTCCGGCTGGATTCGCAGGGTCGTAGTACCGTCCGCGTTCCACCGGGGGAGTACAGTATGTACGCCTTCGTCACCACGGGCGACACGATCGCCATGACCGGTGGGCCCGACTTCACCGTGACCCGCGACGCGACGTTCACGCTCGACGCCCGCAAGACGGTGCGGCTGAACGCCCCGGTGGTCGAGGGGCAGCCGACGCGGGCGACCGAGGGCTCGGTCAGCTTCCTGCGTGGCAAGGACGGGGCCCAATGGAACGCGGACTACCTCGACGTGACCGCGGCGGACCTCGCCGCCGGGAGGATCTACGTGCAGCCCACGGCGGCGCCCAGGAACGGGATCTTCGAGGCGACCACCCGGTGGCGGCTGGAACCGACCACGAAGACGAAGAGGGACACGCCGGACCTTTACCAGGTCTACCAGAGCGGGAACCGTTTCACCGTGCCGCTGGCCAAGAACCTCGACCGCAACGCCGTTCGGGCGATGGCCCGGATCGAGACCACGTTCGGCAGCGTGTGGGGCGACGGTGTTCGTGGGGTGAGCCGTGGTGCGAGGAGCGCGGTGTCCGGCTTCGGCGGGTCGAACTGGCGGACCGTCGACACACCGTCGCGCCGGGTCGAGTTGGTGTCCGCAGGGCCGAACATCGAGTGGTGGCAGTGCCTGGACACCCCTGCCTCCGGCGCCAGCGGACTCTGCGACGACCCGTTCCGCTCGTACCAGCGTGGCGAGAAGGTGCGCTCGGTGTTCGGTACGGCGATGCACCCGCAGCTCAACATCGCCGACATCGCCAACGGAGACTTCAACGTGCAGGTGGGCGTGGCCGACCCTGACCACCTGGGCATCGTGGACTCAGCGGTGATCGGTGGCCAGAAGCTCAAGCTGTACCGCAACGACAAACCGGTGGGCGAGGTGGCGGGACCTTCCGGCTTCTTCCCGGCCGCCGAGGGCCCGGCCCGGTGGCGACTGGAGCACAGCTGGAAGACCGACCAGGTTCCGACGTCCACCGAGGCGAAGACCACCTGGGAGTTCAGCGCCACACCGCCCGCCCCCGGCGAGAACCCGGTCCGGCCGTCGTTGCTGAGGCTCGACTACGACCCGTACGTGTCCGCCGACGGCAGCGCTCCGGCGTGGCGGCCACTGCGCTTCGACCTGGGGATCGGCTACCAGAACCTCGTCGCGACCTCGCCGGTGAAGTCCGCCAAGCTGTGGATCTCATCGGACCGCGGCAAGCACTGGACGCCGACGACGCTGGTGCGGACCCGTGACGGCTACCGAACCGTCGTCGGCCCGTGGGCACTGTTGCCCGGTCGCACCCTGTCGGTCCGGGCCACCGTGACGGACAGGGCCGGCAACTCCATGGATCAAACCGTCCTGGACCTGATTCCGGTGCGCTGATCACCGTCCGGGATCCGTCACCTGCCTGCGTGACGGATCCCGGAGTCGGTTCACCCTGCGATCGTCAGATGGACGGCTCTCGGTAGGCCTGGGTGAGGCGATGGACGAGTTCGTGGAGCACCGCCTCGTCCGAGCCGAACGTGAGGCGGACATGGGTGTCGGGGGCGTGCATGTCCGCGCCGCGGATCGTCGCGATGCCGTGACGGAGAAGGGTGCGGTCGATGTCGGCGGGCGAGTCGCCGAGGGGAGAGCAGTCGACGAGCAGGAAGGCGCCGGCCGCGGGTCGCACTGGCTCGGGGAGGCCGCTCGCGGTGATGCCGTCGCAGACGAGGTCCCGCTTGGCCTGGTACGTCGAAAGCGCCTGGTCGAGCCAGTCGCGTGGCCCGGTAAGGGCAGCGACGGCGGCCCGCTGCGGAACCACTCCGCAGCACACCGCCTCCCATTGCAGGCGGCGCTCGAGTGCGTCGACGATCGGCGGCGGCGCGACGACGTAGCCGAGTCGCCAGCTCGCGAGGGCGTAGTACTTGCTGAGGCTCGTGACGGTGACCAGGTGCGGCCAGCGATCGGCGAAGGCCTCCACCGGCTGGTAGCGACGACCGTCGAAGGTGAAGTGCTGCCATGAGTCGTCGGAGACGACGAGGAGCCGGTGACGCGCCGCGATGTCGACCACCGCTGCGATGGTCTCAGCGTCGGGCAGATAGCCCGTCGGGTTGTTCGGGTTGCACAGGAGGATCACGCGGCTGTGTGGTGTGACCGCGGCCTCCAGCCTGGCGGGGTCGAGCGCCCAGCCGTCGCCCTCACTGGACGGGACGTACCTGGGCGTCGCACCGGATTCGCGGATGAGTCCGTCGAAGAAGAAGGTCGGGGTCGGGACGATGACTTCATCGCCCGGAGTGAGCACGGTGCGCAGGACGAGGGAGAGGCCGTGCATCGCTCCGTGGGTGATGAGCAGGCGACGATCGGGATCGATGCGGAGGCCGTGCTCGCGCTGGAGCTCGGCGGCGATCGCCTTCCGGAGCTCGGGAAGGCCGCGGCTGTGGCGTGGATCGGGCTGGTCCATCGCGGCCGCGACTGCCTGCCGCACGTGCGCTGGCATCGGAAGGACCGGGGCTCCCACGAGAGGGAGGACCTGCACACCGCGGCGGGTGCTCCGTGCGGCGCGGTCGCGCGTGCTCATCGCACCCATGATCGGGAGGTCGCTCGCGGGGAGAGTCCAGGACTCGGAGGTGAGGGGCTGCACGGTCAGCAGTCTAGCCGCTGAGATATCAATAGTGAAGATAAACATCTTAGAACATTCGACAGCGATGGCTCTGCTGTATCAATTCTCCCCGGTGGTACGCTGGCGAGGTGCCCGATATCCATTCCGTGATCAGGGGAACGCCTCACGTTCCCGCGCTGCTGCTGGTCGGCAGCGAAGCGAGCGGCCTTGACCGCACCGGCCAGGCCTATCGGGCGATCAGGCGCCAGATCATCGACCTGACGCTGCCGCCCGGGAGCAGCTTCACCGAGACGTCGCTCGCACAGCAATGGCGCATCAGCAAGACGCCGGTGCGGGAGGCGCTCGCGCGGTTGCGGCGGGACGGACTGGTGAATGCGCTTCCGCGCGCCGGGTACGTCGTCAGCCCGATCACGCTCCAGGACACCGAGGATCTTTGTGCGGTGCGGACACTCCTGTGCTGCGAGGCAGCCGCGGCCGCAGCGCGCCGAGGGGTCGAGGCGCCGGCGCTCAAGCGACTCGAGGTGCTGTCCAAGGTGCCGTTCGCGCTCGCAGCGGGCGAAGTGGGGCTCGAGGAGTCGCTGCAGGCCGGGATCGAGTTCGAGGCCATCGTCGCCAACTTCAGCGGCAACAACCGGCTCGCCAAGGCGATCGTGGACGTGCTCGACGAGCTGGAGCGGATCTTGCGGATGGCCACGTTGATCTCTCCCGACATCGTGAGTCCGCCGGGAGAGCTGGAATCCATCTTCGAGCGACTGCGCGATCGGGATGTGGACGGCACCCAGGAAGCCACCCGCAAACGCTGCGAGCGCGTGCGCCACGACGTCCTCCAGGTTCTGGCCAAGAGCGCCTCGGTCAGCAGAGCCAACATCGAGATGCCGGCGCCCACCCGCCCGAGCTGAGTCGCCTCGGGCCGGCGGCCGGAATCGGATCAGACAGCGGTGGGGAAGTGGAGGTTCGGGCCGTCCGAGATCTCCTCGGGCCAGCGGGTGGTGACGGCCTTCGCGCGGGTGTAGAACGCGACGCCCTCGGTGCCGTGGATGTGATGGTCGCCGAACAGCGAGTCCTTCCAGCCGCCGAACGAGTAGAACGCCATCGGCACCGGAACCGGGACATTGACGCCGATCATTCCGACCTGCACGGAACGCTGGAAGGCGCGGGCCGCCTGGCCGCTGGAGGTGAAGATCGCCGTACCGTTGGCCCAGGGGTTGGCGTTGACGAGGTCGATCGCCTGCTCGAGCGAGCCGACCCGCACGACGACCAGCACCGGGCCGAAGATCTCGTTGCGGTAGACGTCCATCTCGGTCGTGACGTGGTCGAACAATGTCGGGCCGACGAAGAAGCCGTTGCCTTGGACATCGAGTTCGCGCCCGTCGACGACGAGGTCCGCGCCCGCGGCGACGCCGGAGCCGATGTAGTCGCTGATCCGCTCGAGCGCCTCCGGTGTCACCACCGGACCCATCTCGGAGCCGGCCTCGAGCCCGGGACCGACCTTGACGGCCTGCGCCTTCTTGCCGACCCGCTCGACGAGCGGCTCGGCCACGTCGCCGACCGCGACGGCGACCGAGATCGCCATACAGCGCTGGCCCGCGGAGCCGTACGCGGCGGCGATCAGGTGGTCGGCGGCCTGATCGAGATCGGCGTCCGGCAGTACGACGGCGTGGTTCTTGGCGCCACCGAGTGCCTGCACGCGCTTGCCGTTCATGGTCGCGCGCTGATGCACGTACTGCGCGATCGGCGTCGATCCGACGAACGACACCGCGGCGATGTCCGGATGGTCGAGGATCGCGTCGACCGCGACCTTGTTACCGTGGACGACGTTGAGGACGCCGTCGGGCAGGCCGGCGTCCTGATAGAGCTCGGCGACGAAGTTGGACGCCGACGGGTTGCGCTCGGAGGGCTTGAGGACGAACGTGTTGCCGGTCGCGATCGCAATCGGGTGCATCCACAGCGGGACCAGCGCGGGGAAGTTGAACGGCGTGATGCCGGCGCAGACCCCGAGTGGCTGGCGGAAGGAGAACAGGTCCACATCGGTCGAGACCTGGTCGGAGTACTCGCCCTTGAGCAACTGCGGGATCCCGCAGGCGAACTCGATCACCTCCATGCCGCGGGTGACCTCGGCCCTGGCGTCGTCGAGGACCTTGCCGTGCTCGGCGGAGACGATCCGGGCGAGGTCGTCGTGGTACTTCTCGACGAGGTTGCGGAAGGCAAACATCAGCCGGGATCGACGCATGACCGAGCTCTCGGCCCAGCCCGGCAACGCGGCGCGCGCCGCCTGCACCGCGGCGTCGACGTCGGCGGCCTCGGCCAGGTGGACCTCGGCCTGGCGCTCGCCCGTCGCGGGGTTCCACACCGGGGCGGTACGGCGCGACTCGCCGACCGTCTGACTGCCGCCGATGTGGTGAAGGATCGTCCTGATTGTGCTCACTGAACTGCTCACCTTCTGATGGGTTCCCAAGTGGTTCTGCCGGTTGTGGATCGCCGTCCCTGCGGGCCCGTCGGGTCAGACGATGAGATCACCGCCGTTGATGTCGACGGCCGCACCCGTGATGTAGGCGGCCCGGTCGGAGGCGAGGAAGGCGACGAGCTCGGCGACCTCCCAGGGCAGGCCGACCCGGGGCACCGGGAACGATCGGGTGGCGAGCTCGAGCGAGGCATCGGGCAGCAAGCCGCGGGCCATCGGTGTGTCGATGAGGCCCGGGCACACGGCGTTCACCGTGATCCCGTCCGGTCCGTAGACCTTCGCCAGGTGCCGGGTGAGCCCGAGGACGCCGTGCTTCGCGGTCGTGTAGTGCGCGCCACCGGCGGTACTGATGGTCTTGCCGGCGGTGGAGGAGAAGTTGACGATCCGGCCCCAGCCACCGCTCCGCATCGCAGGAAGGGCTCGCTGGCAGCACAGGAACGTGCCGTGCACGCTGACCGCGAGGACGCGGTTCCACTCGTCCTCGGTGATGTCCTCGAACGCGGTCGGTGGTGCGATGCCCGCGGCGTTGACCAGGATGTCGAGCCGGGTTTCCTCCGCCAGCAGCAAGGTGAAGGCACGCTGGACCTGCTCGCCGTCGGTGACGTCCACAGTGAACGACCGGACGCGGTCCACCGCCACCGTCAGCTTCGACGCCAGCTCGGCGCGGTCGGGTGGGGCGAGATCGAACACCGCGACGGTCGCTCCGCGACGGGCCAGGGCATGCACGGTCGCAAGGCCCATGCCGCTGGCGCCGCCGGTCACGATCGCGACCCGGCCCTCGAGCTCCGCACTGTCCGCGCTGGTGGGTGCGCGGAGCCCGTCGCCGGTGGTCATGCGCCGGCCATGACGGCGTGTGCGCGACCGAAGGCGGCGGCCGCGAGCTCGAGTTGCTCGGTTGTGTGCGATGCCGAGACCTGCACCCTGATCCGCTCCTCGCCCACCGGCACGACCGGATACGACAATGCGAACGCGAGTACGCCCTCTCGTCGAAGTGCGGCCGCTACCTCACGGGCCAACGAGCCGCGCAGCATCACCGGGATGATCGGGTGCTCACCGGGCAGGACGTCGTACCCGAGGTCGAGCAAGGTTCTCCTGAGCCAGGCCGTGTTGGCGGCCAGGCGTTCTCGCAGCTCGGGGCGCCCTCGGGCGATCCGGATCGCTGTCAGTGCCGCAGCGGCCAGTGGCGGTGCCATCGCGTTGGTGAAGATGTACGGACGTGAGACCTGGCGCAGTGTCTCCACGACCGCGTGGGAGCCGGCGACGAAACCCCCGGCTCCACCGCCCAGCGCCTTGCCGAGCGTCCCCGTCAGTACGTCGACGCGGCCGTCCAGTCCGTAGGACTCGGAGGTGCCGGCGCCGGTGGTGCCCAGCACACCCGTGGCGTGGGAGTCGTCGACCATGAGCGCAGCGTCGTAGTGGTCGGCGAGCTCGGAGAGCTGTGGCAGGGCAGCGATGTCGCCGTCCATGCTGAAGACGCCGTCGGTGACGATGAGCCGGTGGCGGGCATCCGCAGACGCGGCGAGGCGGCGCGCGAGCTCGTCGAGGTCGGCATGACCGAAGACGGACCGCCGGGCGGACGACAGGCGGATGCCGTCGATCAGACTGGCGTGATTCAACGCGTCGCTGAAGACCGCGTCGTCCGGGCCGAGCAGAGCGTCGAAGGTGCCGAGGTTCGCATCGAAGCACGAGCCGTACAGCACTGCGTCTTCTGCTCTGACCAGTTCTGCGATGGCCGCTTCGAGCTCGCCGTGGATCTCCCGTGTGCCGCACAGGACGCGTCCCGCGGTGACTCCGAGTCCCTGGTCGCGCAGCGCCCGCTGCGCTGATTCGAGAACCTCCGGGTCGGCGGCGAGCCCGAGGTAGTCGTTGGACGCGAAGTTCACGAGGATCTCGCGGCCGACGCGGAGGGTCGGCCCCTGGATGCCCGAGGCAACGAGGTCGCGGCGCAGCCCGGTGGTCTCCCGGCGTACGTCGAGGTCTGTCCGGAGTCGATCCAGCAACGTCATGTTCACGCGTCCAGCCCTTTCCAGCCGGTGCACGTGACGACCTCGAAACCGCGGCTGGGGAACACCGCATCCATGAAGAAGTCGTGCATCGCCTGATCGCCGTCGGCGCAGGCGTCACGCAGCACGGTGACCTGGTAGCCACGGTCCGCCGCGTCGTAACACGTCGCGGCCACCATCGCGCTGGTCGCTACGCCGGCGATCGCGAGCGAGTTGACGCCGGCCGCGCGGAGGACAAGGTCGAGATCCGTGCCGGCGAAGGCGCTGGCACGACGCTTCAGTACGACGACATCCTCGTCGGCGACCGGGAGATCGAGCGCGGTTCCGGCTGATCCCTCGTGGAAGGCGTCCCCAGCTTCGTAGAACGTCCGGAGCAGTGCGCTGTCCGGCGGCACGTCGGCCCCGTTGGCCCGGAAGGCGAAGCGCACGAACACCACGAGAACGCCGGCCGCGCGGGCACGAGGAAGCAGTTCGGTCAGTGGAGGCACGACTTGCCGGGCGAACGGATAGTTGCTCGTGATGCCCTGCTGGACGTCGCCGATGATCAGTGCGGTGGTCACGACCGGCTCCCGTCCAGCCGCTCCATCCGGCGTCCAACGGTCAGCAGGACGGCCATTCCGCCGGCCATGATGGTCGCGATCGCCACCAGTGCGTAGGTGAAGCTGCCGGTCGCGGTCGCGATCGACCCGGTGATGTAGGGACCGACGAATCCACTGAGGTTGCTGACGGAGTTGATCAGAGCGATCCCGGAGGCGGCGGCCGCGCCGGTCAGGCCGATCGCCGGGATCCGCCAGAACTGGGGCATCGCGCTGATGATCCCGGCCACGCTCAGGCAGACCGCGAGGACGAAGAGGGTCCCGCTGCTGGTGAAGGCCGCCAGGACAAGCCCCGTCGCACCGAGGGCCATCGGTACGACGGTCGCCGTGACCGCCGTCCTGCGGGCGGCGAAGCGAGCCCAGGTGAGGAGGGCGACCACGGCCACCGTCCACGGGATCGCGGACAGGAGCACACTGCTGACATCGCCGGCCGGACCGATGCTGTGAGTGATGGACGCGATCATCGTGGGCAGGAAGTACGCCAGCGGATACAGGCCGAACGCGATCGCGAACCACGCCACCGCCATCGCCCAGACCCGGCCGCTAGTCAACGCTTCGCGCAGGCCGGTGAGCGCACCGTTGGCGCGGTGTTCGGCGGCCTCGGCGGCGAGGGTGTTCTCGATGGCTGCCTTCTCCTGGTCGTCGAGCCAGCGCGCGTCGCTCGGGCGGTTCGGCAGGAAGGCGAAGATCAGGATGCTCACGACCACGGTCAGCGCGCCCTCGACGAGGAACAGCGCCCGCCAGCCGGCGATACCGAGCAGGCCCTGCCCCCACGCGAGCATCGCGGCGGCCAGGGGAGAGCCGATGATCGCGGAGATCGGGGTCATCAGGATGAACAGCGACAGCGCCCAGGAGCGCTGGCTGCGCGGGAACCAGTAGGTCAGATAGAGCAGGATTCCGGCGCCCAGGCCGGCTTCGGCGAACCCGAGCAGGAGCCGCGCGACGAACAACGTCGCGGCCGAGTTCACGGCTGCCGTCGCGGCGGTGACCAGGCCCCAGGTGACCATGATCCGGGCGATCCAGATCCGTGCGCCGAACCGGCGCAGCAGCATGTTGCTCGGCACCTCGACCAGGACATAGCCGACGAAGAACACCCCGGCGGCGAGGCCGATCTGTCTGCTGTCCAGGTGCAGGTCACGCGACATCGGTGCGGCGATGTAACCGAGGTTCGCGCGGTCGATGAAGCTTACGACGTACGCGAGGCCGATCAGGGGAATGATCCGGATGACGACCTTGCGCCACGTGCGCGGTGTGACGGAGGCCTGGGTGGTAGCGGCGGTTGAACTCATCGTGAGGTCCAATCGGGTGAGTAGAGATGGGACGGCCGTGGTGCTGGTGGCCGAGGATGCGTCCCTCGTCCGGTCTGCCGCTTTCTGGACCGGAACAAGGGTCAGCCCGCCTGGCCGCGCAATCTCGCGGTGGCGTTCGCATCGATGACGCCGGATTCGGTGATCACGACGCCGTAGTCCCGTTCGGCACTCCGGTGGGTGACTTTGCCATCGAGGACGTCTTCGAGGACCCGGTTGGGGTCGCGCTCGAAGGACAGACCGTGTCCGCCCCCGCCCGCGGTCACGTGCCGGTGACGGCTTCCCGCGGTCATCGCGAAGTGCGGTTTGGAGTCCAGCAGTTGTTCGCCCGGCCCGTCGGGGTCGAGCACGTTGAGCGAGGGCGACCCCTGCGCACCGCCGGCCAGCCCGTACGGCAGGAACTTCCGCCGGTCCGACCTGATCTGCACGGTGACCTCGGGGGCCAGGATCGTCATGTCCCGGAAGGTCGCGAGGCCACCGCGCCAGCGGCCTGCTCCACCGCTGTCCGGAAGGTAGCCGTAACCGTCGATGCGGATGTGACCTGAGCGTTCCAGCTCCTCGATCGGGGTGTTCGTGAGGTTGGAGCCCAGCGCGCTGATCCCGTCCACACCGTCTCGATCGGGACGTGCACCCCACGCTCCGGCCAGGGGATCCCACAGCACGACGGATTCCCCGTCCGCTTCGACGATACCGATCGCGATCCCGTTGGGTCCGCCGTCTCCGGCCGCGGGCACCCGGGTGGGGAACACCGGGGCCAGCGCCCCGAGCACCGCGTCGACGATCCGGAAGCCGACGAGGCCACGGGCAGCGCGCGCGGCCGGCCGCTGCCCGTTGAGGATCGAGGCTTCGGGGATGACGAAGGTGAACGGCCGGTAGAAGCCGCTGTTGGCCGGGATGTCGGAGGAGAGCACACCCTGCAGGGCGGCATACCCGGCGGAGCGGGTGAACGACTCCGTCGCGTTGAGCGCGGAGTTGACCTGCGGTGAGGAGCCGGTGAAGTCGAGCTCGATCCCGGACTCGGACAGGGTGGCCTTCACCCGGATCGGGATCGGCCCGGAGCCGAGGCCGTCGTCGTCGATGTGGTCGGTGAACTCGTACGTGCCCGGAACCGCTTCGGCGAGCGCGGCGCGCAGCAGGGTCTCGGAGTAGTCGAGCAACTCGTCGATGAGGGAGTTGAGTCGTTCGACGCCGTGCCGCGCCGCGAGGGCGCGGAGGCCCTCGGCCCCGGTGTGGCAGGCCGCCAGTTGGGACTCGAGGTCGCCGAGCAGCAGCTCGGGTTCGCGGACGTTGCGCAGGATCAGCCGCAGGAACGTCTCGTTCACCGTGCCGGCATCGACCAGGCGCGACGGCGGGATCTGGACCCCTTCGGCGAAGATACTCGTCGACTGCACGGCCATGGAGCCGGCCGACCAGCCGCCGACGTCGGTGTGGTTGACGACCGTGACCGAGAAGCCCAGGAGGGTTCCCCCGGCGTAGACCGGGGCGACGGCGAAGATGTCCGGCAGGTGCATGCCGCCCAGGGACGGGTCGTTGAGCAGGTAGATGTCTCCTGGCCGCATCCGGCCGCCGAACTCGTCGAAGATCGCCTCCATCGCGCCCGGAATGGACCCCAGGTGCAGCGGCAGGGTGTTGGCCTGCGCGATCACCCGGCCCTCGGCGTCGCACAGCGCGGCGGAGAAGTCCATGCTGGAGGCAACGAGCTGCGAGTGCGCCGTACGCACGATCGTGATCGCCATCTCGTCGGCAAGCCCGGTGACCGCATTGCGGAAGACCTCGAAGGTCACGGCGTCGCGGATCATGGGGCACTCCAGGTGATGACGATGTTGTTGAACCGGTCGCGGTGGACCTGCGCACCGGGCGGGACGAGCGTGGTGGCGTCCATGTCCTCGATCACCATCGGTCCGTCGACGGGCTCGGTGCCGAGGCCGGAACGTCCCACGACGGGCGTGGGCACGGTCTCGGCGAACCGGCATTCGCGGGTGACGGGCTGGTGGCCCGCGACCTCGGGGTGGTCCAGGACGTCCGCGATGGACACCGGAGTGGGCAGCCGGCCGCGGACCCGGAGGTTGACCAGCTCGACCAGTTCGTCGGTGCCGGCCCGGCCGTAGGTGCGCTTGTGCTCGGCGTGGAACCGCGCCCGCGTCTCGGCGAGCAGGTCCTCGGTGAGGTCGCCGTCGGGCACCCGGATCCGCAGCTCGAATCGCTGGCCGCGATAGCGCATGTCCAGTAGCCGATCCACGACGGCGCCGCCTCCCAGCTCCGCGCTCACCTTGGTGGCCAGCAGCCCGAACTCCGTGGCGAGCGCGCTCACCTCGGCGAATTCGTCCCGGTACGGGGTGAGCTCGTAGCGTTCGGTGTCGGCGACGAGCAAGCCCAGGCTGCTGAACAGACCCGGATGCACGGGCACGATGACAGTGGAGATACCGAGCTCCCGGGCCAGCGCGGCGGCATAGAGCGGACCGGCGCCACCGAACGCGACCATGGTGGCCTCGCGCGGGTCACGGCCACGTTCGCTGGTCACTGCCTTGACAGCGGTCGTCATGTTCGACACTGCCACCTGGTACGCCCCGCGCGCGGTGGCCGGTACGTCGACGCCGAGCCGCTCGGCCACCGGCGACAGCACCTTCGCAGCCAGATCGGGGTGAATCGGCACGCGGCCACCGGCGAGCGCCTCCGGGCTGAGGTATCCGAGCGTCACGTTGGCGTCGGTGAGGGTCGGCAGCTCACCGCCTTGGCCATAGCAGGCGGGGCCAGGGCGCGCCCCGGCGCTGGCGGGCCCCACATGGAGCGCGCCCGCGGCGTCGACGGCGATGATGCTGCCGCCTCCGGAGCCGACCTCGGCGATGTCGATCGACGGTGCCCGGACCGGGTACCCGGCGCCGGAACTGATGCCACGGGCAACGTTCATGCCGCCCCCGACCTCGTAGTCGGCCGAGACGAACGGTTCGCCGTCCTCGATCAGGGACGCCTTCGCCGTCGTCCCGCCCATGTCGAATCCGACCACTGTGGACACGCCCATCAGTTGCGCGAGCTTCTGTACGGCGGTGACACCGGCCGCGGGCCCGGACTCGATGATCTGCACCGGCCGTTGCGCGACCGAGGCCGCGTCGAGGAGGCCCCCGCTGGACTGCATGACCATCAGCGGGGCACTCACTTTCGCTGCCCGCAAGTCCTGCTCCAGTTGGGTGAGGTAACCATGCACAGCCGGACCGACGAACGCGTTGACCGTCGCGGTGCTCGTGCGCTCGTACTCGTGCGGCAGCGGTGAAACGTCGACCGACGCCGTGACGTAGACACCAGGCAGCTCGGCTCGCAGCAGGTCGGCGACTCGCCGCTCTTCGTCCGGGCGAACGTAGGAGTTGATCAGGCACACAGCCACCGCGCGGATTCCGTCCGCACGCAACCGCGCGGCCAACGTGCGCACCTCGTCCTCGCCGGCCGGTGGCTCGAGATGTCCGTCAGCCGTGATCCGCTGGTCGAGTTCGTGCCGATCCCGGCGTCGCGCGAGGGGCGTGGGCTTGGACCACGACAGGTCGTACAGCGTCGGCCGGCGCAGGCGCCCGATCTCCAGCACGTCGCGGAAACCGCGGGTGGTGACCACCGCTGTGCGCACGCCGCTCATCGACAGGATCGCGTTGGTGGCCACGGTGGTCCCGTGCAGCATGGCGATCACGGCTTCCGGCCGGGCCGCGGCCGACGAGAGTACGTCGATCGTCGCCGCCACGACGCCTGAGCCGTAGTCGGGCGGAGTGGACGGGACCTTGATCGGCACGACCTCTCCGGCCGGGCCCAGGGCGATGACGTCGGTGAAGGTGCCGCCGATGTCAGCGCCGACTCGCCAGCCGGCCGGGTGCGTATCGGGACTGGGAGGCACAGGGATCTCCTTCGCTGGACGAGCAATTGAAATCACAGTAGGAGCGAGTTGAGATATCAGCAAGACCTGGTTGCCATTTTTCTTGGGGCTGCTGGTAGACGTGGCTGTTGCTCGAGTCGTCCGCTGATCGCCGTCGCCGGGGCGTGGTCAGACGACGGCATGGGTGTAGGACCGCCGGACTCCGGCGGTCCTTCACCTGCCGTTACGCAACGGGCGAGCGCTCAGTCAGCGCCTCTGTGCGGACGGGTCTTGCCGGGCGGCGCGTCTACTTCGCCGGCTTGCGGCGTGGACTGGATTTCGTCCGAGCGGTCTTCGCGGGCCGGAGCTTGCGGGCGGTGGCGTCTTCCTGGGCCAGCCGTCGGAGGGCGCCGAGCATGGCGTCGCCCAGGATGCCGGTCACGACCACGGCTCCGGCCCGGTTGTCGAGGCCTTCTCTGGCCAGCATGAGGTCCACCTCGGCCTCGGCGAGCTCGTGTGCGGCCGCCGCGTAGCGGTCGAGCAGTCCCAGCACGTCGTCGTACCCGAGGCGTTCGAGGGTCTCGATCGTTGTCGCGAGCACCGATCGGGCCGGGTTGTCGTCGCGCACCCGCCAGCCGAGCCGGTCGAGCAGGTCCTGCACCCGCGCGTTGGCGTCGGATTGATCGGATGGGGACAGCTCGCGCACCAGTGAGTACTGCACCAGCCCCAAGGTGGCGAACTCGTCCCCGTCCTTCGTCTCCAGGTGCCGGAAGAGTCTGCCGACGGCCGCGATCGGCATCTCGCCCACCTCGACCATCGCCCGGATCAGCGTGAGGCGGCGGACGTGTGAGTCGTCGTACGTCGCCTGGTTCGGACTGGTGAACCGGCCCGACGGCAACAGGCCTTCGCGGAGGTAGTAGCGGATCGTCGGGATGGGCACCCCGGAACGCTCACTGAGTTCCGTCATCCGCATGCCGGCGACCTCGCCTCTCTCATCGACCAGTGACGAGTGCGACTATACGTAACGCTCAGCCTCGCTCCGCGACCATTGAACGAACAGGCTGCCCGAGCAGCGCGCCGAGATACCACCGTCCGTTGTGCGGTACGACGTTCGTCGCGGCCGGGTCGAGGCCGGTGTGCAGGTGTCGTGGGCGCCCGGTGGAGTCGAGCACCAGGATGTCCCCGGTGAGCGGGTCCTCCTCGTTCACGAAGAGCGAGTTCGGCAAGCGGATCATGAGCTGGCGCCCGAGCGCCGTCGGCAGGACGAGCGAGTCGAGGGCGCTGTTCCGGTCGTACAGTGCGACGAGCATCGAGCCGTCGGCGTCGAGGTTCAGGCCGTCCGGGATGCCGGGCAGGTCGTCGACGAGCACCTCGGTCGCACCGTCGGCGAGCGTGTGCCGCAGGATGCGATAGCGGGTCGACTCGGCGATCCACAGCGCGTCCCCGGCAGTGAGAGCGAGACCGTTCGGGAAGTAGAGGCCGTCGAGAACCTGCTCGGTCTTGCCGCTGGCGAGGTCGTAGCGCAGCAGTCGGCCGGATGGGCGCCCGTCGATGAGATCAGGCATCAGGTACGACGGAACGTCGCCGAGAACCGTGGTGTTGTACCGCGAACTCGAGTCGGTGAACCACACGACACCGTCCGAACCGATGACGAGGTCGTTGGCGAAGCGAATCGGCTCGCCGGCGGCCTCGCCTGCGAGCAGGGTCACAGTGCCGTCCGGAGCGACCGACTGCAGACCCTTGCCGTGGTTCGCGACGACCAGGTTCTGCCGCGCGTCGAACGCCAGTCCGAGGGGACGCCCACCCACCACCGCGAAGCGCTCGGTCGATCCGTCCGGGCGGACCCGGCGGATGACGCCGTCCCGATCGCCCGTGTACACCCGGCCGGCGCGGTCCACGGCGATGTCCTCCGGACCGTACGGCGATTCGGTCGTGAGCGGCTCGACCTGGGCGGGGGAGCGCAGCTCGTTCGCGATCTCGAGACCCGGCCCCGGACTCCAGGTCTGCGGCCGGAAGTCGTCGACCGGTGGTGACACCGCGGTGAGGAAGATGCCCAGGGCAAGCGATGGCAGGACGAGGAGAGCGACGGCGACGATCAGCACCAGCCTGCGCACCCGGCGCCGTCGGGTCGCTGTGCCAGGTGACGGGTTCACGAGGTTCGTTCCAGGTTCGCTGCCGAACCCCGAAGAGAGCCCGCGATCGAGCTGGCGATGATCGCGATCAGGACGGCGATGCAGGCGAGGTCGAAGATCTGAATGAAGGTGCTGGCCTGTTCCTGTGCCTCCGGACGGGAGAAGGTCAGCGCCAGCGCGACACTCTTGGACAGGATCACACCCGCCGCGATCGGCAGCCGGATGTCGGGCCGGAACGCGGCCCACACCAGCGCCGCACCCGCCAGCAGTTGGAAGACTCCACGATGCTGCAGCAGAGTGAGCACCATCGGCTCGGGATCGACGATCCCGTAACTCTCGAGCTGCTCCGGCTGAACCAACGCCAGCACCGGCACCGCGGTGAACGCACCCATGACGACCAGCGCGACGCGCGTCGCGACCTCTCCGGCTCGATTTCGCATGCCTGGCTCCTCCTGCAGAAATCAATAGTGTCACTTCACACTACAGATAGCGGGGCTTGGCGCGCTAGATGGCAAGCGGAATCGGCCTGGCCGGTGTGTTCACCCGACCAGGCCGAGTAAGGGGAACTGGTGTCAGTAGCCGCGGATGGTGAACGGCTTGGTGAGGCCTGCCTGGTAGCGGGAGCAGGTCGGGAAGTACACGCGGTAGATCACGTTGCCGACGTACGGCGGCTGCGCGAGCACGGTGAACCGCCCGCTCTGCCGGACGACGTCCTGGCTCACTCCGCGCCACACCGTCGCGCCCGACAGACGCTGCAGGATCACCGCGCAGTTGGAGGGAGCACCCGCCACCGTGCCGTTGACCGGCACGATCGTGCCGACCGGGGCGCTTGTTTTGGAGGGCGTAGCGCCGACGATCCCGGGCCGGCTGACCGACCAGCCGAGCCCCGCGGTGTCGAACGCACGGCCGCGCAGCCGGACACAGTTCAGGGCGTCCCCGGCAGCGGCCGGATAGGTCCGTTCGACGATCCCGGAAGTGTTGGTGAGATAGCGGTCCCCGTCGTGCTCGACGCAGAGATTGTCCCAGGTGATCTGGACGTTGATCCGGCTGCCGTACGGCTTGCCGGTCGCGGAGTCGAAGATCGCGACCCGGGCCTTGTACGCCGATCCGAACGGCACCACCTTCGGGAGGATCGAGACGCCGATCTTCGGCAGGTGGACGCCGGTGACGGTGATACTCGGACCGGCGAAGGGGGTCGGGCTCGTCATGCTGCCGTCGGAGCCGTCGATGGTCTGGCCCTGCATAACGCCTGAGACCTTGAACGTCCCGTTCGCCGTCGACGGCACGTAGAGCGAGCCCTTCCACACCCCGTTCTGGATGGTTCCGGAGCTCAGCGTCAGGAGCGCGGCGACCATGTAGCGCGCCGGCCCGGTGCCGCCGGTGCGATCCAGGAAGACGTTGAGATAGATGGGGTACGACTCATCCGTGTCGTACCCACCGACGACGGTGACCGGTACGGCCACCGTGTTCAGCCCGGAGACGGCGACCGCCGTCCGTCCGAGCGTGACCGAGGTGACCGTCAGGTTCGGATCCGGCGAACTCACCTTCTCCGGTACGGCGGACGCGGCGGGTGCCGTCACCGCCGCGAACACCAACGAAACCGCCGCGGCCAGCCCCGCCCAGCCTTTCGACCTGAGACCTCCTGTACGCATGCCCGCAGAATGGCAGCCGAACCCGCCGCTGCCTAGCGCCCCGGATCAACGAAATACCTTTATTTGCAGGCCGAACGCCAGGACGACCGCCACCACACAACGATCGCCCGACAATCCGTTCCCAACCGCAACTTCCGCGGCCGAGCGTGCATCTATCTACCCTCTAGTCGACGGTTTCGAAGAGGGGAATGTCGTCGTCCTCCAGGGCGATGACGATGCGGTCGAGGTGGCCCTGGTAGGGGAAGGGGTCGTCGTACTCGGAGGAGGCCGGGGAGGCGCCGTCCTGGCCGATGTCCAGGCCCTCCCAGCCGTGGAAGTGGGGGAGTACGGCGTCAAGCTTGCCGGAGGCAACCTCTTTTGCGCCGACCAGCAGTCGTACGGAGGCGGTGCGGTCGCCCGTCTGCTCGATGCTGACCGCGAGTTCCGTCGTACCCACGGGAATGGGGGACTGGGAACGCACGACAGTGTGTTGACCAAGATAGTTGTGGTCGAATGTCAGACAACTGTTCTTGACGAACAAGGAGAACCCGGTGGCAACGCCGCCGAGCGCTACCAGTACTCCGTCGCCGTCCGACGCGGCGCGCTCGACGTAGGCAGTGATGCGGTGCGAGCGATTCATCGTCGGAGGGCACGCGGCGGCCGGCAGGTGTGGCATCCCGCGGTAGTAGACGAACCGGCGGCGGGCGCGGATCGATCCCGGCCTGGCGACCTTGGCCCGGACGGCGAAGCCACGGTCGTCGAGCGGCAGGACGTCGTACTTGCCTGCCTCGGCCCAGAATCGTTGCTGCAGCTCGGCGAGCTTGTGCGGGTAGCGGGCCGCGACGTCGTCGGACTCCGACCAGTCGGTCGCGGTGTCGAACAGTTCCCACCGATCGTCGGCGTAGTCTGTGCCGCGCTGGTGGTAGGCGACGGCCTTCCACCCGTCGTGCCAGATGGCGCGGTGTCCGAACATCTCGAAGTACTGGGTGCGATGACGGGTCGGTGCCGCGCCGTCGTTGAAGGTGTAGGTCAGCGGAGTGCCGTGGATGGGGAGCTGCGGCACGCCCCGGTAGACCTCCGGCGCCTCCAGACCGACGACGTCGAGCACAGTCGGAGTGATGTCGGTGACGTGGTGGAACTGTGAGCGGACCACGCCGGGTTCGGCGATCGCGTCGGGGTACCTCACGATCAGCGGGACCCGTATGCCGCCCTCGTGTGTGTTCTGCTTGTAGCGCCGGAACGGCGTGTTCCCTGCCTGCGCCCAGCCCCACGGATAGTTCGAGTGACCGCGTGGTCCGCCGATCTCGTCGAGGTGCTCCAGGTTCCAGGCGAAATCCGGTTCGATGCCGTTCTGGAAGGCGGCCGGGTTGAGCGATCCGCGTTGACCACCTTCCTGACTTGCACCGTTGTCAGACAAGAGCACAAGCATGGTGTTGCTGAGCCGGCCCAGTGCAGCCAGGGCGTCGATGAACCGACGCAACTCGGCATCGGTGTGGTCGAGCATCGCGGCGTACGCCTCTTGCAGACGAGCGAACAGGCGGCGCTCGTCGGCGGTGAGATCCGCCCACGGATCGACCCCGTCGTTGCGAGGTGGCAGCCGGGTGTCAGGCGGTATGACACCGAGCTCCTTCTGCCGGGTGAACCGTGCCTCCCGGATGACGTCCCAGCCCTCGTCATAGCGACCGCGGTACTTGTCGAGGTACTCCTGCGGAGCCTGATGCGGCGCATGCGCGGCGGCGAACGCGAGATGGAGGAAGAACGGCTTGTCCGGTGTCACCGAGGTCTGGGCTCGGACGAACGAGATCGCCCGGTCGACCAAGTCGGTGGTCAGGTGATAGCCGTCCTCGGGTCGCCCCGGAGCTTCGATTGCGTGGTTGTCGGCGTAGAGCTCGGGATAGAAGCAGTCGGTCTCGGCCTCGAGGAAGCCGTAGTACCGCTCGAATCCCCGTCCGAGCGGCCACTGGTCGTACGGACCGGACGCGGTGGTGTGCTCAGTCGGAGCCAGGTGCCACTTGCCGACGCACATCGTGTTGTAGCCGGCGTCGACCAGCATCTCGGCCAAGGTCGCGGCGGCCTTCGTGACGTGGCCGCGGCCGTTCGGGTAGCCGGTGTCGAGGTTGGACAGCAGGCGCATGCCGACCGAGTGGTGGTTCCGCCCGGTCAGCAGGGACGCCCGGGTCGGCGAGCACAGCGGTGTCGCGTGGAAGTTGACGTAGCGCAGCCCGTCGGCGGCCAGACCGTCGATCGTCGGGGTGTCGATCTCCGAGCCGAAGCAGCCGAGATCGGCGAACCCGACGTCATCGAGGACCACGTAGACGACGTTCGGTGCCGACGCTCCCGTCGTCCGGACCGGCGCCCAGTGCGGCACGGAGTCCAGATGGGTCAGGCCGATACGACCCTGGAACGCACAGCTCTCACTCATGATCCTCCAGCCCGATCGGCGACGCGCACTGGTCTGACCAGTGCACTTAGCAGCGACAGGTGCCAGGATTTCTCCGCCGCATGCCGCTGTCAAGTGATCGCGGTGAGGGCGGTCCACCCTCTGGACGGGCGCAGTACGCCCGCCCACGAGGGCGGCTTCGGATCAGGTCGAGGCGTGGTGGTCGCTTGGCGACGACGGCTTGGCGTCGCCCGTCGAAGCGGTCGTCTCCTTCGCGGTCGCCTTCGCGCGCCTCGGGCCGCGGGTGCGCGGCCGGGCGGCCGGCGCCAGGCGCGGCGCCGCGTCGAGCAGGCGGCGCAGGCGCTGAATCACCTGGTCGGTGAACAGACCGGCCAGGCAGCCGGTGAGGACGAGGACAGCCACTCCCGCGCTGGAGGTGGTTTCATCCCCGATGCTGATCAGTCCGGTGTTGACGGCGACGACCGAAACAGCACCGAGGAGTGCGGACCACAGCGGGCGCAGGACGTACCACGAGACGGGTCTGTGGTCACGTGCCCTCGAACTGCGAGCGACGTCCATGGTCTGACGGATGACGCTGCCGGCCGCGCCCGCGGCCGCACCGACGATGAGCAGACTCATGTTCAGCGTGACGTCGAACTGCACGAACCACCAGTCGACCGTCGTGCTCGCCACCTCGTGTGGCTTGGCGGTCTCCTGCGCGGCGACGAGATGCTCGGCCAGGCCGTACGCCCAGATGAGAATCGCCAGACCAGCGACGGCCTCGACGATGTTGATCGCGACGATCAGCCGGCGGATGGTGGACCGCTTGGGCTTGCGACGTACTCCGGTTGGACCATGCGTGCTGGTCATGGGAACTCCCTTCCACTCGTGCGGAGTTTCGGGAGTACTTCGAGATACACGGCCCGGTCGCTGTATCACCGGCGTCGTCGCGGCCTCCGACAAAGTAGGTCGGGGGGAGGCTGACGCGGTGCGGGACGGGGGGACTGGCCGCACCGCGTCAGCGTGTACTGGGGTAAGTGCCGTCAGCGTGAACGGCCTGTCACTTGGTTGACGCTCGCGCATCACCCGGTAGCAGGACCGGCCCGACATCCGGGAGGACCCGTGTCCGGCTGTAGGCGAGCAGGGCGTTGGCGGCCTGCTTGGGCCGCTCGCCGGTCAAGGAGATCCGGGCGGCGATCAGGCCCGCGACCACTGGCGTCGAGAACGAGGTGCCGCTCCAGCGCGCCATCCCGGCGAACTTGCGCAGTTGGCCCTTGTTCGGCCGCTCGGTGCATTGGTATTCCCCGGTCAGAAACGCGTTGACCAGATTCTCTCCGGGCGCGTAGACGTCCACCCAGCTGCCGAAGTTGCTGAACGACGCGCGGGAGGTTTCGTCGGCGGCCAGCGCACCCACCGAAACGGCCTCGGGATGTGCGGCCGGCCAGAACTGCCGGTCATCACCGTCATTGCCGGCCGCGGCGACGAGCACCGGTCCGTCCGCGCTGTTCTCCCTCGGCCTGCTGAAAGCACCGAGGGCCAGCGACGGAATGTCGAAACGCGTCTTGGAGCCGGCCGAGAGACTGATGATGTCCGGATCCTCGGCCAGCGCCTCCGCCAGTCGATCGGCCAGATCCACTTCGAACATCGCACCCGCCTTGTCGAAGTAGCTCTTGACCACCACCTCGGTCTTCGGCGCGATCGCCCGGACGACTCCCGCGATGAAGGTCCCATGCCCCGCGTACGGGCGAATCAGTCCGGTCTCGGGGTCGAAGGCCAACTCCTCCTCGCCGGTCACGCCGTCCAGCCAGCGCGCATGCGGCGCCTCGGTCCAGCCGACGTCCAGGACGACCACTTTCACCCCGCGCCCGTCGGCTTTGCCCACCATGCTCAGGAATGGCTCAGGAGCGGCGCCGTCGGACACGACCTCGGGTTCCGTCGCGGGGCAGGGGCTGACGCTCTTGCAGACGTAGACCAGGTGGTCCGGAGTGACAGTGCCGCGTCCGAGCTGTACGTCGGCCTGCTCCAGGAAGCGTTGGGTCGGAGTAAGGCGATCGCCGCCGGGTGCGTCGGCGGGTACGACGGCAGGCAGGTCGAGCTGGGTGACGCCGAGGCGGCTGCGCCGAACATCCCCGCCACGGAAGAGATCGAGTGTCCTGGGCGCGTCGTGGTCGCGGACCAGCACACTCCCGGCGCGGTAGATCGAGTTCACCCCTGCGGTGCGCCAGTCCGGCGGATCGATCTCGATCTCGTCGCCGAATTCGGCCAGAATCAGATTGATCTGATCTTCGAATTTATCGTTTGAATCATCGGCCGGCGGGTTGTCGTTTCCGCCTGAGTTCTGGTTGTCCGACATTTTCTTCCCCCTAGTGATCACTGGCACGGGTATCCCGGCCAGCTAACATTTCACTGTGCCGACAAACCGGGGGGTGTGTCGAGGTGACGGCGGCGCCGGAGGACCTGTTGACGCTGGCTTTGGCGCGTCCGCATGAAGCGATTTCGGGCGCACGGCAGCTGCTGGCGAGCGGTCCACCACAACTCACCGCGTCGATCGCCCACCAGGCCTACGGCATCGGCCTGCGTCAGTTGGGCGACGTCGACTCAGCGATCCAGGAGCTGCGGCTTGCGCTGCGGCTGGCGGCACAGTCCGGGCACCGGCAGCGCGAGCTCGACGCGCTGGCCACATTGGGCGCGACTCTCGGACGAGCCGGCTACGGCAAACAAGGGCTTGCCTGCCTGGAGCGTGCGGTCGCCGGCAGCCGCGGTGCGCTCGCCGGGCGGAACCTGATCCGACGGGCCGACGTACTCCTGGTGCTGGGACGACACGAGGACGCACTCGAGGATCTTCGTGGCGCGGTGACTCGGTTGCGCCGGGCCGGCGACCAGGTGTGGGAGGCCCGCTCGCGCAACTACCGCGGATTCGCTCACCTCGCGCTCGGCCAGACCCGTCAGGCCGATGCGGACTTCGCGGTCGCCGAACGCATGTACGCCGCGGGCAAGCAGGCGTTCGAGTTCGCCGAAGCGAGGCAGAACCGGGGTCTGGTTGCGTTCGCCCGGGGAGATCTGCCGCTCGCCCTCAAGTACCTGGGCGAGGCCGGTGTGCGATTCGAGCGGCTGGGGGTCGCCTGGCCTGACCTGGCGATCGACCGTTGCCGGGTGCTGCTCGCCGCCGGGCTGACCTCCGAGGCACAGGACGAGGCCCGTCATGCGGTCGCCGAGATGGAGAAGAACGGTGGTCAGCCGACGAAGAAGGCCGAACTGCTGTTCACTGCGGCCGCAGTGGCGTTGGCCGCGGCGGATCCGCTGACCGCGGATGAACGTGCCGAGGAGGCGCGCCGCTTGTTCTCCGCCCAGCACCGGTCGTGGTGGTCGGCGCGGGCAACGATGGTCCAGCTCGAGGCCCATTTCCTGGCCGGCGAACGCGGACCACAACTGCTGCGCCGAGCTGTCGCGGCGGCAACACGCCTCGATCAGCTCAGGGCGACGGAATCCTCCGCCGCGCATCTGCTCGCGGGCCGGCTCGCGCTGGCTGAGGGCCGCCGCGTGACGGCCGACCGCCAACTGGAACGCGCCGCCGAACTGGGCCGAGGCGCACCACCGCTTGCGCGGGCGGCGGCCCTGCTGGGCAAGGCATTGCAGGCAGAGGCTCGCGCGGACGTGCGCGGGATGCTGACCGCGTGCGCCCGTGGTCTGGATGCTCTGGACGAGCACCGCCTGATGATGGGTGCGACCGAACTGCGCGCCAGAGCTACCGCACACGGCGCTGAGCTGGCGAGGCTGGCACTGCGTGACGCGGTACGACGCAAGGACCCGCATCGACTCCTGGTCCGGAGCGAGCGGTGGCGCGCGACCGCCCTGGCGGCGGCACCGATGCGTCCTCCCGGCAACAAGCAGTTGGTCGCCGACCTCGCCGCCCTTCGGGACGTGGTGAGGCGGGCCGAAGACGTCGCCCCGGGCACACCCGCCGGTACGGCGTTCGAGCGCGAGCGGAGACGGCTCGAAGGCGCCGTCCGATCCCGGACGTTGAAGGCACCCGGCCACGATGCGATGGCCATCGCCGAGTTCGACCTCGGCCAAGTCTTCGCCGAGCAGGGCGACACCACTCTGGTCGAGATGGTCGAGGTGGACGACATCCTTCAGGTGGTCGTGGTCCGCGACCGGCGAATGCGGCTGCACCCGGTGGGTCCACTGTCCGTGGCCACCTTCGAGGCGCAGCGTGCCCTGTTCACTTTGCGACAGCTGGCCCGTGGCCACGGGACAACCGGGCCGGCTCTGGACGTCATCGGTGCGCGCCTCTCGTCGGCGCTGTTGGGCCACGCAGCGACCGATCTGGGGGACGGGCCGGTGGTGATCGTTCCCCCTGGCCGGCTGCAGGCCTTGCCCTGGCATCTGCTCCCGCCGCTGGCGGACCGCCCGGTGAGCGTGGCGCCGTCGACGGCGATCTGGCTGCGGGCTCGCCACTTGCGGCCGCCACCAGGACACCGGGTGGCGTTGGTTCTGGGCCCTGGTCTGACCGCGGCCGGCGCGGAGATACGTCGACTGGCCGAGCGATACCCGGAGGCGACTGTGCTCAGTGAGGGCGCGGCCACTGCGGAACGCGTTCTGCGTGCCTTGGACGGGGCCTGGCTGGCGCACATCGCGGCCCACGGGTCCTTCCGCTCGGACAGTCCGATGTTCTCGTCGCTCCAGCTGGACGACGGGCCACTCACCGTGTACGACATCGAGCGGCTCGGGCACGCGCCGTACCGGTTGATCTTGTCCTGTTGTGAGTCCGGGCTCGCACACCCCGTGGGCGCGGACGAGTTGCTCGGTCTCACCAGCAGTCTGGTGCCTCTCGGTGCGGCCGGGATCCTGGCGAGTGTGGTGCCGGTGAACGACCAGGCCGCCGTACCGGTGATGACAGCGCTGCACGACAACCTGCACGCAGGGCAGTCGCTCGCCGAAGCCCTTGCGAGTGTTCGGGCCGGTTGCGGCGACGACCCGATCGCCGTTGCCACCGCCTGCTCCTTCGTGGTACTCGGGGTGTGAACAGGCATGTATCACCGTGCCCACGAGCGACTCCGTCCCATTAGAACGTTCCTACATTTGAGGGAGTCACGGGATGCGCGATGACCCGACCGTGATCCGGATGGTCGTAGGCGCCAGGAACGGCGACAAGGGCGCTTGGGACGAGTTGGTCGAACGGTACGCGCCGTTGGTCTGGACGGTCAGCCGGCGGTTCAGGCTGTCCGCCGAAGATGTCGACGATGTCGGTCAGACCGTGTGGCTGTTGCTGATCGAGCATCTGCCCGGTCTGCGTGATCCGGCCGCGTTGCCGGGGTGGATCGTCACCACCACTCACCGCGAGTGCCTGCGGGTGGTGCGGACCGGACGGCGTACCGAGACGCTCGCTCCGGCCGACGCCCCCGCGGAGATTCCTTGGACGGGGCCCTCGGTCGACGAGGAACTGCTGGCGCATGAGCGTCGCGAAGTGGTTGGGGCCGCGTTCACCCAACTTTCGCCACGCTGTCAGTCGCTCCTGTCGATGCTCGTGCAGGACCCGCCGGCGCCGTACTCCGAGATCAGCCAGAAACTGCACATGCCGATCGGAAGCATCGGTCCCAACCGGGCCCGGTGTCTGGATCGAATGCGCCGTACGCCGGCACTCGCCGCGCTGATCGGAATCCGGAACGACACCGCCCCCGAACCGGAAGAAGGTGAGCAGCATGGCAAGCCAATGGTGGAGCGATGACGACCAGTTGCTGGAGGTCTTGCGGGATGCGATGAGCACCGCGCGGGAGCTTCCACCCGGCTTCGTCGACGTGGGGAAGGCGGCCTACGCCTGGCGCACGATCGACGCGGAGCTGGCCGCACTGACCTATGACTCCGCGTGGGGCGCCGAAGAACTCACCCTCACCCGTTCGGAGAGCGCGATGCTTCGCACGCTCACGTTCGCCTCCGAGGCCCTGACCATCGAACTCGAGCTGACCCCGCACGAGGTGCTCGGCCAGATCAGTCCGCCACAGGCCGGCACGGTGAGATTGGCAGCCGACAGCGAGGATGTCGGCACCACGCCGATCGACGACCTCGGGTTCTTCATCGTCAGCCCGGCACCACGCCACCCGTTCCGGTTGGTCTGCCAGGTTGCGGCCGGGATCACCGTGATGACGGGCTGGATCTCGCCGTAACAGGTATCAGCCCCAGCCACTGTGACTCCGTCCCAGTATGGCTGGAGTCCGTTGTTCTACTCGCGAACTGGCCACGCTCGTGGTGGCCGGCGTACTCGCGCTCCTGCTCGCAGTGGGAGCCGCCGGGTCCGCGCGCGCAACGGCTGAGGATGCATCGGAGCTCGAGCTCAGCCGGGTCAGCGGCCCGCCCGACACCGAGGTGGTTGTCGAGTCCGGCAGCTTTGGCAAGTGCACGAACAGTCCCCGGGTGAATCTGCTGATCGACCAGCGAGCCGTCGGTGGAACGGTGGCCGTCTACTGGGACGGCAAGGACAAGAAGATCGAGCAGGTGGTTGAGTCCGATGGTTCGATCAGCATGTCGTTCCGCGTTCCGGAAACCGCGCCTGGCGAGTACGACGTTGTGGCTCGTTGCGTCGACGACGAGGACATCGAGGACTCTGCCTCGTTCCGGGTCACGCCGAAGCCTGTTGCGGTGCCCGGCTTGGGCGGCATGGATCGCGACGAGGCCGAGCGAACGCTGGTCGGGGACGGGTTGGTGCTCGGCAAGACGTCGGGCGACGGGGAAACGGTCGAGAGCCAATCCCCGTCAGCAGGCACCATGGTCGAGCCCGGTACCCCGGTCGACGTCGACTTCGGCACTGCGCCGCTGCCGGCGGTCGTGCCGAACGTGGTTCGCCTCTCGCGAACCCAGGCTGTCGATGCTCTGGAGTCCGCAGGCCTTCGGCTCGGGCGCGTGTCCGGGCGCGGGGGCGTCGTACGCGGTCAAAGCCCAGAGCCCGGCACGACAGTGCGTCGCGGCAGTCCTGTCGACATCACGGTCGGTTCGGTGACGCGGCTGGTCACGGTGCCGCGGGTGATCGGCCTGACGCCCGAGGACGCCGCTTCCGTCCTCACTGACCGGCGGCTCGTGCTGGGCCAAGTGTCCGGCGACGGGGAGAAGATCCGCGGCCAGCGTCCGAGGGCAGGCACCAGGGTGCCTGCCGGGAGTGCGGTCAACGTGACGGTCGAGCGAGACGTGGTTGTGCCGGTGCTGATCGCGGTGCCCAATCTGGTCGGACGCAAGGTGGCTGCGGCTCGGGTGGCGTTGACAGATCTTGGGCTGGTGCTCGGCGGGACGCCGGCCGGCGATCGCACCGTCGCGGGGCAGCAACCAGCTGCGGGGACGCTGGTTGCGGCCGGCAAGGTCGTGACCGTGACGCTTGCTGCGCCTCCGATGATCCGGGTGCCGGATCTGGTCGGCGGGAGCGCAGCCAGTGCTCGTACGGCGTTGTCCGCCGTGGGATTGGTGTTCGGCGGCACCTCGGACAGCGATCGCGACATCGTGGGCCAGCAGCCGGCCGCCGGCACTCTCGTGCTTGCTGGAAGCACCGTCACCGCGACGTTCGCTCAATCGTCGTCTCCGTGGCCGGCCGTGGCTGTGCTGTCGGCGCTCTTGCTGGGGTCTGCCGTCGCGACGTACCGCGTTGTGAAGCAGCAGCTGGACCAGCAGTGGATCAGCAACAGACTCCGGATCGTTGCCCGGCAGTCGGCCGCCGTCGCGCCGAGGATCACGGAGTCGAACAGGTCGGCGGCGATGCCGGTGGTGCGGATCGAGCCGCATGCCGACCCCGGTACACACATTCTCGAGGAGGTCTGACTCATGACCGCTCCAACACTGATCGACGATGCGCCTGTTCACGCGCCGTTGACTGCCGACGCGCTCCTGTTCGGCGCGGGGGCTGAGACCGCCGAGGAGCTGGGGCGCGCGATCAGCGAGCTCGACGTCACCCGTTCTGC
Source organism: Kribbella sp. NPDC049174 (assembly GCF_043197365.1). Classification (NCBI taxonomy): domain Bacteria; kingdom Bacillati; phylum Actinomycetota; class Actinomycetes; order Propionibacteriales; family Kribbellaceae; genus Kribbella; species Kribbella sp. NPDC049174. The sequence continues at coordinate 61,714 of NZ_JBICSZ010000010.1, read as the reverse complement.
CCTTCGGCCGATCCGTCGGCTGTCCAGCTCGGCGGTCGCGGCTGTCGAGCGAGAGATCGGTACGGTGACCGACGGTCTGCTGGATGTGGATCTCGGCGACGTCCTGTTGTCGGCCTGGCAGACGTACTCGAAGCTGACCGACGCAGCCCGCCGTACTCTGGCGATCAGCGGCAGCGAGGAGATCGTCAGCCTGGTGTCGCACATCGTCCGATCGACGTACTCGCCGCACGTCGACCTCGTGGTCGACGGAGTGCTGATCCACTCCTTCACGTTCGACCTCGAAATCGTCTTCGAGGTGATGCCGTTGCAGGCCGTCGTCAGAGCCGGCACGCTGGCGGCGCTCCGCGGTGGCGAGTGCACGGTGACGGCGACCCTGAGCCTCGACGGCACCGAGCTGGCCAAGACTGTGCGTACGGTCGACCTGGCGCTCACGATGCGTCTGCATCCACCGCGTCCATTGATCACCAGCTCTGTAGCCACCCAACCCTTCCCCAGCTGACCGCCGATCACTGCCCCGCTCCTGTTGCCCCCAGGCTGGCGGGGCAGCGATCGTGTGTGAGGAGGTGGTTGGGGTGCCGGGTCGGGAGAGGTTGGTGCTGCCCAAGGGGTACGGGCGGACGACGAAGATGATGAGCTGGGAGAGTGTGCGGGCTCAGTTGGTGGAGGCCAAGCAGTACTGGCTGGCGACGAATCGGGTGAGTGGCAGTCCGCATCTGGTGCCGGTCGATGGGCTGTGGGTTGATGATGTGCTGTTCTACGGCGGTAGCCCGGACACCGTGCATGTCCGGGCCGCGCGGACGAATCCGAACGTGACTATTCATCTTCCCGATCCATGGAAGGTCGTGGTGGTGGAGGGCGAGGTCCGGGTGTCCACCTCCTCACCGGAGCTGGCGCAGCGGCTTGCCGACCTGGCGAACGAGAAGTACGCCGAGTACGGGATGCAGCAGGACGCGAGCGCCTACGCCGAACCCGCGGCCGTCCATCCGCGGCGGGTGATTGCCTGGTCGACGTTCCCGAAGGACGCGACCAGGTTCACCTTTACCGACTGAGTTCAGACGAGTGCGTTGACCGGCTCGGGGCGGCGTACCTCCTGGGTGGGGAGGAGACGAGCCAGCCAGGCGGGGAGCCACCAGTTGGCTTGGCCCAGCAGCTTCATCACGGCCGGCACCAGCACCAACCGGATGATGGTGGCGTCGACGAAGACCGCGGTGGCCAGGCCGAGGCCGAACATCTTCGTGCTCGGATCGTCGTTCAGGACGAAGCTCAGGAAGACCGCGATCATGATCAGCGCGGCCGACGTGATCACCCGTCCGGTGGTGGCGATCCCGCGGACGACCGAGGCGTCGTTGTCGCCGGTCTCGAGGTACTCCTCCCGGATGCGGGAGAGCAGGAACACCTCGTAGTCCATCGACAGGCCGAAGAGGATCGCGAACATGAACATCGGGATGAAGGGGATGATCGGCACGGTCGTCTCCAGCCCGATCAGGGCGGCGCCCCAGCCCCACTGGAACACCATCACCATCACCCCGAACGAGGCACCGATGCTCAGCAGGTTCATCAACGCTGCCTTGAGCGGTACGACGACCGACCGGAAGACGACGGTCAGGAGTACGACGGACAGCAGGATCACCGCGCCGATGAACAACGGGAGACGCTCCCTGACCCTGTCACCGACGTCGGCCAGGCTCGCCGTCTGACCACCGACGTGAGCCTTGGCCGGGCTCTCGCCAATCACGGCGGGGAAGACATCCGCACGGAGTCGCTTGATCGTGTCCACCGTGGCGTCGTCCTGAGGCCCGGTGGTGGGGAACGCGACCAGCGTCGCGACGCCGGCCCCGGGGTTCACCTGGGGCGGCGCGACGTCGGCGATTCCTTCGTCGGCGCTGATGGCGTTGAGGAGAGGCTGTACGACGCTCGCGTCCTTCGAGATGTCGACGGCGATCACCAACGGCCCGTTGATGCCAGGACCGAAGCCGCCGGCGACCAGGTCGTAGGCCTGGCGCTGCGTGCGGCTTTCGGGCAAAGCGCCGTCGTCAGGGGTGCCGACCCTGAGCGCGAGCACCGGCGCGGCAAGTGCCAGGAGAAGGACTGTTGCACCGATGGCATACGCGGTGGCATGTCTGACAACGTGCTGTGCCCATCGTTGCCAGCCCGCGCCTGGGGAGGATGCCACCCTCCGGACGGCGAGACGGTTGATCCGGTGTCCGGCGAGCCCCAGGAACGCCGGAAGCAAGGTGATCGAGACGAGCACCATGGTCAGCACGATGAGCGAGATGGCGACACCAGCGGCAGTGATGAACGGTACGCCGGCCACGGCCAGGCCGAGGATCGCGATGACGACAGTGCCACCGGCGAGGACGACGGACCGGCCCGCGGTGGCGACAGCGCGTCCGGCCGACTCCTCGACGGTCATCCCTTGGGCGAGGTGTTCGCGGTGCCGGGTGACCAGGATCAGCGCGTAGTCGATCCCCACCCCGAGGCCGACCATGCTGCCGAGCACAGGTGCCCAACTCGGAATGTCGATCAGGTAGGCGACCAGCGACATCGAGCTGATCCCGAGCGCGAGACCGAACAGGGCCATCCCGATCGGCAGCCCCATCGCGATGATCGATCCGAACGCCAGCAGCAGTACGACGATCGCGGCGAACAGGCCGACCGCCTCGCCGAGTCCGCTCTCGGGTTCCTCGAAGGCGAAGAACAGGTCGCCGCCCAGCTCGATCCGGACCGGGAGATCCTGACCGGCCCGGGCCGCGAAGGCCTTGAGGTTCTCGAGGTCTTCCCGGTCCAGTTCCTCGAGCACCGGATACTGCAGCCGGATGATCGCGACGCGGCCGTCCGGCGACAGGACTCCGGGCGTCGCGGTCGGCGTGCCCGCGGGATCGCTGGTCCCCAGCACGTGCGGCAGCGCAGCGGCCGCTGACTGGACCTGCGACAAGGCGGCTCGCGCCTCGGCGGAGTCGAAGAACGTCACCTGATCATCGCGAGGTGTGACGACAACCTGAGCGGTGAGACCGGCCTGCTCCGACCCGGCGGACGTCAGCAGGTCGGTCGCGTGCTGGGAGTCGACTCCCGGTGCTCCGAAGGAGTCCTCGAGCTTTTGGCCGAACGTGCTGGACGCCGCGACCACGAGTACGGACACAACCAGCCAGGCCCCGATGACAGCCCATGGTCGACGCGCGGCGAACCGGCCCAACCGGTACAGCGAATGCGACATCATCCTTGATCCCCTCCAGCGACAGATGTGGTCACATCGTGGCGAGAAGCCGGCCGGCGGCACCTCGGGCGAAGGGCCGGACTTTCCTGGGCCGACCGGCCGATCGGCGCGCCGTACTTTGGGCTGATCCGCAGGTCCGCCCGGGGTATCTACGCTGAGGTCATGCTGACCAACGCCGTACGCGCGCTCTGGGCCGAACCGCGAGCGCCCAATCCGCCGGCGCGGGTCTGGCGGGACTGGGTGCTCGTCGCGGTGCTGGTGCCGACGGCGATCCTCGAAGGCGTTCTGCGGGAGGACCTGGTCTGGAGGCCTGTCGCGGTGGTTCTCGCGGTGGGGATCGTGTGTGCGCTGCCCTGGCGGCGCACACACCCGCTGGGGGTCGTGGCCGGCGCCTTCGGGGCGCTGGTCGTCGCGGACATCGGCAGCCTGCTCACCACCGGCGAGCCGGTCGGCCTCTCCTCCATGGCCTGCGTGCTGTTGCTGCCGTACTCGCTGGTGCGTTGGGGGTCCGGCCGCGAGATCGGGATCGGGCTGGTGTTCATCCTGGTCGCGCTGGCGATGGGTCTCGCCAGCGATTCGACCGGCCTGGTCGAGTCCATCTTCGGCAGCATGATCCTGCTGTTCCCGGCCACGCTCGGCGCGGCGGTCCGCAACTGGGCGACGTCCCGGATGCGTGAGCTGGACCAAGTGCGGCTGCGGGAGCGCGAGCAACTGGCCCGTGAACTGCATGACACGGTCGCTCACCATGTCTCGGCGATCGCCATCCGGGCGCAAGCCGGCCGGGTCGTCGCCGCCGCGGACCCCACGGCCGCATTGGATGCACTCGCCGTCATCGAGGAGGAGGCCTCGCGTACTCTCGCCGAGATGCGCATCATGGTCGGCGGTCTTCGCGACAACGGATCACCCGTGCTCGTTCCTCAACCCGGCGTCGCCGACCTCGAACAATTGGCTCGCAGCGTCGGAGAGCGGCCGCGGGTCGAGCTCCAACTGTCGGGCGACCTCGACGACCTCAATTCGTCGATCGGTACGGCGGTCTATCGCATCGCGCAGGAATCGGTGACGAACGCCGTACGCCATGCGCGTCACGCAACCCGGATCGACGTTCGCGTCGCCGGGGAAGCGGACTGCATTCGCCTGACCGTCTCCGACAACGGCGACGCCGGATCGATCGTGCGGAACCCGTCGGGTTACGGCCTGATCGGGATGAGCGAACGAGCGACGCTCCTCGGCGGTTTCCTGGAGGCAGGTCCTGGTCCGGACCGCGGCTGGACCGTCGAGGCGACGCTGCCCAGGGCAGCCCGATGACCATCCGGGTACTCGTTGCCGACGACCAGGACCTGATTCGCACCGGGCTCGCGATGATCCTCGACGCACAGCCCGACATCGAGGTCGTCGGTCTGGCCGCCGACGGCCACGAGGCGGTCGAGCTCGCCCGCCGGCTGCGGCCCGACGTGTGCCTGTTCGACATCCGGATGCCGGGGATGGACGGGATCGCGGCGACCCGCGAACTCGCCGGTGCCGGTGTCGACGATCCGCTCGCGATCGTGGTGATCACCACCTTCGATCTCGACGAGTACGTGCACGGCGCGCTCAAAGCCGGTGCCCGCGGATTCCTGCTCAAGGACTCCGGACCCGCGCTGCTGATCCAGGCGATCCACGCCGCCGCCGACGGTGATGCCCTGATCGCCCCGAGCATCACCGCCCGGCTGCTCGCCGCCTTCTCCGACGTACGGCGCGGCCGCCCACCGGCTCAACCCGTCGAGCCGCTCACCGGCCGGGAAGAGGAGGTCTTGGTCACTGTGGCCCACGGCCGGACCAACGCGGAGATCGCCGCCGACCTGCACGTCAGCCTCAGCACCGTGAAGACACACCTCGCCAGCATCATGGCCAAGCTCGGCGCCCGGAACCGGGTCGAGATCGTCATGTGGGCCTACGAGACAGGCCGCGTCACCAGATCGAGTTGAGGTGATGGAGGGATACCGCTGTCAGCTGTACAACACCCTCACTTGTCAGACAAAGATCGTTGCCAGGCTCGATGTTGAGGCATTCGTAGTACACGCCGGCGGCCGCGAAGATGGCGAGCTGGCCGCGGTCGACGAGGAGGCGGAGGGCGAGGGTGCCGTCGGGGGAGGGCCGGAGTGGGTGGCCGTTCAAGGCATGGGTGCCGATGTCGTAGGTGAGGTCGACACCGGTTCGGACGCGGAAGGTGAACGAGCCGGCGGTGGTGTCGGTCAGGTCGAAGACGGCTTCGAGGTCGAAGGACTCGGCGGGCTCATCGGCGAGCAGCGGAGTCTCCGGAGACAGTTGCGTTGGGCCCCAAGTTCTGGTCGTACGGCGTAGAGCGCGGATCTCGTCGACCGGCACGCTCTGGATGCGAGGCCCGTCAGGACTGGAGACCAGGCGTTGTTCGACCGGGAAGCTGGCGTTGCCCGTCCAGGTCGACCCGCGGTTCTCGCCCTGCCAGGCCATCGTGACGATGCGGCCGTCAGGCATGTTGTCGAACGACTGAGCCGCATAGTACGGACCGGCCGCCGGGCCGGGGTTGACCGTGATCGTCTGCGGTTCCGTCCACGTCGTGGTGAACTCCGGCCGTCGAAGTCGCCGACGACGTACGATCCGCGGCCGTCCCGCAGTACGTAGGTGAGTTCGCCGTCCAACTCCATCGGTGTGAAGTCGGGGCACTCGAAGAACCAGTCGGCCACGTACCGGCCGGTCCGTTCCCAGTCGCGTAGGTTCGGCGACCCGAAGAAGTCCAGGCCGTTGCCGTCGTTGTCGGACCAGACGACCATCGCCCAGCGCTCGGTGGGCTGGTGCCAGATGACCTTCGGGTCGCGGCTTTCGCGGCCACTCGGTTGGGCCACGACGCGACCTCCGTCGTACGCCGTGAAGGTCATACCGCCGTCGAGGCTGTAGAACACCCGCACGCCCTGGGTGCCGGTGAAGACCAGGATCGGATCGTGGTCCCCGTCCTTGAGCCCGGAGGTGTTCCGTACGTCGACCACACCGCCGCCGGACCACAGTTCGCCGGGGTGGACAGTGGGATCGAGTGCGTTGGGTTGCTGCTGCCAGTGGACCAGGTCGGTGCTGGTGGCGTGGCCCCAGTACATGGTGTCCCAGACCAGGCTGTACGGGTTGTGCTGGAAGTAGAAGTGATAGGTGCCGCGGTAGTGGACCAGCCCGTTGGGGTCGTTCATCCAGCCGCGTCGAGGGCTGAAGTGGAACTGACCGCGGTTGGTCTCCTGATAGTCGGTCACGGAGGCCCTTTCTAGCGGGGACGGCGGAACTCGCGCGACGGCAAGGGCGGCAGGTCGTTCGACCCGCCGGGTAGCTGGTACCAGTACGCGACGGTGCTGATGTCGTCGGAGCGTTCGAAGTGCCCGTGGTCCCAGGCGCCGATCTGCTGCAGGGTGATCCGCAGCCGCTGGTGGAAGATCACCGGATCCGGAAGATGCCAGCGATACATGCCGTGGGATTGGAGCGTGCTGGTGGCGAACGGCGAGGCGCGGGTGGTGTCCTCGGCCGAGTAGAACGGATACCCGCAGTACGGCGAACTGAACGTCAGCGGCACCGGTGGCGGATCGTTGCGGAGTGCATCCTGGAACGCCCAGGCGCCACCGGCGTAGTCCTCGAGGCCCGTGCTGCACTGGGTCGGATAGGCATCGTCGTCGTCGAGGTAGAACTTCACCTCGCCCTCGCCCCACCAGTACCGCTCCAGCGCGGTCAATCCGATGTACGTGCCGACATAGTTGCCGCTGCCAACGACTCCGTCGAGGATGACATGGTCCTCGCCCGGTGCGGTGGAGGCGTTGCTCCGCCGCCAGTGCACGTGGAAGCGCACGGTGTCCGCGTCCAGTACGTCGTCGACCGTGTAGTCGATCTGGTAGTAGATCCCGCCGATGGTCCCGGGATGCTCGCTGGTCACCTCGATCCGGGCGTGACTGCGGAACGGCATCGGGAAGTAGCTGTTCATCCCGCCGGTCGGCGCGACCACGATGGGCACCGAGGTGACGAGCGTGCGCTGACCGAATCCGTTGCAGAAGAAGTCTCCGAGCGGTACGGCGACAGCCGGCTCCTCCTCGCCGTCCCACCAGATCCGCAACACCAGGTCACGCAGTACCCATGGGCCTGCCGAGGTCTTGTCGGGGACGGTCATCCAGATGTGGCGGATGACGCCGGGACCGTCGATATCGGCCAGCGTGGCCGTCCCGCCCGGCTCCAGGGAGATGGCCGGACGGCCTTTGCGGGAAGGGCCGAGAGCCGAGGCGGCCGTCGCTGCCTGGCCTGGTGCACCTGTTGGGTTCTCCGCATTGATGGATCGGCTCTGGCGCCGGCCGGGTGATCGGGTCAGCGCGGTCCAATCCGTCATGAGTTCCTCACTTGATCCGACCTAACACCTGTTAGGTGCGTCAGTACCTAACAGGTGTTAGGTGACCGCTGTCAAGGGTGGCTGCGGGATCAGAGGTGGGGTGGTGAAGCGACGGTGCCGCGGATGACCGGGAGGCAAGGGAGCCTCTCCGTGCCGCCCTCGCCGTGGTCCTCGCCGGCGATGCGGGCCAGGAGTTCGGCGGTGGCGCGTTGGCCCATCTCGCGGTGCGGCAGTGCGATCGTGGTCAGGCCCGGTGGTACCTCGGCGGCGAGGAACTGCTCGTCGTCGTACCCGACCACCGACAGATCGCGCGGGACGGAGAGTCCGAGCGACGCCGCGGCCAGCACGACGCCGGTCGCGCCCCGGTCGTTGGCGGCCAGGATCGCGGTCGGCCGATCGGGGCGGCGCAGGAGTTCGAGCGCGGCCGCGTGGTTGGAACTGACGCTGTAGCGGGCCGGGATGAGGCTGCCCTCCACCGGCAGTCCGGCGTCATTCATCGCCGCGGTGAAGCCCCGGATCCGTGCGGCCGTGGCCGGCGAGTCCGAGTTGCCGGTGATGAAGGCGATCCGGCGGTGGCGGGCCTCGAGCACCAGTTCGGCCGCGGACCGCCCGCCGCCCTCGTCATCGGGGATGAAGGCCGGCAGCGAATCGTCCGCGACGTACGCGTTGGCCATGACCAGCGGCAGACCGGGCGGCACGTCCAGCCGGTCGACCTGTCGCAGGCCGGCGTCCGCGTAGATCACGCCGTCGACATCGCGCGCCCGGAGCGTGCTCATCGCGCCGTCGACGTACGACGGATGCTGCCAGGTGTCGATGGTCAGGATCATGTACCCGGCCTCGAGCGCCACGTCACTCGCGCCCGACAAGAGCGGACCGGCGAACGGCGCACTCGCGATCGCGTCGGTGACCAGGCCGATGGTCGCGGTCCGCTGCCGGCGCAGGTTCACCGCGGACGCGTTGGGGACGTAGCCCATCTCACGGGCGATCGCGCGGATCCGCTCCTGCTTCTCCGCGTCGACCATGCCGGCGCCGCGGCCGTTGAGAACGAGCGAGACCGCTGACCGCGACACTCCGGACGCCTTGGCGATGTCCGTCGACGTGACCCGCCGCTTGCTCATCATCCCGTCCTCGCTCGAACCCGCCCCGTCCCGGTCAGCATCTCACGCGCTGACGGGTGGCCGGCGGCTGCACAGCAACCGCCGGCCACGGCGTTTGTCCGTCTGACGTCGGCTCTGGGGTCCGACCAGAGGTTGATCCGTGATGACGAGGGTGGCAGGCAACCTCGGAGTATGACAACGATGAGTCGCCGTACCGTGCTTGGCCTGCTCGCCTCCGGGGTCGCGGTGTCCGCGGTGCCGTGGACGGCGCAGGCTGAGGTCGGCACCGGGGTCGGCAGCGGGGCCGGCTATCGGCTGGAGCTGCCGCGGCCGACCGGGCCGTATCCGATCGCGACGGTCGAGCTACACCTTGTCGACAATCGACGCCAGGATCCGTGGGGGAGTGGCCAGACCCGCGAGCTGATGGTCAGCGTGTGGTACCCGGCGTTCCCGGTCGGACCGCAGGCCTTCTACGCACCGGCCCAGGCAGCTGTGCCCCTTGCGGATGAGGTCGCCGTCACGCTGGGCCTCCGCCCGGGGCAGGTCGACTACGCCCGTACGGCGACGCATGCGCGGCTGGGCGCTCCCGTGCTCGGCCGACGGCATCCCATCATCCTGTACTCGCCAGGACTCGGTACGTCGCGGATCCTCGGGACCAATCACGTCGAGGAACTGGCCAGCCGTGGGTACGTCGTGGTGACCATCGATCACACCGGTGAGGCGCCGGTGCAGTTCCCGGACGGTTCGGTCGCGCCCGTCGTACTGCCGACCGATGACAACAAGACGGCGATCCAGGCGCGGGTGGCGGACACCCGGTTCGTGCTGGACGCGCTGGCGGATCTTGCTGTCGGCAACAACCCTGATGCCGAGGGCCGGGCGTTGCCGACCGGACTGGCCGACGCGCTCGATCTGCGTCGTACCGGGATGTTCGGCTACAGCGCGGGTGGGTTCACCGCGGCGGAGACCATGCTCGTCGACCGTCGGATCGATGCGGGCGTCAACCTCGACGGCACCCTGCAGTACAGCTTCCCGCAGGGCGAACTGAGCGAAGTGGCCAAGCGCGGCCTGGATCGCCCGTTCCTCCTGTTCGGTGCCGATGGTCACTCGCATCTGCCCGGTGGGTCATTCGAGGATCCTTCCTGGATGAGCTTCTGGGCGAATCAGCGCGGCTGGAACCTCGACCTCAGCATCCCCACCGGAACCCACGGCGCCTTCGCCGACTACCAGTTCTCGGTCCCAGCCATTGCCGCCAAGTACGGCGTACCGAACGAGGATGTGACCCGATTCCTGGGCACCGTCAACCCATCCGGCAGCATCCGCGGCCAACGCGCCTACCTCACCGCCTTCTTCGCCCGCTTCCTCCGCGGCCTCCGCCAACCCCTCCTCGACCGCCCGTCACCGAAGTACCCCGAGGTGGTTTTCGCCCGCTGACAGTTGTCTCCCCACGCGCCCGCTTCTACGCGTAGTTGGGGGGGCGGGTGGAAATTCACGGGCGCGGGCGGAGTGCTCTCGTTATGTTGTCCTGTGCAATATCTCTTCTTCCTCTGACAGCCAGGGCTCTGCGGTCTCTGTGCGCGCTTCGCGTGTGCGGGCCGCGGTTTCCGACGCTTGCCGCGGTGGTCCCGGCGACGATCGGGTCGATCGGTCTGATCCTGTTGTGGAGTCTGAACCCGTTGATGTTCACGGACCTCTTCTACGACCCGCTGGAACCGCAGGGCGGCTGGCAGATCCTGATGGCGACGGTCTACCTTCCGTTGATCCTGTGGGGTCCGCTTCTCGCGGTGGTCACCCACGCGTACCACCGCCGCCGGTCAGCTGAGGTCGAGGCGCATCAGGACGCGAGGGTGGCCGGCTAGGACCGAGGTGGTGTCGGCGGCCTTGGTGAAGCCGGCGCGTTCGAAGTTCTTGCGGAGGCCGGCGTACGCCATCGTCAGGTCGACCTTGGCGTCGCCGTTGTCGAGCGGGTACGCCTCGACCGCCGGCGCACCGTGCTCACGCGCGAAGTCAATAGCGCCGGCGATCAGCGCGTGCGTGATGCCCTGCTTGCGGTGCCCGGGACGGACCCGGATGCACCACAGCGACCACACCGGCAGGTCGTCGACGTGCGGGATCTTGCGGTTGCGGGCGAACGACGTGTCCGACCGCGGTGCGACCGCAGCCCAGCCGACCGGCTCGTCACCGTCGTACGCGAGGACACCGGGCGCGAGCTCGGCGCGGCACAGCTCGGCGACGTACTCACCGCGAGCCGGACCGCGCAGTTCGTTGTTGAGCTTGGACGGGATCCGGTAGCTCAGGCACCAGCACACGTTGGAGCTCGGCGACTTCGGACCGAGCACGGCCCGCACATCCTCGAACACCGACGCCGGACGAACCTCGATGGCCATGGGACCACCATGTCAGAGGTGCCGGCGAAGGCCACCGTGGGACTCGCTGGTCGGCCAGCCGTTGCGCGCCAGCGCACCGAGCACCTCGTCACGGCGCTGCTTGAACGGGATCCAGATCAACGACCTGCCCTTGGGACTGCGGAGCCGGATCCAGCGGTCTGCGACGCTTGCCGTCGCGACTGCCGTGCGTTGCACGACTTCGGACGTGAGCGTCCCGTGGGTCAGGCTGACCCGGTACGGCGTGATCGTGAGAACAAGCGACGACTGGCGGACCGACACGATCGCCATCACGGTGATCCCGAGCGCGAAGGCCACTCCGAGCCCGCCGGCCGCGATCATGATCCCGGTCGGCGAGACGCCGGCGATCGCGGCTCCCGCCAGCACCACCGCAAGACCGATCACGACTGGCACCACGACCGCCGGCGGAAACTTCGCTGGCAGCTCTGCCGGGTCCGACCGACCATCACGAAGCGCGATCCGGGTCTCCTCGATCGGCTCCGGTACGGCGGTCGGGTCGCCGACAGCCGTCGTACTACCGGGCGGCGTCCACTGCCAGCCGTTGGCGATCACGACCCGGCCCACCTCGCCGACGTCGAACCGATCCATCGGGATGGTCTGGTCTGCGCCGAGCGCGTCCTGGGTCAGCAGTTGCTCGCCGTTGCCCAGATCATGCACCCGAAGGACGCCGTCCGAGCGCCGCAAGAGCTCCCAGCTGGTGCCCGCGGACCGCACGCAGTCCCACCGCCGATCTGCGCCTTCCGCCGCGGCGGCGGCGCCTTGCGCGCACGAACGACAGTCCTCTGACCAGCCATCCCCACCTCCGGAAGTCCTGATCCGGGAGACGCTATCCACCTGGTGGGTCAGCACTACCAGTTCGTGAACGACCCGTCGGGCTTGCGCAGCTGCGGGAGCTCCCGGGATTCGGCGCGGTAGGCGCGGGCGCGTTCGCGGTCGATGTCGACACCGAGACCGGGCAGGTCCGAGAGCAGCACCCGGCCGGGGACGACGGTCGGACGAGTCGTGAACAAGGCGGCCAGCTCGGTCGCGGGCTCCGACTGGTGCTCCTGGATCGCCGCGCTGGGGCTGGCGAGGTTGAGCTGCAGCGACGAGGCGGCGGTGACCGGACCGAGCGGGTTGTGAGTCGCCAGCTTCACGTAGTGGGTCTCGCAGCCGGCCGCGATCTTCCACGCCTCGGTCAGACCGCCCGCGATCGCCACATCGACCCGCGCGTAGTCGATCAGCTCGGTCTCGATCAACCGGGCGAACTCCCACTTCGAGGCGAACTGCTCACCAGCAGCCAGCGGTACGCCGGTCCGCGCCCGCAGCATGCGATACGTCTCCGGATGCTCGGCCCGGATCGCGTCCTCGACGAAGTACGGCCGGGCCGACTCGATCTCGCGGCACAACGTCAGCGCCTCCGGCGGGTCGAGCCGGGTGTGCACGTCGAGGATGAGCTCGATGTCGTCACCGACCACCTCGCGGACCTGATGGAACAGCTCGATCCCAAGCCGGAGCGTACGGCGTTCGTCGAGCACGTCATCGTCGTGCGGCACGGAGAACCGCAGGTGCCGCCAGCCCTCGGCGACGAGCGCACGGCAGCGTTCGAGGAAGCGGGGACGATCGTTCATCCCGTCGCCGACGTGGACGTAACAGGGCACGTGGTCGCGCACCGGACCACCGAGCAGCTGATGCACAGGCACGCCGAGCGCCTTGCCGCGGATGTCCCACAACGCGACGTCGAGCGCAGCGATCGCGGACGTGAGGATGCGGTCGGCGGGGTAGAAGCCGCTGCGGAACATCACCTGCCACAGGTGCTCGGTCCGCAGCGGGTCCTCACCGGTGATCAGCTCGCCCAAATGGTCGAGACCGCCGGCGACCGCACGCTGGCGGGAGCGGACGCCGACCTCGCCGATGCCGTGGATGCCCTCGTCGGTGTCGACGACGACGAGCATCATCGCGTCGCCGCGGTCGGGGAGGGTGAGAACTTCCCAGCCGGTGATCTTCATCGAGCCTCATCTGTGTTTCAGAAACATTGCGGGACGACGTCATCATTCATCCCAACCGGCCATCAGCGCAAGCGACGGATGGGCGCAAAATAGGGCTAATCGAGCTGTTGACATGTTTCGGGATCGATTGCAAACATGTTGCAACCGAGTGACAGGAGAGGTGGTCCGGATGGCAGTGACGGTCAGGGACGTGGCGAAGGCGGCCGGGGTGTCGCCGTCGACCGTCTCGCGGGTGTTCACCGCTCCGGAGCAGGTGCAGGGCGCGACCAGGGACAAGGTGCTGGCGGCGGCCGGCCGGCTCGGCTACCGGCCCGATCCGGCGGCCCGGACGCTGCGCAGTGGGCGGACGGAGTCGCTGGGACTGGTGATCCCGGACATCGCCAACCCGTTCTTCCCGCCGATCGTCAAGGCGATGCAGACCAGGGCGCGCACCCACGGCCACACGCTGCTGGTTGCGGACTGCGACGAGCGGGAGGCCGACGAGGTCGAGACCATCGAGGCGATCGTCAAGAAGGTCGACGGTCTGGTGCTCTGGGCATCGACCTTGTCCGACGGCAAGTTGCGGGAGCTGGCGGAGGGGATCCCGCTCGTGCTGGTGAACCGGCACGTGCCCGGCATCCCGGAGCTGCACCTCTCTCTCACACCTGGTGTCACGCAGGCTGCCGAGCACCTGCGGGCGCTCGGCCACACCAGTTGCGTGTTCGTCAACTGCTCGCGGCCGGAACACCTGCGGGGCAAGTCGATAAGAGAGACCTTCGACGCGCAGGGCCTGGCGCTGGTCGAGCTCGGGCCGTACGAACCACGCTTCGAGACCGGCCTGCACGCGGCCACCCTCGCGATCGCGAACGGCGCCACCGCCATCCTCGCGCACAACGACCTCGTCGCGGTCGGCGTCCTGCACGGCCTGGCCGGCGCCGGAGTCGACGTGCCGGGGGAGGTGAGCGTGATCGGGATCGACGACACGCTGCTCGCCGGCCTGTCGATCCCCGCGCTGACGACGATCCGGATCTCACCGCAGACCGTGGCCACCCATGCCACCGACCTGATCGTCGAGGCCATCACCGGCACGGCCACCGGCCAGCAGCTGGTGGAGGTCGGTTCGCGCCTCATCCCCCGCGCGTCGACAGGCCCCGCGCCACGACGCGCCTGACCACTCCCCACATCCCACACCGCGCGGCACCGCGCGGCTGATCGCGCCGGCTCGCCCCACGGCGCGCAACTCATCCACGGCGACGGGCCGGCGGCTCGTCGTACGCACTCCCCTGGAGAACAGACATGGCTACATCGACGCGTGCCCGATACCTGGTGGTGGGCGCGGCAGCCCTCGCGCTGACCGGCTGCTCGGGGCTCGCCCCCAGCACGAGCGACGACGGCGGGGGGACCGGATCCGCGATCGCGCTTCGGGTGCAGGGCATGCCGGCCGCGACCGACAAGGCCGCGCTGGAGCAGTTCAACCGGCTGGCCGACGACTTCGAGGCGAAGAACCCCGGCATCACGATCGAGGGCACCGAGAACCGCTGGGACCCGCTGACGTTCTCCGCGAAGCTGGCCGGCAAGACCATCGAGGACGTCATCCAGGTGCCGCTCACCGAGCCGCAGGGCCTGATCGCGCGCAAGCACGTGCAGCCGATCACCAGCGGGTTGAAGGCCTGGAACCACTACACCGAGTTCAACCCGCAGGTCCTGCAGCCGCTGAGTGACAGCGCGGGGGAGGTGTACGGCGTCCCGCAGGCGCCGTTCGCGCAAGGTCTGGTCTACAACCGGGCGCTGTTCAGCAAGGCCGGCCTGGACCCGGACAAGCCGCCGACCAGCTGGGACGAGGTCCGCGCCTACGCCAAGCAGATCAGCGCGAAGACCGGGAAGGCCGGTTTCGTGCACGAGGCGAAGGGCAACACCGGCGGCTGGCAGCTGACCATGCTGACCTACACGCACGGCGGCGCGATGGAGACCGAGCAGGGCGGCAAGTTCGTTGCCGGGTTCAACAGTGAGCCGACGAAGAAGGCGCTCGAGCTGCTCAAGGCGATGCGCTGGACCGACAACTCGATGGGCCAGAACCAGCTGATGGACCAGGACGACGTGGTCAAGCAGTTCGCCGCCGGCCAGATCGGCATGTTCATGGGCACCCCGGGCACCTACCGGCTGGCGAAGATGAAGTTCGGCCTGAAGAACACCGCGGACTACGGCATCACCGCACTCCCGCAGGCTGGTGGCAACGCGACGCTCGGTGGGGCCGAGGTGTTCATGGTGCCGGCGTCGGTGCCGAAGGAGAAGGCCGAGGCCGCGGCGAAGTGGCTGCTGTTCGCCAACGCCGAGCCGCAGTACGACCCGGCAGTCGCGGCTGAGCGGGCGAAGGCGCTCGCCAAGGACCCGGAGGCCGCGGTCGGCGTGCCAACCCTGCCGATGTTCAGCGTCGAGCAGCAGCAGAAGATCGACGCCGCGATCAAGCCGCACGTCAACGTGGAGCTCGAGCACTTCAAGCCCTGGCTCGACGGCACGCCGAAGCTCGAGCTGCGCCCTGAGCCGCCAGTCGCGGCGCAGAAGCTCTACACCATCCTCGACCCGGTGGTGCAGTCCGTGCTGACGAAGCAGGACGCCGACATCGCAGCCCTGCTGGCGAA
The DNA here is from genome assembly GCF_043197365.1 of Kribbella sp. NPDC049174. NCBI lineage: Bacteria > Bacillati > Actinomycetota > Actinomycetes > Propionibacteriales > Kribbellaceae > Kribbella > Kribbella sp. NPDC049174. The sequence continues at coordinate 46,029 of NZ_JBICSZ010000010.1, read as the reverse complement.
GGCCGAGGCGGACGCGAACAAGATGCTCGCCACGGAGCAGAAGTGACTGCAGTCCTGGCGCCCCCGCCGCAGCGGGACACCGTCGCCGTCCAACCGGCGCCGGCGTCCCGTAGGCGGGCCACACTTCGCCGCGAGCTCCTCGGCCTGGTCTTCCTGGCACCGGCCCTGCTGGTCTTCGGGTTGTTCTCCTGGTGGCCGATCCTGCGCGGACTGCTGATCTCGTTCCAGCGCACCAACCTGGTCGATCCGGCCGTGTGGGTCGGCCTGGAGAACTTCCGGGCCGTCCTGACCGACCCGCTGGTCGGTACGGCGGTCTGGAACACGCTGTTGTTCGTCGCGCTCGGCCTGGTCATCGGGTTCCCGGCGCCGATCCTGCTGGCAGCCTTGATGTCGACGGTACGGCGTGGCGCCGCGGCGTACCGAGTCCTGGTGTATCTCCCGGTCGTGGTGCCGCCGGTCGTGGCGATCCTGTTGTGGAAGTGGTTCTACGACCCGGGCAGCGGCCTGTTCAACCAGGCGCTCGGCCTGATCGGGCTCGGCCCGTATCCGTGGTTGCAGTCGTCGCAGTCGGCGATGCTGAGTTTGGTGCTGGAGGCAACCTGGGCTGGGATGGGCGGCGCCGCGCTGATCTACCTGGCCGCGATGACCGGCATCCCGGCCGAGCTGTACGAAGCGGCCGAGAGCGACGGCGCCGGGATCTGGCGGCGGATCTGGCACGTGATGCTGCCGCAGCTGCGGCCGGTGATCGGGCTGCTGCTGCTCTTGCAGCTGATCGGCACGATCCAGGTGTTCACCGAGCCCTACATCTTCACTCAGGGCGGTCCGGACAACGCGACGCTGACCATCCTGCTGCTGATCTTCCGGTACGGCTTCCAGGACGGTGAGTACGGGCAGGCCGCCGCGCTGTCCGTCGTACTCGCGATCGTCCTGGCGGCGCTGTCCGCGGTCTACCTGCGGTTGACGAGAAGCTGGAGCACGAAGTGAGTGAGCAACCGACGACGTTTGCCTCCAGCAATGACCTGCGCCGGCCGCTGGTGGCGTTCGCGCTCCGGACCGCGCAGGTGCTCACGCTGATCCTGCTCCTGGTGATCGGCATCGGGCCGCTGTACTGGACGATCAAGGGCGCCGTCTCACCGCCGGCGGAGCTGGTCGCGCATCCGCTGCGGTTGTGGCCGGCCGAGCCGGACTTCGGCAACTTCGCGACCGCGTTCACCGAGCTCCGGGTCGGGCGCTACCTGGCGAACACCGTGCAGATCGTGTTCGGGTCCTGGTTCGTGCAGCTGTTCGTGGCGATGACCGCGGGCTTCGCGTTCGCGGTGATCCGGCCGCGGATCGGGCGCTACGTCTACGTGGCCATCCTGGCGACCATGTTCGTCCCGTACACCGTGTCCCTGGTCAGTCTGTTCCTGACCGTGCTGGACGTGCCGCTGCTCGGGCTCAACCTGCTCGACACTTACTGGGCGATCTGGCTGCCGGCCGGAGCCAACGCGTTCAACGTGCTGCTCGCGACCCGCTTCTTCGAGGCGCTGCCCCAGGAGTTGTACGACGCCGCGAAGGTCGACGGCGCGAGCACCTGGCAACTGCTCACCCGGATCGTGCTGCCGATGAGCCGGCCGGTGATCGCTGTGATCAGCCTGCTGGCGATCATGCACTCCTGGAAGGAGTTCATCTGGCCACTGGTGGTGATCTCCGACCCCACCCTGCAGCCGATCAGCGTCGCGCTGGTGAACCTCGTCGACGCCGCTCCGCTCGACGAGCTGATCGCCGCCATGGCGATGGCGCTCGCGCCTCCTGTCCTCGTCTTCCTCGTCCTGCAGCGCTACGTCGTCGCGGGCCTCGGCTTCACCGGTGTGAAGGGGTGATCGGCAATGGACATACCCATCAGCAGGCGTGTCGTGCTCGGCGGCACGGTCGCTGCGACAGTCGCCGGCGCGACCGCGCTTCCTGCGTACGGCGCCGACGTACAGATCACCGACTCGGCGGGGACGGTCAGCCTGGTTGCCGTACCTGATGCCGCCGGTGTCCCGGGCTATGTGAAGGTGCTCGACGGTGGTGGCGTCCGCCGGTTCGACCTGACGACGTTCGAGTACGCCTACATGTCCGGCGAGACCAAGATCGTTCAGCGGACGACCGGGATCGCGTCGATCACGCCGGACGGACCGCAGCAGTTCACGATCAGGTACACCGCGCCGATCGGCGAGGTGGTAGGCACGTTCGCGGTGGGGCTGCGCAAGGCCCGGGTGCGCTGGGACGTCACCGGCGTCGCGAACCTTCGCGCGGACAGCTTCCGCTTTGCCCGGAACGTGATCGGATCCGGCGTGGTCGAGGCGTACGACCCGGTCGCGTTGTGGAATCGCGACCGGGACGCGGCCACCGGTGCACTGCGTGGCGGTGTTCCGTTCGAGACCACGAACGGCGTCGGCTACTCCTCCACGTGGTCGGACAACCGGGCCTTCATTCGAGTCCCGCAGAGCACCAAGGGATTCAGCAACGGCGGCTACCTGCACGCGGCCGGGACGGCGGTCACCAGCTCCAGCGGATACGTCGAGAGCAACGTCGTGCTCGGGGTGATGCGGCCGCACTCGGCCGGGGTGATCGCCCGCGACGGCGACCTCGGCATCGACCTCTGGACCGACCAGCCCTTCAACCTGTGGACGACTGGCGGGGCCAAAACCGTCAACCTCCAAGTGGTCAACGCCGGCCTGACCTCGCGGACGGTCCGCGTCGACTGGGTGGTCCGGGACTGGAACAACAGCAGCACCACCGGGACGGCCAGTGGCACAGTCGGCGCCCGCGCGGTCTGGAACACGTTCTTCCAGATCACCCTCGGCAGCCGTGACGTTCGGTTCGTCGAGGCAGTCGTGTACGACGCCGCCGCGCCGACCACCGAGATCGCGTTCGCCCGCACCAACCTGGCGGTGTTGTCGGCGTTCACCTACGGGGATGGGGACGCCGGCATGTTCGGGATGGCGAACTTCGCGTATCTCGAGCGGCCGTCGACTGCCGCCGTACTCGACCTGATGCAGCTGATCGGGATGCGCTGGGTGCGGACGGCGTACCGGAACTACAACAACTTCGGCGCTTCACCCGGTCCGACCGTCGACGCCCTGGACGCGGAAGGTTTCGCGCACAACATGCAGTTGGCCGGCGAGCTTCCGTGGGACGGTGGCAGCGCGAAATGGGCAGATGACATGGTCGGCCGGGCGATGTACTCGGGAGCCCAGTACTACGAGTGCGGCAACGAGCTGAACCTCACCGCCGCGGACCGGACACCTGCGGAGTACGTCGACAACGTCCTGATTCCGTTGCGCGCGGCAATGACCGCGAAGGGCGCCACCTTCAAGGTGATGCACTGCGGCCTGGCCGGCTTCCCCGACCAGTGGATCGCCGACTTCGGCGCCGCCGGTGGTTGGGAGCACGTCGACGTACTGGCGTACCACCCGGGACGCGGCAACTACGTGGCCGACTACGACCCGCCGCCGCCGTGGTCGAACGAGACCCGCTGGAACTTCCTCGGCACGCTCCGCAAGGCCAAGGTCACTGCCGTTGCCAATGACAACAAGGAGCTGTGGCTCACCGAGGCGTACGCCGTGACGCGGCCGAACCGATGGTGGTCCGACACCTACCGGCACGCCGCCGAGAACGTGCTGCTACAGCTCGCGCTGGCCAAGGTGTACGGCGTGCGCGGCGTGACCTGGTACACGCTGAACGACTCGATCCAGTTCCAGCCGATGGAGGCCGATCCGGATGATCCGGAGTACCACTACGGCCTGCTGAACCGCGACCTCAGCCCGAAGCCGTCGCTGCTGGCGTTCGCGACCGTCGCGCGCTGGCTCGACCAGTCCACCTGGCTCGGCTGGGCCGAACTGGCCGATCAACAGCTGTTCGGGCTCGTCTTCGACGGGCCCGGCGGCAAGGTGAACATCCTGTGGTCCCGCAAGGACGGCTACCTGCTCAACACCGACCCGGCCCGCCGGATCCCCAGCAGCACCGAGTACTACCGCACTCCCGAACCGTGGGAGGACCAGTGGCCGACGAAGACCAGCGCGACGCTGCCGACGCCGGCCGCGACCACCTCCGTGCGCGAGCTGAACTGTCTCGGCATGGACGTCGCCACACACCAGGCGAGCAACTCGCAGGTGACCGTCACGCTCGACGGCGCCCCGCGGATCTTCATCGGCCTCGCCCTTCCCCTGCAGACCACCGGAGGAACGCCATGACAGACCATGTATCGAAGCCGACCCGCCGTACCTTCGTGGCCGGCTCGCTCGCCGCCGCCGGGGTGGCGGGCGGGCTGCTCCCGGCCGGGACCGCCCGAGCGGCGACGGCGTACACCCTCAGCGCGGACGGGATCTCGATCGTCGCCCAGACCGACGGGACCGTCGTGGTCAGCGACGGCGCGGGCACCGAACGGATCCGGATCGCGCACTTCCAGGTGAAGGACACCGTGCTCGGCGGCCAGCGGACGTTCGGCGGCACGCCGTCGCTGGTCACGCTCGCGGACGGCCGGCAGGCGATCCGGGTCAACTACCGGATGGGCGCGGCGGCGAACGCGATCACCGTCACCGGGACCTTCGACGTCACCGCCCATCGCCTGCACCTGCGCTGGGACGCGACCAGCTCGAACCCGATGTATCTCAACTCCCAGTTCACCCGCGTGGTGGTGAACGCGAGCGGGCCGGAGCGTCCGACCGCGATGACCCGGTGGAACCGCGACCCGGGCGGCGGCGTGCCGTACGAGACCAACGACGGCATCGTCTACGCCTCGGCCTGGCCGGACCTCACCGCCTACTTCCGCCTCGAGTCCAGCCGCCCGGACTGGACGACGCCGTCCTGGATGCACATCGTCGGCACGTACGACGCCTTCGGCGTGCTCGTGCACGAAGCCGATCTGGTGCTGGGCCAGATGCGACCGGCCGCCGCCAACGCCGCCGCTGTCGCCCGGCCGGTGGGCGTCGACATCTGGACCGACCAGCCGTTCAACCTGTACGACGTCGGCGCGGTGATGCCCGTCCACGCCCAGGTCGTCAACGGCGGCAAGACCGCTGCGTCGATTCAGCTGACCTGGTTCGCCCGCGACTTCGACGGCCGGAAGCTCGCGGGCGGGTCCACCACGCTCGCGTTGGCGGCGGGGGAGAGCACCGACCAGACGCTCAACGTGCCCGCTCTCAAACAGCAGGGCATCGCCTTTGTCGAGGTGAAGGCGTCGACCGGTGGCACCGAGGCTTTCGCGCGGACGACGCTGTCCACACTGCCGCCGTACGAGTATCAGGGCGGCGGCATCTTCGGCGTCGCGAACTACCCCTGGCTGCTGGAGCCGAGCAAGGAGGACGTCGCCGCGCTGATGCAGCGGATCGGGGTCGCGTCGGTGCGGATCGCGTACAACGGCGCGCCCGGGATTGCGCCGGACGAGCTGCGGGCGATGGGCATCATGACCAACATCCAGCACGGCGACGTGGTCTTCGACTCGACGCCGGAGCAGGCCAAGGCCTGGGCCGCCGAGCTCGTCGACGTCGTGGTGGACGCCGGCGCGCGCTACTTCGAGGTCGACAACGAGCGTAACCAGCCGTGGATGTCCGGCCTGTACGCCGACAAGTACATCCGCGACGGCCTGCGGCCGGTGGTCGAGCGACTGGCCGAGGTCGGGTACGACGTGAAGGTGATGAACAACGGTCTCGGCGGGATGGACGTCAACTGGACGGACAACTTCCACGCCGCCGGCGGCTGGGACCTGATCGACGTGTTCGCATTCCACCCGGGCCGCGGCAACTTCACTCCCGACTACGCGCCGACGCCGGACGAGTGGGTGACCGGCGACAACGGCTCCTACTGGAACTTCCTCGGCTCGGTCCGCGAGGCCAAGCGCCGGATCACCGAGTACGGCGGCGGCAAGGAGCTGTGGCTGACCGAGGCCTACGCCTGCACACGCCCCAACTACTGGTGGAACGACACGATGCGCCAGGCGGCGGAGAACGTGCTGCTGACGATGGCGCTCAGCAAGGCCGAAGGTGTCGACGGCGTGAACTGGTACCAGCTGCACGACAGCACCATCCACCACCCGCAGGAGGCGGTGCCGAGCAACACCGAGTACCACTTCGGCCTGATGAACCGCGACCTGTCGGCCAAGCCGTCGCTGCTCGCGTTCGCCACCGGGACCCGGCTGCTCGAAGAGGCCGAGTTCGTCCGCTGGCTGGACTTCTCCCGGGTCGACCGGAACCTCAAGGGCCTGCTGTTCGACACCCCGGACGGCCCGGTGTCGATCCTGTGGAGCCGCAAGGACGGCTACCTGCTGAACGTCGACCACGCGCCGAACCAGCCGTACTACCCGCACCCGGAGGCCTGGCAGGACGACTGGCCGAGCAAGACGACGCTGGTCGTACCGCGCGACCGGATCACCGAGACGGACTGTATCGGCCGGCACCGGGTGCTGGACGGCAAGCACGGCCAGGTGACCTTCCGGGTCGACGGCGCGCCCCGGATCTACCACGGTCTGTCGGCCCGCCCGGAGCAGCTGGTGCGCTGCGGATGAAGCGAGTGCTCGTCACCGGGGCAGCCGGCCGGATCGGGAGTGCGGTGGTCGCGGAGCTGCTCGGCCGAGGCGTCGAGGTGACAGCTCTGGTGCTCCCGGGGACGGCGGCTCCGGTGCCGGGACTGCGGTTGGTCGTGGGCGATGCGTGCGAACCGGTGAGCTGCCGGGAGGCGCTGGCCGGTGCCGATGGCGTCGTACATCTTGCTGCGCTGCCGGCGCCGCACCGGGGGACGCCGTACGAGGTGTTCGGGGGGAACACGTTGGCGACGTTCACCTTGCTCGAGGAGGCTGGGGTGGCCGGGGTGCGGAACGCTGTGGTGGCGAGCAGTTACGCCGCGAACGGGTTGCCGTTCGCCACGCAGCCGCGGAGTCCGGGGTATGTGCCGGTCGACGAGCACCTGCCGAGTCACGCCGAGGATCCGTACGCGTTGTCGAAGCAGACCGACGAGCTGACGGCGGCGATGATGGCGCGACGTCATGGCATGAACGTGATCGCGCTGCGGTACCCGTTCGTGGGCGATCTCGAGGATCGGCTGCTGCCTCGGGCCCAGCAGATCGCCGCGGACCCGGCCACCGGAGCTGCTGACCTGTGGTCCTACCTGGACACACGGGATGCTGCGCGGGCCGCCGTACTGGCGCTTCAGGCCGGCGGGACGCATGTCTTCCACGTCGGGGCTCCGCGGACGCTGGCGCCCTACCCCACCCTGGAATTGCTTCGTCGCTTTCACCCGACGGCCGAGATCCGCGCCGAGCTTCCCGGCCGCACGACCCCGCTCGACCTGACCGCGGCCGAACGGGTGCTGGGATTCACCGCAGCATATGAGCTAGCGCTGGAGTGACGTAGTTGTTGACCTCGGCGATGGTCCCGTCGGTGCGCCGGATGATGTGCGGCAGCGCGTTCCACCGGGCTACTTCGTACCCGACCGTGATCAGGTGCTCACGGGCAGGTCCCGACGCGAACGGGTCGGGGCAGTCGGCCCGGCGGGTGTGCCAGGCCCCGTCGCGGTAGTAGGTCTCGACAGCCGGCTCAGTATGTCTTGGCATCCACAACTCCACGTCGCAGGAACAGATCCCCCCGCCCCCAGGCCCACCCCGCACCCCTGCGACATGTCGAGTTCCACGATTGAACCATTCCCGGCCCGGCCCCGAACAGGGCCGAAAGTCCCGTCCGTCGCGACCTCAGGCGTCCGATCGAAGTGTCTTCGTGTAGGCCGCGACTGCTTGGAGTGACTTTTCGTCGGCCCAGGACCACTGGGGGCTCGGGGTCGCCGGACCTTCGTAGGGTTCGTCGGCGTAGTGGTGTTGGAGGTCGGCCAGGCGGTTGGCGAGGGAGGCGCGGATGTCGGCGTACGACGGGTTGTCGGCGACGTTGACGAGTTCCTCCGGGTCGGTGCGGAGGTCGTAGAGCTCCCACTCGGCTTCGAAGAGGTTGTCCGACGAGCCGGGTACGCCGAGGCCGGCGCCGTAGTAGTGGATGAGCTTGAAGTCCTTCGTCCGTACGCCGTAGTGCGCGGGCGCGTGGTGGATCGGGTCGTCGTGCTCCCAGTAGCGGTAGTAGACGGCGTCTGGCCAGTCGTCGACCTGCTCGCCTCGGAGGAGCGGAAGGAAGCTGCGGCCCTGCGAGGTTGGCAAGGCGGTGGCCGCGTCCAGGCCGGCCATGTCGAGGAAGGTCGCGGCGAAGTCGACGTTGGTCACCATCGCGTCACAGCTGGTCGCCGCGGGGATCGAGGACGGCCAGCGGATCAGCATCGGCATCTGCAGCGACTCGTCGAACATGAGCCGCTTGTCGAACCACCCGTGGTCGCCGAGGAAGAAGCCCTGGTCGGAGGTGTAGACGACCACGGTCGACTCCGTCAGACCTTCGTCGTCGAGGACGTCGAGCAACCGGCCGACGTTGTCGTCGATCGACTGGACGCACTGCAGGTAGTCGCGCAGGTAGCGCTGGTACTTCCACCGCATCCGCTCGACCCGATTCTCCGGCCCTCGCAGCTCCGGCGGCAGCTCCTCACCGAGCTCGTCCGAGCTGAGGTCGTCGGCGACGGACATCCGGACGCCGCGCACGGCCTGGCTGCGGGTGCTGTGATCGTCGAACAGCGTGCTCGGCTCCGGGATGGAACCGAGCGGGTAGAGCTCCTTGTGCTTCTCGTCCGGCACCCACGGCCGATGCGGCGCCTTGTGATGCACCAGCAGCAGGAACGGCCGGTCCTGGTCGCGGTCCCGGATCCAGTCGATGCTCTGGTCGGTGACGATGTCGGTCGCGTACCCGGGCACCGTTTCGGTACCGTCCGGGCCGATCATCTCCGGGTCGACGTACGCGCCCTGACCGGGGAAGACCTTCCACGCGTCGAAGTGCCGCGGCGCCGACTCCGGCCGCTCGCCGAGATGCCACTTGCCGAACAGGGCGGTCTGGTAGCCCGAGGAGTGCAGCACTTCGGCGAAGGTCGGAACGCGGTAGTCGATCTCGGTGAAGATCGAGGCGACTCCGTTGATGTGGCTGTAGGTGCCGGTCAGGATGGACGCCCGCGAGGGGGAGCAGATGGAGTTCGTGCAGTACGTCGCATCCATCCGGACCCCCTGAGCGGCCAGCCGGTCCAGCTGCGGGGTCTCGTTGACCTTGCTCCCGTACGCCGAGATCGCGTGCGCAGCGTGGTCGTCGGACATGATGAAGACGATGTTGGGCGATGAGGTCATGGTGTCCAGCATCGGACATGGCGAGCGCGGCGTCGCCGTACCTGGGTTAGGTTTGTTGCTCATGGCCATGTTCGATTTCTCTCTCGACAAGCTCCGTGAGTACCGGCCCGAGGTGGCCGCCCCTGCCGACCTTGTCGATTTCTGGCGCCGTTCCATCGAGAAGGCGCGTACCGACGACCTGTCCGCCACGTTCACCCCGATCGACAACAAGCTCGCCGTCGTCGACACGTACGACGTGACGTACGCCGGCTTCGGCGGTGCGCCGATCAAGGGCTGGCTGCACGTTCCGGCGGGTACGACGGGCCCGCTGCCGACCGTCGTGCAGTACTTCGGCTACTCCGGCGGCCGCGGCTTCCCGCACACCACCAACCTGTGGGCGCAGGCCGGCTACGCCCACTTCCTGATGGACACCCGCGGCCAGGGCTACAGCAGCGGCAACCCTGGCGGCACCCCTGACGACAGCGCGTACGCCGGCCTGAACCACGCGCCGGGGTTCATGACCGCCGGGATCACCGACCCGGAGACCTACTACTACCGCCGCGTCTACATCGACGCCGTCCGCGCCCTCGAGGCGGCCCGGACGTCGCCGTTCGTGGATCCGGACAAGATCATCGTGACCGGCGGCAGCCAGGGCGGTGGCATCTCGATCGCGGCCGCCGGGCTCGCAGGCCTGGCCGGGATCGACCTGCTCGGCTGCGCGCCGGACGTCCCGTTCCTGTGCCACTTCGAGCGGGCCCTGCAGATCACCGACAAGGACCCGTACGGCGAGATCACCCGGTACCTCAAGGGGTTCCGGAACGAGGTCGAGACGGCGTACCGGACCCTGAGCTACTTCGACGGCGTCAACCTGGGCCGGCTGGCCACGGCGCCGACGCTGTTCTCGGTCGCCCTGATGGACGCGGTCTGCCCGCCGTCGACGGTCTTCGCGGCCTACAACGCCTACGGCACCGCGTCGGACGCCGAGGTCGCCAAGGACATCAAGGTCTACTCGCACAACGAGCACGAGGGCGGCCAGACCTACCAGCAGGACGCCCAGCTCGACTGGTTCGCGAAGGTCTTCGAGGGAGCTTCCTGAAAAACTCATCGTTCGACCGATGAGTTTCGGCCGGCGCTGTCGTTTCAACGGAAGACAGCGTCGGTCAGACTGTGACCGACCCGAACCGCGGGAGGCCGCAGATGGACTGGAAACTCGAACTCGTCATCGTCCCGGTGACGGACGTGGACCGGGCCAAGAAGTTCTACACCGAGCAGCTCGGCTTCGCCGAGGACGTCGACCACAGCGCGGGGGACTCGTTCCGGGTGGTGCAGCTGACCCCGCCGGGGTCGGCCTGCTCGATCACGATCGGCACCGGCCTGACCAAGTCGGAGCCGGGTACGTACCAGGGCACGCACCTGGTGGTGAGCGACATCGAGGCGGCTCGCGCCGAGCTGGTCGAGCGCGGTGTCGAGGTGAGCGAACCGTTCCACTTCACCGCCGAGGGGCAGCAGCCGGGGCTCAACCCGACCCGGGCCGACTACGGCACGTTCCTGACCTTCTCCGACCCGGACGGCAACGGCTGGACGGTCCAGGAGGTCGGCAAGAGCACCCCAGACCGGCAGTGACCCTGCACATGACCACGCTCGAGGAGGCGGCGTTCGCGGGTGACGAGGCCGCGTTCGCCGACCTGGCCGGACGGCACCGGCGCGAGTTGCACGTGCACTGTTACCGGATGCTGGCGTCCTTCGACGATGCGGAGGACGCCGTCCAAGAGACCCTGCTGCGGGCTTGGCGCGGTCGGGACGGGTACGACGGCCGGACGTACTTCCGTGCGTGGCTGTACCGGATCGCGACCAACGTCTGCCTGGACGTGGCCCGGCGGCACGCCAGGCGGCAGGCCGCGTCACCGGGGGAGATGGTCTGGCTGCAGCCGTACCCGGACCAACTGCTGGACGAGATCGCTCCATCCACGGACCAGCCTGACGCGGTGGTTGTGGATCGGGAGACGATCGAGCTGGCCTTCCTGGTCGCGCTGCAGTCGTTACCGCCGCGGCAGCGGGGTGCACTGATCGCAAGGGACGTGCTCGGCTGGTCCGCGAACGACACGGCTGAGCTGCTCGAGACCAGCGTGGCCGCGGCGAACAGCGCGCTGCAGCGCGCGCGGGCGACGATGCAGCAACGCCTGCCGGCCCGTCGTACCGACTGGAGCGCGCCGCGGCCGACGGCCGAGGAGCGGGAGTTGCTGGATCGGTTCATCGACGCGCACGAGCGGTGTGACACCGCGGCGGCCATCGCGATCGCTGCCGAGGACCTGCGCGTCTCGATGCCGCCCGACCAGCTGTCCTTCGCGGGGCTGGCCGCGTGCGTGCCGCTGCTGGAACGGGCGTTCGGCCCGGACCGGGACGGCGACTGGCGGTTGGTGCCGACGTCGGCCAACCGGCTGCCGGCCGCGGCCACCTACCTGCGCCGCCCGGGCGACACGGTGTTCCGGGCGTTCAAACTCGACGTACTGCGGATCAACGACGGCCTGATCGCCGAAATCACGACATTCGGCTACTCCCGCTTCCCCGCCTTCGGCCTCCCGGGCGAACTCACGACCTAGTCTGGAGGCATGCTGGGACTACCCACGGGGATCAAGGCCTGCTTGTTCGATCTGGATGGTGTCCTCACCGATACCGCCGCCGTTCACGCCGCGGCGTGGAAGGAGATGTTCGACCAGTTCCTTGGCGGCTACGCGGAGCAGCACGGCATCCCGTTCCGGCCGTTCGACGCCCGGGCGGAGTACGACGCCTACGTCGACGGCAAGCCGCGAGTCGACGGGGTGCGTGACTGCCTGACCTCGCGAGGGATCACGCTGCCGGAGGGGACGCTGACGGATCCACCGACGGCGCTGACGGTGAACGGCCTCGGCAACTGCAAGAACGAGGTCGTGCAGCGGCGGATCCGGACCGAAGGCGTGCACGTCTTCGAGGGCTCCCGGCGATACCTGCAGGCCGCCGAGAAGGCCGGGCTCCGGCGGGCTGTGGTGTCGTCGAGCGCGAACGCCCGCGAGGTCCTGGACATCACCGGACTCGCGCAGTACGTCGAGCTGGTCGTCGACGGCGTGACGATCCGGACCGAGGGTCTGCGCGGGAAGCCCGCGCCGGACACGTTCCTTGCCGCGGCCAACGGTTTCGGCGTCGATCCGTCCGAGGCGGCCGTGTTCGAGGACGCGCTGGCCGGGGTCCAGGCGGCCCGGGCCGGTGGTTTCGGTCACGTCGTCGGCGTGGATCGGGTCGGTCAGGCCGACGCACTCAAGGCCCACGGCGCGGACGTCGTCGTCCGTGATCTGGCCGAACTTCTGGAGGACCGATGATCGACCGTGGGCATCACCCGATCGAGCCGTGGCGGTTGCGCGAGACCAGGCTCGCGCTCGACAAGCTGGCCCAGTCGGAGTCGCTGTTCGCGCTGTCGAACGGTCACATCGGGCTCCGCGGCAACCTCGACGAGGGCGAGCCGTACGCGATCCCGGGCACCTATCTGAACTCGTTCTACGAGCAACGACCACTCCCGTACGCCGAGGCCGGCTACGGCTATCCCGAGTCCGGCCAGACCCTCGTCGACGTCACCAACGGCAAGCTGATCCGGCTGCTCGTGGACGATTCGCCGTTCGACATCCGCTACGGCTACCTGAGCCGGCACGAGCGGTCGCTCGACTTCCGCACCGGCATCCTCGAACGGGACGTGGACTGGACCTCGCCGGGCGGCAAACGGATCAACGTCCGCAGCCGCCGGATGGTGTCCCTCACGCAGCGCGCGGTCGCCGCGATCGAGTACATCGTCGAGCCGGTGGACCAGCCGGCCCGGTTCGTGATCCAGTCCGAGCTGGTCGCGAACGAGACCCAGCCGAAGCTGTCCGACGATCCACGGGTCGCGGCGGTGCTCGACAACCCGCTGAAGCCGGTCAGCCACGACGGCGGTGACAACGGCGTCGTCCTGATCCACCGGACCACGCGCAGCCGGCAGTTGATGGCCGCCGCGATGGTGCACGAGGTCGACACGTCGGTCCGGTACGCGATGGACCTCGACGTACGCGAGGACTGGGCCCGCTCGACGGTGATCTGCCAGTTGCAGCCGGGGGAGACCCTGCGCGTGGTGAAGTACCTGGCCTACGGCTGGTCGAGCCTTCGGACCGAGACGGCCATCCGGGACCAGGTCGCGGCCGCGCTGGCCAGTGCCCGGTTCTCCGGATGGGACGGGCTCACCAAGCAGCAGTGCGAGTTCCTGGACGATTTCTGGGACGGCGCCGACGTGGAGGTGCACGGCCACCCGGAGCTGCAGCAGGCGGTCCGGTTCGCGCTGTTCCACGTGCTGCAGGCCGGTGCCCGGGCCGAGCGCAGGGCGATCCCATCGAAGGGCCTGACGGGTGCGGGGTACGACGGCCACACGTTCTGGGACACCGAGGGTTTCGTCCTGCCGGTGCTCAACTACACGCTGCCCGACGCCGCCGCCGACGCGCTCCGGTGGCGACACTCGATCCTCGATCAAGCTCGCGAGCGGGCCGCCGTACTGGGTCTGCGCGGTGCCGCGTTCCCGTGGCGGACGATCCGCGGTCAGGAGTGCTCCGGCTATTGGCCGGCTGGTACGGCGGCCTTCCACATCAATGCGGACATCGCTGAAGCGGTGATGAGGTACCACACCGCGACCGGGGACGACGAGCTGCTCGAAGAGGTCGGGCTGGAGTTGCTGGTCGAGACCGCACGACTGTGGATGTCGCTGGGCCACCACGACCGGCACGGCCGCTGGCACCTTCCTGGCGTCACCGGGCCGGACGAGTACAGCGCGGTTGCCGACGACAACGTCTTCACGAATCTGATGGCCGCCCGGAACCTGCGAGCGGCCGCGGCGACCGCGGTGCGGCACCCGGCCAAGGCCCGCGAGCTCGGCGTCGACAGCGAGGAGGAGGCATCCTGGCGGGACGCGGCGGCCGCTGTCCACGTGCCGTACGACGAGGACATCGGCGTACACCCGCAGTCGGAGGGATTCACCCGGTACGCCGAGTGGGACTTCGAGGCGTACCAGGGCAAGTACCCGCTGATGCTGCATGCGCCGTACTTCCAGCTCTATCGCAAGCAGGTGATCAAGCAGGCGGATCTGATGCTGGCGACGTACTGGTGTGGCGACGCGTTCACGCCTGAGGAGAAGGCGCGCAACTTCGACTACTACGAGCGGCTGACGGTGCGCGACTCGTCCTTGTCGGCGTGCGTCCAGGCCGTGATGGCGGCCGAGGTGGGCCACCTCGATCTCGCCTACGACTACGCCTACGAGGCGGCGCTGATCGATATGCGCAACCTGCACCACAACACCGGTGACGGCCTGCACATGGCCTCACTGGCGGGGGCGTGGACCGCACTGGTCGCCGGCTTCGGTGGTCTGCGCGAGCTCGACGGCTGCCTGTGTTTCAACCCGGCGCTGCCGCAAGGCATGTCCCAGCTGGTCTTCTCGATCCGCTGGCACGGGGCCCGGCTCAAGGTGGACATCAACGAACTCGAGGTCACCTACACCGTGCACGACGGCGCCGACTGCAGCGTCTCCTTCAAACACGTCGGCGAGCAGGTCACCGTCACCCCGGACAGGCCGGTGACCCGCCCGCTGAACAAACGCACCCCGCTGCTGCCCCGCCCCAGCCAGCCGCCTGGCCGCGAGCCCCGCTCCGCCCTGGCCCAGAACGGCCTGGTCGGCTGACGGGGGTCCCAATGGCTGACTGCCCAACGACTGCCGGGCCCAGCCGCTGTTGGCGCAGCGATTGTTGGTTCAGTGGCTGTTGATCGAGCGCTTGTTGCGGGCCGAGATGCTTTCGGCGGTGCCGACCAGCATCACCGAGGCGATGACCGCGACGACGAAGCCGAGGATGTTCAGCTCGAAGATGCCGCCGGTCCCGAGCAGGTTGGCGACGGTGCCGCCGATCACGGACCCGGCCAGGCCGAGCAGGAGCGTGGCCAGCAGGCCGAGCTTCTGCTTGCCCGGCGTGAAGAGCCGCGCGAGCGCACCGATGATGAGTCCGGCAACGATGAAGCCGATCATGTTCTGTCTTCCTCCGAGTGTGGACTGACTTCTTCCAGTGTGCGGTTCACCGGGCCACAGCGGAGTCCACATTCACCCTGGTCGTACCCGGAGAAGCCCCTCAGGGGTCAGCGGTGGGCGAGGGCCAGGAAGAGTCTGGTGTTCTCCAGGAGTCGAGGTGCCCGCTCGAGGAGGTTGAGGATCCGGCTGCTGGTCTGCTGGGTGGCGCGCTCGTCGTTGGACAGCAGGGCTTTGACGCTGGAGCGGCATGCGCCCTCGGTGTTGAGGAGCTCCGCGTAGAGCGCGACGTCCTCAAGATCCGCGCGTTCCTTCAGAAGCTGCTGCGTGCCCTTCGCACAGTTCAGCAGCGTCTGGCTGGTCTTCTTGGCGGGCGGGGTGAACCGGGCGAGCACCTGGTCGGCGAGTCCCTTCGCCACGAAGTACTCCGCGCTGGTCGTCTTGTCCCGCAGGTAGCGCAGGCTCGCCACGTTGCGTACGTCGTCGGTCAGTCCGCAGACCGCCCACTCCGGCGGAACGATGAAGACCTGGCTCTGCGGGATGCCCGGAGGCAACTCGGTCACTGCCTGCAGACCGCCGGCGCCGGCCACGGCGGCCAGCGCTGCCTTGGATGCCGCGTCGGTCGGGTTGGCGTGCGGAGCCGCGATCACTCGCGTCGTCCACTCCGCGTCCGGTATCACCAGGACCGACAGGCTGCCGGTGTTCTTGAGCAGCAGCGACGTACCCGTGTCGTCGGTGCTGGCCTCCAGCGAAACGCCCTCGTCACCGGACACCGGCGGGAGCACCAGGTCGGATCCCGAGCAGTCGGCCGCCGGTTTGACCGTCGCGAACGTCGGCGTCACGATCGGCGGCTGTGTACCGATCGGTGCTTCCTCCTCGCTCCCACAGCCCGCTGCGGCCACGACCATGACCGCCAGTGCCGCCATCCCCCACGCCCGCCCGCGCACCATCACCACACCCGCCCCCTGACCCACGCCACACAGGTCCCCCCGCTAGCTACATCGTGCCCTACCACGGAGCGTTACGCAGCGCCCGAAGCAGTAGCACGACCCCACGGATCGCATCGAGGTTGGCGGCGATCGCGACCACGATCAGCCCCCAGAGCGGGAATCCGGCGATCGCGGCCACCGCGAAGATCAACAGCCGGAACTCACGCCGGAACAGCAGCCGTACATCGGTATCCCGGCCGACCGCATGGACATAGGACACGAGCAGGCACCCGACCGCAGCGGCGAACCCCCAGACCCAGGCGGTCAGAGTGGCACCGGTCGCGAGCACGAGCGCCAGTACGACGGCCAGATCGGCGTACCGATCCAGAAGCGTGTCCAAGACCGCACCACGCCGTGAGGCCCTCACACTGATCCGGGCGAGCTCCCCGTCGACTCCGTCGAGTGCGGACCCCAGTACGACGCCCAGCCCGCCGGCAACCATCAGCCACGTCTCACCCGTGGCCACCAGACCCGCGGCCACGAGCGTGACGGCAAAGGCCAGTGCGGTCGCCAGATCAGGTGTGAGGCCGGTGCGCAGCAGTAGGCGCGTGAGCGGTCCGGAGATGCGTCGGTTGAGCACTCGGGCGATGATTCCGTCGGTGGGTTTGGGGCCGTACCGACGCCACATGGACCGTTCAAGCGCTCGAACTGTCTCCGGTGTGTCAACGACGGCCCACAGGCCCTGCACCTCCCGGGACTGCATCTCGCACCCGTGCGCGAGCAACTGCTGCCGCAGCTCCAGCCATGTCTCCCGCGCCCGGTAGTTGACGAACAGCACGTCCTGTACGTCGACCACGACCAGTCCCGCGTCGACAGCGTCGTACTCGTCGAGATCAGGCCCCAGACCGGCCACCGACCCGTCGTCGCGCAGCCGGACCCGGTTGGGTCGGGTGCTGTTCATGGCGATGGCGGGTTGGCCCGAGCGGTCCACGGCCGCGACGTTCCCGGCGGGTGTCTGAAGCAGTCGCCGTACGTCGTCCGCCTCGTGCACGTGGTCGCCCATCACCACGAGGCAGCGCCGGTCGCCGATCCGGCTGAGACCGGTCAGCACCGAGGACGCCGTACCGCTCTCCCAATCGGGGTTGACCACGACCTCCACCGGCAGGTCGCGGCTCTTGATCGCGGCCATCACCTCGTCGGCGCGATAGCCGAGCACGACCACGATCCGCTCGACCCCGGCCCGTCGCAGCACCCGGACCGACCGCTCCAGCAGGCTGATGCCGCCGACGCGGCGGAGTGCCTTCGGGTGCGTCGATCGCATCCGCAGACCCCGGCCGGCCGCGAGCACCAAGGCCACCCGCACCACATTCTCCTTGCCCACCGCCAGCCTCCCCTCGCCTTTCCCAGGATGCCTCAACCGCTACCCTGTGCGGTGATGAATGCGGCGCAACGGCTGGTGCGTTCCCTGGTGATGCTGGGAGCGCTGCTCGGTGTGTTCGCGCTGCACGGTCTGAGCTTCTCCGCGGACGAGCCCGCCGCGGTCCCGGCGATTTCGTCGGTGACCGCGCTGCAGGTGGATCCGCACGGTGTGGTCGAACGGCTCGAACAGGTCGCCATGCTGGCGCCCGACACGTTCGCCGTCGACGCCTCGGACCATCGGCACGCGCTGATGCCGTGCCTGGCCTTCGCGGCGGGCTCGTTCCTCCTGCTGCTGTGCGTCGGCCTGTTCCTGCGCCGCGAACGATTCGGCGAGGCGCCGCGCCAAGCCGTCGTGACTCTCGCGCCACCACGCCGTCCAGTGGTCTCGGCGCCACCTGATCTGGCCAGGCTCTGCATCCTGCGGACGTGACGTCCGGCTGACGCCGTCCCTCACCATGCGTGACTTCTTCACGCATACCTTTTCCTCATTCCCCGAAAGGACGCCGCCATGCGGCTCTCACTTCGCGGCGCTGTCGCCGCCTGCCTTGCC
The DNA here is from genome assembly GCF_043197365.1 of Kribbella sp. NPDC049174. Classification (NCBI taxonomy): domain Bacteria; kingdom Bacillati; phylum Actinomycetota; class Actinomycetes; order Propionibacteriales; family Kribbellaceae; genus Kribbella; species Kribbella sp. NPDC049174. The sequence goes on along the minus strand of NZ_JBICSZ010000010.1, from coordinate 27,874 downwards.
ACGGTCGCCGTCACTGTCGCCCTGACCAGCTGCGGCACCGCCGAGACCTCGGTCGCCGAGACCACCACCACGTCACCCACACCCACACCAGCTCCCACACCGGCAACCACACCCACCGCGAAGCCCACCGTCGTACCGAGGACCTCGCCGACCCCCGCGAGTACGGCGGATGTCACCGTGGACGTGTCGATCGCCGGCGGGAAGATCACGGCCGGCGGGCAGGCCGTGGTGAAGGCGAAACCCGGCCAGACGGTCCGGATCACCGCCGTCAGCGACGTACCCGAGTCGCTGCACGTGCACGGCTACGACAAGACCCTGGACCTGAAGCCGGGCAAACCCGGGTCCGTCGAGTTCACGACCTCGATCAAGGGGATCTTCGAGGTCGAGACGCACGAGAGCGGCAAGCTCGTGTTCAAGCTGCAGGTCTCATGACCGCGCAGGTTCTGCCGCTGCACGGGATCGGCGGCCGTCAGGACCTGCCGGTGCCGTTGGAGTTCGCCGTGACCGGTGCGGCGGTCGCGATCACGTTGTCGTTCGTGATCCTGGCCGTCGCCTGGCGAACACCTCGCTATCGCGGCGCCGCCTCCGGTACGCCGTTGCCGTCGGTGCTGGCCACCGCACTGGACTCGTCCTGGTTGCGGTGGTCGGTGCGCCTGTTCGGGCTGGCAGCGTTCGCCTACGCGGCGATGGCGTTGCTGGCCGGGGCGGATCGGTTGACGAACCCGATCTTCGGGTTCGTGTACATCCTGGTGTGGGTCGGCCTGGTGCCCGTGTCACTGCTGCTCGGACCGGTGTGGCGGACTCTGAACCCGCTGCGCACACTGCACCTGCTGGTCTGCCGACTCCTGCGACACAACCCGCGCCAAGGACTGTTGGAGCTGTCCCCGCGAGTGGGTTTGTGGCCTGCTGCCGTGGGGATCTTCGCGTTCGCCTGGCTGGAGCTGGTCGCGCCGGACCGGGCCACACTCCTCGTGCTGCAGACGTGGCTGGCGCTGTACGTCGTCTACGTCCTCTTCGGTGCGGTGCTGTTCGGGGACCGGTGGTTCGCCGCCGCTGACCCGTTCGAGGCGTACGCGACGTTGATGGCCAAGCTCTCGCCGTTCGGCCGTCGTACCGACGGAGCGATCGTCGTACGACGGCCGCTCGAGAACCTGGACAGCCTCACACCACGACCGGGGCTGGTCGGTCTGGTCGCCACCCTGCTCGGCTCCACGGCGTACGACGGATTCTCCCGCAGCACGCTGTGGATCGCCTGGGCGCAGAACTCGGGGTACTCGCAGACCCTGCTCGGCACGATCGCGCTGGCCGGGTTCGTCGTGTTCGTGCTGGTGACGTACTCAGCGGCAACTGTGTTAGCCGGAAGACTGTCTGACAAGTCTGCCTTGCCAGGCATGTTTGCTCACTCGGTCGTGCCGATCGTGCTCGGGTACGTCGTCGCGCACTACTTCACCCTGCTCGTCCTCGAAGGGCAGCGAACGGTGATCCTGCTCAGTGACCCGCTCAGCAACGGCTGGAACGTGTTCGGCACCGGCCTGCTCGGTGTCAACGCCGGACTCACGAACTACCCAGCAGCGATCGCCACCGTGCAGGTCAGTGCCGTGGTCATCGGCCACCTGCTGGGTGTCGTGTCCGCCCATGACCGTGCCGTCGCGCTGTTCGCGCGCGGCCGGGCACTGGCGGGCCAGATCCCGCTGCTGGTCGTCATGGTCGCCTACACCGTCGGCGGCCTCCTTCTCTTGTTCTCCGCTTGACAGAGGTTGATATGAGTCTCAACACCCGAATCTCAGTAGGGATCGCGGCGGCCTTCGCGGTCGTGGTCGCGATCCTGCTGGTAGCGAACGCCGCCGGCTCCGACGACAATCCACCGGCCGCCGCGGCCGTCGACGAACGCCTGGTGCGGCCGGACAGCCACAAGCTGGACGTTGCCGCCGACAACAAAGTGACCTTCGTCGAGTTCCTCGACTTCGAGTGCGAGTCCTGCCGGGCCGCGTACCCGGCGATCGAGCAACTGCGCAAGGACTACGAGGGTCGCGTCACCTTCGTGGTGCGGTACTTCCCGATCCCGTCGCACTTCAACGCCGAGCGGGCCGCCCGCGCGGTCGAGGCGGCGTCGAAACAGGGCAAGTTCGAGCAGATGTACCAGAAGATGTACGAGACCCAGGCCGAATGGGGCGAACAGCGCGTCCCGGCCGACACCCGCTTCCGCGGCTACGCGAAGGAACTCGGCCTCGACCTGACCGCGTACGACCAGGCGTACGCCGACCCGGCCACGCTGGAGCGGATCCGCAAGGACGTCGCCGACGGCGAGGCCTTGGGCGTGACCGGTACGCCGACGTTCTTCCTCAACGGGAAGAAGCTTCAGCCCGAGTCGGTGCAGGACCTGGTCGCGAGTATCGATGCCGCTCTCGGATAGCACGGAGCCGCGGGAACGGTCCGGGCCGTTCCCGCGGCTGCTGCCGTGGTCGTTGCTGCTCGGCGGTCTGATCGGGCTGACCGCGTCAGCAGTGCTGACAGTGGAGAAGATCGCGATCCTGCGCGACCCGGCGTACGTCCCGTCCTGCAGTATCAACCCGGTGCTGTCCTGCGGCTCGGTGATGACCACGCCGCAGGCCGAGGCGTTCGGGTTCCCCAACCCGCTGCTCGGCATCGCCGGCTTCGCCATGGTCGCGACAATCGGCGCGGCACTGCTGGCCGGTGCGACCTTCCGCCGGTGGTTCTGGCTGGGACTGCAGGGCGGGGTCACGTTCGCGGTCGTCTTCGTGCACTGGCTGATCTTCCAGAGCCTGTACCGGATCGGTGCGCTGTGCCCGTACTGCATGGTCGTCTGGGCGGTGACCATCCCGATCTTCTGGTACGTCACCCTCCACAACCTCCGCCGCCGCTTCACCTACCACGGCGTCGTCCTGACCCTCTGGGCCGTCCTCGTCCTCACCCTGATCACCGAACAGTTCTGGTCGTACTGGCGAACGCTGGGCTGAATTGTCGGCCGGGTGCCCTAGCCTCGGGCTGTGGGTGTGCATGAGCTTTCCCGGCAGGATGCGCGGCGGATCGCCGTACGGGCGCAGGTGCTCGAGAGTGAGCGCCCAGAGGACCTGTACGACGTCGTCCGGCGGCTGACCGTGGTGCAGTACGACCAGACGGCCGCCGTGGCGCCGAACGCTGATCTGGTGGCCTGGAGTCGACTCGGATCGTCGTACTCGCCGGCTGAGTTGGTGGAGGCGCTCGAGACGCAGGCGTTGATCGAGCTGCGCGGGTTCGTCCGGCCGAGTGAGAGCCTGGCGTTGTTCCGGGCCGAGATGGATGCGTGGCCGGGCGACGGGCCGTTGCTCGACTGGCAGGAGTACCGGCGCGACTGGGTCAAGGCGAACGAGGGGTGTCGGCTGGACATCCTCGAGCGGCTCCGGCAGGACGGCCCGCTGGTCATGCGGGAGCTCCCGGACACCTGCGTGAAGTCGTGGAAGTCGTCGGGCTGGACCAACAACCGCAACGTGTCCCAGCTGCTCGAGTTCATGCTGCAGCGCGGCGAGGTCGCGGTCGCCGGCCGCGACGGGCGCGATCGCCTGTGGGACCTGGCCTCCCGCGTCTATCCGGACGAGCCGGCCGTCCCGGTCGAAGAAGCGAAGCGCATCCGCGACGAGCAGCGGCTGCGGTCCCTCGGCATCGCCCGAGCCAAGGGCCCGGCCTGCCCGGGCGAGCCGCTCGACGTCGGCGCGGTGGGGGAGCCGGCCGTGGTCGAGGGCGTCCGCGGCGAGTGGCGAGTGGACCCGACCCTGCTCGGTCAGCCCTTCTCCGGCCGTACGGCGTTGCTGTCGCCGCTGGACCGGCTCGTCTACGACCGGAAGCGGCTCGCCGAGCTGTTCGAGTTCGACTACCAGCTGGAGATGTACAAGCCGGTCGCCCAACGCCGGTGGGGCTACTTCGCGCTGCCGATCCTGCACGGCGACCGCCTGGTCGGGAAGGTCGACGCGACCTCCGACCACAAGGCCGGCATGCTCCGCGTCGACGCGATCCACGAGGACGAACCGTTCAGCAAGACCCTGACCGCCGCGGTCCAGCGCGAACTCAAAGATCTTGCCAAATGGCTGCGATTGGAGCTCGTCCGGACCAAGTAGCGGTCTAATGGGGGTAGGGGCGGGAGGCTGGTCAGATGGCGTCGGGCGGGCCAGGACAAGAACGCGAGCAGCCACGGATGCGACCGATGGCGGTCATCGCGGGTGCCGTGGTGGTCACGCTCCTGTCCGCACTGCTGGCAGGCCTCGGGGTCCTGTATCTCGGCGGTGACCCCGCTTCGACCGGGCAGGGCGCCGTACCGCTGCCTGGAGCATCCCCGACGACGACCACCACCACCTCGTCAGCAGCGCAGTCACCGGCCGCGCCTTCTCCGACCAGACAAGTGCCACCGAGTTCACGGACGTTTGCATACCAGCCCTTGTGGCCGTTCGCCTCGGTCGCCGAGGCTGTCGCGTGGCAACGTGCGTACCGCGACGGTGGGCAGCAGCCCTGGCACCTGGCCGCGGACGAGACCGCGCTGTCCTTCACCACCGGCTTCCTCGGCTTCACCGAGATCGACCGGGTGATAGCGCGTTCGATCAAGGGCGACGAGGCGTGGATCTCGGTCGGCTACCAGTCCAGCGAAGGCCCGGCGAGTGTCGCGGCGGTGATCCACCTCGTCCGCATCGGCCAGGGTGACGACGCACCGTGGGAGGTTGTGGGCACGCAGGACAGCACCCTCACCCTCGAGCGGCCGCGGTACGGCGCCACGGTGACCTCACCGATCACGGTCGGCGGCCGGATCACCGGAGTCGACGAGTCGATCCGGATCGACGTCCGCCAATCCGGTGCCGAGCAGCCGCTCGGTTCGTCCTGCTGTGTCCCGGGCGGCGGCGAGAGACAAGCCTGGTCGGTCCGGGTGACGTTCCGTGGTGCGGACGAGGGCGCCGTGACGGTCGTGGCCTCGACCGGCGGTCACGTCCAGGACGTCGAACGGTTCGCGATCACCGCCGTCCGGATCGGGTAGGACGTCCGACGTTTCGAGTGTGACGCCGGTCACATCCCATGTTGACGCAAACATCGGCCATTGACGGCTGCCCGTGTTTACGTAAACATCACCGCGAGACGGAAATCCGCGGCGTCGGGGCCGCCGCTCGTTCGTGAGGATCGGAGAACGCGTGAGATCAACTGTTGGGCGTATCGCGGCCGCGGCATTCGCGGCGACGGCTGTCGTCGCCGCGATCACGGTGCCGGCCGGGGCGTCGACGACCGCCACCGCCGAGTCAGCCGCCACCGCCGGCTCCACCGGGCCGAAAGGGACGAGTGAGTTCCGGGGTGTGAACTGGGCGGACCCGCGCGACAACTACGCCGACGACGAGGTGGTCCCGTCCGGGCTCAGTACGGCGGACTCCTATGCGACGACGTACCAGAAGGCCATCGGCATCACGGGCGAGTTCCGCAAGGAGCTGAAGGCCAACACGATCCGCCTGCCGATCAACCCCTCGAGTGTCGGGACTGACTGGTGGAAGTCCTACCGGGGTGCGATCGACGCGTCCGTCGCCGGCGGCTTCAAGGTCATCCTCAGCTACTGGGAGGCCGACAACGCCAAGGACGGCCGGGTCGACGATCCGGCCAAGTACGCCGCCATGTGGAACACCGTGGTCGCGGCGTACGGCAAGAACCCGCGGGTGTACTTCGAGCCGATGAACGAGCCGTTCGGCTACTCGCTGACCGAGTGGGTGTCGCTCACCTCGTCCTGGATCGCCACGCACCCGAGCGTCCCGCGCGGCCGGATCGTCATCTCCGGCACCGGCTACAACGACAACGTCACCGGTGTCGGTGCGGCGCCCGAACTCGAGGGCACGCTGCTGTCGCTGCACTTCTACGGCTTCTGGGCCTCCGACGAGAACGAGGCGGCCTGGCTGGCGAACCTGCGGCCCCGGATCGGCGAGTACGGCTGGCGCACGATCATCGACGAGGCCGGTTCACCGATGACGATCGGCCTGAACTACGGCAACCACGAGGGCAACGTCTACACGTCGTACCTCGCTGCGCTCACCCAGGTCGCGCGCGAGCAGAACATGGGCATCGTCTACTGGCCCGGCCTGCGCAACGGCGACTCCTACTCGATGACGACCCAGGTCGGCCCGAGCGATCTGCAGGTCAACAGCCAGAGTGGTCTGGCGCAGCTGTGGTGGGGCTGGGGTCTGCTGAAGCAGGAGCCGTCCAACGACCTGCCGCCGGCGCCTCCGGGTGAGCCGCTGCGTGGTGTTGCCAGCAACCGGTGTGTCGACGTACCCGGCTTCTCGACGACTCCTGGTACGGCGCTCGACCTGTGGGACTGCAACAACGGCGGCAACCAGTCGTGGAACTACACGGCCGACAAGCAACTCACCGTCTACGCGGACAAGTGCATGACCGCAGGTGCGGCGGGCAGCGCGGTCACGATCGAGAACTGCACCGGCGCGGCCAACCAGGCCTGGAACCTCAACGCCGACCTCACCATCACCAGCGTGGCGAGTCCTGATCTGTGCCTCGACGCCGCCGGCGGCGGAACGGGCAACGGTACGGCGATCGACGTCTGGTACTGCAACGGCGCCGACAACCAGAAGTGGACACGCTCCTAACGACACCGCGCACGTGCCTCCCGGCCATCCCGGGAGGCACCTGCGGCGACGCCCGCTTCGGCCTCTGGCTGATCGCCTGCAGCACGGTGTGTCCGCTCGATGGACTGACCCCAGGTCGTACCGGTGAGCATGAGTACGGCTCCGATCGCTGCGAGCACGGTGAGACGCTCGTCGGCGAGGATGATGCCGATGGCAACAGCCCAGACGGGTTCGGTGCCGAGCAGGAGACTGGCCCGGCTGGCAGAAGTGCGTTGCACAGCCCAGGTTTGTGCAAGGAACGCGAAGACACTGCAGAACAGCGCGAGGTAGACCAGTTGTAGCCAGGTTGCCACGCCGGCGTCCATCGGCAGGTGACTGGCGCCAGGCACGGCGAAGAGAGCCGTTCCGACGACTGTCTGCACCGTCGTCACCTGAAACGGCCGGAGGCCGGTCGCGAGGCGGCCGACCAGGGCGACATGGGCGGCGCGGACGACCGCAGCGGCGAGCATGAGCAGGTCGCCGATACCGGGGGCGTGCAGGCCGTTGCCGGACATCAGCAGCCCCACGGCGACGATGCACAGACCGGCAGCTAGGAAGAACCTCGGCGGCATCCGGCGCCGGTCCATCAGCGGTGTCAGGACGAGCGTCAGGCTGATGATCAGCCCGGCGTTGGCTGCGCTGGTGTGCGTGACGCCGTACGTCTCCAGCACCAGGACCGCCGCCTGGCTCAGGCCGAGCAACCCACCGACCTTGAGCTCACGCCGGCTGACACCCCGGACGAAGAGCAGGAGTGCGATCGCGGAGATGCCGTAGCGCAGGAACAGCACGGTCAGGACCGGTGTGGACCCGGTCGCGGTCTTGGCCGCCAGATAGCTCGAGCCCCACACGACGGCGACCAGCAACAGCACGATGTCGGTACGGCGGGATGCGAGCACGTGCTCAACGGTGACCGGAGAGTATGTTGAAGCCAAGTACCAACTTCTTAACCGACCTTGTAGCGGGCCTACAGTGTAGGGATGGACGAGCGACAGTTGCGGGTACTGCGGGAAGTCGGTGAGCTCGGCAGTGTCACCGCGGCCGCGGAGGCCTTGCTGGTGACGCCGTCGGCGATCTCACAGCAGCTCAGATTGCTGCAGCGGTCGATCCCGGTGCCACTGACCGAGCGAGACGGCCGGCGGGTCGTCCTCACCGCGGCCGGTCGCGCCCTCGCAGGTGCGGCGGCCGACGTGGAGAGCGCGCTGGCCCGGGCACGGCACACCGTCGACGAGTTCATCGAACAGCCCGATGGTGTCGTGTCGGTCGCGGCCTTCCACAGCGCGGCGGCGACGTTCTACCCGTTGCTGCTGCGGTCCGATGCCGCGCCTCAGCTCAGCCTGCACGACGAGGATGTCCCGCAAGACGAGTTCCCGTTGCTGACCCGCGAGTACGACGTCGTCCTCGCGCATCGCCTCGACCACGGCGCCGCCTGGCCGCGCACGGTCGCTGTCACCTCATTGCTCCATGAACCGCTTGACGTCGCCGTCCCGAAACACCACCCACTGGCCGCCAAGCGTCAACTGACTCCGCGCGACCTCGCCCACGAACCCTGGATCACCGTCCACGACGGCTTCCCGCTGATGGCCACCATCGAGGCGATCGGTGCCGCCGCCAACCATCGCCTCAACCTGGTCCACCGGATCAACGAGTTCACCGTCGTCGCCGAAGTGGTCGCCGCCGGCGGCGGTATCGCCCTCTTGCCCCGGTGGACCGCTCGCCGCCACCCGTCCGTCGTTCTTCGCCCGCTCCGCGGCGTCCACGCCCGCCGTCACATCGACGCCCTCCACCGCCCCGAACGCACCGCCCGCCAAGCGGTCCGCACCGTCCTGACGACCCTCCAGCAAGCCGCCTCGACCCTCGCCAGACCCACCCGCTAGCTGGGCATGGCCTGGGTTGCGGCAGGATTTGGGCACTGTCACCCGCCCGCGACGGTTTCCGGTTCGTACGGATCTCGAGGGAGTCATGACAGCACTTCTCCGCAGCACCTTGGCCGTTCTGGCCGTCGCCGCACTGGCAACACCCGCCGCGGCGCAGGCAGCACCATCGGTAAAGACGCTGGTCGTCACCGCGCACGACGACCTGCGCGACCTGGCACCGACCGCCGGCGGGCCGTTCGACAACGCGCGCGCTCTCGTGGTGCTGGTCTCACCCGGCGACTCGACGCTGGCGATCCTTCAGGTGCGGGGGATCGGCAACTCCGCGGCCGGCCGGTCCTTCGGTGCTCACCTGCATTCCGGCCCCTGCGTCGCTGGTGACGGCGCGGCCGCCGGTCCGCACTACAACACCGACATCATCGCGGGAGAGGTCCCACCGCGCGTCAATCCCAGCACCGAGATCTGGCTCGATTTCACCGTCAGCCCGTCCGGCGCCGGCAACGCGATGACCGTCGTACCGTTCACTCCCTTGCCTGGCAACCGGTCGGTCGTCATCCACGAGAAGCCGACCGACCATCACGGTGCTGCGGGCGCACGATTGGCGTGCCTACCCTTGTCCTGGTGACCGTTCAGGAGTCGATCGAGTCCGGCCCGCGTCGCCTGAGCGTTCCGCGCTCGGCCGCGGCCGGGCTGGGCCTCGGCCTGTTGTGGGGCATCGCCGCCCGGAGCTGGATGCGGCTGATCTCGACCGAGCCGCAGTTCACCTGGGCCGGGACCGCCACGATCCTCACGCTGACCAGCGTCTGCGGCCTGGTCCTCGGCATCCTGTACGGCGTCCGCCAGGCCGGCCGATCCCGGTGGTGGCGGGCCTTCGCCGTACTGTGCCTGCCGCTGTTCTCCGGCGCCGGGATGGTCTTCCTGCCCGCGTTCCTGCTCGGTGGTCTGCTGTACCTGCCACACCTGTGGTCCCGCCTGGTCGGCGCGGCGGGCATCCTCATCTCGCACGGCTGGTTGTGGCGAAGCCTCAACGGCGAGTCGCTCAACCCGTGGTACCTCTACACCGGTTTCCTGATCCTGTCCCTCGCCCTGGCTGCCGGCGCCGCCGAGCTCTACCGTCCCCGACGCCTAAGCGAAGCCCCCGTTGCTCAGCAGTAGCTGGCCGTTCATCCACTGACCCTGCTCCGAGCAGAGGAAGTCGACCAGATTCGCGGTGTCCTGCGGCGTACCCAGCCGGCCGAGCGGCGTCTGCTTGGTCCCGCTGGCGCGGATCTCGTCGGTCATCCAGCCGGTGTCGATCGGGCCGGGGTTGATCACGTTGGAGCTGATGCCGAGGTGGGCGAGTTCGTGGGCGGCGGCCAACGTGATGCGGTCGAGGGCGCCCTTGCTCGCGCCGTACGGCACGTGGTTGACGTAGTGGTCACTGGTCAGCGCGATGATCCGGCCGGTCCCGGGGAGGCCGGTGAAGCGGCGGCCGAACTCGCGGATCAGCAGCCACGTCGCCCGCGCGTTCACCGCGAAGTGCCGGTCGAAGCTCTCCACGGTCGTGTCGAGGAGACCCGAGTTGACCGACTCGCAGTGGCACATGATCAGCGCGGTCACAGTGCCCAGCCGCTCCTCGGCCTGGTCGAAGATCCGCTCGGGAGCCGCGGGGTCGGCCAGGTCGCCCTCGATCGGCACCGCGGTGGCGCCCAGCTTCTTGAGCTCCTCGGTGATCTCCTGGGTGGCACCCGATTCCACACCCCAGGTCATCCGCTCGTCGTAGGCGGTCCAGTAGGTGAAGGCGATGTCCCAGCCCGAGGCCGCGAGCTTGCGGGCGATGCCGGCGCCGATCCCGACGGTGCGGCCGACGCCGGTGATGAGGGCGACAGGGCGATGCTCGTTCATGGCCGCGATCCTGGTGGCTCCAGGGCCGGCAGGCAACCGGAATACGGGCCGCCGGGTGCGGTGACGGGTCTTCTCCGCCGTCCGAGGATGAGAATTCTGTAATCTTCGGCTCATGCGGTTCTTCAGGTGGGATCGCAGGCTTTGAGGATGCGGTCTCCACGCGTGATCTACGGGGTCGTCGCCGGCCTGCTGGTGGTGGCCGGTGTCCTGCTGCCCCGGTTCCTGGCCGACCGGTCGTCACCCGAGCTCGGCGAGACGGTCGTCGTACCAGCCGGATCCAGTACGACGCCGACACCAACCCCCACTCCGACGCCTCCGCGGACGCCGCCGTCGAGCAAGCCCACGGTGACGAGCACCACCGGCGCCGAACCGGTGGCGCCGCCCCCGGCGCAGACGGCCGGGCCGGACGATGACGACGACGGCGTGGACGACCCGGACGACGACGATGGGTGATGGCCGACGGCTGCCGGTGGTCAGCGCCCGGGTGCGGATCATCGGCTGGATGTTCGGTGTACTCGCGCTCGCACTCTCCGCACTCGTGTTCCTCACCTGGCAGGTCCTCGCGGTCCGCGCCGACGCGGCCGCGGACGACGAACTGACCCATGAGGCGAACAAGTTCCGCTCCTTCGCGAAGTCCCCGGCGGCCGAGACCTTCACCCGGCCCGAGGCCCTGCTCGACCGTTGGCTCCAGAGCAACCTGCCGGACGACTCCGAGGCGTTCTTCACCATCGTCGACGGCCGCGAGTACCACCGCAGCCAGGGCACCCCGCCGGCCCGTCTCGACACCGACGCGGCCTTCGTACGACGTCTGGCCGGTGCGACCGAACCGTCGTACGGCTGGATCGACAGCCCGGCCGGACGGGTCCGGTACGGCGTCATCCCGGTGCAGATCGGCGAGCAGCCGGTCCGCGCGCGGCTGGTCGTGCTCGAGTTCCGCGATGTGATCGCCAAGCCGTCGATGGACGCGGCCCGGTGGCTGGTGATCATCGGCGCGATCATCCTGGCGATGGCCGCGGGTGCCTGCTGGGCGGTCACCGGCCGGGTGCTCGCGCCGATCCGGCAGTTGCGCACCACCGCGGAGCGGATCAGCGACTCCGACCTGCGCCGCCGGATCGATGTCGTCGGCAACGATGACGTCGCGAACCTGGCCCGCACGTTCAACACGATGCTGGACCGGCTGGAGGACGCCTTCACCTCGCAGCGCGAGTTCGTCGACAACGCCGGGCACGAGCTGCGGACGCCGATCACGGTGATCCGCGGCCATCTGGAGCTGATGGGCGACGATCCGCGCGACCGGGCCGAGACCAAGGCGCTGGTACTGGACGAGCTGGCCCGGATGAACCGGATGGTCGACGACCTGCTGGTGCTGGCGAAGAGCGATCGCCCCGGCTTCCTCGAGCTCGGCGAGGTCAACCTGACCGAGCTCGTGGTCGAGGTGGTCGCGAAGGCGCGGCCGTTGGCGGACCGGGCCTGGCGGGTGGCGGCGACGGCCGACGCGACGATCGTGGCCGACGGCCAGCGGTTGACCCAGGCGCTGATGCAGCTGCTGTCGAACGCGGTCCGGCACACGAAGGCCGGCGACCGGATCGAGGTCGGCTCGCACCTCGATGCCGACGGGAGCGTGCTGCTGTGGGTGGCCGATTCCGGGCCGGGGGTGGCGCCAGAGGACCGCGAGCGCATCTTCGAGAGATTTGCCCGAGGCAACGATCAGCGCCGGACCGAAGGCGCCGGACTCGGGCTGGCGATCGTCCGCTCGATCGCCCAGGGCCATGGCGGTGACGTACGACTGGCGCCCGGTCCGGGTGCACGGTTCGAGCTGACCCTGCCGGCGAGTGAGAGAGTGGGCCTGACATGAACCGGATCCTGATTGCCGAGGACGAGGAGCGGATCGCGTCGTTCGTCGACCGCGGTCTGCGCAGCAACGGGTTCGTGACGACCGTGGTCGGCGACGGCGAGACGGCGTACCAGGAAGGTGCCAGTGGCGCCTACGACCTGCTGATTCTGGACATCGGGCTGCCGCGGGTGGACGGGTTCACCGTGCTCCGGCGGTTGCGCGAGGCAAGGGTGACGATGCCGGTGGTGATCCTGACCGCGCGGGACAGTGTGCGCGACACGGTCGCCGGGCTGGAGGGCGGCGCGGACGACTACATCGCCAAGCCGTTCGCCTTCGAGGAACTCCTGGCCCGCGTGCGTCTCAGGCTGCGCAGCGAAGGTACGCCGGACGCCAACATCCTGCAGGTCGGTGATCTGACCCTGGACCTGCGCACCCGCCGTGCCCTCGTCGACGGTGCGACCGTCGAGCTGACCGCGCGCGAGTTCCTGCTGGCCGAAGTCTTCTGCCGGCACCCCGACCAGGTGCTGTCCCGCGAGCAGCTTCTCTCCCAGGTCTGGGGTTTCGACTTCGACCCGGGCTCGAACGTCGTCGACGTCTACATCCGCTACCTGCGCCGCAAACTCGGCGCCAACCGGATCCAGACCGTCCGCGGCATGGGGTATCGCCTCCTTCCGTGAGAGGTCTCTCACGGAGGCTTCAGGAACGTCTCACCACCGGCCGGAAAGGTGGAGTCCATCCAACGTTCACCTGGAGGAAACCATGTCCGGTCTGGGAGTCGCCATCCCCGCCGATCTGCTCGCGATCGCCCTGCTTGCCTACGGCACCTACTTCCGCCGCTACCATCGCCGTGACCTGCTGCTCGCGTACGTCGCGCTCAACGTCGGCGTGCTCGCGGTCACCGCGATGCTGGCCGGCAGCGGCGCCGGGATGGGACTCGGGCTCGGCCTGTTCGGCATCCTCTCGATCATCCGGCTGCGCTCGGACTCGATCACCCAGGAAGAGGTCGCGTACTACTTCATCTCGCTCGCGATGGGGCTGGTCAACGGTCTGCACCCCGGACCGTTCTGGCTCGCACCCGCGCTGAGCTTCCTGCTGGTCGCACTGATGTACGTCGTCGATCACCCGCGGCTCACGCTCCGGTCGCGCCGCCAGAAGGTCATCCTCGACCAGGCCTACCCGGACGTCCACGAGATCGGGCCCGCGCTGGAGCGACTACTCCGGGCCGACATCCGGTACTTCGTCGTCCTCGACCTGGACCTGGTCACCGACACCACGGTCGTCGACGTCCGCTACCGGGTCCGTGCCGCCGGTCCGCACACGGTCGACGCCGTCCGCCGGCTCGAGCGGTTCGCGTCATGAGCCGCCGGCTGCTGGCGGCGATGACCGGCGCGCTGGCTCAGTTGCCGCCGATCACCCTCGACGAGGTGCTCGCGGAGGCGGAGTTGCAGACGCGGGTGGATCGCAAGTACCTGGTGCCGATCGCGACGTTCGTCGAGTTGGTGACCCGGTTGCGCGACCGGTTCGCCGTACTGGAGATCGACGGGCAGCGGAGTTTCCGGTACGAGTCGGTGTACTTCGACACGCCGTCGCTCGGGCTGTACCGGCAGCACGTCCAGCGGCGGCGGTACCGGTACAAGGTGCGGACGCGGTCGTACCTCGACAGCGGGGAGTGCAGCTTCGAGGTGAAGCTGAAGGGCAACCGGTCCGAGACGGTCAAGTCGCGGATGCCGTACTCGCTCGCGGACCGGGCCCGGCTGACCGAGCCGGCCTGGGAGTTCCTCGCCGAGCAGTTGCGGATGGCGTACGGCGTCGGGATCGTGGATCGGCTGCAGCCCGCGCTGACCACCACGTACCGGCGGAGCACCTTGGTGGATCGCGTCGAGCACAACCGGATGACGTGCGACATCGACCTGCGGTTCTTCGACGGCCGGGCGTCGGTCGACGTGCTGCCAGCCGCCGTACTGGTGGAGAGCAAGACAGCAGGGCGCGCCGGAGCGGCCGACCTGGTGCTACGCGAGCTGCAGGTGCGCCCGATTCAGGTCAGCAAGTACTGCGTCGCGGCCGCGCTCCTCAATCCTCAGCTTCGCGCCAACCCGTGGCACCGAACGTTGCGCCAGCTCACTCGGAGTGGATGATGCGCGCGTCCGGCCCGGGGAAGAAGAGGGACTCGCTGTCGGTGTCGGTCCAGTGCACCAGATACGGCGGAGCACCGTTCGGATCGTGGACCTCGACGATCTCGCCTTGCCGCCGGTGCGCACTCACGTGAGTGCCCTCGACGATCACTGTGTCACCCGCCGCCGCCTTCATCGGATCGCCTCCATCAGTCGGTGACTGCTCCCCACCAGCTTGACCCCACACCCCCCGCCTGCACCAGACGTCAGTGGATGTCGGCGGCGAGGCGAGCGGCCAGGGCGGTGAAGATGCCGGCGCAGATGCGTTCGAGGCGGCGGCGGACCTTGCTGCCGGCCCGGAACAGGGTGGTGGCGAGGCTGCCGGCCAGCAGGCCGGCGGAGGCGTCGACCGGGAAGCCGACGGCGATGAAGACCGCGCCGAGGACCAGGAACTGGACGGTGACCGGCCAGCTGCCCGCGCCGGTGGTGAGGAACTGCGGCACGAACGCCAGGTAGAACAGGATGACCTTCGGGTTGGCGAGGTTCGTCAGCGTCGCCATCACGTACGTCTTCCGCAGCGTCCGCTTTGGCAACTCGAGCGCGTCGTCGGTCTCGCTGACCTCCTGGCGGCTCGCCCGCCAGGTCAGATACGCCAGATACAGCAGGAACGCGGCTCCGGCGATGCGTACGCCGTTCAGCACCTGGGGCGCAGCCTGGATCAGCGCCCCGAGGCCGAGCGATGCCGCCACCGTGTGCACCGCCAGCCCGGTGGACATCCCGGCCGCCGCGACCACTCCGGCCCGTCGTCCGCCGACGGCCGCGTTCGCGACGATGAACAGCATGTCCGGGCCGGGCACGATACTCACGAAGAACACGGCGACCACGAACGCGAGCACGATCGAGAGTTCCATCCGCCCATCCTCACCCGGAGGCTGTCTCACCAGCCACGGGTTTCCACACTGCGAGCAGTCGCTGCCGGGTAAGCTCCGTCGAAGCGCTTCGACATCCGTTCGAGAGAGGCCGTTCCTGATGAAGTTCACCGACGGTTATTGGCAGCTTCGGGCCGGGCTGGCGCGGCTGCGACCGGCCGAGGTCGAGAGCGTGGAGGCGGGGGAGCGGGAGCTCACCGTGTTCGCGCCGGCCAAGCGGATCGAGCGGCGCGGGGACACCCTCAACCAGCCGGTGTTCACGGTCACCTTCTCGTCACCCGCCCGCGGGGTGATCGGCGTCCGGATCGCGCACCATCTCGGCGGGCTGCCCGCGCGTCCGTCGTACCGGCTGAACACCGACGACGAGCATCCGGTGAAGGTGGAGGTCGGTCCGACCGAGGCTCGGCTGACGTCGGGGGAGTTGAGCGTGATCGTCGGCCTGGACGGTCCGTGGGATGTCCGGTTCGAGCAGGACGGGCGGCCGCTGACGAACTCGGGTGCGCGGAGCATCGGGCTGATCACCGACCAGGACGGCCGGCACTACCTGCACGAGCAGCTCGCGCTCGGTGTCGGCGAGACAATCTACGGCCTCGGCGAGCGGTTCGGCCCGCTGGTGAAGAACGGTCAGATTGTCGACATCTGGAATGCCGACGGCGGCACGTCCAGTGAGCAGGCCTACAAGAACGTGCCGTTCTACCTGAGTAGCAAGGGGTACGGCGTCCTGGTCGACACGCCGGCCAATGTGTCCTTCGAGCTCGGCGCCGAGGTCACCTCACGCAACCAGTTCAGCGTCGAGGGCGAGGAGCTCTCGTACTACGTCTTCGCCGGGCCGACCCCGAAGGACGTGCTCCGCCGCTACACCGCCCTCACCGGTCGGCCCGCCCGCGTCCCCGCGTGGTCGATGGGCCTCTGGCTGTCGACGTCGTTCACCACCGACTACAGCGAGGAAACGACGAGCGCGTTCGTCGACGGAATGGCCGAGCGCGACCTGCCGTTGAGCGTCTTTCACTTCGACTGCTTCTGGATGCGGCAGTTCCACTGGTGCGACTTCGTCTGGGACCCGGTCGCGTTCCCGGACCCGGCCGGGATGCTGCGCCGGCTGAAGGACCGCGGTCTCCGGATCAGCCTGTGGATCAACCCGTACATCGCCCAGCGCTCGATCCTCTTCGAGGAGGGCCGTCGGCTCGGCTACCTGCTGAAGCGTCCGGACGGCTCGGTCTGGCAATGGGACATGTGGCAGGCCGGTATGGCGATTGTCGACTTCACCAACCCGGATGCCACCGCGTGGTACCGCTCCAAGCTGCAGACGCTGATCGACCTGGGCGTCGACTGCTTCAAGACCGACTTCGGTGAGCGCATCCCGACCGATGTCGCCTGGTACGACGGCTCGGATCCTGAGCGGATGCACAACTACTATGCGCACCTCTACAACGAGGCCGTCTTCGGTCTGCTCGAGGTGAACCGCGGCGAGGGCGAGGCCGTTCTGTACGCGCGCTCGGCGACGGCCGGTGGGCAACAGTTCCCGGTGCACTGGGGCGGCGACTGCGAGTCGACGTTCGAGGCGATGGCGGAGTCGTTGCGGGGTGGGTTGTCGCTGGCGGCGTCCGGGTTCGGCTACTGGAGTCACGACATCGGCGGGTTCGAGGGCACACCCGATCCGGCGATCTTCAAGCGGTGGGTGCCGTTCGGGCTGCTGTCGTCGCACTCGCGGCTGCACGGCTCGTCGTCGTACCGGGTGCCGTGGGCGTTCGACGAGGAGGCGGTCGACGTACTGCGGAAGTTCACCAAGCTGAAGATGTCGCTGATGCCGTACTTGATGACGGCCGCGGCCGAGGCGCATCGCGACGGAGTGCCGATGATGCGGCCGATGGTCCTGGAGTTCCCCGACGATCCGGCCGTTGCCTATCTGGATCGGCAGTACATGCTGGGCCCCGACCTCCTGGTCGCACCCGTGATGAGCTCCACCGGCGAGGTCTCCTTCTACCTTCCCGCGGGCACCTGGAACGATCTGCTCAGCGGCGACCAGTTCATCGGCCCACGCTGGGTCCACCAGACCCACGGCTTCGACACCCTCCCGGTCCTGGTCCGAGAGGGCGCCGCGATCCCCATCGGCGCGGTCGACGACCGCCCCGAGTACGACTGGTCCTCCGACGTGGAGCTCCGCTGGTTCGCCCCCACGGAAGGCCAAGCGACCCTGGCGAAGATGCCAGACGCAACAATCGAACTCACTCTGCGCGACGGCCACGTGGAAACCCGCGTGATCGAAGGCACCTGCGAGGACTACACCGTCAACGTGCTTGGTCGGTGATCTCGGTCAGCCACGGCCGGACAAGCTTGTCGCTGCGGACCCACAGCTCGTGACGGCGATCTCGACGCGACGCTCGCGGGGGAATCCGTCGCCGTCCCTTGGGTCCGAAGAAACCGCCGTTCGTGCCGATCGCCGCGGGATCCTGTGCCAAGAACACCGGCATCTTCGCGGCAGTGGTGGGCGATGAGCCGACGAGGCGTTGCAAGGTCAGAGCCACCGACCTCGCGGCGCGCGACACCCCGCGCGCGTTGGTGAAGACATCGGTGGCAACCAGGCCCGGGTAGACGCAGGTCACCTCCACGCTGGTGTCACGCACTTGCTCGGCCAGCTCCACCGCGAGCAGGTCGTTCGCGAACTGAGTGCGGCCCGCGACCTGGAGGCCGCGTCCGCCGCCGCGCAGTTGCAGGTCGTCCATGTTCAGCGAGTCGCGATACTTCCCGGCGTTGGCCACCAGGACCACCCGGCCGGACGGCGCCTGCGTCAGGTCGGGGAGCAACCGGCGGATCAAGAGGTAGCGGGACAGATAGTTGAGGACGAACGTCCGCTCCAAGCCTTCCTCTGTGGTCTCCGTGACCACAGAGAGGACCCCAGCGCACAACACCAGGGAGTCGAGTCGCCGGACGGTCGCCGCGATCCGGTCGGTCGCCGCCGCTGTCTCGGCAACCGACGACAGGTCGGCCGCGACGAACTCGTGGCCGCGGCCGGGTGCGAGCGTCTCGAGCTGCGACAGCACTGCTTCGGCCCGCGTCGTACTCCGCCCGACGATGATGACCCGATGGCCCAGCGCGGCCAGTGCGACAGCGACCGCGCGACCGATGCCGCCGGTTCCCCCGGTCACCACCGTGGTTGTGGGCTCGTCTGCTGCCGGCATTGAACCGTGCTTCGTCTCGTTGTCTGTCATGTATCGACGGTAGGCACTCGCTCACTGGACGATCCATATGCAATAGTCTCCGAAACCACATCGTTCGTCTCGGCGATGCAGGAAGCGCGCCCGTGGATCTCCTGAGCTCGATACTTCGTGAACTGCGCTTCGAGAGCGCGGCCTACCGCTGGCTGGAGCTCGGGGCGCCGTTCCGGGTGCGTTTCGATCACCCGGGGCTGCGCGGCGTCCACCTCATCACTCACGGCGAGTGCGAACTCGGTCTGGACGACGGCACGGTTCTCGAACTGACAGCCGGAGACCTGGTCATCTTTCCGCACGGGGACTTCCATGTGCTCCGCGCCCGGACCGGGGCCGAGTGTTCCACCGTGTCCAGCTACGACCTCGCGATGCGCACGCCCGGCACCCGGCTGCGCGCCGGGGGAGAGTCGGTGGACACCGTCGTGGTTTGCGGCGCCTTCGTGGTCGGTGAGCCCGACCACCCGGCATTGCGCGCGATCCCACGGATCATCCGTGTCCCCGGTGATCAGGGGCGGCCGCCACCGTGGGTTGCTCCGCTCATCGACGCCCTGACAGGCGAGGCGTTCGACGCCGGTCCAGGCAGCGATCTCCTGATGGCCCGTCTGTCGGATGCGCTGCTGATCCGTGCGTTGCGGCACCAGGTCGCGAGCGAGCAGCAGTCGGGCTGGCTTGCCGGCCTGCGGGATCCCCAGGTCGCCGCCGCCCTCGCACTCCTTCATGCGGATCTGGCGCAGCAGTGGACACTGCCACTCCTGTCCCAGAAGGTCGGCCTGTCCAGGGCGGCGTTCGCAGCCCGCTTCACCGCGACCGTCGGTGAGTCGCCGATGCGTTATCTGCTGTCGTTGCGGCTACAACGGGCCAAGTCGCTGATGCGGAATCCAACGGTGACCATCGCCGCCGTCGCGGGGCAGGTCGGCTACCAGTCCGACGTCGCCTTCGCGTCCGCGTTCAAACGCGAGGTCGGAGTGCCACCAGGCGCCTATCGCCGTCGAGTCGATCACACCGGACCGGCCGTCAGCCCTGCCAGCACGACATCGGCCGCGGAGAAGACGATATAGAGGGTGTGTACGCCGGTTGCCGTCAGCTGACTTGCTAGCGATGTGAGCTTGTCTGACGGTAAGACCTGCAACTTGTCTAGCAAGTCGCCATGTAAGGGGTCATCCAGGCGGAGTTCGATCGTTGCCGGCGCGGATCCACGATTGGCGACGGTCGCCATGTATGACGTGTGCACCAGCTCGACATCGTCGAACGACAGCCAAGCGCCGGGTTCGAGCGAGAGGACGGCGTCGCCCCGGTCAGGCGTGGCCGTGGTCAGGGTGATGGCGGAGTAGTCGTCGAAACTGGTGGCGGCCAGGTCGTTGCTTCCCGGCCGCGTGAGGACGGAGCGCGGGGGGATGCGTTCGCCTTGGACGTCGAGGGTCGCGGCGAGGCGGGTGTCGGTGCTGGAGCGGCCGACCATGATGCTGTGCCGGGCAGACTCGACGCAGTGCCGGTCCCTGGTCACGTCCCAGAAGCCGAGGTCGGCAGCGGCGATGGTCAGCTCGACGTCGGTGCTCTCACCAGGAAGCAGCGACAGTCGGTGGAAGCCGCGCAGTTGGCGCAGCGGTTGCTTGACCCGCGAACGCTGCTGATGCGTGTAGAGCTGGGCGACTTCACTGCCCGCCCGAGTGCCGGTATTGGTCACCGTGAACGTGACGCGGACTTCGCCGTCCGCCGGGATCGACGTGGAGCTGAGGCGCAGGTCGCCGTACGTGAAGGTCGTATAGCTGAGGCCGTGGCCGAACGGGTAGAGCGGCATGCCGCGGTAGTACAGGTACGTCGCGTCCGTCGCGATGATGTCGTAGTCGAGCAGATCGGGAAGATCGGCGGCCGAGTGGTACCACGTCTGGGTCAGCCGCCCGCACGGGTCGGAGTCACCGAAGAGTACGTCGGCCAACGCGCGACCGTACTCCTGCCCGCCATGGGCGGACCAGAGCAGCGCCGGCAGGTTCTGCTGCGCCCAACCGACCGCGAACGGATAGCTGCTCGTCATCACGAGCACCGTGCGCGAGTTCGCCGCATGCACGGACCGGACGAGCCGGTCCTGAGCCGTCGGCAGCTCGAGGTCGCCACGGTCCTCGGTCTCCCGCCCGTTGACCATCGGATGATTGCCGAGCACAACGATCGCGGTATCCGCACGCGCCGCAACCTCAGCCGCCGCCGCGGCGCCGTCGATCACCACCTCGAGTTCGAAACTCGTCCCGGAGTCGCTGAGGCCGACCGTGTCGTCCACGCGCAGGTAGCGGCCGCTGTTGAGGTGCAGCACCTGAACCGTGTCGCCCGTCTCGACCAGGCGGAAGGTCTGCTTCACCTCCCACCCGTTCGGACCAGCCTGATCCGCCACCAACGAGCCGTCGTCGGCAGCAGTCAGGTGCCGCCCGTTCCGCACCGACCGCAGCGCGCACGCGTCACCACCCCAGTCGAACAGATCGAAGTACCTGTGCTCACCGGCGTCAGCCCGCAGTACGCCGTCCGCCCCGATCGTCAGGTACGACGTCGAGCCGGCAACGCGGAGCGCGATGCGATCGACGCCCTCGCAGTACTCGACCCGGTCCTCGCCCAGCCGTTCGACGAGACCGCGGTACGCGGTGATCTGGTACGGCAGAGTCCCGGCGTACCAGTCCTCCGAGAGTGTGTTCGCGAGCGGTCCGATGACGGCGAGGCGGTTGATCGCGGAGGCGTTGAGGGGGAGTACCTGGCACTCGTGTTTGAGCAGCACGATCGACTGCCGGGCCGCCTCCTGGGCGAGCTGGCGATGGGCCGGGCAGTTGACCAGATCCGGCTCGAGAGCGCGATAGGGGTCGAGCTCCGACGGGTCGAACTCGCCGAGGCGGAACCGGATCGCGAGCGCGTGCCGGACCGCGGTGTCGAGGTCGTCGACGGTGATGAGACCGCGGTCGATGGCCTCAGTGAGTTTCTCGATCGACGGCCCGGCGTCGGTGTCGTCCTGGGTGAAGCTGTCCACGCCGGCCTTGAGAGCGGCGGCGTACGCGGCCGGACCGTCGGGGGAGTACTGCTGCAGTCCGTACAGATTGCCAGGCGCGTACGCATCACTGACAACGAGCACATCCTGGTCGGTCCACTTGCGTAGCACGTCGTTGATCAGCGGGCTGAGATGAGCGGGCCGTCCGTTCACCAGGTTGTACGACGGCATCACCGCGACGGCCGCACCGGCTTCGATCGGTGCGCGGAACGCGGGGAGTTCGTAGTCGTGCAGGACGCGCGGCGGCAGGTTGCTCGAGGTGGTGCAGCGGTCGGTCTCGTTGTTGTAGGCAAGGAAGTGCTTGAGCGTCGGGGCGGTCTTGAGGTGCGTGGGATGGTCGCCGGTCAGCCCGCGGCCATAGGCGGTCGCGATGATCCCGGTCAGCCAGGGATCCTCGGCGTACCCCTCCTCGTTGCGGCCCCAGCGCGGGTCGCGGAGCGGGTTCACGACCGGTGCCCAGACGTTCAGGCCGACCGCGGCCGGGTCCTTCTGGTGGAAGACGCGGACCTCGTCGCCGACCGCGGAGCCGATGGCGCGGACCAGGTCCGGGTTCCAGGTGGCGGCCAGCCCGACGGCTTGCGGGAAGACGGTGGCCGGCCCGTGCCAGGCGACACCGTGCAGCGCCTCGGTGCCGGTCCGGAAGTAGTCGAGGCCGAGGCGCTGGACCGGCGCCTGGTGCTGGTGCAGCAGGGCCAGCTTCTCGCCGGTGGTGAGCCGGCCGACCAGATCGTCGAGCCGTTCCCGCAGCGGTCGCGCGGGGTCGCGGAACGGTGGGTTCGGGACTGGAGTGCTCATCGGCGATCGACTCCACTGCGGCTGGTGTCGAAGCGCTTCGACCGCTCACCGCGGGCGATCGATCGAAGCGCTTCGACGGTATGGGCGAAATAATCCGTCTCGGCCAGTGACGGCCCTGCTACGACGGAGTGATCAGAGGGTTGCATCCCAGGCCGGACGGGTCAAGACCCAGGTAGACGCTTTCCGCAGTTCACAAAGGGCTGGGGAGGTGGCCGGTCGTCAGCGGCGCAAGGGCCAGGGCGGTGGCGCCCAGGGGAGTGGCGGTGTGGGGGAAGGTCGAGGCGACGATCGTGCAGCCGCCGGCGTCGGGAGCGATGGCGGACTCGTGCAGCGCCTTGGTGATCGCGGGCGAGAGGTGGGCGGCCAGCAGGGCGTACGCGCCACCGAGCACGACGTATCCCGGGTTGAGGATGTTGACGAGGGCGGCGATGCCGTGGCCGAGGTGTGTGCCGGTCTCGGCGAGGACCTTGGTGACGGCGGCCTCGCCCGCATCAGCCCGGCGGATGAGGTGCTCGAGCTGGATCTGCGGATCAGGATCGGTCACGCCGTCGATCCGGGACAGGATGGCCGGCAGGCTGGCAAGCGCCTCCAGGCAGCCGCGACGTCCGCAGCCGCAGAGCGGTCCGTCCGGGACCAGCCGGAGATGACCGATCTCACCGACGTACCCGAGGTGTCCGCGCAGCGGCCGGCCGTCGACGATGATGCCGGCCCCGACTCCGGTGTCGCCGTTCAGCTCGATGAGGTTCTCCGCGCCGGCCAACGGGCCGTAGAGATGCTCGGCCAGGACGGCGAGCGACGCGTCGTTGTCGACGTTCACCGGGATGTCCGGACGCCCGAGCGCCGTGGTGAGGTCCGCCTGGAGAGCCACGTCCCGCCAACCGAGCGCGGCCGCCAGGACGACGGTCCCGTCCCGGTTCACCAATCCCGGCACGCCCACCGTGATCCCCAGCACCCGGCGACCCGACGACTGCACGGTCGTGATGGCGCGCCGAGCCAGCGCCGCCAGAGCAGCGATCGTCTTCGCCGCCCCCGCATCGACACCAGGCCCGGCGCGGTGCCAGCGCAGTACCTGCTCACCGGCGGTGTCGTAGGCGAGCGCCGTCAGACCGCGCGCGCTCACCTCCAGACCGATCGCGGCGTACGCCGACCCGTCCAGGACGAGCAGGGTCGCCGGCCGGCCGACATGGTTCTGCGTCTGCTGGGTCTCGCGGACCAGGCGGCGGTCGAGCAGATCCCCGACGATGCTCGTCACGGTCGCCTTGTTCAGCCCGGTCCCCGACGCGATCGCGGCCCGTGAGCACGGGGCCTGACGGCGCAGGTAACCCAGCACGGCGGCCAGGTTGGTGGCGCGGATGTCCGTGTGGTCCGCGGTCTGTGTGGTCAAGGTCCGTTCCCGTTCGGCTCGTCCAGGCGGTGGCCCAGGTCTGGGTCAGTTCTACACCTTGTCGTGCCTTCGCGTCTGCGTTAATTTGTTTGGCTACCAGCCCAACTAATTCTAGGCCAAGAAATCCAGGAGAGCCATCGTGACTGGACCAGTGGGCGGCGCGACCAGCCGCCGGACGTTCATCTCCCTACTCGGCGCAGGCGCCGCGGCGGCCGCCGGTGGCGTCACGCTGACCGGATGCTCGGACGGAAACTCCGGGTCGGCGACCTCGGGCCGGGCCGAGACCGAGGACAAGCTGTCGGGGTTGCTGCCGAAGTACATCGCGTACGAGTCGGTCAAGCCGGACCTGCCGGGCGAGAACGGCGCCGCACCGGGCTACACCAACTACCCGGCCGAGCTGAAGCGGGCCGTGCCGGACAAGGCGGTCACCAGCGGCAAGGAGGTCTCCGCGATGACCCCGCTGTGGAGCCCGCCGCCGCCCGGGCTCGGCAACAACAGCTACTACGACGTGAACAACGAGCGGATCGGGGCGCCGGTCCGGTTCAACATCCTGAACGGCAACGACTACGGCGACAAGCTCGGCCCGATCCTTGCGGCCGGCAACGTGCCGGAGCTGCTCTGCATCCCGGGCTGGAACATCGCCAGTCTGACCCGGTTCGGTCAGGCCGTGGACAAGCTGTTCGAGGACCTCACGCCGTACCTGGCCGGCGACAAGGCGTCGGTGTACCCGATGCTGGCGAACCTGCCGACCAGGGCCTGGGCGTACGGCGTCTGGAACAACCAGCTCAAGGCGGTGCCGTTCCCGTCGGACGGCTTCCCCTGGATGATGATGTACCGCAAGGACATCTTCGACCAGTTCGGTGCGGAACCGCCGAAGACCGCAGACGATCTGCTGGCGCTGGGCAAGCAACTGACCGACGCGAAGGCGAACCGGTGGGCGTTCGGCTCGGTCTCCGACGAGGTGATCCGGGCGTTCGGGGCGCCGGCCGGCTGGCGCAAGGAGCCGGACGGCAAGCTGGTGCACAAGGTCGAGACGCCGGAGTTCGAGGAGGCGGTGGCTTTCGTC
This sequence comes from Kribbella sp. NPDC049174, assembly GCF_043197365.1. Taxonomy (NCBI): domain Bacteria; kingdom Bacillati; phylum Actinomycetota; class Actinomycetes; order Propionibacteriales; family Kribbellaceae; genus Kribbella; species Kribbella sp. NPDC049174. Next base: position 3,134 of record NZ_JBICSZ010000010.1, on the reverse strand, counting down.
CGGAAGCTGTTCCAAGCCGGCTACGTGCATCCGGAAGTGGTTGGCAACGCGGCGGACGAGAACGCGCTGTTCGAAGGCGGCAAGTTGGTGATCCGCCAGAACGGGCTCGGCGGCTGGCAGGAGTCGCTGCAGCGGCAGACCACGGTCAACCCCAAGTTCAACCCGCAGCCGGTGATGCCGTTCGCCCACGACGGCGGGACGCCGATCACCTGGGGCGGCGACCCGGCCGGCATCTTCACCTTCGTGAAGAAGGGACTCGGCGAGGCCCGGGTGAAGGAGCTGCTCGGCGTCCTCAACTACACGGCGGCGCCGTTCGGGACCGAGGAGAACCAGCTCTACATGTACGGGAAGGAAGGCACGCACTACACCAAACAGCCTTCCGGTGCACCGAAGCTGACCCCACTGGGGCAGAAGGAGGTGTCACAGACCTACATCTTCCTCGGTGGCCGGCCGACGGCCATCACCCAGAGCGAGTACCCAGGGTACGTCGAGTCGATGAGCGCCTGGCAGAACGCGGCGGCCAAGGTCCAGCAGAAGAACCCCTTCGACGGGATCCGGGTCGAGCAGCCGGCCAAGATGGCGGCGCTCAACCAGCCGTTCGACGACGCGCTGCAGGACATCTTCCGGGGCCGGAAGCCGGTCAGCGAGCTGAAGACCGCAGTCAAGCAGTGGCAGACGAACGGCGGCAACGAGGGCCGCGACTTCTACGCGAAGGTGCTCAGTGACAACGGTCGTTAAGGATCCTGTGAGGGCGGCGCCGGCCGCGGCGAAGCGTCCGCCGGCGTCGCGCCGGAAGCGTCCGCGAAGTGGAGCGAGCCCTCGGCATCGGTGGGCGCGGGACTGGCCGTTGCTGTTGATGGTGCTGCCGGTGGTCGTGCTGCTGGGGGTGTTCCACTACTTCCCGACCCTGGGCAACGTGATCGCGTTCCAGGACTATTCGCCGTACGTCGGGATCCGCGGCAGTGAGTTCATCGGCTTCGACAACTTCAGCCGGATGTTCTCCGAGCAGGCGTTCTGGCAGGCGGCGGCGAACACGCTGATGATCACCGTCGTCCAGTTGGTGTTCTTCTTCCCGATACCGATAGCGCTGGCGTTGCTGCTGAACAGCGTGTTGTCGGCCAAGCTCCGCAACGTCATCCAGGGCATCGTGTACCTGCCGCACTTCTTCTCGTGGGTGCTGGTCGTGTCGCTGTTCCAGCAGATGATCGGCGGTGGCGGGCTGCTGGCGCAGTCGCTGCGGAACAACGGCTACCAGGCCATCGACCTGATGACCAGGCCGGACTCGTTCATCCTGCTGGTCACCGCGCAGTCGATCTGGAAGGACGCCGGCTGGGGAATGATCGTGTTCCTCGCGGCGTTGTCGACGATCAACCCGGCGCTCTACGAGGCCGCCGCGGCCGATGGTGCGAACCGCTGGCGCCGGCTGTGGCACATCACGCTGCCGGGACTGCGGCCGGTGATCGTGCTGCTGCTCATCCTGCGGCTCGGTGACGCGCTGACGGTCGGTTTCGAGCAGTTCATCCTGCAGCGCAGCGCGGTCGGCGCGGATGCCGCCGAGGTGCTCGACACGTACGTCTACTACCAGGGTCTGCTCGTCGGCGACTTCGGGTACGGCGCCGCGGCCGGCCTGTTCAAGGGTGTCGTCGGGCTCGTCCTCGTCCTGGTGGCCAACCGATTCGCCCACATGGTGGGCGAGCAGGGGGTGTATTCGCGCTCATGACGACAAGAGCTGTCTGGGAGGAAGAGCCGACCGCAGTCGGCCGAGTGGGCAAGCCGGTGGTGCTGGCCCTGATCGCACTCGCGGTCGCGTTTCCGATGTACGTCGTGGTCGTCACGAGTCTGTCCAGCACCGAAGCAGTGACCCGGGCCGGCGGGCTGGTCGTCGTACCTCGGGACCTGACGATTGCGGCGTACGTGCAACTGCTGTCGGGTGGCGTGGTCACGCGGGCCTTGGTGATCAGCGTGCTGATCACGTTGATCGGTACTGCGTTCAGCCTGTGGGTCACCGTGCTGGCGGCCTACGGGCTGTCCCGGCCGGGGTCGTTGTTCCACCGGCCGTTGCTGTTCGTGGTCCTGCTGACGTTCCTGTTCGGGCCGGGCATCATCCCGAGCTACCTGCTGGTGAACTCACTCGGGCTGATCGACAGCTACGCGTCGCTGATTCTGCCGACCGCGGTGTCGGCGTTCAACCTGATCGTGATGCGGGCGTTCTTCATGGCGATCCCTGCCGAGTTGATCGACAGTGCGCGGATCGACGGAGCGGGAGAGTTCGCGATGCTGCGCCGGATCGTGATGCCGCTGTCGAAGGCGGTGGTGGCCGTGGTCGGGCTGTTCTACGCGGTCGGCTACTGGAACGCTTTCTTCAACGCGCTGCTCTACCTGAACGACAACAACAAGTGGCCGTTGCAGATGGTGCTGCGGACCTACATTGTCGAACAGCAGGCACTGCCCACCGGCGCCGGCGGAGTGGCCAGTGGCGTCGGCCTTGGATTGGCACCGGCGCCTGGTCTGGCGATCAAGATGGCCATCGTGGTGATCGCGATCGTGCCGGTCCTGCTGGTCTACCCGTTCATCCAGCGCCACTTCACCAAGGGCGTCATCATCGGCGCGGTCAAGGGGTGATGCCAGGATGAGTCGGGCAGACGGGAAGGGAGCGGTATGACGCGACTCTGGTACGGCGGGGACTACAACCCGGAGCAGTGGGATCCGTCGGTGTGGAAGGAGGACGTCGAGCTGATGCGTCAGGCCGGCGTCAACCTCGTCACCGTCGGCGTCTTCTCCTGGTCGAGTCTCGAACCGTCGCCGGGGGAGTATCGGTTCGGCTGGCTGGACCAGGTTCTCGACCTGTTGCATGACGGTGGCGTGAGCGTCGACCTGGCCACGCCGACCGCGTCGCCACCGCCGTGGTTCAGCCGGCTGCATCCGGAGGCGTTGCCGGTGACGCTCGACGGCGTACGGCTGACGCATGGCAGCCGGGACACGTACTGCGCTTGTGCGCCGGCCTATCGGTCAGCGGCTGTCGGTATTGCTCGTGCACTTGGGCCTTACCCCCGGTTCGTGGACACGGGTGGTGGATTACGCCGCTGACGGGAGCGTAGCGGGGTAGAGGGCTTCGTAGGTGTTCGGGGACAGGT
>NZ_JBICSZ010000009.1:0-396139 GCF_043197365.1 Kribbella sp. NPDC049174 | reverse complement strand
CGCGCTAACGCCGGACCCTCGAAGGAACCTGATGGGTCCCTTCTGACACCTCCGGAGGTGTTCGTGAAGGGCTACGCCCGACCTATATCAGCGGTCCAGGGCGGTCACGAAGCGGGTCAGGAGGTCCGCGAACGTCTGCCGCTCGGCGTCGGTCCAGTCGTCCATCGCCGTGGCGAAGCGGTTCCGGCGGGCATCGTGGACCCACTCGAGCTGCCGCAGGCCGTCCGCGGTGAGGACCAGGTTCGTACGACGCCCGTCCGCCTGGTCGGCCTCACGTCGTACCAGGCCTGCCGAGACCGCCGCGGCGACCAGCTTGCTGGCCCTGGGCTGGTCCACCGCCAGCGCCAAGGCGACTCCGTTGACGCCGATCGGCTCCGGTCCGGCGCCCTCGAGCGCGTCGAGGACCTCCTGGACCGGGTCCGGACCACCGGCGTCCGCGGCGAAGGTACGACGGGTCTGCCGCCGGCGGACGGTGATCATCGCCGCCTCCACCCGGGCCACCGGATCGGACTTGTCCACAGCCCCTCCCGAGATATATGTTAGTTGACATGTATATGTCGGATGACAACAAGCCTATCGGGTGGTGGCTGAAGGAGCTGGACCGGCTGCTGGAGGCGTCGTTCGAGCAGGTCCTCGCGGCGGACGGGCTGACCAGGCGGCAGTGGCAGGCGCTGAACGCGGCCGTCGGCCCGGAGCCCATCGCGGTGGCACTCGCCCCGTTCCTGACCGACCCCGGCGAGCTGAGCGCCGCGATCGACCCGCTGACAGCGCGGGGCTGGCTGAGGGACGAGCAACTCACCGCCTCCGGCCAGGCCGGGCTGGAGGAGTTGGCGACGAAGGTCCGGGCTCAGCGTGAGCGGGTCACGGCGGGCATCACCGGCGAGGAGTACGTCGCGACGATCGCCGTACTCAGGAAGATGGCGGACAACCTAAAGGGCTCCGCTGTGTGACCGCCCAGGCGCGGCGGTCACACAGCGGAGCCGGCCACCTCGGGGAGTTGGCTCGTGGTGAGGTGTCACGAGCCGCACGGTGTCCTACCGCCCAGGACACTCCCCGCCTGGCCCGAGGTGTCGGCCAGGGGTGGTTGGAACGGCTGGGCGGCGGCGATACAGGGACTCAACCGCCAAGCCCAGCCGGGTCGGGAGGGCGGTGCGGTCCGGAGCTGAGGAGTGCTCCGGACCGCACCTGGGTTTCGTCCGGGACTGAGGAGTGCCCCGGACCTTCAGGTGTGCTGCTCCTGGACGTGAGGAGACCCCAGGTCGCAGCGAACCGGGTCTGAGGAGGACCCGGAAGGTCGGATTTTCAGTTGATGGTGTCGAGTGGACCGAGTACGTCGTTGGTGACCCGGAGGCCGGCGAAACGCCTCCGCATCGCCTGCTCGTAGCGGGCCGCCAGGGGCGCCTCCGCGACGTACTGCGCGATCACATGCTCGCCGAACCAGACCCGCACCCTGCGCCGGTGCTGCCTCGACGTCATCTCCGCGATGGTCACTACCTCTCACCCCGTAACTCTCAGGCCTTGCAACCAGTTGGACTTACTGGTTGTCATGGCAGTAATGGTGCACGAGCCCAACGTGACCGCTCTAGGACCTGGACCGGACCTTTGCCGGACCTCTTCCGGACCTCTCGCGGACATCTGGGGGACAGCACCTTGTCGTGGGGCATCAGTCGAGACAACGTCTGATCTGACGTGAACGGGAGGAACGATGGCGGGTAGGTATACGCCAAAGACGGTCCTGGCGCACCTGATCCAGCGCCGGAACCAGACCTACTCCGAGATCGTCGCCGAGTTCGTCGAGCTGGGTGGAACCATCACCGAGCGGCACCTGCGGCGCCTCGCATCGGGCGAGCGCGCAGGGACCACTCCTCAGACCCGGCGCACCCTGCAACGCATGTTCGGCAAGCCGGTCGAGGAGCTCCTCGCCCCGTACGTCCCCGAGCAGGCCGCCCAGGTGGTGCCGGCACCTGCCGCGAGTGGACGGATCACGACAGGTACTGAGATGGAGGTTCTCGACATGGCTGCCAGCCGAGCGAGGGCGTTTGCCCTCGCGGCCCAGTCCGGTCTCGGAAGCGAGGCCATGGAACAGGTGTACGACGACGTGCGCCACGTCGCGAAGGCCTACCCGCAGCGGCCGCTGCCGGAGATCCTCGGCCAGCTGGTCGAGACCCAGGATCTGGTCTTCGCCCTGCTGGAGAGCCGGCAGCGTCCGGAGCACCTGCGGCAGCTGTACTTCCTGGGCGGCGTGACCGGTGGTCTGCTGGCCAAGGCATCGCACGACCTCGGCAACCCGCACGCGGCGCTGACGCAGGCGCGGACGGCATTCCTCTGCGCCGACAACGCCGACCACCACGGCCTGCGCGCCTGGGTGCGCGGCCTGCAGTCGCTGGTCTCCTACTGGGCCGGCAACCCGCACGACTCGGTCCGGTACGCACAGCTCGGCGCCGGGTACGCCGAGCAGGCCAACAGCACCACCAGTGTCTGGCTGCCGGTCAGCGAGGCCCGCGCCTGGGCGGCGCTGGGCAACCCCGAGGCCACCCGCGCGGCGCTCGAGCGGGCCGAGCAGGCCTGGAACACGGTGCGCAACGACGACCTCGACGACATGGGCGGCCTGTGCACCTTCGGCCGCAACCGGCAGCTGTACTACGCCGCCGACGCGCTGGCCTGGCTTCCTGGTGAGGTCGAGCAGGCCGAGCGGTACTCCCGTCAGGCCGTCGACGCCTACACCGACCCGAACCACCCGGAGTGGGCCTTCGGCGACGCCGCCGGCAGCCAGGCCGCGATGGCCATCACCCGGATCGCGAGCGGTGAGCTCGACGGCGCCGCGGACGCGATCGCGCCGGTGCTGGGCCTGCCCGCCGAGCGCCGGATCAACGGCGTGGTGCACTCCGCCCGCCGGGTCCACCAGGCGCTGCGGCAGTCCGGACGCGCGGACGACGCCCGGGAGCTGCAGGAAGAGATCGAGATGTTCACCCGGACCCCGATCCAGAGTTTCCCCCGGTAGTTTCTCCAGATGGATCCTCTGATCGGCGACCTGACCACCCTGCGCGAGTTCCGGACATCAGATCTCGAGGACTACCTGGCCATCGTCAGCGACGACCGCGTCACGTCGTGGATGTCGTTCGACAGCCGGGACCGGCCCGCCGCCGAGAAGGCACTGACCGCGATCATCGAGCGGGCGGCGCAGGAGGACCGGCCGGACTACCTGCTCGCCGTCACCCGCCGGGACGACGACAGTGTGGTCGGCTTCGCCCGCCTCGGGCCGACCGGGGTGAAGGCCGCTCACCTCGGCTACGCGATCCACGCGGACCACTGGGGTCGCGGCTACGCCACCGACGTGTCCCGGGTGATGCTGCGACTCGCCTTCGGCACCCTCGGCAAGCACCGGGTCAGCGCCGCCATCGGCCCCGAGAACGAGGCCTCGATCGCGGTGGTCAAACGGCTCGGCTTCACCTACGAGGGCCGGATCAGGCATCACGTCTTCACCAACGGAGACTGGCGAGACTCGCTGCTCTACTCCCTGCTCGAGTCGGAGTTCCCCAACCGGTAGCGGTGCCGTTCACCTACGCGCCATCCGAGCCCTTGACAGTGCCTTGTCAGCACAAGGAGGGTGCCCGTCATGTCGATGCAGCAGGTGCCGGAGTGGGCGGATCCAGAGGTGCCTGAAGAGGCACTGGACGCGCAGGGGGTGTCCCGGCGGAACCTGATCCGCGGCGCCGGGCTACTGGGAGCCGGCTTCGCCGCGACCGCGGTCGGCGCTTCCGAGGCCGTGGCGGCCGGCAGTACGTCGTACTCGAGTGATCCTGAGCTGGTCTATCTGGTCGGGGATCACCATGTGCACAGCCGGTACAGCCATGACGCGAAGTACGACTTCAGTCAGTTGGCGCAGCGCGGAGCGCAGTTCGGGCTGGACTGGATGGCGTTCACCGAGCACAGCAACTTCGGGCATGCCGACAAGGGCGCCGCGGCCGAGAACGTCGAGGTGCTGAAGGCCCGGGCCGAGAACCCGCGGATGCTCATCTTCCAAGGCCTGGAGTGGTACATCCCCGCGGCCGAGCACGGCACTGTCCTGGTCGCGCCAGGTGCGAACAACGTGGCCCTGCTGCAGCAGTTCGAGCGTGAGTACGACGGCAAGCTCACCGGGCGCGCGGACAGCAGTCCGGCGAACGAGCAGCATGCCATCAAGGCGCTGCAATGGCTCGCGGCCCAGAAGCAGAGCGGGTACGTCGACGACGTACTCGTGCTCGCCAACCACCCGCTGCGGCTGGGAATCGACGCGCCGTACGAGCTGCGCGGCTGGCGCGACACCGGTGTCTGCATCGGCATGGAGGGCGCGCCCGGCTCACAGGGCGACGCCGACCCGGCGTGGGTTGCGTATCGCGGGTCCACCAACGCCCAGCGCGGCGAGTACGTGAACGCACCGAGTGCCAACAGCTTCCCGGGCTACCCCGCGGACGCCTACCGCACGTACGGCGGCTTCGACTGGGCCACCGCGACAGTCGGCGGGCTGTGGGACTCCATGCTGGCCGAAGGCAAGCTCTTCTCGATCACCTCGAACAGCGACAACCACCGGACCATCTGGGACACCTGGAAGGACGGGGAGTTCCCGCCCGGGGAGAACTTCGACAGCCTCGGCTGGAAGCCGTCGCCGACGGACTCCGGTGTGCCGCAGCCCGGTAGTGACTTCTGGCCGGGTCAGTTCAGCCGGACTCATGTCGGCGTCACTCGGTACGGCTACCTCGAGGTAATGGCCGCTCTGCGGGCGGGACGTGTCTGGGTCGACCACGGTCAGTTGGTGGACGGAATCGACGTACGACTCGCTCCTGTCGGCTCATCACAGCGGGGCGTGACGCTCGGCGGGCGGCTGCGCGTGCACAGGGGACAGCGGTTGGAGCTGCGGGTCACCGTGACCAGTGCGACCCGGCCGAACTTCCACGGCCTGCTCCCTCGCCTCGCCCACGTGGACGTGATCCGTGGCGCTGTCACCGGGCCAACCAGCGTGAAGGACAGCTGGAAGGCGCCCGACACCCGAGTGATCGAGCAGGTCGACGTACGACGGCGGACCGGGACCTACGAAGTTCGCATCCCGCTGGGGAAGGCGGAGCGGTCGCAGTACGTGCGGGTGCGGGGCAGTGACGGCCGGCGGAACGGGCCTGGGTACCTGGGCAGCCACATCGACCCGGCCGGTCCGATCCAGCACCCGACCAACGACGGCGACCCGTGGCTCGACACCTGGCTCTATACGAACCCGATCTTCGTCGACGTGGTCTAACCGGCCAGGAGGCACACTGGGGGCATGGCCGCCACCATCGCAGGACCGCTGGACCCATTGAGGGACGGGCTGGCGCGGATGATCATGACGAAGGTGGCGGGGCCGGACCCGCGCGCTGAACGCAACCGGGTGCACAACACCCCCGGGCCGCGCTGGTTCGACCCGGACCGCCCGATCCGGCGGGTCCACGGTGACGCCTCGATGTTCGCCGGTGGACTCCGGGCACTACTCCTGCAGTCACTGCACCCACTGGCGATGGCAGCGGTGTCGGCCCACTCCGGCTACCGCGGTGACCCCTGGGGCCGGCTGCGTCGTACCAGCTACTTCCTGGCCATCACGACGTACGGCGCGATCCCGGACGCCGAGGAGGCCATCGCACGAGTCAAGGGGGTCCACGAGCGGGTGCGCGGGACCAGTCCGGACGGTGTGAAGTACAGGGCCTCCGACCCGCACCTACTCAAGTGGGTCCACGTCGCCGAGGTGGACAGTTTCCTGGCCGCACACCAGCAGTATGGCGTGAAGCCGCTCAACGCGTCGGAGCAGGACCTGTACGTCGAAGACGCGGCACTGGTGGCCCGCAAGCTCGGTGTGGTCGATCCACCGACCACAGTGGCCGAGCTGCGCCAACTGCTCGACGAGTACCGACCGGAACTGCGTGGAACGACCGAGGCTCGCCAGGCCGCGCGCTTCATGCTCGTGCACCCGCCGGTGCCGTGGGCCGCGCGACCGGCGTACGCCGTACTCACCGCTGCCGCTGTCGGGCTCCTGCCATGGTGGACCCGGTGGCCGCTGCGGCTGCCGTACCTGCCGCTGGCCGAGGCGACGGTCGTCCGCGCGGCCGGAGACGGCCTGACCAGGACGATTCGCTGGGCACTGACATCGCCAATCCTTGGGGATATCGAGGCTTAGCGCCTGACTCGCCGGTAGGTTGTTCTCGTGCCGCTGCGTCCGCATCGATCACTCCCGTTGGCAACGCCGGCGGGAGTTGAAGTGTTGACCCGGATCCTGACCCAGGGACCGATCCCGCGAGTGGAGATCGCCCGCCGGACCGGGCTGTCCCAGGCAGCCGTCACCAAGGCGGTCGCGCCGCTGATCGAGGCGGGTTTCGTCACCGATCAGCCGGCCATGCCGTCCGAGGCGGAGAACCAGCTGGGCATCGGCCGGCCGGTCAGCCCGCTGACCGTGGTCCGGAACAGCGTCTCGGTGATCGGGCTCAAGGTCACTCCGACCGCCCTCATCGGCGTCACCACAGACTTCACCGCCGGGATCCTGACCGTCCGGCACCAGCAGCTGGACGACACCACACCGGACGCGGTGATCGAGCGACTCGCGGACCTGGCCAAGGAACTGATCAAGTCGGCAGAGGTCACCGCCGGCCCGCTGATCGGGATCGGTGTGGCGGTGTCCGGTGACGTCGACGCCCGGCATGGCGTGGTCCGGCACTCGCCACTGATGGGCTGGCGGGACGTGGCGGTCGCCGACCTGATGACCAAGCGCCTCAAGGTGCCGGTCGTGGTGACGAACGACGTCCGCGCGCTGACTGTGGCCGAGCACTGGTTCGGGGTCGGTGTTGACGCGGACTCGTTCGCGGTCGTCACGATCGGCTCCGGAATCGGCTGCGGGCTCTACATCAACGGTGAGGTCGTGTCCGGGGCGTACGGCGTCTCCGGTGAGCTCGGCCATCTGCCGCTGGCGCCCGGGGACCTGGTCTGCACCTGCGGGCGGCGGGGCTGTGTGGAGACGGTCGCTTCGTCGGACGCGATCCTGACCCGGACCCGGAAGACGACCCGGCGGCCGCGGCTGGACCTGGCCGGGGCGATCAAGCTGGCGCACGAGGGCGACGAGCACGCGCGGGAGGCGTTCGACCGGGCCGGTGAGGTGATCGGGGCGGCGCTGGCCGCAATGGTGAACCTGGTCGGGCCGGAGCTGGTGGTGATCGCGGGCGAGGGCGTGGCGGAGTACGACCTGTACGAGGAGCGGATGCGGCAGGCGTTCGGCGACCACGCCTTCGGTGCCGCCGCGAACTGCCGGCTGATGCTCCGCTCGCACACCTTCGACGACTGGGCCCGCGGCGCGGCCGCGACGGTGATCCGCTCCTACGTCCGGGGCGAACCACCGCTACAACGCTGACCACGCGGACGGGTTGGGCCCGCGAGCGAGTGCACGGACCCAACCCGACGCGGGCGGTCAGGTGCGGGCGGCGGCCAGGATCTTGCGCCAGACCTTCTTGTACGACTCCAGGCCGTCGGCCGCGAGCGGTCCGGTCGGCCCGGCGGTGATGGACACGCGCTCCGGGATGGTGCCCCAGACGGGGATGCCTTCCGCGGCGTACTGCTGCATCGCGTCCTGGTAGCTGCGGGTGTACGTCCGGGCCGAGCAGATCACCAGGCCGACCGGGATGTGGTCGGGCACCAGGTCCAGCACCGCCTTGACCCGTGGTGTCTCCACACCGCCGATACGGGTCGGCAGGACGACGATCCGGGCCCGCTCGAGCGCCTTGTTCAGCAGGCGTTCGTGCGACGGCGGCATGTCCACGATGCCGATGCCCTCCGGCGGAATCTTGTCCAACGCCTTGTTCAGCAGACGCTCGGTCGGCGCCTCCTCGATCTCGACCCTGGCCAGGTGGTCGTCCTCGGAATCCGCGACCCAGTCGGCGGCGCTACCTTGCGGATCGGCGTCGACCAGGGTGGATGTGCGACGGTTGGAAGATGCCAGCGCGGCCAAGTACACCGACGTGGTTGTCTTTCCGACCCCGCCCTTCAGTGCAGCTGTCACGATGATCATGAGAGTGAACTTACCCGGTTTTGTCCGATTTCCGGCGTGTCGTCGGCGTTGCCTTTCCACATCGTGATAGTTGCCCCCGGCCCATGTGAACAAGCTCAAGCCCCCTTCATCACACCTGAATCCTTCCGCCTGCTGCACACCTCTTACCCCTGGACCCGCACCCCGCCGGTCCACGAACCGGAGGTTGTCATGACCGATTTCGTTGCCCTCGCCATCGCTGCCGGAGTGCTCCTGCTCGGCACCTGCAGCATCGTCGTACTGCGCCGGCGTGGGCGGTCCCGTGGCTGACCCGGCCTGGCCTGACGACCAGCTGATCGTCGCCGCGCAGGACGGAGACGTCGACGCGCTCACGGCGTTGGTCGCGGGCTCACACCCGACGGTCCGGCGCTTCGCCCGGTCCCTGTGCGCCTCGCCCGAGGACGCCGAGGACGCGGCGCAGGAGGCCTTGATCATCCTGTATCGCAAGATCGGGATGCTCCGGGCCACCGGGGCCCTGGCGTCGTGGATGTTCCGGATCGTCCGCAACGAGTGCCTGCGGCGAGCCCGCACGATGCTGCGGGACCAATCACTCGCTCGGGACACCACCACGCTGTCGGCCGAGGACGAGGTGCTGCAGCAACTGGAAGCGGCGGAAGTGGCGGCGGCGATCGCCGCCCTCCCCATCGACCAGCGGCGGGTGCTGATCCTGCGCGACGTCCAGGGCTACAGCGGCCGCATGGTCGCCGACGCGCTGGGTCTCAGCACAGCCGCAATGAAGTCACGTCTGCACCGGGCCCGGACCGCGATCCGCGAGAGCTTGAACCCCATCGGAGGACAACCATGACGCGAAGCACCACCTTCGCGAGCGCGTCGCTGAGCCGTCATCTGGTTCGCGGCGTCATCGGATTCGGCGGCCTGATCGGCGCGTTCGCACTCGTTCCGGTGGTCGGGCTGTACAGCCTGCTGCTCCTGCCGCTGGGCGTACTCGCACTCCGTGGATGCCCGATGTGCTGGACGATCGGCCTCCTCGAGACCATCTCGAACGGCCGGCTGCGGCGGGCCTGCGACGACGACCGGTGCAGCGTGGCCGTCGCCGCTCGGGAATAGCTCAGGTTGCTGGTTTGCGGATCACCTCGATCAATGCGGTGAGGCCGGAGCGGCCGTGTCCGGCCTCGTCCGCACGGGCGAAGAGTGCGGCGAGCGCTCGCGGCATGCCGGTGTCCAGACCGACCTGTTCGAAGGCATCGACCACGTGTTCGCTGCCGACTGCCTGCATGTGCAGGTTGTTCTCCGCGCCGGGATAGACGCCTCGCTCGATCTCCACGGTGAGGAGCTTGAGGAACCCCATCGGTCCTTCGTCGGTGAGGTCGGAGAGCAGCGCGGCGGCGTACGGGCGCAGGTCCTCCGCGCTGATGCCCGCCGTGCCGACCAGGGCGACCGAGTAGAAGTAGCTGGCCAGCGTGGTCCAGAACATGTTCAGCATGGCCTGGTAGTAGAGCATCGCCAGCCCGGCGTCCGTACCCATGTAGTCGGCCCGGCCCAGCACCTCCAGCGTCTCCCGATGTGCCTCCATCACCTCAGCCGCACCGCTGTAGAAGACGTACGCGCCCGGCTGGCCGATGCCCGGCGGCGGGACCATGATGCCGCCGGTCACCAGCGTCCCGCCGCGCTCGGCGACCGACTGACTCGCACTACGCAGGCGGTCCGGGCTGTCGGAGCTGAGGTTGACCAGCGCCCGCCCGGCGAGGTCCACACCGGCAAGCGACTCGTCCATCGCGGCATAGTCGACCTGGCTGATCACCACCAGGTTGCTCGCGGCCACCGCTTCGGCGGCCGTCGCTGCCTCGACAGCACCGGCGGCAACGAGCTTTCCCGCCTTGCCCGGAGTCCGGTTCCAGACGGTGGTCGGGTGGCCGGCGGCAAGGAAGACCTCGGCCATGGTGGATCCCATCGCGCCGAGGCCGATCACTGTGACTGCTTCTCGAGAACTCATGCGCCGATCGTGCGAAACCCCGCTACGGGTTTACTACGGCTATGTACTTCGGCGTGCTGGGTCCACTGGTGGTCCGGACGGACGCCGGTGCGCCGGTCTCCGTGCCCGACACCAAGGTCCGCACGCTGCTCCTCGATCTGCTGGTCAATCGCGGTCACCCGGTCTCGGCCGACCGGCTGCTCGAGGACCTCTGGGGCGACCGCCCACCGCGCAACGCCACCGGCACACTGCAGGCCCGGATCTCCCAGCTCCGTACTGCGCTCGACCGAGCCGAACGGGGCAGTCGCGCCCTCGTCGCCCATGGTCCGGCCGGCTACACCCTCACCGCGGATGTTGTCGACAGCAACATCTTCGAGCAACTGGTCAGCGCGGGCCGACTGCGCGAGGCGCTCGACCTGTGGCGTGGTCCGGCGTACGCCGACGTACCCGACCACGAGTTCGCCCGCGCGACCCGCGACCGCCTGGAGGAGGCCCGCCTCACCGCGACGGAGGCCTGGCTGGAGCAGACCGACGACGCGCTCCCCGAGCTGACCGAGCTCGTTCGACGTCACCCGTCGCGCGAACGACTTCGCGCGCTGCACATGCGCGCTCTGTACCGAACAGGCCGCCACGACGAGGCCCTGCGATCGTACGACGAGCTTCGCGGCATCCTGGCCGACGAGCTCGGCGTCGATCCCGGACCGGAGCTGGTCGAGTTGCACGCGGCGATCCTCCGGCACGATCCATCCCTGCAGCCCTCCAGACTTCCCGCTCCGCTCAACGCTCTGATCGGCCGCACCGAGACAGTTCGCGAAGCGCAACGGCTGCTGTCCGACAACCGCCTGCTCACCCTCGTAGGACCAGGAGGCGTCGGCAAGACCCGTCTGGCCTTGGAACTCGGTCGCAACCACTCCGGCGACGTACGCCTGGTGGAACTCGCTCCGCTCAGGCAGGACGACGTACTGGAGGCGTTGGCGGCCGCACTGGACCTCCGGGACGAGTCGGCCAACCTCCTGCCGCGGCTGGTCGAGTCATTGAGCAACAGACGCCTCCTGCTCATCCTCGACAACTGCGAGCACCTGGACATCGCACACCTGGTACGACGCTTGCTCGCGGCCGCACCCGGGGTGCGCGTACTCGCGACCAGCCGGGAGCCGCTAGGCCTGCCTGGTGAGCGGCTGCTCGACGTGAAGCCTCTCGAACTGCAGGCGGCCACCGAGCTGTTCACCGCACGCGCCGGCGTGGACAACTCTGAGGCAGTTCAAGGGATCTGCCGGCGGTTGGACGGCATACCGCTTGCGCTGGAGCTTGCGGCGACCCGAGTACGGGCGCTCGGCGTGCAGAGGTTGGCGGACCGGCTGGATGACCGGTTCAGGCTGCTGTCCGGTGGGCGCGGCGTGCCGGAGCGACAGCGGACGCTCCGGGCGACCATCGACTGGAGCTGGGACCTGCTGGACGCGGAGGAGCGGACCATGCTTCGCCGGCTGGCCGTGCACGCCGGCACGTTCTCGCTGGAGGCTGCTACCGAGGTCAGCCGGTTGCCGGACGCCGTGCTCCTGGCACTTGTCGACAAATCCCTAGTTGCCGCCGGCGCCGATCGCTACCGGCTGCTGGAGTCGGTAGCGGCGTACAGCCTCGAGCGACTCGTAGAGGCCGGCGAGGAGGCCGAGACCCGGCAGCACCATGCGGAGTACTACCTCGAGCTGGCCCAGCGAGCCGAGGAGCAGTTGCGTGGGCCGGAGCAGCGCACCTGGCTCCACCGCCTCGACCAGGAGGCCGCGAACTTCCGCACGGCCCTCGACGCCGCGCCACAGCTCTCATTGAAGCTGGTCAACGCGCTGGCCTGGTACTGGTACCTCCGAGGTCGCCTGGGTGAGGCACGGCGGTCCATCGCGGCGGCACTCGCCGTACCTGGTCAAGACCCTGCAGACCGCGCGGCCGCGACGGTCTGGCAGGTCGGCATGACTGCCACCGATGCCAAGGGCACCAACCTCACCGAGGCGACCGAGGAGGCGCTGGCGCGGTACGACGTACCGGCGCGCGCACTGTGGTTCCTGACCTCCACGCAATGGGCGTACGGCGACCGGGACGTGCTGATGGGCCGCATCGACCGAGCGATCGAGACATTCACCGCGGACGGCGACCGCTGGGGACTGGCCGCGGCGCTGAGTACTCGGGCACAGCTCAACATCGTGCACGCTGATCTCGACGCGATGCTGCGGGACGGTCATCGCAGTCTGGAGCTGTTCGACGAACTCGGCGACGACTGGGGCCGGCTGCAGGCGACGTACTCGCTGATCGTGGTCGCCGAGGTCAGCGGCGACTACCCGACGGCCGAGCGATACCTGTCGGACGCCATGCACCAGGCGGAGGAGCTCGGGCTGTGGACCGAGGTCTCGTTCCGCACCTCCGGGTTGGGCCGGATCGCGTTCCTCACCGGCGACTACGCCCGCGCCGACGTCCTGCACGAGCGGGCCCGACGGTTGGCGATCGAGCAGTCCAACAAGTCGGCCGAGGAGTACGCCGAGGTCGGTCTCGGACTGTCCGCCCGCCGCCAGGGTCGCCTCGACGACGCCGAGGCCCACCTGACCAAGTGGCTCGACTGGCTCAGCCAGGTCGGCGGCACCCCGGGGATCGCCTTCATCCTCGCCCAGCTCGGCTTCGTCGCCGAACAACGCGGCGACTTCACGAAAGCACAAGCTCTGCACCAGCAGGGGTACGAGGCAGCGCAGCGGGTCGGCGACGAGCGGGCGATCGCGCTGGCCCTGGAGGGTCTGGCCGGCGCGGCCGAGGATCCGGACCGCGCCCGCCGGCTACTCGCCGAAGCAGAAGCGCTCCGGGCGAAAGTGGGTGCACCACTTCCGCCGGCGGAGCGCTTCGACGTCGACCGCATCCGCGCCAGGCTTGAGGCCTAGCGCCTGCCTACTTCCCGAGCCAGCCGTCGACCTTCGACTGGTTGTCCTTGACCCACTTCTCCGCGGCCGCGTCCGGGGTCAGCTTGTCGACCGCGATCGAGCGAGCGACGGCGTTCTGGTCCTCGTTGGTCCACTGGAAGTTCTTGACCAGGCCGTACGCCGGACTGCCCGAGTCGGCGAACTTCTTCGAGACGACCTTGTCCAGGTCGTACGGCGGGTAGTCGCAGGCGATCTTGGCCGGATCGGCGTCGCAGCCGGCCTTGTACGCCGGCAGGTCGACCTTGACCAGCTTCATCTCGTTGAAGAACCACTGCGGCTCGTAGAAGTAGGCGAGCAGCGGCTTCTTGTTCTTCTCCGCGTCCCGGAACGCCTGGATCAGCGCGGTCTCACTGCCGCTCTGCACCACCTTGTAGTTCAGCGCCAGGTTCTTCACCAGCGCCTCGTCGTTCGTCACGTACGACGGGTCGCCGTCGAGCAGCTGGCCCTTGCCGCCGGACTCCGACGTCTTGAACAGAGCGGAGTACTTGTTCAGGTTCTTCCAGTCGGTGATGTCCGGGTACTGCTGCGCCATCCACGGCGGCACGTACCAGCCGATGATCCCCTTGACCCCGGTGGAGCCGGCCTCGACCGCGACCTTCTGGTCGGTGATGTACTTCTTCTTCAGGTCCTCGTGGCCCCAGTTCTCCAGCACGGCGTCCACCTCGCCGGTGCCGAACCCCTGCCAGGAGATCTCCTCCTTGAGGTTCTTCTTCACCACCTTGCAGCCGAGGTTCTTGGTCGCCACGTACGCGACTACGGCCGCGTTCGCCTCGTACCCGACCCACGGGCTGACGGCCAGGTTGAAGGTGCCGCACTCCTTGCCGCCGGTGGCGGCCGGCTGCTCTGCGCCGACCTTCTCGCCACCGCACCCGGCCAGCGCAAGCGCCACCGCTGTCAGCACACCGGCGTACCGGAGCTTCTTCACCGCTTGTCTCCTCTACTTTGGAAATTCTGGGTACGGCGGGCCGCTGCCTGCGTGACCCGGTCCAGCAAGACGCCCAGGAGGACGATAGCCAGCCCGGCGGCCAATCCCTTGCCGTACAGCTCGCTCTGCGCGAAGCCCGCGGCCACGTCGTACCCGAGTGCACCCGCGCCGACCAGTCCGCCGACGACCACCATCGAGAGCACGTAGATCAGGCCCTGGTTCACCGCCAGGGTGATAGCCCGGCGGGCGACCGGCAACTGCACCTTGCTGATCACCTGCCAGCTGCTCGAGCCGACCGAGTTCGCCGCCTCGACGGTCGCCACCGGCACCGCCCTGATGCCGTCAGCAACGATTTTCGTGGTCACCGGTACGGCGAACACGACCGCGGCCGCGATCGCGGTGAACCGGCTGGTGCCGAACAACGCCAGGAACGGGACCAGATACACGAACGGCGGCATCGTCTGCCCCGCGTCGAGCACCGGCCGGATCCAGGTGTCGACCCGATGGTTGCGTCCGGCCCACACGCCGAGGGCGAGGCCGACTGCGACCACCACGACCGTCGCGAGCAGCGTCGACGCCAGCGTGACCATGCTGTCGTGCCAGACCCCGGTCGCGACCAGCAACAGCGAGCACACCGCGGCGGGGACGGCTCCACGCCAGCTCCCGAGTACGGCGGCCAGCGCGACGACGACCGCGGCGACGAGCCACCACGGTGAGCCGGTGAGCAACGCCTCCAACGGGTTCAGCAGCCCAGTCGTGACGGCGTCGCGCACGCCGTACGTGAAACCGCCGAAGACGTCCTGGACCCACGCGGTCACGTCCGAGGCGATCACCGCGATCCGCGAGCCGATGTTCACCGAGGTCGGGAACTCGGCCGCCCACACGTACGTCCGGGAGAACCAGATGGCGATCAGGACACCGACGGCTCCCACTCCGAGCAGGACCTTCCGCCGGATGCTCGCCGTACGCCAAGGCCGGTCACCGGCCGCGGTCGTGACGCGATCGAGCACGATCGCGATCACGACGATCGCCAGACCGGCGTTGAACGCGACCCCGACGTCCAGCGTCTGCAGGGCTTTGAGCACCGTCTGACCCAGGCCGGGCGCGTCGATCAGCGCGGCCACCGTCACCATCGACAGCGCGGCCATGATGGTCTGGTTGATACCGACGACGACCGTACTGCGGGACATCGGCAGCAGCACCTTGGTCAGCGTCTGGCCCCGGGTGGACCCGAGCGATCGGGACGCCTCGACGCTCTCCGGCGGGACCGAGCGGATCGCGTGCGCGGTCAGGCGGACGGCCGGAGGTGCCGCGTAGATCAGGGTGGCGATCGTGGCCGCGGCCGGGCCGATCGCGAAGAACAACGTCAGCGGCGCGAGGTAGACGAACGTCGGCAGCGTCTGCATCAGATCGAGGACGAGCGTCGCCACCCGGAAGGCCCGGTTCGACAGCCCGGCCCAGATGCCCAGCGGGATCGCGATCAGCAACGACAGCAGCACGGCCGCGATCGTCAGCGCGAGCGTGTCCATGCTCTCCTGCCACAGCCCCTGCAGCCCGACGAACCCGAGCCCGCCGGCGGTCAGCAGCGCGACCTTCCAGTTGCCGAACGCCCACGCCAGGTACGCCGCCACCGCGACCACCCCCAGCCAGCCGATGACCGGGACGGGCCGCCCGTACGACGCCTGCGAAAGGACGTTCTGGAGCAGTACGACGAACTGATCGACGACCACCCGGATCGCGTCGAAGACCACATTGCCCTGGCCCACGTCGTCGCGGTGATCGGTCAGCCAGCGGTGGAACGCGGTCGTCTCTTGGCCACCGAGTGCGAGGGTATCGATCCCGCGAAGCACGAAGTACGCCGCGACCCAGACGACGAGCAGTACGCCGACGACCACGCTGCGCCGAGGTCGGCGTACCTCGACCTCCACATCGCTGGTGATAGCAGCCATCAGTTGTCCGCGACGACGGCGAGGATCTCCTCGTCACCAATCACACCGAGCAGCGTGCCGTTCGAGACGACCTTGACCGGCCGGTCCGCCTCCAGCACCAGCCGAGTCGCTTCCCGGACCAGGACGTCCGGGCCGAGCTCGGGTCCGTCCAGCGGCTCGTCCGGTCGCGGTTCGCGGACGATCCAGCGAAGCGTCAGTACGTCGGCCCGCTGGACGTCACGGACGAACTCGCGGACGTAGTCGTCGGCCGGTGCGCCGACCAGCTCGTCCCCGGTGCCGAGCTGGACCGCGGCGCCGTCGCGCATCAGCAGGATCCGGTCGCCCAGCTTGAGCGCCTCGGACAGGTCGTGGGTGACGAACACCATCGTCTTGCCGACCTCGCGATGCAGCCGGACGACCTCGGTCTGCATCTCGCGGCGGATCAGCGGGTCGAGCGCGGAGAACGGCTCGTCGAACAGCAGCACGTCCGGGTCGTTCGCCAGCGCGCGGGCCAGGCCGACGCGCTGCTGCATACCGCCGGACAGTTGCTCGGGATAGAAGTGCTCGCTGCCGGCCAGGCCGACCAGGTCGATGACCTCCTGGGCGCGACGCCGGCGATCGGGCTTGCTCTCGCCGCGGATCTCCAGGCCGTACGAGACGTTGTCGATCACCTTGCGGTGCGGCAGCAGGCCGAAGTGCTGGAACACCATCGAGAACTTGCTCCGGCGCAGCGCCCGCAGCCGCTTCTCGTCGGCGGCGCGCAGATCCTCGCCCTCGAAGATCAGGCTGCCGGCGGTAGGTTCGATCAAACGCGTGAGGCAGCGGACCAGCGTCGACTTGCCGGACCCGGACAGACCCATCACGACGAACACCTCACCGGGTGCGACGTCGAAGCTGAGGTCGCGGACGGCCGCCGTACAGCCGGTCCGGGCGTAGAGGGCGGCGCGATCCAGGCCGGCCAGGTCGGGGCGGCGGGGTACTCGCTGGGCCTTCGGGCCGAAGACTTTCCACAGGCCATGGATCGACAACAGTGCGTCGCTGTCCTGTACCTCGGGATACTCGAGCTGAGCGGTCACAGGTTCACCCTCGCATCCCCGCAAGCGGATTCATCGTGAACCGCGACTGTATCCAACCCACAGTCCCCCAGCGCGCCCGCGGGTGTCTGTTGCGTCAACTATGGCTGGTACGGCGGCGCCTCGCCCCAACCCCAGTGCGGAACGGGCGCCTGCGGCGGAGGGGTGGCGCCAGGCTGCGAGTTGGCGAGGGCGATCCGGGTGCCCCACTCGACGTACGCGACGAAGGCCGACCGGAACTCCGGGTCGTCCGGCAGGCCGGCCGGATCCGCGCTCGCCGCGATCAGCGCGGCCCACCGTGATCGCTGCTCTTCGGTCAGGCCGAGGTTCAGGTGGTGCCTGAGCATCGAGGGGTAGCCGCCGAGCTCGTCGGTGTACCGGCTGTGGCCGCGGAAGACCTCACCCAGCCAGATCGCCACATGCTCCCGATGCTTGTCGCTCATGTGCGCGAACACCGGCGCGAGCAGCGGATCCGCGAGCACCTTGTCGTAGAACACCTCGGTCAGGCGCAGCAGCGCCTCGTGCCCACCGGCCCACTCGTACAGCGTCGGAGTCGTCATGTAATGATGTAATCACACCAGCAGGGCATCGGCGACGGCCAGCAGGACGGGCTCGATCGCGGTCTCGCCGCCCTCGGTGTCCCAGAGCACGTTCTGCAGGATGCGACCGGCCGTCCAGCCGAGTGCGCGGCCGCGGTCGATACCGGTGATGTCGAGCATCAGGTCGAAGCGGTCCCGGATCGCACCGGTCAGGTCGCCGGTCGCGACCAGTTCGTCCCAGCGATTCCACAACGCCGGCATGAGCTCGAAGCCCGGGTCGCCGGCCAGCGGCTTCGGGTCGATCACCAGCCACGGCTGCCGCTTCGCGGCCATCACGTTGTAGTAGTGCAGGTCCCAGTGCAGCAACCGGTCGCCGGGCTCCGGCAACACCTCCTCCACCTGCGCGACAAGGCGCCGTACCAGCCGGCGTTCCGCCGAGTCGCCGAGCAGCGGGATCAGCATGGGCGCGTCGTCGACCATCTGGCCGGCGATGTCCTTCAGTCTGCGGATCCCGGGTGGCGCCGGCACAGCGCTCAGCCGGGTCAGGAGCTCGGCCAGGATCCGGGTCGCCTCGACGTGGTCGGGCAGGTCGTCGAGGGTCCGCGGCTCGAGTCGCTCGAGCAGTAGGGTCGACGTCTCCGGGTCGTCCTCGAGCACCTCGACGACGTCGTCATGACCCCAGGTCCGCAGCGCGAGCGCCTCGCCCTCGCTCTCGTCGTTGACCGTCTGGAGCTTGAGCATCGCCTCGGTGCCATCACGTCGTACGACCGGCACGATCAGCGAGGCCTCGCCGCTCAGCGGCTCACCGTCGACCGTCAGCTGCCACCGATCGACGTACTCCGCCACAGCCGCCGGCAGGCCCGCCAGCCACTCGGCCGACTTCTCGCCGTGGTTCCTCGTCAGCTTCGCGGGAATCTCGATCACCCTCGGCACAGTAGGTGGTTCGGCCGGGATGTGCTTGGGTTTTCTGGTGAGCGAGATGGAGAGCAGACATCGGCGGGTGCAGCGAGTTGTGGTGGGCATCTATCTGGGGATCCCGCTGGTGCTGCTGGTGATCGTCGCGTGGATCAGTACGGCCGGGTCGCCGGTGGCTTGGGTGACGTGCGTGGTGCCGCTCGGGATGTTGGTGTTCGGGTGGGCTTTGCGGCGACGCCATCGGTATCAGCCGCAGGCGTGGGCGGGGATCGGGGTGCTGTTCGGTGCTCTCAGCGGGTTGTACGTGACCCTGTGCCCGTTGGCGGTCGGGGTTTGGTGGCCGGTGTGGCTGGCGTTGCCCGGGTTGTTACTGGGGATCGTGGCCGGTGGCTGGCTGGCCCGGTACGCCGATCGCGTGCTGCTGGTGCCCGTCGTACCGGAGCTCGCGGATACGCCGTACGAGCTGTTCTTCCGGTTGCGTGGGCTGCAGTTGACCGCGGTCCTGCTCGGCGCGGACAGCGTCACGATCCAGAGCCGGCCGGTGATGCGCTCACAGGCCTCGGGCGACCTGGCCAAGACCTATCCGATGAGCAGTATCACCGGGGTCTTCGAGGTCGCACTGAGTGGCGTCGAGCGGCTCAAATTCCCGATCGCGATCCCGCATCCGCCGGTGGTGACCGAGGGTCCGGCCGTGATCGTGCAGGCGTCGGGTGACGACTGGGTTCTTCCGACCAACCAGGCCTCGACGCTGATCGAGCTGCTCAACCGGCGCAGGTCCATCGCATAGCCAACGCGAACCCGAGGTCCGTGTACTGCGCGCCAGGGAACACGTCGTCGTACAACTCCCGGAACTCCGCACGGGACAGGTACCGATCACTCGCCAGATGGTCGAGCCACGGCTTGCTGTGCCAGAACCGGAACTCGAACCACGCATCCCTGATTCCGAGCCGGCCGATCTGCCGCGGAAACCCCAGCCACGCACCCAGCAGGTAGACCGACCGAGGCGGTGTCGGAGTCCAATCGCACACGTTGTCCACCACCGCCACCGTCCCACCCGGCCGCACCAGCGACTTCAAGTGCTCGAGCCCCGCGCGGTAGTCCGGCAGGTGATGCATCATCGTGTGGCTGTACACCAGATCGAAGCCGCTGTCCTCCACCGCGAACACATCAGCCACCCGATACTCGACATTCGGCCGCGCCCGCTTCTCCCGCGCCAGCGAGATCATCGGCTCACTCAGATCGACACCAAGCACCTCGTCGTACCGCCCAGCCAACCGCTCCGCCGCATGCCCCGCCCCACACCCCACATCCAACGCACGCTCACCACTCAGCCCGAGGCCGAGCACCCACGCGGTGTTCTGCCCGGGTTGCAGGCTGACGAACCGGTCGTAGTCGGCGGCGAAGCGATCGAATGATGCAGGGTCGGCCATGGTGGTACGACGCGCGTCGCGCTGCGCTGGTTGGAAGCAACGGACCGTGAGCCCT
Source organism: Kribbella sp. NPDC049174 (assembly GCF_043197365.1). NCBI lineage: Bacteria > Bacillati > Actinomycetota > Actinomycetes > Propionibacteriales > Kribbellaceae > Kribbella > Kribbella sp. NPDC049174. Next base: position 376,316 of record NZ_JBICSZ010000009.1, on the reverse strand, counting down.
ATCCAGTGGATGGGCGGGGTGTCACGCTGCGGAGATGTGGACTAGACGGGTTTTGGTGGCGCTGATGGCGGCGTCTGTGGTGGGGGTCCAACTCGTCGGCGCACCTGCGGTGCAGGCGGCCCCGGATCCCAAACTCCAAGTGACTGGTGTGACGCTGGACCGAACCTCGGTCGCAGTGTCCGGTCTCAACACAGTGGCCGTGCAAGTCCGGGTCACCGGCGGCTACGACTCCGACGAGCCGAGCCTGGAAAACATGCCGCTGAATGTCTGGCTCCAGCGGACGTCCGGCACCGGCCCGCGGACCCTACTGGTGTCGACTGATCTGCCGCGGGTGTCCGGTACGACGCAGGACGGCGTATGGGCCGGGCCGGTGTACGTTCCGTCCACGGCCAACGGGACGTTCACCGTGTTCGGCGTGACGCCTGGGCCGCTGGCCGTCTACGAGTCCGGCCCCATGCCGCCCGATCCGACGCCGGTCGCCGGGCCGGCCCTGACGGTGAACGGCTCTCATCTGCCGAAGATCACCGCCAAGGTGACTCCGTCGACCGTGCCGTTCGGATCCGGCTTCACGATCACCTGGGCGGTCACCGACTCGGCCACCGGAGCGCCCTACGCGACCCGGATCCGGGTCCTGCTCGGCATCGCCAACCAGTGCGACGACAACCAAGGTGGGGACACCCCGCTCACCAGCTCGAGTGGGACCGTGACCAAGGTGTATCCGGCGTCGGCCGGGGACGCCCTCGTCTGCCTGCGGATCCACGGCCGCATCTGGGACATCGCCGCTCTGCGTCTCCTCGTCGCCCGGCCCGGGATCGTCTCGGCCGTGCCGTCGAGGACCAGCGCTCCGGTCGGGACGATCGTGCCGGTCACCGGCAACGTTCTCGGCGCACCGTCGGCCTGCAAGGTGTTGCTGCAGCGCCTGTACGGCGCGTCCCAGTGGCGTGGTGTCAGCACCGGAGTGGTCCGGCAGAGCGGGCGGTTCACGCTGTCCGCTCAGCCGGCGTACAAGGGGCTGATCCCTTATCGGGCGTACTTCCCGGCGTGCGGCCGCTACCAGATCGGCATCAGCAAGGTCTTCTACATCCGCGGTCTCTGATCCTCACGAGGTGCCGTCATCCGGCGGCACCTCGTCGTACCTCAGGACGCTTCGCGTTCTTTCTTGGCGGTTTCAGCCTTTTCGGCTTGCCAGCCGTCTTCGTTCTTGCCTAGGCGCCAGTAGCCGGAGAGGGAGACGCGGTCGCGGGGGAGGGTGCGGTCCTGGAAGAGGTTTTTGCGGATGCGGAAGACGAAGCCGGCCTCGCCGTGGACGAAGGCCTGTACGTCGCCGGCTGGGAAGTCGAGCGCCTCGACTGCGGCGACCAGGCCGTCGCCGCGTGCGGCGGTGCTGCCTGCGCGGTGGAACCAGGTCACATCGACGTCGCCTGAGCCGCCGAACTTCTGCTCCTCGGTCCCGTCCTCTACCTCGACCAGGACGGTCGCCCGCGCACCCGGCGGCAACTGCTCGACGGCGGCACTGATGGCCGGCAGGGCACTCTCGTCGCCCACCAGCAGGTGCCAGTCGGCCGCCTCGTCCGGCGCGTATGCGCCACCCGGCCCGTTGAACCACAGCACGTCACCGGGCTGCGCCGCCGCGGCCCACGGCCCGGCTACACCTTCGTCGCCGTGGTGGACGAAGTCGATGGTGAGCTCGTGGCTGTCCTCGTCCCAGTTCCGCACTGTGTAGGTCCGCATCGTCGGCCACTGCTCGGACGGGTACGTCTCCCGGACCACGCCCATGTCCAGCGGCACCGGGTACTCGACGCCGGGCTTGCCGAACAGCAGCTTCACGTAGTGGTCGGTGGTGCCGTTGTCCACGAAGTCGTCGGAGCTGAACACGACCTGGATCATGTGCGGGGTGATTCGCTCGGTACGACGGACGACCGCGCGCTTACAGGTGCGGTTGCGGCGGGGTGCGGGGCTGGTCACGAGACCACGGTCCTCTCGGAGACATCGGGCGGCCCGGTCAGGCCAAGCAAGTTAGGTCTACCTAACTCAGGCTAGCTCACCTGTTCCAGGCCGCCCCAGTGCTGTCTCAGAGACCGCGGATGTAGAACACCTTGCTGACGCCGGGCTGATAGTTGTAGCAAGCCGGCAGGTACACCCGGTACGGAATGAGGCCCTTGTACGCCGGCTGCGCGTTCACCGTGAATCGCCCGCTCTGCCGGACCGCACCCGAGCCGACCGACCGCCACTGCGTCGCACCGTAGAGCCGCTGCAACCAGACCTTGCAGTTGTACGGCGCTCCCGCGACCGAACCGTTGACCGGGACGATCGTGCCGACCGGAGCGCTGGTCTTCGACGGTGTCGCCGACACGATGCCCGGTCGGGCCACGAACAGCCACTGCCCGCCGATGTCGTACGGCGCTCCCGTCAACCGCAGGCAGTTGAGCGCATCCGCGTCCACCGCCTTGTACGACTTGGTCACCGTGCCGTTCGTGTCGGTCCGCACCGACTCACCGCCGCCGGAGTCCTCGGCGCACGGGACGTCGACACCGAGCAGCGCCCGGATCCGCGAGCCGTGCGGCTTGCCGGTCGCGGTGTCGATGATCGCCCAGCGGATCGAGTACGGCGAACCGAACGGCACCACCTTCGGCGACACCGACGCGGTGACCTTCGGCAGGTGGGTCCCGGTGACCGCGAGGGGCGGACCGTCGAACGGTGTCGCGTCGTACGGCGTACCGCCGATGGGCGCACCGTAGGGTCCCGTCACCACACCGGTCACCTTGAAAGTGCCGTTCGCGGTCGAGGTCGCGTTCAGCGTCCCGGACCAGACACCGTTCTGCAGGGTGCCCGACAAGCGCTTCAGATCGGTCGAGAAGATGGTCTTGAGCGGCCCGGTCCCACCGGTGCGCTCGAGGACCACGTTCAGCGCCAGGTTCTCGTCGCCCGGCTCGGTCGAGTCGTAGCCGCCCTTGACCGTCGCCTTGATCGGCGCGGTGTTCAGCCCGGAGACCGCGATCGCGGTCTTCTCCAGGGTCACGGCGGTGATGGTCAGGTTCGGGTCCGGGTCCGCCTGAGCCGCCGGAACTCCGCCAAGCAAGAGCCCCACCAGTGGCGCTGCGAGCAGCGCTGCCATCACTCGCTTGATCCGCATGACAACAGAGCCTGGCAGGGGTCTAGTGCGGCGCCAAGCAACTCGGCCGATCACTGCGCTTTCGGGCGCGGACGATAGACCGGTTCAACCAGCGAGCGGGCAGTGTTCACCTGCAGGACATACACAGCCCGGCTCGGCGACCGCTACGGTCCGCACGCTGTCGGGGTGAGCCAGGTCTTCGGTACGCCGCGGAACCCGGCCCACACCGTCACGCGCACCGACCGGTTCGGCCGGCCGATCTCACTCGACCTGCGCACCCCCGAGGGCAACTCGGTGCTGTTCACCGGGCCGCCCGGGATGGGCAAGACCCTCGAGCTCGACCGGGCCGAGGCACTGGCCCGGCGGCAGGGCTGGGTCGGGATCCGGGTCGACGCCTCGCCGCGGGAGCCGCTGGAGAACCGGTTCGTCCGCAAGGTCACCGAGGACCTCGGCACGATCCGCAAGCGGTACGGGATGCTCGGCGCCCGGCGGCTGAAGAAGCTGGTGAAGGACCTGGGCCAGCGCACCCGCAACCGGCAGAACGGCGCGGAGATCAGGGTCATGCCGGTCCCGTTCGTCCAGGGCGTGGCGAAGACCCAGTGGGACGCGAACGCCCAGGACAGCGCCGGTACGACGCTGAACGAACTCGCCGATCAGCTCGGCGAACTCGCGGCGAACCGTAAGCCGCCCGAGCCCGTGCTGCTGATGGTCGACAACCTCGACGTCGCCTCGGAGCGCGACCTGGCCGCGCTGACCGAACTGTCCGCACACCTGGAGCAGATGCGCCGGCCGGTGTTCCTGATCGCGGCCGGCGGCGAACTGGCGGCGACCCGGCTGATGGCAGCCTCTGGCGGGCTGTCCAAGATCGCCACCGGGGTGACCGGGCGATTCGACGTTCGCGAGGTCAACGCGATGACGGACGACGAACTCATGCCCGCACTCACCGAACCGCTGCGTCAGGCCGGGATCGCGTACGAGCCCGAAGCGGTGGACCGGCTCGTCCGGTCAGCCAATGGCGATCCGACCCGGCTCCGCGATCTGGCCGAGACGGCGCTGCCGATGGCCCAGCAGAGCGGCGGGGTGACCGTCGACGTGGCGAAGGTCGCGACGGCTCAGGTGAACGACAAGTCGAGGGTGCTGTACCAGGCCGCGTGGAACAACTGCTCCGACACAGAGAAGGACCTGCTGGCGAAGGTCGCCGCCCACGGCCCGCACGGACTGGCGCTGCCGGGCGATACCGGCATCGCCGCTCTGGGCCGCTGGCAGGAGCTGGACGCGGACCGGCAGAACCTGGTTGCCCGAGGCATGCTTCGGGACGGCGGGGACCGGATCACGGTCGCCGATCCGGGACTGCGGGACTGGGTCCAGACCCGGGTCGGTCAGTCCGCCGCGCACCTCGGCATCGCGCCGCCGACAGCCCCGGCGCAGGCTCAGGCTGCCGTGACCGAGTCCACCCGGCCGACGACCACCCGCGAATACAAAGGCATGACCTTCCACCTCAACAGCTAGCGTCGGGCGGCCCGCTCCGGGTTGGCGGGCTTCGGCAGGCGGAGGGCGGGGTTGCCGCGGTGGCGGCCCGTCGGCGGTTGGGTCCGCGCGCCGCGAATCATCCAGAGGGCAAGCAGGGCCGCGGCGATCAAGCCGGCGACACCGGCATAGTCGGTCAGACTCGTTTGAGGTTCTCTTTCATGGGCGGTTGCGCAGTTCTGTCTCTGTCCCCACCCCACCGCCCCGCTCAGGGGGCGGCGAGTTCCGCGAACTTCTGACCGGAAGTGACGCTCCCTCACCATCTCTGTGATGACACTCCGGTGCCACCCGCTGGACCGGCACAGCTGTGCCATTCGCCGAGGGGCTCGCTTCCACGTTGGAATGGCTGGTTAGGTGTGGGGTCACGAGCAGCAGGGAGGGGCCACGATGCAGGACGGCGTGTTACTCGATGCGCGCGAGGAGCAGGCGTACAGGTTGCTGGTCGGGCTGTCCGTAGCCCGGTCGGCGGAGCTGGCCGAGGTGGCCGAGCTGCCGCAGCAGGAGGCCGACGAGGTGCTGCAGCGACTGCAGGCGAAGGGGCTGGTCGCGGTCCACCACGCCGACGGTCCGGTGTTCCGTCCGCTACCACCGGACGTCGCCCTCGGTACGACGCTGCTGCGCCGGCAGGAGTCATTGGAGGCGGCCCGGAAGACGGTGGCGGCGTTGAGCGAGGAGTTCCGCGCCAGTGCGAGCCGTCGGGACGCCCACCACCTGGTCGAGGTGATCGTCGGGGCCAACGCGCTTCGTGAACGCCTGCGCGATCTGCAAGAGTCGGCACGCGAGGAGATCCTGTGGTTCTGCCGCGCCAACCCACTGGCGATGCAAGGCGCCGACAACACCGAGGAGTACGGCGCTCTCAGCCGTGGCGTCCGGTATCGCGCGATCTACGAACGGGCCCTGCTGGAGCAACCGGGCGAGCTCGACACAATCGCCGAGGGGGTCAGCTGGGGAGAGGAGGCCCGGTCCCTCCCGACGCTCCCGGTCCGGTTGGCAATCGTGGACCGGTCGACCGCGGTCTGCCCACTGGTCCGTGACGACGAGCTGGGCATCGGTGAGCCGACGGCCGCGGTGATCGGCCGCGGTCAGTTGCTGGACGCGCTGCTTGCCCTGTTCGAGAGTCACTGGGAGCAGGCGACCCCGGTGAAGCTCCACTCGGATGACAAGAACGACCCCGAGGGCCTCGACGACTCCGAACGCTTCCTGCTGTCCCTGCTGGTGGCCGGCGTACCGGACAAGTCGATCGCCTCCCAGCTGGGGATCAGCCGCCGTACCGTCCAGCGCCGGCTCGACCGCATGATGGCCCTGGCCGGTGTCGACACCAGGACCGGACTCGCCTTCCAGGCCGCCAAACGCAATTGGATCTGAGCTGGGGCGGCCCCCGCCGCCCCAGCTCGGTCTGCTACTTCACGCCGTACGCGCGGATCACGGTCTGCGTCACCGCGGCACCGGTGTTGTCAGTCGCGCGGACCTTCAGCGACACGGTGTCGCGCGCGGACGGGACCACGGCCAGGTAGTGGCCGAGGGCACCTACTACGGCGAGCTTCTTCCAGCTCTTGCCCTCGTCGTACGACGCCCAGGCCTGCAGCGTGGTCGAGCGGGTTCCTCCGGTGACGTCGAAGCCCACCGCGTGGGTGCGGGCCGCGACCCGACCGGTCAGGTCGACCGGGACGGTGTAGCCGACCTGCAGCAGCGACAGCGGAGCCGGCCTGTCCACCGGCGCGTTCTTCGAGCGGAACTCCCACGAGGTCTGCGTCCGCGTACCCCAGGTCCACTCTTCGTCGTTCCGCTCGGTCGACAGGTCCAGCTTGTACGCCGCGTCGTCGCTGGACGTCATCACGTCCTCCCACGCGTCCGGCAGCTCGGCGACGACCTGACCGTTGCGCGACAGCACCGCGGACGCCGACGTGGTCTCGCCGACCGTGTAGTGGCCGGCGGCGTCGACGAACGACGGGATCCGCAGCGACAACCGGTCACCGGTCCGGGTCGACTGCACCCCTGGTGCGGCCGCCGGGCGGACGACCGGACCGAACCAGGTCTCGTTCGACTGACCGGTCTTGTAGCTGCGCGGCACCGAGGTCATCCCGCCCTGCATCGGGTTCATCTCGTCCCAGGTGTAGAGGTGGTGCACCCGGTGCTGCCAGAGCGAGTCGCCCGACGTCACCCACTCCTCGCGTACCTTGGGCGTCTCGACGAACCGCTGTGAGTCGTTCCAGGCGTACTCCTGCCACGGCCGCCAGCCGAACCGCTGCTCCTTGGCCCAGTTGAACCCGCCGTTGTCGGCGTACTTCGTGGTGATCCGGGCGCTGTTCGCCGGGGTCACCTTGTAGTTGATCTTGGCCGGGATGTACCCGGTCGAGACCTGGTTGACGTCGTACAGGTACGGGCTCGACGTGGTCAGCGTCAGGTCGATCGTGGCGCCGCCGCGCTTGGCCCGCTCGATCAGCTTCTGACCGTCGTTGTACCCGGTGACCATCGCCGGGATCGGCTCACGGTCGCCGATCGGGCGCCACACCGTCCAGGCCGACCAGTCCGCCGGCCGGACCAGGATCACGGCCGCGGCACCCGCGTTCGCGGCGGCGGCGATCTGCTCCTGCTCACTCCCGTTGCCCCAGCCGTCCTCACTGGAGTTGATCACGGCCAGCGCTCCCTTCACGCCCTTGAGCGTGGAGTCGGCGTAGACCATCGGCAACCGCTTCGTCTTGCCGTCGTACGACGGCGACCGGTGCAGCAGGTTGATGTCGAGCGGACCCGCGACGCCCTGGACCGTGGCCTGGACCAGCGGCGCGACCAACTGCCAGCGGGACGAGAACTCGAAGGTGCCGTCCTTGACCGGCTTGGTCGGGGTGACGTTGACCTGCTTGACCGTGCTGAAGTGCATCACACCGTGGCTGATCGAGCGGCCGTTGCCGTACACCCGGTGCACGTAGTAGCTCAGCACCGCCTGCTGCTCCGACGGCTTCGGCGTCTCGATCGTGATCGGCGCCGCCTTGCGGGCGTCGATGACGACCTCGGTGTCCTTGCTGACCACGATGTTCGGGTCGGTGAACAGGCTGGCCTGCTCGTTCTGCGGGTCGTAGTTGTCGACCAGCCCGTGCAGCAGGTAGGTGCCCTCCTCGACCTCGGCCGTGATGCTCTCGTCGCCGGGGATCCAGGCGAGCACGTCCGAGCGCGAGTTGTCACCGAACAGCGCGACCACCGGGACCGCGGTCGGCTGACCGTCCAGGCCGATGCCGCGCAGGGTGATCTTGTGCTTCGGCCCCTGCCGGAGTGCGCCGACCGCGGTGTGGGTGACGACTCCATTGGTGCCGGTGGCAACGATCCAGCCGCTGTGCAGACCACGATCGAGCTTCGCCGCGGCCAGGTTCACCGGTACGTCGACAGAGCCGTTGGCCGGGACAGTCACACTGGCCGGGACACCGAAGGCGTCGGTCTCCGGCTTGGCGGTGTCAAGGTTGTTGACGGCAACGGACAGGGTCAGCGTGACCGGGGCGTCCGACTCGTTCCGGTAGGTGATGGTCCGGCTGCTGGCGTCGGTCGACGTCTGCAGGCCGAAGTCCGCGACGGCGGTCGCGAACACGTTCTGCGAGGTCGCCCGGGCCAGGTCGACCCGGCCGGCGCCCTGGGCGTAGACGGACTGGTTCGGCTGGGTCTTCGCGGTGCTGACCAGTGCGTTCTTCAGCTGCACTGCCGTCCAGTCCGGATGCTGCTGCGCGAGCAGGGCAGCCGCCCCGGCCACGTGCGGCGCGGCCATCGACGTACCCGAGGCCGCCGTGTAGAGGTCGTCCACCGGCCCGCCCATGGCGGTGCCCTTGGCCCGCGCGGCGACGATGTCCACACCGGGTGCGGAGATCTCCGGCTTGAGGCCGGCGTCGCCGAGTCGCGGACCGCGGCTGGAGAAGTCCGCCAGCGCGTCGTTACGGTCGACGGCCGCCACGGTCAGCGCCGACGCCGCGGCGCCCGGCGTACCGACGGACTCGTCCCGGCCCTCGTTGCCGGCCGAGACGACGAACAGCGTGCCGGTCCGGGCGGTGATGTCGTTGACGGCCAGGCTCATCGCGTCGGTGCCGTCGGTCGGACCGCCGCCGAGGCTCATGTTGACCACCTTCGCGCCCTCGGCCGCGGCCCACTCCATCCCGGCGATGATCCAGGACTCGTAGCCGTAGCCGTCGTCGCCGAGCACCTTGCCGACGAGCAGGTCGGCCTTCGGCGCGACACCCTTCCGGGTACCGCCCGCACCCGCTCCGGTGCCGGCGATCGTGGCGGCGACGTGCGTACCGTGACCGAAGTGGTCCGCCGGGCCGGTCGGGCTGCCGGAGAAGTCCTCGGTCTGCTTCACCTTGCCGGCCAGGTCCGGGTGCTCGGCGTCCACGCCGGTGTCCAGTACGGCGACCTCGACGCCGGAGCCCTCGTAGCCGGCCTGCCACGCGGCCGGCGCACCGATCTGCGGCACGCTCTTGTCCAGCACCGCGCGGACCTTGCCGTCGAGCCAGATCTTGCTGACACCGCTGTTCAGCGCGCGGGCGCCGACTGCCGGCTTCAGCGACTTCCACAGCTCGGGCAGCTGGTCCTTGGCCGCGTCGACGGCCCGGCCGCCGATCGAGCCGAGCTCCCGCTTGGCCGTCGTACCGGCCAGCTCCTGGGAGCTCCGGAGCCCCTGGTCGTACTTGACGATCAGCGGGAGCTGCTTCGCCGCGGAGTCGCCGTACCCGTCGGCGACGAGCTCCTCGACGTCGAACAGGTCGGCGTCCAGGACGCCGCTGGAGATGTACGGTACGGCGTCGCTCGGCAGGACCCGGAGTCCGCCGTCGACCTCGATGGTGTGGAAGGTGACGCGCTCGCGGCCGGCGGCCGGGCGGACCGTCGCCGCCTTCTTCCCGGCACCGGCGTCGGTCACCTCGACGACGTCGCCGGTGATCAGGGTGACCGCGGTAGTGGTGCCGCCGGCGGTCCCGGCGGGTGTCGGTGGGGGTGCGGCGGCGGCCGGGGTCGCCGAGACCGCGCCGAGGGTCAGCAGCGCCGCAAGGGTGGCGGCGGTGATCCGATGGGGGGACATTGTTCTCCTTCGAGAGGCTGGGGGCAGGCGCACCTCTTCTTCCGACCGAGTCTGCAATCCCGGCGCCCGATCCGCCCTGTCCACAACTGCCGTAGCTGCGACATGGCGCAATCGCGCCATACTTATTGCCGCGCCTCCGGCGCGGCGGGTCATGGTGCCCTTGGCTCCCGGCCTTCCCTCGTCGCTCCACTCGCTTCGCTCCCTACGCTCCTCAGTCCAGGCCGGGAGGGCCCCATGACCGCACAGCAACTGGTCCGTCGATGGGCATGGGTGGGCACGTTTCTGGTGGGCGCGGCGCTGTACCTGCTGGTCCTGGCCGTCCTCACCGACACCAAGAACCCCAACCTCTTCCCGACCATGATCCTGCTCGGGGCGCTCGTCGTACCGCTGACGTTCGTGACGTTCGCGGCCGGCCGGTCCGGGCGGTGGTTGATCGACGGGCCGACCCTCGGCGGCTGCCTGCTGTTCGGCGGCGTCATCGGCGTGGTGGTCGCCGGTCTGCTCGAGTACGACGCGATGCGCCGGCTCGGCACGCTGCCGATGGTCGGGGTCGGGCTGATCGAGGAGGCGGCCAAGCTGGTGGTGCCGGCCATCCTGGTGCTGTTCTTCGGGCACCGGTACCGGACGTCGATCCCCACCGGGATCGTGATCGGGGTCGCGGTCGGCACCGGGTTCGCTGTCCTGGAGACGATGGGCTACGCGTTCGTCGCGCTGGTGCAGTCCGACGGGAACATCGGCGCGGCCGAGGAGACGCTGTTCATCCGCGGTCTGCTGTCGCCGGCCGGCCACGCAGCCTGGACCGGGCTCGCCTGCTGGGGGCTGTGGCGGTTCGTGACCAAGCCGACCGGCTGGCACTTCGCCGGCTTCGTGGGCATGTTCACCCTGGCCGTTGCCCTGCACACCACCTGGGACGGGATCGGCGGCGCGGTGACCTATGCCATCGTCGGTGCGATTTCGATCGGCCTGCTCCTCTACGGCCTGAAGCGGGCCCAGCGCGTACACAACCCTGTTCCCGCCTAGACAGACTGTCCACGGTGGACATATCGTCCACACATGACGCCTGAGCAGTTGGCACCGATCGGTGACGCGCTGGCCCGGTTGCTGTCACCGCACGCCGAGGTCGTCCTGCACGACTCGGCCACCGACGAGGTCGTCGGGATCTGGAACCCGCTGTCCGGCCGCGAGCCGGGTGAGCCCTCACTGCTCGGCGAGCTGGACGAACTGTCCACGAGCGGTCCGGATGTGTACGGGCCCTACCCGAAGGTGCTGCCGGACGGTCGCCGGCTGTCCAGTGTCAGCGCCGTGATCCGGGACGACGACGGCAAGCCGGCGTACGTGTTCTGCATCAACGTGGACCGGACCGCGTTCGAGGAAGCGAGCCGTCTGCTCGCCGTCTTCGCCGCGCCGGTGGCCGGGCAGCCGCGCGTGCTGTTCGAGCACGACTGGTTCGAGACCCTCAACGAGATCGTCGCCGAGTACGTCCGGGAGCGCGGTGTCGCGGTCGAGCGGCTGAGCCGGGAGGACCGGGTGGAGCTGCTCGGCAAGCTGGACGCGGCGGGCGTGCTGAGCCAGCGGCGATCCGTTCCGGCGGTCGCGCGGGCGCTGCGGATGTCCCGGTCCGCGCTCTATCAGCATCTCGGTGAAGCCCGAAGGGAGCCGCATGCCGACCCTGCCTGACTTCCGGTTGGAGACGTACTTCGCGAAGTGGGAGTTCCGCGCCCGCTACCACCTGACCGCGTCTGATGCGCAGACGTTGGCGCTGTCCGAGCTGCTGGCCCTGGCGGACGACGACGGCCGGGAGCGCTGGGAGTCGCTCGCGCTCGGCTACACCGAGACCCGTGGGCTGCCGGCACTGCGGGAGGAGATCGCGGCGACCTACGAGTACGCCGACGCGGACGACGTACTGTGCTTCGCCGGTGCCGAGGAGGCGATCTACCTCGCCATGCGGACCCTGCTCGAGCCCACCGACCACCTCGTCGTACTCACGCCGAACTACCAGGCCGCCGAGACGATCCCGTTGGCCGTGTGTGAGGTCACCGGGGTCGCGTTGCAGGCCGACTCCGGTTGGGCGCTCGACGTCGAGGCGGTGGAACGCGCACTGCGACCGAACACCCGGATGGTGTCGGTCAACTTCCCCAACAACCCGACCGGCGCGGTGCCCACTCCCGAAGCTTGGCAAGCGTTGGTGCAACTCTGCGAGGACCGCGGCATCACGTTGTTCAGCGACGAGGTGTACCGCGGTCTCGAGCTCAACCGCTCACCGTTGCCACAAGCAACAGACCTCTCCGGTACGGCGCTCTCCCTCAACGTGATGTCGAAGGCGTACGGCCTGCCCGGACTGCGGATCGGCTGGATCGCCTGCCGGGACCGCACCGTCCTCGACAAGCTGGAACGCGCCAAGCACTACACAACCATCTGCAACTCCGCACCGAGTGAGGTGCTGGCGCTGATCGCGCTGCGCGCCCGGGATCACCTGCTCGACCGGAACCGCCGGATCGTCGCGGAGAACCTGCCGGTCTTCACCGACTTCTTCGCGCGCTACCCGGATCTGTTCGAGTTCACGTCGCCCGACGGAGGCTGCGTCTGCTTCCCGCGCTACCTCGGCGCCGACGGCGTCGAGACAATGTGCAGTGAGCTCGTCGAAGAGGCCGGCGTCCTGCTGCTGCCGTCGAGCATCTACAGTTCCGCGCTGACCGAGACCCCAACCGACCGCTTCCGCGTCGGCGTCGGCCGTCGCAACCCGTCGGAGGCACTGGCCGCGTGGGCCGACTGGCTGGAGAAGCGCCGATGACGCTGCCGGTGATCGGGCTCGCCGAGATCAGCCGGGTCGCCACCCCGTCGCTCGTCTTCTCCGCGGTCCGCGACGCGCTGATCGCCCACGCCGAAGGTCGTACGTCGGTCCCGGCGCCGATGGTGCTCGACTTCCCGGCCCACGCCGGCGACTGCCACGTGAAGGCCGGGTACGTCGACGGATCGCCGTACTTCGTGGTGAAGATCGCCAGCACGTTCGCGTCGGTCAACAACGGACTGATGCTCGTCGTGGACGCGACCAACGGTGCGCCCGCCGCCGTGCTCGCCGACGAGGGCAAGCTGACGGCGTGGCGTACGGCGGCCGCGGGAGCGTTGATCACCGACGCGATGACACCGGCCGACGTGGACGAGGTCGCCGTACTCGGGACTGGTGAGCAGGCGCTGATGCAGGTGCAGTGGCTGCGACAGGTGCGGCCGCTGCGTCGGGTGAAGGTGTGGGGCCGTCGACCGGAGGCTGTGGACGAGCTGTGTGCCGCGTTTGCGGCGGACGGCCTGGATGCGCGGCCCGATGCGCTGGACGGTGCGGCTTGTGTGATCGCGACGACCGCTGCCCGCTCGGCGTTGCCTGCCGAGGCGTTCCGATCCGCGATCCACGTCACCGGGATCGGGACCGACATGCCGGGCAAGGGTGAGTTGCCGGTCGAGGTGTTCGCCGGGGCTGTGATCGCGACCGACGACCACGAGCAGTGCCTCGACCACGGTGACTTCGGCAACGCCGTACGGGCCGGTGTGGTGGCGTCTGACGTGGACCTTGCGGTGGGCGCCGTACTGCGGGACGGGGTGGAGCGGGGTGGTCGGTCGGTGGCCGATCTGACCGGGATCGGCGCGGCCGACGCGGCGGTGGCGGCCGCCGTACTGGTTCAACTGGTCTTCGGACCTGGTACCGGCAATTGACAAAACTCGTTGGTCTCGCCAACCACCGGGAGATGCTGCTATCCCTGCTCGAGTCTGCTGATCGGCGCCCTAGGCAATGGATGCGGCCAGCGCAGATGGGGTGAGCTGGTGCTAGCAGGTCGTGGACTTGACGTTTGCCGCGAGTCGGACTGATGGCGGAAATACTGTCGGTTCTGGCTGATTGAGTGGACGGTATGTCCCGGTTCCGGATGTACCCGACTCCCGCGGAGCAGGCTGCGTTGCTGGAGCAGTGCAGGCATGCCCGGTACGTGTGGAACCTGGCGCTCGAGCAGCGGTCGATGTGGACCCGCGACAAAGGCCCGACACCGCGGTTTGCGGAGCAATGCCGGCAACTAACGGAGGCACGGGCCGAATTCGAATGGCTGCGGGCTGGGTCGCAGACCGTCCAGCAGCAGGCGCTGCGCGACTTCGACCAGGCAGTCAAGAACTTCTACTCAGGCACCCACCGGCGACCGACCTGGCGAAAGGCCGGGGTACATGAGGGATTCAGCATCGTCGGTGGTCAGGCGTCCCGGATCGTGAAGCTGAACCGGAAATGGGCGCGGGTGCTGGTGCCCAAGGTCGGCTGGGTCCGGTTCCGGCTGTCCCGTGCCATACCCGCCGCGAAATCCTATCGCATCACCCGCGATCGGGCGGGGCGCTGGCACCTCGCGTTCGCCGCGATCCCGCCGCCGATCCCGGCACCGGGTACGGGTGAGGTCGTCGGCGTGGACCGCGGCGTCACCGTCTCGGCGGCCCTGTCCACCGGCGAACTCCTGGCCTGCCCCGGGCTGTCGGACCGCGAGCAGGCACGCCTGAAGTGCCTGCAACGGCGTCTGGCCCGGTGCCGGCGAGGCTCCCAGCGGCGTCGGCGGGTGAAGGCTGCAATCGCGAAGCTGGTCGCCCGGGCCGGTGACCGGCGCAAGGACTGGGTGGAGAAGACCAGTACCGACCTCGCCCGGCGGTTCGACGTGGTCCGGGTGGAGGACCTGCGGGTGGCGCAGATGACCAGACGGACGAAGGCCAAGCCCGATCCGGGGCGGCCGGGCGGGTACCTGCCGAACCGAGCCAGGGCGAAGGCCGGTCTCAACCGCGGCATCCTCGCCAACGGCTGGGGACTGCTCGTTCAGCGCCTGGAGCATAAAGCCGCGGGACGGGTCGAGAGAATCAATCCTGCGTACACGTCGCAGACCTGCAGCGTCTGCGGGCACTGCGCACCGGAGAACCGCAAGAACCAAGCGGTCTTCCGATGCGCAGCCTGCGGACACCAGGCGAACGCGGACGTGAACGCGGCAGTCAACATCGCGGCCGGACGGGCCGTCAGCGCACGCCGAGAGACGCCCGCACGGGTCTCGCCGAAGCGTGAACCTCAACACGCTACCTCCGCGTAGTAGTTGGAATCCCCGGGTTTCGCGGCGGGGAGGACGTCAACCTACTGACGGGTCACTGAACTGAACTGAACAAGAAGCGGCCAACCCTCGAGACGCCGCTCTGACCTGTGGACAATGCGTGCCGGACTGAGTACGGTCCGTAAACGGCGTCCGCACCACGCCACCGCTCGGAGGGATGATCCCTCCCCTTGTCGGTGAGGTGCTGCCCGCCAGTAGCGCCTCACTGGTGGATGGGCAGAGCAGCCCGCGGCAGCTCGTCGCGGCCTGATGGGGGCCCATACACCTAGGTGGGGCGGCGAGCGTCACTCACACGCTCCCCGCCCCACCGACTCAACTCTCCCCCAACGCCACACCGTGGTTGTTCGTCTTGTTGGCTGACGGATGAACCAACAGGACGGTGCCGATGGCTGACTGGGAACGTGCGTTCAAGGAACTACTGGCGGCTCGCGGCGCCTCGTTGCGGGCTTACGCCTACCTGCTGACCGGTGAGTCGGCCGCAGCGGCCGACCTGGTCCAGGACGCGCTCTTGCGGGTCTTCGGCCGGCTGCGGGTCGGCAGCGACGTCGAGCAGCTCGAGGGCTACGTACGGCGCGCGATGCTCAACCAGTACGTCGACGGCCGTCGCCGGGCCAGGCTGTGGAAGGCCAATCGCCATCTGCTGGTGGATCCCGTCGTACATCACGACGACGACCCTGCGCTGGCGGACGAGGTCCGGCAGGCGTTGGCCACACTCTCGCCGCGGCAGCGCGCCTGCGTGGTTCTCCGGTACTACGAGGACCTCTCCGTCCTCGAGATCGCAGCGCAGCTCGACTGCGCCGAAGGCACGGTGAAACGTCACCTGGCCGACGCCCGGACCAAACTCGCCAGCCTGCTCGCGGTACCCGAGGAGACGATGAAATGACCGCCAACGACCTCAAGCACCTTCTCCAGACCGTGGCCACCCAGGGGACCGACAATGTCGAGCTGGACGAGCTCAGCCTGCTGCCCCGGATCCGCAGGCGACGTCGCCGGCGGACTGTGCTCACCGGGGTGACCGGCCTCGCCACGGCGGCCGTGGTCGCAGTCAGCGCCTATGCGGTGCTGCCCGGAGCCGAGACCACCGAGGTGGCGGAGCCTGGCCCGGTCGTGGTCACCACGTCTCCTGTCCCGCCGGTCAGGTGCGGGGCGGACGTCCCGGCGTCCGGCACCGGCACGACACTCAGGCAGCTGATGCAGAAGACCATCGCCCAGAGTCCCGATGGTTGGAGCGGCACTGTTCAGATCGTGCAGACCAACGTGCTCAACAGCACGCTGATCATCGGTCCTCCGCCTCGCGACCTGGTCGTCGTACAGGCGAACAAGATCGTCGGTCACGCGGTGCTGGCAAGCGCGGTCGGGACGGTGAAGATACCGCCGAAGCAGATGCACACCTCCTCCGCTGGTATCGACATCCGGAGCTGCGGCGGCACACGACTCGCGGCCGGCTCCTACCTGGTCTACGAAGATCTCGCAGGCGGAGCAGTCTCGAAGGTGCCGCTGGGCCGGATCGAGCTGACGTGAGGCGTCACCAGGGGTTTGCCGGATCGTCGGACAACTTTTGGTTGATCTGACGTTCGAATCCGGCCTCGGGCGGGCAGACTGACTGGCGACGCAGTGGTCCCCAACCGCC
Source organism: Kribbella sp. NPDC049174 (assembly GCF_043197365.1). Lineage (NCBI taxonomy): Bacteria > Bacillati > Actinomycetota > Actinomycetes > Propionibacteriales > Kribbellaceae > Kribbella > Kribbella sp. NPDC049174. The sequence continues at coordinate 359,880 of NZ_JBICSZ010000009.1, read as the reverse complement.
CCTGGGAGATGCCGTGCTTCGTTCCCGCGCATTCCGGCCCGTCCTGATCGTCAGCGTCGTACTCGCGCTGCTCGGCTTCGGCATCACGCCGACATCGGCGGCCACCCCCATCTCCGTGAGTACGGCGATCGGCCGGCAGGACGGGTCCACCGCGACGGTCATGGGGTACGTGGTCGGTCAGCCGACCGCCACCAACACCGTTGTGCGGAGCAACTTCCCGAACGACTACGCGCTCGCGCTGGCGGACTCGGCATCGCAGACCAGTACGTCGTCGATGCTGTACGTCCAGATCACGTCGGCGTTCAGGGCGTCGTACGGGCTGCGGAGCAACCCCGGGCTGGTCGGGCAGAAGATCACCGTGACCGGCACGCTGGGCGCGTACTTCTCGCACGCCGGGCTGACGAACACGACCGCGTTCAGCGGCGGTGGGTCGTCGGATCCGGGGCCGGACCCGGGTGACTACTACGCCGGGACCGAGGGCAAGACCGGCGCGGCGCTGAAGGCGGCGCTGCACACGATCATCTCGGACCAGACCAAGCTCAGCTACGACCAGGTCTGGAACGCGCTCAAGGACACCGACCAGGACCCGGCGAACACGAACAACGTCATCCTGCTGTACTCCGGCCGGTCCCAGAGCAAGACCACCAACGGCGGCGACCCGAACGACTGGAACCGCGAACACGTCTGGGCCAAGTCCCACGGCGACTTCGGTACGGCGACCGGCCCCGGCACCGACATCCACCACCTCCGCCCGGAGGACGTCTCGGTGAACGCGGCCCGCGGCAACCTCGACTTCGACAACGGCGGCTCAGCCGTCTCCGAATGCTCCGGCTGCACCGCCGACAGCGACTCCTTCGCCCCCCGCGCCGCGGTCCGCGGCGACGTCGCCCGGATGATCCTCTACATGGCCGTCCGCTACGAAGGCGACGACGGCTTCGCCAACCTGGAACCCAACAACTCCGTCAACAACGGCAGCGCCCCCTACATCGGCAAACTCACCGTCCTCAAAGCCTGGTCCGCCGCCGACCCACCCGACACCTTCGAAAAACGCCGCAACGAAGTCATCCACACCACCTACCAACACAACCGAAACCCCTTCATAGACCACCCCGAATGGATCACCTCAATCTGGCCGTGAGCTCACGCGATTGATCCGTCGGCGGCCAGGGCTCGAGCGCTCGTCTCGTGGTGCAGGCGCTCGAGCTTGGTTCGGCCGCCGCCGACGGCACTGAGGTGCGCCTCGGATGGCACGATGACCACAGCGATCCTGCGCCGCCTGACGGACCTGATCAGAGCGTCAAAGGCAGCTGGGTCAGTGCGGAACTGCTCCACGAAGACCTTGCACAGGTGGACTCCCTCCCGTTCCGCGAATGCCGCCAGTTGGTTCTCTGCCCGGGTCAGCTGATGGCAGGTCATGGACCGGTAGTGCCGCAGATATCCGACCGCGAGGGGCCTCTGGCCGGCCATGCCATGTCCTTTCGTGGTGGACGGGGCCGGCGCCGGTCTCAGGGGTTTCACAACGCCGGCCCCGCCGATCGAGGAGAACAGTCCCTATTTCAGCCATCAGCTCGTGCGGCCAGCAGGCGCAAAAACAGTGCACTCGGCAACGACCTGTGCAGAACCTGTGCACATCGGCGCAAATCGCCCCGGGATGGACCTGTTCGCTCCGCCGTCCTCCGGCTACTGTGAGTGGACCGGACCGGTTTCGCGAAGAGGCTGTATGAGTTCGCCCAATGAGTTGTTCGCCGCGCTGATGGACGAAGCGGCCTGTTCGCGAAGCGCGCTTGCCCGCGACATCCGTGAGTTGGCGGCGGCGAGAGGGCTCGACGACGTCCGTTGCGACCATGTCGACGTCGGTCGCTGGCTGATCGGGATGGTGCCGCGTGGCGACAAGCCTGCACTGATCGCCGAGGCACTCGGTCGACGTCTCGGTCGGGCTCTGGCACTGAGCGACCTGGGCTTCACCGGCGGACAGCCGCTGACGCTCGCTCTCTCATTCGCCGAATCACGCGACGCGACAACCCGGACTTCCCGCACGCTTTGGACAGAAGACTTGAAACGCTCGGAGTTCCTTCGCATGGCCGTCAGCGCCGGTGCGCTGACCACTCCGATGGCACGATGGCTGGTGTCACCGCCGGCTGATCCGCCGTACCGAACGAGCGGACTGCGGCGCGTCGGTACGGATGATGTCGCAGCTGTCCGGGCGACGCTGCACATGTTCGAAGCTCTCGACCATCAGTTCGGCGGTGGACACGCTCGTATGGCGGCGGTCCAGTACCTCAGCGACGCGGTGACGCCGCTCCTTGATGCGAACTACACCGACGCGATCGGTCGAGACCTGTTTGCCGTTGCGGCCCAGTTCACCTACAAGACCGGAGCGATGGCCTACGACGTCGGTCTGCACGGCTTGGCCCGCCGGTACTTCGTCCAGGCACTGAACCTGGCTCACGCGTCGGGCGAGCGTCCGCTAGGTGGAAAGGTCCTGGCTCTCATGAGTCATCAAGCCAACTACCTCGGTGAGTACCAGGAGGCCGTTGATCTGGCGAGAGCCGCCGCGCTCGGCGCACGTGGACAAGCCACGCCGCGTGTCAGGGCGATGTACGCCGCAATGGAGGCGCGCGGACTCGCGAGCATCGGCGACAAGCGGGCCTGCCTGCGGACCATGAAGCAAGCCGAGGCTGCCTTCGGACAGTCCTCCGGCGACGACGAGCCGGACTGGATCGAGTACTTCGACCAGGCGGAACTTCAGGACGAGTTGGCCCACTGCTTCACCGCGCTTCGTGCGCCGCGTGACGCCGAGCAGCATGCGAATTTCGCACTCGGCCAGTCGTCGGACCTGCATCCCCGAAGCCGCACCTTCTGCCGTATCTCACTCGCCACCTCCTACCTCGACGCGGGCGACGTTCCGCGAGCTTGTGACACCGCCACCGAAGCGCTGGTCGCCGCCGGAAGGATTAAGTCCGCGCGGGTCCGCACGTACGTGCGGGTCTTCGACCGGCGGCTGAACGACTTCGGGCGGCAGCGGTCGATCGCGCAGTTCCGGGAGCGGGCACGGCCGCTCCTGGCTGTCGCCTCCTGAATGGTCAGGTACCCGGGCTCCAGGATCTGGGGGAATCGGGGGTGCGGAGGGAGGCGATGCGGCGGGTGGCTTCTTCGGTCAGGCGGGGTTCGCGGACCAGTCGGCCGAGGAGCCAGGCGGTCATGCGGAACTCGCGGAGGGCTGCGAAGGTGCTGAAGCCGGGCCAGGTGCGGATGTCCCAGCCGTAGGCGGTGGTGAAGGCGTCGTACTCGGGGTCGGAGTACCAGCCGAGTCTTTGGTAGACCGCGGGTACGACGAGGTCCCACTCGCGGGGGCCGATGCTGAAGCGCTCGAGGTCCAGCAGTACGGCGCGTCCGTCGGCACCGCGGATCGCGTTCTTGCGGTTCGCGTCGCCGTGGATGACGCACACTGGCAGCCGCGCGCTCACCCGCGCGTACTCAGCCTGAAGCTCTCCAAGGCGCTCGGTGAGGAAGCTTCGATCGCTCGCGTTCAGAGCTGGTTCGGCAGCGGCGAGGTGCTCATCAACACGCACGAACGGGTCAAGTGCCGGGATGTCGAAGTCGGTCGGGACCGGCAGCGTGTGCAACTGACGCAGGAGTTCTGCGAGTTCCGCCGTACTGGCCATGGAGGCGCCTGGAACCTCGTGCCACAAGGTGACCACATGGCCGTCGACTGTCGCCGGTTGCTCGATCGAGTCCAACGGCCTCACGGCCGGGACGCCCTGGGCCGCTAGCCACCGTCCGGTGCGGACTTCACGGAGGGCTCGGTCGCTCGCCGCGGCCGTTGCGATCCGAGCCACTGTGCGACCGGGCAGACGGAAGACTGCGTTGTCGGCGATCGGTCCCAGCAGTTCGATCCCTGCGTCGTCGACGTGGAGCTTCGCGGCGACCGCCCGAGCAACCTCGAACGCCGCGTCGCGATCAACCGCCATGCGCGCAGTCTCTCACCGAGCCTTCTTCTTGGCGGTGTAGTAGGTGTGGGCGCCGTAGGTGTACATGGAGAGGCCTAGGGCGGCCATGGCGGCTATGACGGGCCAGTGCCATTGGGGTTCGAGGTGGAGGGCTAGGAACCAGGACTTGGTGTTGGTGTTGTTGGTGAGGAGGAAGATGGCGGGGACTACGGCTTGGGGGAAGAGGGGGATGGCGCCGAAGCCCAGGCAGTAGTTGGCGAGGGTACGGCGCCAGCGGGGGAGGTGGTCGAGGGCGGCGGCCTTCTTGGCCTGCTCGGTGGTGGAGCGGCCGTGCCTCAACAGGGTGAGGAGCTCGGGGCCGCGTTGCTCGAGGCGGACGGCTGCCAGGCGGCCGAGGTACCACCACGCCAGCACGCCGGATGCCACGCCGATCGGGACGCCCCACCAGGACCAGGCGAGGGCTGCACCGAGTGCTGGGCCGGCGGTGAGCGACACCAGGATGAGCATCACCCAGACGATGCCCATGGTCTCGCTCTCGTTCTCACCTGAGTTGAGCGGATTGCCGGACCGCTTGTGCGCGTCTGTCGTCGGCACGGCCGCGAACACCGAGCAGGCGACGACCAGCCCGGCCGCACCGCCCAGGAGCGCCGGCAGCACGCTCAGCACGAGCGGCCACGCGCTCGCGGAGCCCGACCACCAGGTGAGGAGGAGAGTGATCAGCAAGGTGGACGGCCCGAACACCAGCAGGAACGCGCGCTGCCGAGCTCTGACATCCGGTCCGGCCGAACCAGGAGTCATGAGCGTGGTCCACAGCGCCGTACCGTCCGAGCCGTACAGGTTGGACGACATCGATCCGGCCATCACGAGCGCAGCCGGACCGGCCCACGGCAGCATGCCCTTCCACCCGATGGCCAACGGCATCAGACAGAAGAACAGCCCATAGCTGATCGCGAACACCGCCCGGTGCCCGTAGAGCAGGTCACGCGTCCACGACCGGAGTTCCTTGGCTGCAGCCGCGTCACGCGGACCAGTCGCCGTCAGCAACCGCCGTGGCTTGCGTCCGGCGCGGCTGGCCGTCGTACGTCGTACCAAGAGAGCGGACCAGCCGACGAACATCACCAGAGCCAGCAACGCAAGACCCGCAAAGGCCAACAGCACCCGCAGCCACTCACCACGCCCAGCAGCCTCTACCGCGACCAGACCCCAGCCAGACGGCGCAACACGCGCGCCGCGAGCCATGGTGCCCTGCACATCCGTGGACACGAAGGCGACGATCAGAGCCCACCCCTGCGCGGCGAACGCGAGGATGAACGCGTTGACGACCGCAGCGAGTACGGCGCCGGACCGCACCTGCAGGAGTACGCCGTACACCGCAACAGCCAGCCTGGACGCCAGCGCAAAGCACAGAAGCTGCAGAACCACAGCAGGCAAGGCGATCAGGGCTGCGGCGACGGAGAGCTGAGCACCGACGACTGCCAGGCTCAGCAGCGCCAGCAGGGTGATGACCGGCGCGACACCAGCCAGCGCGGCGGTGAGGAGTCCGGCGGAGAGTGTGCGCGGCGAGATCGGGAGCATGCTGAAGTACTCCGGCTTGAGCGTCTCGTCACCACCACCGGCGAACAGCGGCCCGACGATCCAGCCGAGCATCCACACCGCCAGAGCGACGACGAGCACGTCCAGGTCGCCCTTGCCGGCCACCCAGATCGTCCCGCCGGCCAGCACCACGCCGACGAACGCGCCGGTACCGATCCAGCTCAGCCGGTTCTGGTCCTTCAGCGCGTGCCGGAACGCGGCCAGCCGCATCCGGACCATCGTCTGCGAGGTGGCGTACGTCAGGCCGACAGCCATGACAGTCCTTCCGCGCCACGGGTCGAGGCGCCGACCAATGACACGAACGCGTCCTCCAGGCTGCCACCCGCCTGCACCTCAGAAACAGTGCCCGAGGCAACGACCTTCCCCTCCGCGATGACCGCCACCCGATCGCACAGCTGCTCGACCAGCGCCATCACGTGACTCGACATCACCACCGAGCCGCCGCCGGCGATGAACCTGTTCAGGATGGTCCGGATCGTCGCCGCCGACACCGGGTCGACCGCCTCGAACGGTTCGTCCAGCACCAGCAGCCGCGGCGCGTGCAGCAGCGCGACCGCCAGGCCGAGCTTCTTCCGCATCCCGGTCGAGTACCCGATCACCTGCTTCTCGTCCTCGTGATCGAGTTCGAGCACCTCGAGGAGTTCCGTCGTACGACGATCGACCTCGTCCGCCGGCAATCCGCGCAGCAGCCCGAGATAGGTGAGCACCTCACGCCCGGTCAACCGCTCCGGCATCCCGAGCCCGTCCGGCAGTACGCCGACCAACGCCTTGGCCCGGGTGGGATCCGCCCACACGTCCACCCCGAAGATCTTCGCCGTACCGGCGTCCGGCCGCAGCAGCCCGACCGCCATCGACAACGAGGTCGTCTTCCCGGCCCCGTTCGGCCCGAGCATCCCGAAGAACGACCCCTTCGGCACGGCCAGACTCAGGTCGTCGACCGCCTTCTCGTCCCCGAAGACCTTCGTCAACCCCACCAACTCGAACGCCTGCTCCATACGCCAACTCTGGCATCCAGCGGGCGACCAGGTCGTCAGTCCCGCGACCGATCCGCCAGATCATCCGAGCGCCGGACCCAGCGACCGAGCGCGGCACTGCGAGAGCGGGGACGTCAGATGGTCGTCCGGTCGCGGGAGCGGGGATCGGTGACGGCTCGGGTGCGGTAGATGTCGCCCTTGACGGCGGTCGCGCGCCAGGGCCGGGCGTGGGCGAGAGGTCCCTTCTGGGCCGGGTCGTCGCGGTCGATGGTGGTGATGGTGAGCTCGGACTTGCCGGCCAACTGGGACGCGTACGTGCCGTCGGGGGCGATCAGGCCGGACGGCATCAGGTCGACGGTCTGGGCGGGGAGTGACATCGCGACCCAGTAGCAGTTGATCGCGGCGTACGCGCGGGCCTTCACCTCGAAGACCGCGTCGACCGGGTACGCCGACAGCAGCAGGCACTCGACACCGAGCCGCTCATACTGACTGAACAGATGCGGGAAGTTGATCTCGATACAGATCATGCAGCCGAACCGGTAGCCGTCCACGTCGAACACCACCGGGTCGAAACCGGGCGAGTAGAAGTGGTTGATCTCCGTGTTGGACAAGAACCGCTTGTCGTAGCGATCGACGAGCTCCCCGGCGTCGGAGATGACGTACAGGCTGTTGTGCGGCCGGTGCGGCGGTGTCAGCGGATGCGCCGACCCGAGCACCACCCAAAGCCGAAGCTCTGCGGCCAGCGCCATGATCTGCTCGAGCTCACCGCGGACCGCGTCCCAGTCGACGTCCGACCAGTCGGCGATCTGCTCCTTCGCGTACCCGCTCAGCAACCCTTCGGGGAACTGCACCAGCCGCGCCCGCCCGGCGGCTGCCTTCCGCATCAGCGACCGGACCGTCTTCCCGTTCTCCCGCGCGTCCGTACTGATCCGTGGCTGAGCAATGGCAATCCGTATCCCCGTCATCGCCCTACCGTCTCAGCCCGCGCCGACAGATCGCCCCAACGCCACGAACATCCTCGGTCCCACCCGGAGCCCGGCCTACCACCCGCCGATCGGGTGATGGTCGCCACACCGGAGGCACCCCTCGGGAATGCAAAAAGTCCCGGTCGTTGACCGGGACTTGTTGTGCGCGAGGGGGGAGTTGAACCCCCACGCCCTTTCGGGCACACGGACCTGAACCGTGCGCGTCTGCCTATTCCGCCACCCGCGCGCTTGATCGCATCTGACAGTGTCATCTGCAACCGAGAAGGAACAGTAGCACGGGTCGAACGGAACGTTCACATTGCGGGTTGGGTCGAACCTCCCGATACGATCGATCGTCGTACCCGGTGTGTCCACCGCGACGGTGGACGCGACGTACGGCGTGCCTGTCGAGGGCGCCGGACGGCAAGCAGGATCGTTGGCACCAACCGGCGACCGGACCGTGGAGGAGGAGGCGTGCGACCGCTGCAGCGCTTCGAGCGACGTCTGGAGGGCATTGTGAGCGGTGTCTTCGCGCGTGCGTTCAAGGGCGACGTCGAGCCGATCGAGCTGGCGGCGGCGCTCAAGCGTGAGATCGACAACACCGCGCGGATCCTGTCCAGGGACCGCCGGCTGGTGCCGAATCACTTCACCATCGAGCTCGGCCCGGGCGACTTCGAACGGCTGAACGCCTACGGCCAGACTCTCAACCACGAACTGGCGAACGAACTGCGCGACCATGCCGACATCCAGCGGTACACGTTCTCCGGCCCGATCGAGATCGCGCTGACCCAGCAGGACGACCTGCCGACGGGTAAGTTCCGTGTGGTCAGTGCCACGGTCGGGACCCAACGGCCCCGTCCGCAGCCCCAGCCCTACCAGCAGGAGCCCTACGTGCCGCCGAACGACGGCCCCACGGTGATGCAGAGCGCGCCGCCACCGCCCCAGCAACAGCCGCCGCGCCGCGGCCACCCGCAGGTGATGCTCGAGGTGAACGGCCGTCGCCGGCCGGTCAACCCGCCGGGTGTCGTCCTCGGCCGCGGGACCGACGCGGACATCCAGATCAACGACCCGGGGGTGTCCCGGCGGCACGCGGAGATCCGGCTGATGCCGGAGGGCCCCGGCGGTGTCCGGGTGGTGCTGGTCGACCTGGGCTCCACCAACGGGACCCTGGTGAACGGACGGCGGAGCACCGAGGCCGAGCTGGTCGACGGCTCGACCGTTCGCATCGGGAACACGACGATGACGCTGCGTCTGGCGGACGAGCCGATCGCCCAGCCGCCGAGCAGCGGGTGGTGACTGACCTTCCATGTCGGAACTGACCCTGACCCTGATCAAACTGGGGTTCCTGGCCCTGTTGTGGATGTTCGTCCTCGCGGTGCTGTCCGTGATCAGGTCCGACCTGTTCGGCGCGAAGGTCGACAGCCGTGCGGCGGCCGCCGTCGTACCGCAGAACAGCCGGACCCCGAAACCGGCCAAGCCGGTGAAGAAGCGCAAGGGCCTGCCCGGGTCGGTGACGATCGCGGACGGGCCCCAGGCCGGGGTCGGTGCGACCCTGGTGGACGAGCCGGTGATCATCGGCCGCGGCTCGGACTGCCAGATCCGGCTGGATGACGACTACTCTTCCACCCGGCACTCCCGGCTGTTCCTCTCCGAGGGCCAGTGGTGGGTCGAGGACCTCGGCTCCACCAACGGCACGTACCTGGACGGCCAGCGGGTGACCCGCCCGGTGCCGGCCGAGATCGGCGGATCGATCCGGATCGGCCGGACGACGCTGAACATCGCGAAGTAGGCCTGCCTCAATGACCCTCTCGCTCGACTACGCCGCACTGTCCGATGTCGGACGGGTGCGCCGCAACAATGAGGACTCGGCGTACGCCGGTCCGCACCTCCTGCTGCTCGCCGACGGAATGGGCGGCGCGGCGGCCGGTGAGGTGGCCAGTGCGGCCGCGGTCCAGGTGATCCGGAAGCTGGACGCGTCGGGGATCAGCGGTGAGGACATGATCGAGGCGCTGGCCGGTGCGGTGCACCGGGCGAACGAGCGCCTGTCCGAGCTGGTCGAGGAGGACCCGGAGCGAGAGGGGATGGGTTCCACCGTCACCGCGCTGATGTTCGACGGGCAGCAGCTCGGCCTGGCCCACCTGGGCGACTCCCGGGCGTACCGGATGCGCGACGGGCTGCTCTACCAACTGAGCCACGACCACACCTTTGTGCAGTCGCTGGTGGACGAGGGCCGGATCTCCAAGGAAGAGGCCTTCACCCACCCGCACCGCAACCTGATCCTCCGCGTACTCGACGGCCGGCCGGACTCCGATCCGGACCTGGAGATCCTCGACGTCCGCGCCGGTGACCGGCTGATGCTGTGCAGTGACGGCCTGCCCGACTACGTGAGCGACGAGGTGATCGCGGCCTCGATGGCCGACGGTACGCCGGACTCCGTGGTGGTGGAGCTGATCACGCACGCCCTGGAAGCCGGGTCGAACGACAACGTCACGTGTGTCGTCGCGGACGTGGTCGAGACGCAGCCGTCGAGCGAGGCCAACCCGCAGCTCGTCGGCGCGGCCGCTGAGCTGGCTCAGGGCGGGACAGGTCGCGGCGAGCCGACGGTCGTCGTACCTGGGCATGGCAGCGGTGGCGGTGGTGGTGGTCACGGCGCGGTGCTCGATCCGGAGGAGCTGCGGTACGCACCGCGGCCGCCGAAGCGCTTCCCGTGGCTGCGGCGGATCGCCGTCCTGCTCGTCATCCTCGGGCTGATCGGTGGCGGCGCCTGGTTCGCGTACAGCTGGACGCAGAAGCAGTACTACGTGGGCACCGACGGCGACTATGTCGCGATCTTCAAGGGTGTGGACGGGACCATCCCCGGCCTGACGCTGTCGAAGGTGTACGAGAAGCAGACCCTGCAGGTGGACAAGCTGCCGACGTACAGCCGCGAGCAGGTGGAGAGCAACATCCAAGCCGACGACCTGGCCGGCGCGCGGACGATCGTGAGCGAGTTGGAGCGGACCGCCGCCGAGTGCGCCGCCAAGGCCAAGCCGACCCCGACTCCCACGCCGAAGCCGAGTACGACGGTGCCGGCACCGCCGGCCACGGTCAAGCCGCCGACCACGACACCGTCCACCACGCCGACGACCTCGCCGACCACCGGCACGGTCAACCCCGACGACTGTGACGGCGTCCGATGAGTATCGCGTCGACGTCCGTCATCCAGATCATCCCGCGCAGCCGGCGCGGGGTGGAACTGCTGCTGCTCATCATCGCGATCATCGTCTCGGTCGGCGCGTACGTGAACATCGGCATCACTGTCCAGGACAAGGTCCCGGCCAGCACCGGGTACTACGCCGCCGGGATCGGCCTGCTCGCGCTGATCGCCCACTTCGCCCTGCGGTACCGGGCGCCGTACGCCGACCCGGTGCTGCTGCCGTGCGCCGTCGTACTGAACGGGCTCGGCGTGGCGATGATCCACCGGGTCGACCTCGGCCTGGCCGCTGCCGCGGAGGCAGCCGGACGGGAGCCACGGGCGGCCGCCGCACCGCAGCAGATCACCTGGACCGCGGTCGGCGTCGTCCTGTTCCTGGCCGTCATCCTGCTGATCCGCGACCACCGGCGGCTGCAGGCGCTGACCTACACCGCGGGCCTGGCCGGTCTGATCCTGCTGGTGCTGCCACTGATCCCGGGTCTCGGCGTCAACATCAACGGCGCGCAGATCTGGGTTCGATTCCTCGGGATGTCGTTCCAGCCGGGTGAGTTCGCGAAGCTCTTCCTGGTGATCTTCTTCGCCGGCTACCTGGTGGTGAAGCGGGACGTGCTGACCCTGGCCGGGCACCGCTTCCTCGGCCTCGACCTGCCCCGGGCCCGCGACCTCGGCCCGATCCTGATCGCCTGGGCGGTCAGCCTGGGTGTCCTCGTCTTCGAGAAGGACCTCGGCTCGTCGCTGCTGTTCTTCGGCCTGTTCCTGATCCTGCTGTACGTGTCCACCGAGCGGGCCGGCTGGCTGATCATCGGTGGTCTGCTGTTCGCCGGCGGCGCGTTCTTCGCGTCCCAGACCTTCGGCCACGTCCAGAAGCGCGTGGACGACTGGCTGCACCCGTTCAACGAGGTCGGCGGCCAGGTCGCCACCGCGCTGATGGGACAGGCCTGGGGCGGTGTGCTCGGCCGCGGCCTGGGCCAGGGCCGCCCCGAACTGCTCGGCTTCTACGGCCAGAGCGACTTCATCATCTCCTCGTTCGGCGAGGAGCTCGGCCTGACCGGGCTGATGGCGATCATCCTGATCTACACACTCATCGTGGAGCGCGGTCTGCGCACCGCGCTCGGCTGCCGGGACATCTTCGGCAAGCTGGTCGCGACCGGTCTGGCCATGTCGTTCGCGCTGCAGGTGTTCGTCATCGTCGGCGGTGTCACCGGGCTGATCCCGCTGACCGGTCTGGCCACGCCGTTCATGGCGCTGGGCGGTACGTCGCTGGTCGCGAACTGGGCGATCATCGCGCTGCTGCTGCGGATCAGTGACCAGGCGCGCCGGCCGCAGACCCCGGCCGCTCCAGTGTCCGACGAAACGATCGCGATGGCGGTGCAGAAGCAGTGAACTCGGCGATCCGGCGACTGGCCATGGCGGCGATCATCCTGATGCTCGCGCTGATGGCGAACTCGACGTACCTGCAGGCCTTCCGGGCCGGCGACCTGAACGCGCGCAACGACAACCGGCGGGTGCGCGACTCGCAGTTCTCGGTCGACCGCGGCCCGATCCTGATCGGCAGTACGCCGGTCGCGCAGAGCAAGCCGTCGAACGACCGGTTCCAGTTCCAGCGCACGTACGCGTCCGGTCCGGTCTACGCACCGGTGACCGGGTACTACTCCTACCTGTACGGGCGGGCCGGCATCGAGCTGACCCAGAACGCCGAGCTGAACGGGTCCGACCCGTCGATGGCGTTCCGCCGGGTGATCGACGTGATCACCAACCGCCGCCAGCAGGGTGCCAGCGTGACGCTGACGCTGAACGCCGCCGCGCAGCAGGCGGCGTACGCCGGACTGGCCGGCAAGACCGGCGCGGTGGTGGCGATCGAGCCGAAGACCGGCCGGGTGCTCGCGATGGCGACGCGGCCGTCGTACGACCCGAACCGGCTCGCCTCGCACGACCTGGACAAGGTCAGCGCGGCGTGGAAGCAGCTGAACGAGGACCCGAGCAAGCCGATGTCGAACCGGGCGGTCAAGGAGCTCTACCCGCCGGGCTCGACGTTCAAGCTGGTCACCGCGGCCGCGGCCCTGTCGAGTGGCAAGTACACGCCGGAGACCAAGGTGCACTCGCCGGCCGAGCTGCCGCTGCCGCAGACCACCGTCCCGCTGGTGAACGAGAACGGCCAGAACTGCGGCGGCAGCGACAACGCGACGCTGACGATCGCGCTGCGCTACTCCTGCAACACCGCGTTCGGCACCATCGGCCTGGACCTGAAGGCCGAGGCGCTGGCCGAGCAGGCGGCGAAGTTCGGCTTCGGCGAGCGGCAGCTGCCCGAGCTGGGCGCGGTCGCCAGCCAGTTCCCCGGCGACCCGAACGAGCCGCAGACCGCGCAGTCCGCGATCGGCCAGTTCGACGTCCGGGCCACCCCGCTGCAGATGGCGATGGTCGCCGCCGGGATCGCGAACCAGGGCGCCGTGATGAAGCCCTACCTGGTCCAGAACGTGAAGACCGCGGACCTGAAGACGGTCTCCGAGACCAAGCCGGAGGAGCTGCACCAGGCGGTCACCCCGGAGGTCGCGGCCCAGCTGACCGCGATGATGGTCGACGTGGTGAACAACGGCACCGGCCGGCCGGGCCGGATCAGCAACGTCCAGGTGGCCGGCAAGACCGGTACGGCGCAGACGTCGAAGGACCGCCCGCCGTTCGCCTGGTTCACCGCGTTCGCCCCGGCCGACGACCCGAAGGTCGCGGTGGCCGTGATGATCGAGGACGCGAACATCCCGCGCAACGACATCGCCGGCGGAACCCTGGCGGCACCGATCGCCAAACGGGTGATGGAGGCGGTGCTGGGCCAATGACCACGATACGGAATGATGCCGTGACAGCGCGTCTTTCCAACGGGGATCCACGTGTGGCGGCCGCTACCGTGGGCAAGTTGAGTGTGTTCCGGACAGGTTGGAAGGCAGAGTCATGACATCGCAGGCACGTCTTGTCGGCGGCCGGTACGAAGAAGGCGAACCGCTCGGCCGCGGCGGCATGGCCGATGTCCGCAGGGGCGTCGACAACCGGCTCGGCCGGGCCGTTGCGATCAAGCGGCTGCGGGTCGACCTCGCCAGTGACGCCACCTTCCAGGCCCGGTTCCGGCGGGAGGCCCAGTCGGCCGCCTCGCTGAACCACCCGACCATCGTGTCGGTCTACGACACCGGCGAGGAGCCCGACCCGAACGGATCCGGCGTCACCATTCCGTACATCGTGATGGAGTTGGTGACCGGCAAGACGCTCCGGGACCTGATCCGCGAGGGCCGCAAGATCATGCCGGAGCGGGCGCTGGAGATCACCTCCGGCGTACTCGAGGCACTCGACTACAGCCACCGGGCCGGCATCGTGCACCGCGACATCAAGCCCGGGAACGTCATGCTGACCCCGCAGGGCCAGGTCAAGGTGATGGACTTCGGCATCGCCCGGGCGGTCGCGGACACCTCCTCCACGATGACCCAGACCGCGGCCGTCATCGGTACGGCGCAGTACCTGTCACCGGAGCAGGCCCGCGGCGAGACCGTCGACGCCCGCTCCGACCTGTACTCGACCGGCTGCCTGCTGTACGAACTGCTGACCGGCCGGCCGCCGTTTGTCGGTGAGTCGCCGGTGTCGGTGGCCTACCAGCACGTCCGGGAGCAGGCGCTGCCGCCGTCGTCGTTCGACCCCGACATCCCGCCGGAGGTCGACGCGGTCGTCCTCAAGGCGCTGGCGAAGAACCGCGAGGAGCGCTACCAGAGCGCATCCGAGATGCGGCAGGACATCCACCGGGTACTGGCCGGTCAGCAGGTGACCGCGCCGATGGCCGCGATCGGCGAGACCCGTGCGATCCCGGCGGTGTCTCCGACCGCGGCCACCCAGGCCTACCGGCAGACCGCTGCCGACGACCTGCTGCCACCGGACGGCGACGATCTCGACGAGGCCCAGGCGGCCAGGGCCCGGCGCAATCGCGGGCTCGCCTACTTCCTGCTCGGCCTGGCCATCGTGGCCGTGGCGGTCGGCGCCTACGCCCTGTTCACGAACATGGGCAACGACAACGGCGGTACGGCGAATCCGCCGGCCAAGGTCGCCGTACCTGATGTGAGCGGCAAGACGGTCGCGGAAGCGACCGCGTTGCTCACCGAGAACAAGCTCGTGTTCGCGCAGGGACCGTCGGAGGCCAGTGACACGGTCGGCCGGGGCTTGGCGCTCCGGCAGACTCCGCAAGCCGGGACCGAGGCGGAAGAGGGCTCGACCGTCACCGTGGTGTTCTCGGCCGGCCGCAGCGCGTTCCCGGTGCCGGACGTGATCGGCAAGTCCGAGTCGCAGGCCCGGAAGGCTCTCGAGGGGACCGCGGCGAACTTCAAGGTCAAAGAAGCTACCCAGGAGCAGGACAGCGGAGAGAAGAAGGGCACCGTCCTGGCGGTCAGCCCGGA
The DNA here is from genome assembly GCF_043197365.1 of Kribbella sp. NPDC049174. Classification (NCBI taxonomy): domain Bacteria; kingdom Bacillati; phylum Actinomycetota; class Actinomycetes; order Propionibacteriales; family Kribbellaceae; genus Kribbella; species Kribbella sp. NPDC049174. The sequence continues at coordinate 344,781 of NZ_JBICSZ010000009.1, read as the reverse complement.
CCCGAGCGGACAGTACCCGTCCGGCACCGAGTTCACCCTGACCGTGTCGTCCGGCGTCGAGCAGGTCGAGGTGCCGAACGTCGTCACCCAACTGCAGGACGACGCGACCTCGACGCTGAAGGGTCTCGGCTTCCGGGTCGGCTACGCCACCGCCAACGACCCGAACGCGGCCGACCAGACCGTGCTCAAGCAGAGTGTGAAGGCCGGCAGCAAGGCCCCGAAGGGCACCCTGATCACGCTGACGGTCAACGACGCGGAAGAGCCGTCGCCGACGCCGACGCCGAGCGACACGGAGTCGCCTCCGCCCACCATCCCGACCACGCCGGGCATCACGATCGGCGGCTGACACGACAGAGCCCCCCGCGCTTGCACAGCGCGGGGGGCTTCTTGTCGGTTCAGCTGACGACGGGAGCCAGGCCGGCCGAGCGGGCGACCGCGTCCGGGTCGCCGCACGTCACCAGCCAGTTGGCCAGCATCCGGTGGCCGCCCTCGGTGAGCACCGACTCCGGGTGGAACTGGACGCCCTCGACCGGGAGGTCGCGGTGCCGGGCCGCCATGATCACGCCGGCCTCGGTCCGGGCCGTCACCTGCAGGACGTCAGGCACGGTGCCCTCGGCGATCGCCAGCGAGTGGTACCGGGTCGCGGTGAACGGCGACGGCAGCCCGGCGAGCACACCGGCGCCTTCGTGGAACACCTGGCTGGTCTTGCCGTGCAGAAGCTCGTCGGCCCGGCCGACCACCCCGCCGTACGCGACGCCGATCGCCTGCAGGCCAAGGCAGACGCCGAAGATCGGGACCTCGCCGCCCTTCTCCTTGATGATGTCCACACACGCTCCGGCCTCTTCCGGCGTACCGGGGCCGGGGGAGAGCAGGACACCGTCGTACTCGGTGACCTGGTCAGGGGTGACCTCGTCGTTGCGCAGCACGGTGGTCTCGGCCTGCAACTGCTGCAGGTACTGGACCAGGTTGTAGACGAAGGAGTCGTAGTTGTCGACGACAAGGATCCGCGGCATGCGGTCCATTGTGACAGCTCAGGCCTACCGGCCGCTGGCCGTCGGGCTGACCGAGGGAGTCCGCTCGAAGCCGGGCACGGTCGCACTCTGCAGGTCGAGGGTGCCTTCGTACGCCGGCATCGCGATCGACGACTCGTTCTTCACCTCGTAGCCGAGCTGGAACTTCACCACGTAGTCCTGCAGGTTCTCGATGTACTGCGAGTCGTCCAGCGCCTTCTGCAGCTTCCGCCGGTCCCCGATCGCGGTGATCTTGTACGGCGGCAGGTACGGCACACCGTGCAGGACGACCGAGTTGCCGACGCACTTGATCCCGGTGGTGGAGATGACCCGGTGGTTCTGGATCGAGAGCGCGTCCGCGCCGCCGGCCCAGAGCGCGTTCACCACGGCCTGGATGTCCTGCTGGTGGATCACCAGCCAGTCGGCGTCGACGTCCGGGTTGTCCTTGACCACCTCACGCGGTGCGTCCTTCAGCGTGACGGTCAGTCCCGGACCGGTGACGGGCGTCGTGCCCACCTGGTCGGACAGTTCCTTGAGCTGCTCGGACAGCTTCGGATCGATCGAGCCTTGCTGCGCCTGCAGCTTCTCGATGTCCTGGGTCAGCGCCGCGTGCTGACGGACCAGGCTCGCGCTGCGGCGGCTCTGTTCCTCGACCAGCCCGGCGAGCGTAGTGTTGCGGCTAGGGCGCAGGTCGGTGCCCCGGGCGTTGGTGGCGCTGGTCGCGAAGAGCAGACCGGCGCACAACAGCGCCAGCGGTGCCCCTGCCCGCCACAGCGAAATACGCCTCAACCTACGCACCCGTGATCTCCATGTTGCTCTCTGCACTACGCTAACCCGGGACCGGACCCCAATCAGGTCCGGGCCGAGGCCTCAGCGCTCAGCTTATGCGTCCTTACAAGGAGTTCAGTCGTGCCCGAGTCGAGCAGTCGCAACAAGAAGAAGACCGACAAGGTCAAGGCGGAGAAGACGCCGAAGAAGCCGCGCACCACCAGCCGCGTCTGGGTGGCGCCGCTGATGCTGACCTGCTGGCTGCTCGGTCTCGCTTGGCTGGTCGTCTTCTACGTGGCCGGCCAGGACATCCCGGTGATGAACGACCTGGGCAACTGGAACCTGCTGATCGGTATGGGCCTGATCGCGGTCGGCTTCGTCGTGTCCACCCAGTGGATCTAGTCCGGCGCTGAGCCCCGCTGAGCTCCTCAGCGGGGCAGCTGTACGAGGCCTCAGCCGGTGATCGGGCGCACCCGGCTCAGGTCCGTGGTCAACTGCCGCAGCGCGGGCGCGCAGAATCACAGGCGTGGAGTTATCCACACCCGTATCCCCAGCTGTGCACAGCTTTTCGGCGATTCGTCCCCAGGTTGTCCCCGGCTTCTCCACGATCTCCGGCGAAGATTCCCAGAAATCTGTGGATAAGCGAGGTTTGAGCCAGCCAGTTTCCACAGCGTTCACGTCGGCAACGGCCGATTGTCCACCACCCGCATCATCACGATGGTGGACGTCATCCGCTGCACCCCGGGCAGCCGGGCGAGTCTCTCGTCCCGTAACTTCTGGAACGCGGCGATATCCGCGGTCGCCACCCGGATCAGGTAGTCCGGCTCACCGAACAGCCGCTCCGCGTGCACCACGTCTTCGATCTCGGCCAGGCCGGCCTCGAACGCGGCAACCGACTCCTCCCGATCCATCGTCACCGCGAGCAGCACCTCGAACCCGCGCCCGACCACAGCCGGGTCGACCACGGCCCGATATCCACAGATCGCCCCGGACCGCTCCAACTCCCGCATCCGCCGATGACACGGCGCCGCACTCAACCCGACCCGCTGGGCCAGTTCCGTCACCGTCAGCCGGCCCTCGGCCTGCAGCACCGCAAGGATCTTGCGATCGATCGCATCCATGGAAAGGATCCTATCGCCGTCTGCGGCGATCGAGCATAAATTCGCACGATATCGTCGCCGGATCAGACGTATTCTTGCGGCATGCTCGACCTACTGCCCATCGCCGCCGCCGTCTTCGGCATCCCGCAGTACCTGCCGCAGATCCTCAAGCTGCGCGCGACCGGTGACACAGCCGGGGTGTCCTGGTCGTGGGCGACGCTGACCAGCCTCAACAACGCGGCCTGGTTCGTGTACTTCATGCTGTCGGGCTACTGGACCGCGAGCCTGCCCTCGACCGCCGCGAGCGTGCTGGCCGGCACTGTCGCGGTGATGCTGGTACGACGTGGCGCGCTGAACCGGCGTGCGGTCGGCTGGATCGCCGGGTGGGCCGGCCTGCTCGCTGTCGCGGGTCTGGTCGGCGGACGGGTCGGCCTGGGCACACTGCTCGCCGCCGCCTCGATCGTCCAGGTCGCGCCCTCGCTCTGGACGGCGTACCGGACCGCTCACCCGACCGGGATCTCGCAGCTGACCTGGGCGCTGGTGTTCGGCGAACTGTCCTGCTGGCTGGCCTTCGGGCTGTGGAAAACCGACTCCCGGCTGATCACGCTCGGCGCGACCGGGGTCCTCGCCAGCGTGCTGATGCTGGCGCGCACCCGCCGTACCGCCGTACCTCTCGCGAGCATCGACGCGGCGGGGAGCCGGGCGTAACGTCGAGGTGCCGACCAACGGCTTGAGAGACGGGGAGGGTCTCACCATGTTCGTTCAGGTCATTCAGGGACAGGTGGCAGACGCCGAGCAGGCACACGCCGCGTTCGACCGGTGGGTGGAGGAGCTGGCGCCCGAGGCGACCGGCTGGCTGGGGACCACCGCCGGGGTCACCGAGGACGGACGGTTCATCGCGCTGGCGCGGTTCGAGTCCGCCGAGGCCGCCCGCCGGAACAGCGAATCGCCCGCTCAGGACAAGTGGTGGCACGAGTTCTCGTCGGTGCTCAGCGGCGACGCGAGCTTCCACGACAGCGACGACGTCATCGTCGACGTCCAGGGTGAGCCCGACGCGGCCGGCTTCGTGCAGGTCATGCAGGGCGCGGGCAGCAACCCCGAGCGCGCTCGCGAGCTGATGGGCCAGGACCCGGAGCTGTGGGCGGACTTCCGGCCCGACGTCATCGGCAGTGTGGCCGCGATGTACGACGAGGGCGACTACACGATGGCCATGTACTTCACCAGCGAGGCCGAGGCCCGCGAAGGCGAGCAGAAGACGCCGCCGCCGGAGCTGCAGGCGCAGATGGACGAAATGCAGGCGCTGGCCGCCGGCCCGCCCACGTTCTTCGACCTCAAGCAGCCCTGGCTCTACTCACCTCGCTGAGGCACGTCTACGTAGAGATATATGTAGACATCTACGTACCTTCTACGTATAGTTCTACGTAGGAGGAGAGAAGACGATGCCCAACAAGACGATCTACGTGTCGGACGACGACCTGCCGCTGTACAAGAAGGCGCAGGAGCTCGCCGGGAACCTGTCCTCGGCGATCTCCATCGCGCTGCGCAAGTACGTCGAGCTGGAGGAAGGCCGACTCGAGGGGTACGACGAGATCACCGTGCGGGTGGGCCGGGGGACCGGCCGCAAGCAGCGGTTCTCCGGCGTACTGCTCGCCGAAGGCGGCCGATCCAGCAAGAACGGCTACGAGGCGTTCAAGATCTACCGCAGCCGCACCGGAAAGTTCGTCCTGCACGCGGACCGCCGCAACCAGTTCGTCCAGGGCGCCAGCGACGAGGAGTACCTCACCGGCTGGCGCAGCTGGATCGGCAACTGGAGCACCGACCAGTCCTGGAGCATGGCGCAGGGCGAGGCGACCCTGTACGTCGTGGACTCGATCGAGGAACTGCGGGACCTGATCCCGGAGGACCTCTACGCGCTGGTCGAAGAGGCCGACCAACAGCCCGCGGTGGAGGACCTCGACATCTGATTCCGCACCGCTCCTAACAGAACAGCCCTGATCCACCGACCGCACCCGCGGCTCGGCCGGATCAGCACGCCCTGAATCTCTCCTCCCACACCCCTTAGGCCACTGGGCCAGGTCGACCCTGCCCAAAAACAAGCGAGGAACTCATGTCATCAGCAATTGACGTGCGCGGTCTGCACAAGTCGTACGGCGACAAGGTCGTCCTGGACGGGATCGACCTGAACGTTGCCGAAGGCACCATCTTTGCGCTGCTCGGCCCGAACGGCGCCGGCAAGACCACCGCGGTGCAGATCCTGTCCACCCTGATCACCGCCGACGCCGGCGACATCCGGGTGGCCGGCCACGACCTGCATCAGAACCCGGAGGAGGTGCGCGCCGCGATCGGCGTCACCGGTCAGTTCTCCGCGGTCGACGGACTGCTCACCGGCCGGGAGAACCTGATCATGATGGCCGACCTGTACCACCTCGGCCGCGCCGAGGGCCGCCGCCGGGCGGACGAGCTGCTCGAGCAGTTCGACCTGGTCGAGGCCGGTCAGAAGATGGCGATGACGTACTCCGGCGGCATGAAGCGCCGCCTCGACCTGGCCATGACGCTCGTCGGCAGCCCGCGGATCATCTTCCTGGACGAGCCCACCACCGGTCTCGACCCGCGCAGCCGGCACAGCATGTGGCAGCTGATCCGTGCCCTGGTCGCCACCGGCGTCACGGTCTTCCTCACCACGCAGTACCTGGAGGAGGCGGATCAGCTCGCCGACCGGATCGCCGTACTGGATCACGGCCGGTTGGTTGCCGAGGGCACCCCGGAGCAGTTGAAGCGGCTGGTGCCAGGAGGGCACATCCGGCTCCGGTTCACCGCGCCGGAAGAGTTCGCGCTGGCCGCCCAGGTGCTGCCGTCGGCGTCCCGGGACGAGGAGGCCCTGGTCCTCCAGGTGCCGAGCGACGGCAGCGTCCACACGCTGCGCTCCCTGCTGGCCCGGATCGACGACGCCTCCCTCGAAGTGGACGAGCTGACCGTCCACACCCCCGACCTGGACGACGTGTTCTTCGCCGTCACCGGTCAGCCCACCACCCACGAGAACACCGACGAGAAAGTGACGAGCAAATGAGCACCGTGTCCTACCCGATGGCCGACACCGCCACGATGCTGCGCCGCAACCTGCGGCACGCCCTGCGCTACCCCGGCCTGTCGCTCGGCGCCCTCGGGATGCCGGTCGTCATGATGCTGCTGTTCGGCCTCGTCTTCGGCGACACCTTCTCGGCCGGTCTCGGCGGCGCCAACGGCTTCGACTACATCGACTTCCTCACCCCCGGCATCCTGCTGATGTCGATCGCGTCCGGGACGATGTCCCCCGCGGTCGGCGCCTCCATGGACATGACCGAGGGCATCGTGGCCAGGTTCCGGACGATGGCGATCTTCCGGCCGGCCGTACTGACCGGGCACGTGCTGGGCAATGTGATCCTGACGATCATCAGCCTGGCCCTGGTGGTCGGCTTCGCCGTCCTGATCGGCTTCCGCCCGAACGCGTCGGTCGGAGACTGGTTGCTGGCGAGTGGGCTGCTGATCGCGCTGACCGTCGCCTTGACCTGGTTCGCGATCGCCCTGGGCCTGACCAGCAAGACCCCGGAAGGGGCGAGCAACATCGTCCTGCCGATCAGTCTGCTGCTGCCCTTCCTGAGCAACACCTTCATCCCGCTGGACGCGATGCCGAGCGGCATCCGCTGGTTCGCCGAGTACCAGCCGTTCACCATCATCATCGACACCCTGCGCCACCTGCTGCTGGGGATGCCGATGGACCGCGGCAACGGCTGGCTAGCCATCGCCTGGTGCCTGGCCATCGCTCTGGTCGGCTACTTCTGGGCCCAGAAGAGCTACAACAAGGGCACGGTCGCCTAGGACGGAGCTCCGAGCAGGTTCGCGCGGGTGCGGACGTGCGCGGGCACGAGCAGATCGCAGTCAGGGTTGGTGAGCGGTTGGCCGGCCACGACCTGGAGCGGGATCACACCAGTCCAGTAGGGCAGGTCGAGATCCTGCTCCTCGTCGTTGGCGGGTCCCGAGCGGGTCTTGACCGAGGCTTCGGTCAGGGAGAGCGCGAGGACCGAGGTCTTGGCCAGTTCCTTCCGGTTCGGCGGGCGTACGGCGGTGGAGCGGCCGGGGACCAGGTGGTCGACGATCCGGTTGAGCCCGTGAAGCTTCTCGTCCGGGTCGGTCACCAGGCGCGGTACGCCGAAGATCACCGCCGAGCGGTAGTTGACCGAGTGGTGGAAAGCCGAGCGAGCCAGGACCAGTCCGTCGGTGTGGGTGATGGTCACGCAGATGGTCTGCTCCGGTGCCGCGACCACGCTGCGGGCGGCGACCGACCCATGGAGGTACAGGGTGCCGTCCGGCCCGCGGTCGAGATCCACGCCGTACGCCGTGGGGAGCACGAGGGGAGCGCCGTCGACCACGACACCCAGGTGGCAGAACATGCCGTCGAGGAGTACGTCGTGCAGGACCTGGCGGTCGGTGGCGGCGCGTTCCTTCGAACGGCGCACAGACGTCCGGTCGGTCGGCGAGAGCGGCGCGGCGGTCGGCGGCAGCGGCGTGGTGGTCATATGACCAGGTTCCGGGATCAGTGGCATGCTGGCACGGTCCAATCCCGAGCGAAACAGGTAGTCCATTCGTGCAGAGTTCGCTGCCGCTGATCCTCGATCGCGCCGCCGGGCTGCCGCTGCACCTGCAGTTGGCCGAGCAGTTCCGGGCCGCGATCCGGGACGGGCGTCTCCAAGCAGGCCACCGGTTGCCGTCCACGCGGGACCTGGCCAAGGATCTGTCCGTCTCGCGGTCCGTCGCGCAGGCGGCGTACGACCAACTCCACGCCGAGGGGTGGATCGAGGGTCGCACCGGCGCCGGGACCTTCGTGACGGACGTCGTACCGCTGCAGCCCGCCGTACGGCGTAGTCCTGCACCCAGGCCAGATCCGACCGCCGACCTCCTGACCCTGCGGCCCGGCATCCCGTACATCGGCCCCACGCCCGACCCCGGTTGGCGACGGGCCTGGCGTGAGGTGTCGGCCCAGTCGCCACCCCGTGGGTACGACGACGCGGCCGGACTGCCCGCGCTCCGGGAGGCACTCGCCGAGCACGTGGGCCGGGTCCGGGGGATCGCGTGCGGACCCGAGAACCTGCTCATCACCAACGGCACCGTCCACGGCCTCCGGCTGCTGCTCGCGGTCACCCGCGCGCCGGGCGACCGGATCGCGATCGAGGATCCGGGCTACCTGAACGCGGTCGTGGCCGCTCGGGACCATCGGCTCGAGATCGTCGACGTACCCGTGGACGAGGACGGGCTGCAGGTCGGGGCCCTCACCGATGACGTCCCGGCGGCGTACGTCACGCCGTCGCACCAGTACCCGCTCGGCGGTCGGCTCCCCGTTGCCCGGCGCAACGAACTGATCCGGTGGGCGCGCCGGACCGGGGCGATGCTGATCGAGGACGACTACGACAGCGAGTTCCGGTACGACGTCGCGCCGCTGCCCGCCCTCGCGCAACTCGACCTGGATCGGGTCGTCCACCTCGGCACGCTGTCGAAGACCCTCAGCCCGTCACTTCGGCTCGGTTGGCTGGTCGCCTCCGACGGGATGATCGACCGGCTCGCCACCTTCCGCGCCGACTCGGGCGACTGGCCGGGCTGGCCGATGCAGGCCGCCCTGCTCGCGATGCTCAGCGACGGCTATCTCGACCAGGCCGTCCGCCGCGGTCGCCGCCTGTACGCCGATCGCCGCATCCACACCTGCTCGGTGCTGGCGCCGTACGGCCAGATCATCGGTCAGGACGCCGGCCTCCACATCACCTTGCTGCTGCCGGAGTACGTCGACGATCGCCAGGTGACCGCGGACGCGCGTGCGGCCGGAGTGGTGATCGCTCCACTGTCCGAGTACCGCCGCTCAACCCCCGGCCTACCCGGGCTGGTCATCGGCTACGCGACTCCCTCGGACGCGGACCTCCGCAAAGCCCTCGGCATCCTGACCGGGGTGTTGGACCGCGTCACTCACCGTTGAGTGGGTCGAGAGCGGGCACGGCGCCCCAGCGGTGGTAGACCGGATCGTCGAAGGTGCCCTCGACCTTGCCGAGCCCCTGGATGACCGTGGCCGTACCGTTCGCGTGTCCGACGGCGTACAGGTATCCGGCCTGGGTGTCCTTGTCGATCCCGAGCAGCAGGGTCCCGTACTGGCCACACTTGGTGGCGACCAGCTTCTCGAATCCCTGCCAGGTCTTCGTGCGGACCGGCTTGACGATCGGCTTCATCGGCGCCGCGGTGGGGATCCGGATCGTGTAGAGCGCACCACCTCGGGTGTTCGCCAGGAACGTGTCGTACGTCCGCGTCTTGCTGATCAACGTCATCGACTTGACCGAGGCGAATCCCGGGGCAGACCCGGTGCGACTCCAGGCTCGGTGCACGACGTTCCAGCGGAACAGCACGCCGTCGCTCCGCAGCCCGTACGCCGTCGTCCGGTTGAGCGCACCGGCCGGGTCGTACTGCGAGACCTCGAGCGCGGTGAAGTTCGCCCAGCCGCCACCGATCCGCTGCAACTCGTTCGGCCAGCCTGGGTCGATCAAACCATCGGTGGTGATCGAGTAGTTCCGCAGGTACAACGAGTGCGCCTGCAACACCCACCCTGAGAGGTCAGCACCCGCCACGTTCGGATTCACCGTAAACGTGCTCGCGAGCCGCACCTTCCCCGCCTCGAACACGCCGGCGGTAGTCCCACCGGGCGTACTAGAACTCGCCGCCCCTCGGTGACCACCATCCGCCGTCACCGACCCGGCATACACCCGACAGACCGCGGCCGATCCCTCCACGACCGCGCCCGCAGGCACACTGAACCCCGCCGCCACCAGAACAGCCCACGCGGCGATGAAGATGCTTCGTCTCATGGTCGTCCCCGGTGCTCGATCTCAGGCTTCAAATACCTAGATGCGCACCAGGCCCGAAAGGTTATGTCACGCGCCGTTGAGCGGATCGAAGTCGAAACGCCAGCGGAAGTTGACCGGATCAGGGAACGTGCCCTGCACCTTGCCGAGGCCCTGGATCACCGTGGACAGACCGTTCGCGTGGCCGACGGCGTACAAGTAGCCGGACTGAGTGTCCTTGTCGATCCCGAGCAACAAGGTGCCGTACACCCCACACTTCACCGCGAGCAGGGTCTCGAACACCTGCCAGGTCGAGTTGCGCACCCTCGTCACCGTGAAGTTCGCCGGCACAGCTGTGCTGATACGGATCGTGTAGAGCCCGCCGCCTCGAGTTGTTGCCAGGAAGGTGTCGTAGGTCCGCGTCTTGCTGATCAACGCCATCACCTTGACCGCCTCGAACCCGGCCCCACCGGCGTTCCGACGCCACACGTCGTTGTTGTTCTGCCAACGGACGAGCAGGCCGTCGTTACGCAGCCCGTACTCGTAGGTGCGAACAGGCGGCGCGTGCTCCACCTCGTCGTACTCCGCCTCCTCGACCGCCTTGAAGTCCGTCCACCCGCCGCCGATCCGGGTCAGAAATGGCGGATCCGTCGGCTGACCGCTGAGCACCGAGTAGCCGCTGCGGTACAACGCGCCGCCCTGCACCACCCACCCGACGATGTGCCAGAACGTCCCAAGGTCAGGCTCCGCCACAAACGTGGTGCTGAGCCGCACCTGCCCGGCCGAGTAGATCCCCGTGCCAACTCGCCCGGGAACCACAACCATCGTCGGCGGCGAACCAGCCGAGACCCGCCGATAGGTGTGATCCCCAGCAGCCGTCACCGACCCGATATCCATCGTGCACACAAGGGCCGCGTCCTCCACCACCGCACTCCCAGACGGCACAAACCCCACCGCCCCCAAGACCACCGCAAGCCCGCCACAAACCAAACCCCGCCGAAACATCCCCTACCCCCTTATCTCCCCAACCCCATTCAGCTCCGCGAGACGGGCAACGGCAAGGGTCAGACTCGAAGGTCGGGTTGCGTGCGCGCCAACGATCCCGCTACACCGACCGTGGCCACTCACCGCGTCGGGTCCCAGCAGCTCACGCCCCCGCGTTCCACGGTCGATCGAGTGATCGGGGCGGGCGGGTCCACGGGGCTGTCGATTGAAGCGAGCGATAGCACGCGCAAAGGAGGGCGGGTGGGAGCCGGGGCAAGCGAGCGACGCAGGAGCGAAGCGCGTCGCCGGCGTGGTGTTCTACGGGCGGTTCGGGTTGTCTTTCAGTGGGGGTTGGACGGCAGGGACGTCGCCGGACCAAGTCAGTTCTGAGAGCCACATCGTGCGGCCGGGTGGGTCTACGCCTACGGCGGCTGGGTCCCAGGCGTGGTAGATGAACCAGTCGCGGTTGTCTTTGCGGAGGACCATGTTGTGGCCCGGGCCGGCGGCGTCGTTCGAGCTGGTGAGGATGGGGTCGCCGGACTTGGTGCAGGGGCCGGTGGGGGTGGTGCAGAGGGCGTGGCCGACGGCGTACGTTTCCTTGTCGTAGGCGTTGGCGGAGTAGAAGAGGTGGAACTTTCCGTTGCGTTCCACCAGGTACGGCGCCTCGACCAGGTTGCCCTCCCACTCGAGGTCCTGCTTGATCAGGCGGTGGGTGGGACCGACCAGGGTGAGGCCGTCGGGGGAGAGTTCGGAGACGTAGATCCAGGTGTCGACACCGATCGCGTTGCCGTCGTTCTTCCAGTACAGCCAGCGCTTCCCGGACGAGTCCTGGAACGGCGACGCGTCGATCGACCCACCCTCGGCTTCCTGACAGATCAACGGCTTGGACGATTTGTCGACATATGGACCCGCGGCCGCAGCCGCCACCGCGACACCGATGCACTGCCGACCGGACGCGTCGTCGGACGTCGTGTAGTACATGACGTACCGATCAGCCGCATGTACGGCGACCTCCGGCGCCCACACCTTGCCCGGCGACGTCCACGAGGGCAGCGACGGCAACGCGTCGCCGACCTGTTCCCACGACACCAGGTCGGCCGACTTCAGCGTCTGCACGTTACCGAGCGCACCGTTCGTCGCGAAGGCGAAGTAGCCGTTGTCCACGGCAATCACCTGCGGGTCCGCGAAATTCTGATCGTAGACCGGATTGCTGAAGCCCATGGTCGTTCCCTCCGACGACGCACGGCTGGGGTCGCTGCAGCCACTTAACAACAGGAACAGCAGCAGGAACCCCAGCCGACGTCTCATCTCAATTGCTCTCGTAGAACCGCAGGTATTCGAACGTGGCTACCGGTGGGACTGCGGCGCCGGTGAATTCGCCGTGCGCGTACAGGCCGAGCTGGGCCTTGGCGGGCAGCACCCAGGAGGCGCCCCAGGTCCAGTTCTTGCCGTCCACCGACGTTGCGGCGCGGTACACGTGCTCGCCGGCGGCGTTCTTGTTGTAGGCGAGTCGCATCCACAGCGTCGGTGCCGAGCGGCCGATCGCGGCGGCGCCGTAGTTGGTCGCACCGTCCGACGGCCGAACCACCAGTTCACGACCGAACTCGGTCTGCCGGGTCCGCCAGATCGCGACGTTTCCGAGCCGCGCGAAGTCGCTGTCGTTCAGGTACGCGATCATCCCGGCCTGCTGGTAGTTGCGGATGTCGCCCTCACCGAGGTCCAAGTGCAGCTTGGTCTCCGCGATCCAGCTGTCCGTCGAAGGCGTGGTGAGGAAGAGCAGCCCGGCGGTGTTCCCGCCGCCGACCAGGTCCGCGTTCTGCAACGGCCACGACAACTTGCCGTCAGCAACGACCGCCTTGTCGTCCTGGCGCACCCACGACCACGCCGGGCCCAGGTCACCATCAAAGTTGTCACCCGCGAGCAGCTTCCCCGTCGTAGGTACGTCGGCCAACCGTCGGACCGGAGCAGCAACCGGCCGCACCGTCAGGTTGTCCACCTCAGCCGACCCGAGCCACCGCACCGGCGCGGACGTCACCGAAAGACCGGGTACGGCGAGTTGGGCCTCGGCGTACACGTCACCCAGACCGGCGTCGTTGATCCGGGCCGTCACTGTCGAGCCGGAGACCTGCACGATCAGCTTGTTCCACTGGGTCCGGTCGAAGTCAGCCGGGAGTGTGGCCGACGCAGTTCGGCCGCCGGCCACGATGGTCAACTTGTTGCGCGAGACGGTGGCGATCACCTGGTTGCCGAGCACGGTGGTGAACGAGTCGCTGAGCCGCACGTCGGCCTCGACCCGCAGCGACCCACCAGGAGCCGGCTGCCGCGTCCGCGCCGCACCGGAGATCGAAGCGGTCGGTCCACCGAGCGTGTCACCAGGCTGCCGCGAAGCACCGAGCAGTCCGCCGGCCGGGTCGGTCGAGGAGATGCCCAGACCCGATCCGGTCGTCGGCGCCGGCACCGGTCCCTCGGACGGACCGAGACCGGCCCGGGTCCGCGGCCAGCCGTTGATCCAGTCGATCCGGTCGATCAGCATCGGCCGCCGGTTGATCCCGAACGGGTCGGTCAGCCACGGCGTGCCGCGGTCGATCGCGTGGTAGACGATGTGGTCCTGCCCGGCCGCGTCGGTCATGAACGCGTGGTGGCCGGGGCCGATCCACTTGTTGCCGTTCTGCGTGATGACCGTCGTACCACCGACCCGGGACTCGTTCAGCGAGGCGCCGTCGGCGTCCAGGAACGGTCCGCGGGGCGAGCGGGATCGGCCGGCGAAGACCGAGTAGCCGGTGGTCGGGCCGGCGCAGCAGTTCATCGACGAGCCCATCAGGTAGTACCAGCCGTCGCGGTAGACGGCGTACGCACCTTCGTAGCGGTCGCCGATCGTCACCTGGGTGGGTTCGCCGACCGCGTGCAGACCGTCGGCGGTCACTTCGGTGACGGAGATGCCGCCGTAGAACCCGCCGTAGAACAGGTACCGCTTGCCGTCGGCGGCGGTGAGCAGGGCCGGATCGATGGTGCCGAAGTAGCCGCCGTTGCCGTCCGGCTTGGGGGTGACGACCGGGCCGTCGGTGGCAGTCCACGGTCCCGCCGGGGTCGGGGCGGTGGCCACGCCGATCGCGGGATCGCCACCGGGGTTGGCCGCGGTGTCGGTGACGGTGAAGTACATGACGTACTTGCCGTCGAAGTAGCGGATGTCGGGCGCCCAGAAGAACGACCCGGGTGCCGCCCAGGCTGGCTTGGTCTGGTCGTTGAAGACGGTGCCGAGGTACTCCCAGGAACTGAAGTCCTTGGTCCGGGCCATGTGCATCAGGCCGAACGGGCCGTTCGCGACCAGCGGGTCGGAGGTGGCGTACGCGTACCAGTAGCCGTCCCGGCCCTGGATGATCGACGGGTCGGCGAAGGTGTCGGCGAAGCTCGACGAGATGGCGTTGGTCGTGGTCGGACCAGGTGGTGCCGCGGTGGCGGCCGACGTACCGGCAGCCACCGCGGCCACAGCAAGCGCTGCGGCGATCAGTTTGGAAGGCACAGGCGGGTCCCCTCTCAGATGGATGTCAACCTTTGATGCCGCTGCGCGCGACACCTTCGATCACGTACCGCTGGACGAACACGTAGAGGATCAGCACCGGTACGGCGGCCACGGTCGCGCCGGCCATGATCACCGGGTAGTCCGTGGTGTAGGCGCCCTGCAGCAGGGTCAGGCCGGCCGGCAGGGTCAGTCGTTCCGGGCTGAAGAGCACGAAGAGCGGCCAGATGAAGTCGTTCCAGTTCGTCAGGAACGACAGCACGGTCAGGGTGGCGAGCGCCGGTTTGGCGTTCGGCAGGATGATCCGGGTGAAGATGGTCCAGGAGTTCGCGCCGTCGATCAGCGCGACCTCTTCGAGTTCCTTCGGGATGGCCAGGAAGAACTGCCGCATGAAGAAGACGCCGAACGCGCCCGCGGCGCCGGGGACGATGAGTGCGGCCAACGTGTCCAGCCAGCCCAGGTTGTCCATCAGCAGGTAGTTCGGCATCAGGAAGACGAACCCGGGCACGAACAGCGTCAGCAGGATCACGCTGAAGATCGCGTTCTTGAACCGGAAGTTCATCCGGGCCAGGGCGTAGCCGGCCATCGACGCGACCACCACGACCACCAACGCGTGCAGGGCGGCCGCGGCGAAGCTGTTCAGTGCCCAGCGCAGCACCGGGTTCTGACCACCGGTGGTGAGGATCTCGCCGTACGCCCGGGTGGTCGGGTCCTGCGGGAGCAGCGTCGGCGGATCGGACTGCGACTCACCGATGGTCTTGAACGAGGTGATCACCATCCACAGCAGCGGAAGGATGACCAGCACGGTCAGCAGGACCACCAGGATCCAAAACGCGGCTGACGGTCGGCGCCTCATGACTTGCGCTCCCTGAGCAGGATGAAATTGAGCACCGAGATGATCGCCAGGCACAACGCGAGCAGGTAGCTCATCGCGGTGGCCTGCCCCATCCGGAACTGACTGAACCCGGTGTCGGTGATCACCATCAGCGCGGTCGCGGTCGTGTCACCGGGACCGCCCTGGGTGATGAGCACCGACTGGCCGAACATGTTGGCACTGGCCAGCACGGTGATCGTGACGATGAAGACGGTGACCGGGCGCAGTCCTGGCAGGGTGACGTTGCGGAACTGCTGCCAGGTGTTCGCCCCGTCCAGCTCGGCCGCCTCGTACTGCTCGGCCGGGATGTCCTGCAGTCCGGCCAGGAAGATGATGGCGTTGAAGCCGGCCGTCCACCACACGGTCACCGCGACCAGGGCGATGAACGCGTACGGCTGGTCGTTCGTCCACCCGATGTCGGGGATGCCGAACAACCCGAGGAAAGCGTTCAGCAGACCGAAGCTGGTGTCCAGGATGTAGCGGAACATCAGGCCGATCACGGCGACACCGAGGACGAACGGCGCGAAGTACACGGCCCGGAAGAACGTCCGGCCCGGGAACTTCCGGTTCAGCAGTACGGCGAGGGCCAGCGGGAGACCCACCAGGAACGGCACCGACGCAACCGTGAAGATCCCGGTCGCCCGCATGCCGTGCCAGAACGGCTCGGCCGTCGCCGACACCGGGTCGAACAGGTCCTTGTAGTTCTGCAGACCGACGAACGGCTTCCCGGGCAGCTGGAAGTCCCAGTCGTGCAGGCTCATCCAGAATCCGAAGATGGCCGGCCCGATGACGAACAGCAGGAAGAGCGTGAGATACGGCGCGAGGAACAGGTACGGCGTGGCCCGGCCGTGCCCACGCACCCCGGTCGATGCGCGGGTGCGACGTCTGCGGATCGCACCCGCGTCGGCCTGAACGGCCACGACTACGCGCCGTACTTCTTGCGGTTGGCCTCCAGGATCTTGTCCGCCCGCGCGGCGGCATCCGAGAGGGCCTTGGCCGGCTCGGCCTTCAGCAGCACGGCCTCGTTGACGGCCTTGTTCAGCTCGTTCAGCGCGTCACCGATCCCCGGTACCGCAGGCGGGAAGTGCAGGTCGTCGATCTGGGTCGCCAGCGCTGCCTGCTCCGGCAGCGCCTTGAACTCGGCCGACTCGCGCACCTGCTTGCGAGCGGGCACCTGGCCGCCCTTGGCCCACTCCAGCGACTTCTGGCTGATGTAGTTCACGAACACCCGCGCCGCCGTGGACTTGTTCTGATCCGGTGTCTTCAGCTTGGGCAGTACGAACTGGTGCGACCCGGCCCAGGCGGCCTTCTTGTCACCGATGGTGGGCAGCGGGGCGACACCCCACTCCAGGCCCTTCTTCTCCTTGAACGTGTTGATGTTCCAGATGCCGTTCCAGACGAAGGCGTTCTTGCCGTTCATCACGGCGATGTTGTCCGCGTCCTGGCCGACGTTCTTCGGGCTGTGCCCGTTCTTCACCAGGTCGACGAACCAGCTGAGGCCCTTGACGCCGCCCTCCTCGTGCCAGATCGCCTTGGACGAGTCGTCGTTGAACAGGTCTCCGCCGAACTGCCAGAGCAGCGCCTGCACGGTGAGGACACCGGTGAACGGGAACGGCGTGGCCCAGTGGCCCTGGATGCCCTTGCCCTTCAGTGCGTCGAGGGCCGCGGCGTACTCGTCCGCGTTCGTCGGCGGTTTGGCCGGGTCCAGGCCGGCCTGGCTCATCACCGTCTTGTTGTAGAAGAAGCCCAGCGGGTGGACGTCCAGCGGGATGCCGTACCGCTTGCCGTTGAACTCCCCGGCCTTCCAGACGACCTCGGAGAAGTCTTCCTGCTTGAGCTCGAGTGACTTGGCCACGTCGTCCAGCGGCTCGATCACGTTGCGTGCGGCGTTGGTCGCGAGCGAGTCCACGTGCATGATCGCGACCGCGGGACCACGGCCACTGCTCACCGCGGTGGGCAGTTTGGTGTAGTAGTCCGCCCACTGCATCACGGTCATCTTGACCTTGATGTTGGCGTTCTCGGCGTTGAACTGGTCGACCAGCTTGCGCATGAACGGGCCGTCACCGCCGGTGAAGCCGTTCCAGAAGTCGAGTTCGACGTTCGGGCCGTCGTACCCCTTGGCGCCGCCGTCGCCGGTCGCGGGACCGGCACCGGCCTTGCCGGCTGATCCTTCGCCGCAACCGGCGAGGATGCCGGCGGCACCGGCTGCGCCGATACCGCCGATGACGAGGCGTCGGCTGATGGTGTTCACGATGTTCCTCCAGGGGAGAGGGCCCTCTTACAGGGACAGGCGCAGTAGGTGCCATGAGGCGGGGGGCAACGTGGTGGTGCAGATGCCGTCGACGGTTTCGGTGCCGTCGACCGCACGGGGCACCACCCGGTCCGGGTCGTCGGCGGTGTTCGCCGCGGCCCGGTCGTCGTCATAGAGAGCCAGGTGCTCGATCACCCGGTACCCAGGGGCCAACGGGACCTCCAGGTCGACCTTGTCGTACTCGCTCCGGTTCACCACGAAGATCACGAGGTCACCGGTGCTTTCGTCGTACGTCGCGGTGCTCCACAGCGCCGGGATGCGGCCGAACGCGGTGGTGTCGATGTCGGGTCCGCCGCTGACCGCGGTCCGCAGGACCGTGGGTCCGGCGTACCGAGCGGTCAGGGCGAACGGATGGAAGATGGTCTGCCGCCAGGCGCGGCCGTCCGGTTCGGTGCGGATCGGGCCGATCACGTTGACCAGTTGCGCGAGGCAAGCGATCTTCACCCGGTCGGCGTGCCGGAGCAGGGTGATCAGCAGGCTGCCGACCACCACCGCGTCGTCGACGGTGTAGGTGTCCTCGATCAGCGGGCCGACCTCACGGATGTCGAGGCCGAGCTCGCCGGGGAAGTTCTGCTGGTACCAGACGTTCCACTCGTCGAACGACAAGGTCATCTCCTTGTCGCTGCGCTTGAGCGCCTTCACGTGGTCGGCGGTCGCGACGACGGAGCTGATGAACCGGTCCATCTCCTCGGACGCGGCCAGGAAGCTGGCCTGGTCGCCGTCCTTGGGTTCGTAGTACGCGTGCAGGCTGATGTGGTCGACCAGGTCGTAGGTGCGCTCCAGGACGACGCGCTCCCACTCGCCGAAGGTCGGCATCCCGGCGTTGCTCGAACCGCAGGCGACCAGCTCGAGACCGGGGTCGACCCGGCGCATCGCGTTCGCGGTCTCCTCGGCGAGGCGGGCGTACTCCTCGGCCGTCTTGTGGCCGATCTGCCAGGGTCCGTCCATCTCGTTGCCGAGGCACCACACCCTGATGTCGTGCGGCTCCGGGGTGCCGTTGGCGACCCGGCGGTCGGGTAGCTCGGTGCCTGCCGGGAGGTTGCAGTACTCCAGCAGCTCGACGGCTTCCTTGATCCCGCGGGTGCCGAGGTTCACCGCCCAGATCGGCTCGACGTCCGCCTTGTGCGACCAGGCCATGAACTCGTCGGTGCCGAACTGGTTCGGCTCGATCGCCCGCCAGGCCAGGTCGAGGCGGCGCGGCCGCTGCTCCTTCGGCCCGACGCCGTCCTCCCAGTCGTAGTTGGAGACGAAGTTGCCGCCGGGGTAGCGGATCGTGGTGACCCCGAGCTCGCGGACCAGCTCCAGCACGTCCTGGCGGAAGCCGTCCGGATCCGCCGTCGCGTGCCCGGGTTGGTAGATGCCGGTGTAGACGCAGCGTCCCATGTGCTCGACGAACGAGCCGAACAGCCGCCGATCGAGCGCCCCGACGACGAACGCCGGATCCACCACAAGTCGCGCCACAAAGCCTCCCGGCAGTCTTTACATCGTTTAACCTGGATTTCTACAACGATTGACATCACCTGTAAAGGGCTCAGCCACCGCACACTGGGGGACATGCCGAGAATCCAGTCCGTCGTGATCCACTGTCACGACCCGTACCTGCTCGCGCCGTTCTGGAGCCTGGCCACCGGCCTGCCCGTGCACCCGGACGACGTCAAGGCGCTGGCCTCGCACTCCCTGGAGGAGGACGAGTCCGTCCTGCTCGGGGCGCGTGACGGGTTCCACGTCTGGATCACGCCGGCCGCCGAGCTCAAGCCGGTGGGCCGGATCCATCTCGACGTCACCGGCGAGGGCGACGACCTCGCGTCGCTGCTCAAGGCCGGTGCGTCCGTCGTCCGGGAGTTGCCGCACTGGACCGTGCTGTCCGATCCGGAAGGCAACGAGTTCTGTTTCGTCCCAACCGTGGCACACTCAGGAAACGTTGGGTGAGACGGAGGTACGGATGACGACCAGGCTGAGTGATGTGGCGGCGCGCGCCGGTGTGTCGGTGAAGACGGTGTCGAACGTCATCAACGACTACCCACACATCACCTCGCAGACCCGGGCGAAGGTCGAGGCCGCGATCGCGGCGCTGGACTACCGGCCGAACGTGAGCGCCCGTTCGCTGCGCAAGGGCCGGTCGGATTTCATCGCACTCGCCATCCCGGAGATGGCCTCGCCGTACTTCGCCGAGCTCGGCGCGGCGATCAGCCGGGCCGCGAAGAAGCGTGGCATCACCGTCCTGATCGACCAGACCGAGGGTGAGTCCGCGGCCGAGAAACTGGTCCTGGACGGGATGCGGGGGCAACTGATCGACGGCATCATCTTCTCGCCGATCACCACCGCACCGACGAAGATCGGCACCGCCGGTACCGCGAAACCCCTGCTCCTGCTGGGCGAACGGCCCGCCGGAGGCACCTTCGACCATGTCGCGGTCGACTCGGTCAAGGCGTCCTTCGACGCGACCACTCACCTGATCTCGATCGGCCGGCGCCGGATCGCCGCCATCGGTGTCGGCGGTGGCGCGGGCACTGGCGCCGTACGACGGAAGGGATATCGGAAGGCGCTCAAGGCGGCCGGTCTGCCGCATGATCCCGCGTTGGAGCTCGCGGGCACCGGGTACCACCGACCGGACGGCGCGGCCTCGATGCGGGAGTTGCTGGCCTTGCCCGAGCCGCCGGATGCCGTGTTCTGCTTCAACGATCTGCTCGCGCTGGGTGCGTTGCGTACCTTGGCCGATGCCGGGTTGTCGGTGCCGGACGACGTGGCGGTGGTCGGGTTCGACGACATCGAGGACGGTCGCTACCACTCGCCGTCGCTGACCACGATCTCACCCGACAAGGAGTGGCTGGCCGAGAACGCGGTCGGCCTGTTGCTCGAGCGCATCGCGGGGAACGCCGAGGCCGCTCGTCGCGACCTCAGCGTCCCGTACACGTTGGAGATCCGGGAGTCGACGGCCGGCTAGAAGGCTGCCTTACAGCCGACCAGGTCCGCGGTCACACTCCCTCCGCGGGCAACTGTGATCGCTCGTGATTCCAGCACTTGACCGTCCGGACGCTCACACGTCAGCATCCACGACTCCGTCCCGCCTGCCTGGACGACGATCGGCCGGGTCGACGGGTTCGTGTGCCAGGTGTACGTGCCACCTGATGGCACCACCATCGTGGTCTCGAGGACATCGGGCAGCTGTGTCCCGTTCCAGGTCTTGGTGGTGAAGGACTTCTTCAACCGCAGTACGGCGCCGGCCGGGCCGGACCCGGTGATGACCGAGTGCCGGGCCGGGTTGATCGTGCTCTCGGCCGCGAGCAGGTACGCCGCTCGGTTGCCCTTACCCGCCGTACTGCCGGAACCGTAGTAGTAGTTCACCACGTTCGAGAACGCCGGGTGGAAGCTGTTCGCCCCGTGCTCAAAGGTGAAACCGAGTCCACCGGTCGCGTAGTACGACCAGTCCTCGGTGACGCCGGTGGTGTCGTAGAGCTGGTAGCTGTACTGGCTGCGGTACCCGTTCTGCGCGGCCATCTGGTCGCCGAGTGCCTTGTAGATCGTCTCGTCCGGCGTCTTCGGCGCACCGGCGTACCCCGGCTCACGCAGGACCAGGTTCGAGTAGGTGTGGTTGGTGATCAGAGTGGTCACCTGGTGCTGCGACACGAGCGCCTGGATGTTGCGCGACTCGGGCTCGCTGAACGCGCTCGCACCCCGATAGGTCTCCGAGGTCAGGCTGCTCGACGCACCGGGACCCCAGAAACCGGAGTAGTTCCGGTTCAGGTCGACACCGCGGGACTGGTTCGACGACTGCGCACATTGACCGCTGGTCGGCAGCTGTCCGTTGACGATCCGGCAGTTCTTCCGCTTCAACTCGTACCCGAGCGTCCGGCTCAGCGTGAAGCCGTCCGGGTTCACCACCGGTACGACGACGACGCGAGACTTGTCCAGGATGCTCGTGATCCGGCTGTCGACGCCGTCGTTCTTCAACAGGTCGTAGGCGAACTCGATGGTCAGCTCACCCGACGGCCACTCCCGCGCGTGATGCAGTCCGATCATCAGGAACACCGGCTTACCGTCGCTGGTGCTGACGTTCCGGCTGATCTCGAGGCCGCGGATCGTCCGGTTCTCCAGCGAGCTCTCCTTCAGCGTGAACAGCTTCGCCTTGGTCGGATACTGCTGGGCGAGACTGGCCAGATCGTTGTTGTAGTCGGCCAACTGCCGGTACGCCGTACGTCCACTGGGCAACGTGGCGGCGACCTTCTTGGCCGCGACGGCCCGGGCATACTCGGCGTCGGCCTTCTCCCGCTCGCGGTCGGCGCCGACCAGGTCGCCCTCGATCACCGACCAGCTGAACCCGGCCAGTCGCAGCAACCGGAGGTCACTGTTGCCATAGGCAACCAGATCGGTATAGCCGGGCCCGGACGACTCGGCCAGATCGAGATCGAGGGTGGCCAGCCGTTTCCGGTCGGCCTGGGTCGCGGTGTCGACCCGGAGCAACTGGATCAGCTCGCCGGACTCGGCGGCAACTGCCTTCCGGTCCGGCGGCGCCGAGGCCTGCACCTGGTTGACGGCACCGACGGCGAGGACAGCCGCCAGGGCCAGGGGGATGATGCGAGTCCATCGGTTGGGGCGGAACACGATGACCTCCAGTAGTTGAGTTGTCGCATGCGGTAACTGGAGGGTAGGGCTCAGCCCCGGTCCGGGGAAGCAGTCGGGCGATCAGCGAGGGACAACCTTCGTGCTCAGCGATCCGGGAAGCCGGCCAGCTGCTTGGCCAGCCCGGCCTGCGTCTTCCGCAGCTTGCCGGCCAGTCCGAGTACAGCGTTGCGCAGCGGCCGGACCGGTCGTGGCACATTGGCCAGGCGGGTCAGCCGGTGCGCGAGTCCGACGACCCGGATGGCCTCGGCGCGACTGTTGGTCGAGTAGGCGTCGAGATCCGACTCGTTGCCCTGGCTCAGCGCAGTGGACAGCGCGTCGGCGAGAGTGATCGCGTCGCGGAGACCCAGGTTCATCCCCTGACCGCCGGCCGGGCTGTGGGTGTGCGCGGCGTCGCCCGCGAGCAGCACCCGGCCGTCGCGATAGGTGTCCGCGACCCGTTCGTGGATCCGGAACCGCGAACCCCAGATCACCTCGGTCACCTTCGGCGAGTTCTTCTTCGGCCCGCGTGCCGTGAGCAACCGCTGGGCGTACTCGGCATCCGGATGCTCGGGCGCCTCGTCCACGGACGCGACCAGGCGGAACGATCCGTCCGGCAGCGGCGCGATCACCAGGAGACCCGCGGTCGCGAACGACAGCGAGACCTCCTCGGCCGGCAACCCTTCGACCCGGACGTCCACCAGGCTGAACGACAGCTGCAACGTGTTGCCCGGCATCTTCAGCCCGGCGAGCTCGCGGATCGTGCTGTTCATGCCGTCGGCGGCCACGACGTACTGCGCCTTGATCACGTCACCGCTGTCCAGCGTCACCTCGGCACCGGCCGCGGACTGGGTCAGGCCGACAGCGGCGTACGGGCGGAGGACCGTCCCGCCGAGCTCCTCGAGCCGCTCGAGCAGGATCTGCTCGGTCTGCCACTGCGGAATCATCAGCGTGAACGGGTAGTCGGTGGGCAGGTCGCGGAAGCTCACCGGGACGAGCCGGCGGTCGCCGTCGCGGATCGCGAAGTCCTGCAACTCCAGGCCGAGCTCGACCAGGCGCTTGGTGACGCCGATCCGCTCGAGCATCTCCAGGGTCCGGGCGTGGATGACGGAGGCTCGCGAGGTGTTCGACCCCTCGGCCTGCCGGTCGACCACCACCACCGAGTGCCCGTGCAGCCGCAGCCCGGCCGCCACCGCGAGCCCGACCGGACCCGCACCCACCACTACGACATCTGCCTGCTTCGGAGTCATCGTCGCTCCCTCTCTCCGATTTATCAACGCTTGTTGACTTTTACTGTAGGCAGGCCGATTGCAAAAGTCAACAAGTGTTGGCATATGCTCGGGGCATGACGGAACGGAAGTCCGATCGGACCCGGGCGGCGATCCTCGCGGCGGCCCGGGAGCGGTTCGGCGCGGACGGATACGAGCGGGCCACGATCCGGGCGATCGCGGCGGACGCGGCGATCGACCCGGCGATGGTGATGCGGTACTACGGCAACAAGGAGAAGCTGTTCGCCGCTGCCGCCGAGTTCGATCTCCGGTTGCCCGACCTCAGCGGCGTACCGCGGGAAGAGTTGGGGGAGGCGCTGATCGGGCACTTCCTGACCCGGTGGGAGGGGGACGACACGCTCCGGGCGCTGCTGCGCGCGGCGGTCACCAACGAGGCTGCGGCCGACCGGATGCGGCAGTTGTTCGTGTCACAGCTCGCACCGACGCTGCGCGAGCTTGCGGTCGACGCACCGGCGGTCCGGGCCGGTCTGGTCGCCAGTCAGGCGCTCGGGCTCGCGTTGTGCCGCTACATCCTCGAGATCGGACCGGTCGCGACGCTGTCGCACGACGATGTCGTCGCCTGGCTCGGCCCGACGCTGACCCGGTATCTCACCGCGCCGCTCCCTTGATCCCAGGTCAGGCTGTGACCCAGGAACGCACGGCCGGCAGCGTCTCCTCCAGCGGCGGGAGGTGCGGGTGCCACTTGAGCTCCCACTCGAGGGACAGCGGGTAGTCGGTGCCCTCGAGCGTTTCGAGCAGGTCCTGGATCGGGAAGTCGCCGGTGCCGACGGCGACCGGGCGGTACTTCTGCCGGGAGTCGGTCTCCTTGATCTGGACGAACTCGAGCCAGGGCTTCAGCAGCTCGAAGGCCTCCGCCGGCGTCTCGCCGTGGCTCCAGGTGTGCGCGCTGTCCCAGATGACCTTCGCGCTGTGGCCGGGGACGTCGGTGTCGAGCAACGTGCAGAGCGCGGCCATCTTCCGGCCGGCCGAGTGCGAGTCATGGGTTTCCAACAGGATGTGGACATCCCTGGGGGCAGAGGTGACCCGGTCCAGGGCGCGGATCTCGCCGGCTGTCGGGCCGTCCGTCGTACCTGGGTCGGTGGCTGTCCCTGCGTCAGGGTCGCCGGGGAAGACGCGGACGCCGCGGGCACCGAGGTCGGCGGCGAGTTCGAGGTGGGCCTCGAGCGGTTGCTCCTCGACGGCGCAGAGCTTGACGTAGCTGCTGACCGCGAGGATCTCCAGGCCGGCGTCCTCGATCCGGGTCCGCAGCTCACGCCGCTGCGCCGCGGTCAGTCCGGTGTTGGTGAACTCCTCGTCCGCGGCCCGCAACTCCAGGCCGGAGATATCGTTGCCTTTGGCAAGTTCCAGGACATGGTCGAGAGACGCTCCGGGGCAGCCGAGCGTCGAAAAGGCGAAGGTCATAACGCCTATTCGATCAGACCCAGCGGCGGCGCGGGTGCGTACGCGGTGTGGTGCTGGTCTGGTCGTCCTGCTCCGGAGCCTGCTGCTCGTAGCTGTACGGCGACTGCTGCTGGTACTCCGGCTGCTGCTGCTCTTCCGGCGCGTAGTAGCTGTTGCTGCTGTAGTCGGAGGAGGGGGAGCTGTAGGACTCGGTCGCGTAGTTCGGGCTGTAGCTCTCGTACGTCGGCTCGACGCTGTTGTACTCCGACCCGCTGTAGGAGGTCGGGCTGTACGAGTCGTACGACGTCGAGTCGTAGCTGTACTCCGAGGAGGTCGAGCTGCTGCCGTAGCTGTAGTCCGTGGACTCGTAGCTGGTGGCGCTCGAGTAGTCCGACTGTCCGTACGACGTGTACTCCGGGCTGGAGTCGTACGACGGCTGGTAGCTCGAGGACGAGTCGTCGTACGAGCTGTAGGTCGGCTCCGGCGAGTAGCTGTTGTCGGAGTACGACGGCTCCGGGCCGTACGTCGGGACCGTCGGCAGCGGCTTGGACGGGGTCAGGAAGTCGTCCTGCTGGGAGATGACGGGCGCCGGCTCGTAGTAGCCGGACGAACCCGACACCGGCGACGACGGCATCGTGTGCTCGGACGGCGCGTGCACCGTGTGCTCCGACGGCGCGTACACAGTGTGGTCCGACGGGGCCTGGACGGAATGCGGGGAGACCGCGGACTGGATCGCCGAGGGGCTGTCCACCGCGACCCGAGCGGCCCGGCGGCCAGCGCGCGCAACGGGCGCGGGCTCAGGCTCGGGTGCGGGTGCTGGTTCGACCTCCGCCGGGGCGGACGTCGAGGTCAGGTAGTCGGAGGTCTCGTACGAGTAGGACTCGGAGTAGCTGCTCGCCCAGGACGGCGCCTCGGCGACCGGCTGAGGCGGCTGGTAGGAGGCGGCCGGCTCCTCCGGCAGGTAGGACGCGGCCGGCTGGGACGGCTGGTAGTACGGCTCCGGCTCGACGACGGTCAGCGGCGGGGTCTGGTCCAGCCAGCTGCTCGACGGGGCCTGGGTCGACAGTAGGTCGTCGTTCCCGGTGTTGAGGTAGTCGCTCCAGCTCGTCTTCTCGTAGCTGGTGCTCTCCTCGACCGGCTGCTTCTCTTCCTGCCACGAGGTGACAGCGTCGAACTGCTCGGTCGCGGGGCCGTTGTCCTTGTCGTCCTGCCAGCTCTCCACGACCGGAGCGAACGGGCTCCACTTCGGCGGCTCCTCGACGGGGCTGTCACCACCGAAAGCGGCGGGTGCGCCAGGGAAGCCGGCGGGTGCGCCACCGAAGCCGGCGGGTGCACCGCCGAACGCGGCGGGCGCCTGGCCGGCACCGAACGGGCTGCCGCCGCTGGGGAATCCGCCCGCGGCCGCGCCGTCACCCGGGAAGCCGGGACCGGCGGCCGGGGCAGGAGCGAACGGGCTCGGAGCCGGGCCGCCACCGGCCATCTGCAGCTCCGGCTGCCGCTCGAGCTGCCGCACGGGCGCCGCGATCGGCTCGCTGATCGCGACCTGCTCGTCGGTGTCGTCGTTGGCGTAGGAGGGAACCTGCTGGACGTCGTACGACGGAACCGCGGTGAGCTTCGGCCCGCGCTGGTCCCACCACGGGACCCACTCGCGGTTGGTCTGCATCGCGTTGATCTTGCGGATCACCAGCGTCGCCGCGACCGCCGAGGCCGCGGTCAGCAGCAGGGACGCCGTACCGGCGAGGGCGATACCGCGCAGCGACCCGACGGTCGCGTCCATCCACATCAGGAACCGGCGGACCACCACGTCGAACGCGAGAGCGCCGACCCAGGTCACCCACCACACGGAGGTGAGGGTGGGAGTCCTGAATCGGCGCAGGTCGTCGGCGTACACCGGGGTCTTCGGATCGCTCGCCAGCCAGACGTCGTCGACGATCTGCTTCGGGTACCAGAGATTGGGGCCGGGGCAGAACCAGCTGGCCAGCACCCAGCCGTGACTGCGGCGATGGTCGGCCTGGCAGAACACCTCGGAGTTGACCCGGGCCCGCCAGAGCCAGATGACGAAGACGACGGCGGCGGCGACCGAGATGACGACGTTCGGGACCGCGGTGACCTTGGCGATGGCGTCGGCGCGGTTCAGGTCCGCGTCATCGACGTTCGGCATCCCGCCGAGGTAGCTGTTGACGACGGAGTACGTGTTCCAGTCGGACCAGGTGGAGAGCAGATGGGTGAGTGTCGACGCTCCGAGGAGCCCGACGGCGATCTTTCCGACCGTCCCGACCTGCTGGAACTCCTCAGCTGCGTGTGGCTGCCACTCTTCTTCTTCATGGTCTTGGACAGCAGACAATGTTGGCTGCGGGTGGCTCACGTCTCGCGTCCCTCGCGTTGCTGGAACTCCGTCTGTTCGGCGTTTCGGCCAAATCCTGCCCCCGCATGACCGAGCCACATTGATACCACGAAGTAAGTACCCGTGTGGAGCCGGGTCCAGCACGGAGGGTGTCGACTTAACGTGTTCTTTTCGTACGCCCATCACCTCTTGTAACGACCGATTCGACCGTCCGTGACGGGGTGGTTTACCGCGCAGGAGGTTGGAATCCGGTCTCCGACTGCCCCGCCGCCCACCACGGCACCCAGGCCCGCTTCGTCTGCAGCTCGTCGATCCGCTCGATCAGGATCACCGCCAGGACGGCGGCCGCGGTGGTGAACAATGCGGAGATCGTGGACAGTACGACGTTCGTCCGCAGCTGACCCGGCTCGGTCGCGGCGACCAGGATGCCGCGCTGCACCACGTTGCCCGACACCAGACCGGCGACCCAGGTGAGCCACCAGGCCCAGACCAGCCGGGTGCCCGGGATGTCGCGCAGGGTCGGTGTCTGCGGCGGTGTCCGCGGATCGCTGGCGGCGACGATGTCGTCGACGACCTGCTTGGGGTACCAGAGGTTCACCACCGGGCAGATCCAGCTGCCGAGAACCCAGCCGCGGGTGAACCGGTGCTCGCCACGGCAGAACATCTCCGCGTTCCACCGGACCCGCCACAGCCAGACGATGAACACCACCGCGGCCGCGAGCAACGCCAGCGCGGCGACGATGCCGAGCGAACCCGAGATCAGGTCGGCCTCGGCCAGCCGGTCCGGATCCTCGGCGTACTTTCGCACCGTCTGGTACGAGTACCAGTCCGACCAGGCGGTCGCCCAGGTGGTCGCGGTGACGGTCCCGACCAGGATCGATGCGGCCAGGCCCATCCCCCGCTCGGAGCTGAACCAGCGGTCCAGCGGAGGCTGGGTCGGCATGTGTCAGAAATAGCACAACACCGCGTGACGAGGCGAGGACAACAGGTGGTCGGAAAGATTGTGTCGGCCTCGGTTGGTGTCGTGAATCCGCGAGAAAAGTGTCGGTGGCGAGGGCGAGGATTGGCGTATGCGCTGGTCCGTGATCGACTCACCCATCGGTGACTTGTCCCTGGCTGTGGACGACGTCGGCCTGTGCCGGCTGAACTTCGGCCGGGTCGACCAGCACCTGGAGCAGGACCCGCTGCTGACCGAGACCCAGGAGCAGTTGAAGGCCTACTTCGCCGGCGAACTGAAGGAGTTCACCGTCCCGCTGTCGGTCCGCGGCGGCTCCGACTTCGAGCGCGCCGTCTGGGCCCAACTGACCCGGATCCCGTACGGCGAGATGCAGACGTACGGCGAGGTCGCGAAGATCGTCGGGGACGCGGGCGCGGCCCGGGCCGTCGGCGTCGCCTGCAACCGGAACCCGATCGCCGTCGTGGTGCCCTGTCACCGGGTCGTCGGCGCCGGTGGGAAGATGGTCGGCTTCGGCGGTGGCATCCCGCTCAAGCGGCACCTGCTCGAACTCGAGGCGCGGATCACCATCGAGACCCTGTGGACCTGATGCGAAAGGTGTCCCCGCCTGACCGGGGCGGTGGGGTGGGAACTGTGTCGAACACGGCACGCTCTGAAACCTGACGAAGATCTGACACCGGGCGACGCGTGCGAAGGCGCGGTGTGGGCTACTGGAGGGCTAGGGTCGCTAACAGCGATCAGACCGTCACGTTTGAAGCGGACGCTTCATCGAGACGATCGGCCCGCGTACCTCCCTGCCCCCCGGAAGACGCATAGATGAATAAAGTTCGCTCGACCGCACACCTCCACCCCGACCTGAGCGCCCTGATGGACAAGAGCGCCGAGGACTGGTCCGCACCCGAGATCCAGAGTGCCGCCCGCTCGGCCCTG
Source organism: Kribbella sp. NPDC049174 (assembly GCF_043197365.1). Taxonomy (NCBI): domain Bacteria; kingdom Bacillati; phylum Actinomycetota; class Actinomycetes; order Propionibacteriales; family Kribbellaceae; genus Kribbella; species Kribbella sp. NPDC049174. The sequence continues at coordinate 315,869 of NZ_JBICSZ010000009.1, read as the reverse complement.
AAACTGCACGCCCCCGACCGCGAGCCGCTGACCTGGATCAAGCGGTTCGGCATCGTGCCCTGGCTGCACCGCAACGACGCCGTCTGCCAGCACTGCGGCGGCACCTATCCATGCATCACGCACCGGTACGCCACGCAGTTGTTGTCGGCCGGCCGCTACACCATCGCCGGCCCGCACCACGACGATGACGACCACGAGGGTCGAGCCCACGAGCCGAACCCGAACTGAACGTCGCACGCGCAAGGCGACGTCGGACAAACGAAGGCCGCGAACCCCACCTGGGGATCGCGGCCTTCGCCGTTGCGGTGGTCAGGTCAGGAGTCGGACGGCTTCGGGCTGCTCGACTTCCGGGGCGTGGTGCTCTTCTTCGCGGCACCGTTCGCGGTCGCGTTCAGGTCGGCGTCGGCCTCGGCCTCGGCGTCGGTGCCGGTGCTGGTGTTGGTGCTGGTGCCGGCGTCCTTGGCGGTGTCGGTCTTCGGTGACTCCGCCTTCGGGGCGTCGGTCTTGCCGTTCGACGAAGCCGGCTCCGGCTTGGTCTCGGGCTTGGTCTCGCTCGGGCGCGACGTCGTACCGGCCGGGGCGGAGCTGTAGTCGCGGCCGCTGGTCGGGGTCGACTGCCAGGCCGGCTCCGGCGGGGTCAGCAGCTTCTTCACGGCCGCCGCGGCCAGGGCACCGAAGCCCAGGAACAGGACGACCTTGCGGAGCCGGTGACTCTTCTTCTGCGGCACGTCGATCTCACCCTTGAGCGCGGCCTTGGTGGCCCTGCTCCGGCGGGAGGTCTCCTCGACGACCGGCTCGGCGGCGGCCGCCAGCGACGCCAGCGCGGCGGTCACCTTCGGCAGCACGTCATCGTTGAACCGCTCGCGCGCCTTCTCGGCCGCGTGCTCGGTGGCCGGGCCGACCTTGGCCAGCGCGTCGTCGATCACCGGTCCGGCCTTCTCGACCGCCACGCCGGCATAGTGCGCGCCGCGCTCGACGGCCTTCTCCGCGTACGGCGACACCTTCTCCCGTGCGGTGCCCACAGCCGGCCCGATCTTCTCCGACGCGGTCTCGGCCAGTGGCCGAACCCGGCCTTTCGCGGTCTCGACCCGGCCCTTGGACTTCGACAAACCCACGGTTCCCTCCTCGGTGCCGCCCGCCTCGGTGGGGCAGCCATCTGGCCCATCGGCGGTATGGACGCTACTGGTACGACTCTGGACAAATCCGGCTTCGTCTGCATCGTACGACGTACCCAGCCGACAAACCCGCTCTCCGGGTCCCGGCCGGTCCGCTTGTATCGATCCATCGCTCCCGACCCCGGTGCCCAGCACCGCTCCGGCGCAACCATCCGGCCGGTCGGTGCGGGCGGACTTGGCCTGACATGACAGGATCGAAGGAGTAAGCCGGAACCGATGAGGAGTGAACACCCGTGGCCGAAGAGCTGTACGCGACCCTGCAGACGACGAAGGGTGACGTCGTCATCAGGCTGTTCCCCAACCACGCGCCGAAGACGGTGAGCAACTTCGTCGGACTGGCCGAGGGCACCAAGGAGTGGACCGACCCGCAGACCGGTCAGCCCAGCAACGCCAAGTTCTACGACGGACTGACCTTCCACCGGGTGATCGACGGCTTCATGATCCAGGGCGGCTGCCCGCTCGGCACCGGGACCGGTTCGCCGGGCTTCGCCTTCGACGACGAGATCCACCCCGAGCTGCAGTTCGACCGCCCGTACCTGCTGGCGATGGCGAACGCCGGGATCCAGTTCGGCCGCGGCACCAACGGCTCGCAGTTCTTCGTCACCGTGGTGCCGACCCCGCACCTGAACCGCAAGCACACCATCTTCGGTGAGGTCGCGGACGACGAGTCGAAGAAGGTCGTGGACGCGATCGCGACCGCCAAGACCGCTCCGGGCGACCGGCCGATCGACCCGATCGTGATCAACAACGTCGTGATCGAGCGCAAGAACGCCTGATTCTTCTGGTGCGGGCCGGGCGATTGCCCGGCCCGTACTCTCTCTCATTGGGGAAGGACCCGCCCTCCGTGACCGAGACCGTCTGCTACCGGCACCCGGATCGGCCCGCCGGGGTGCGCTGTCAGCGCTGCGACCGGCCGATCTGCCCGGCGTGTATGAACAGTGCCGCGGTCGGCTTCCAGTGCCCGAGCTGCTTCAACGAGGGCGTGAAGTCGGTGCCGCGGACCCGGACGTCACTCGGCGGGGTCCAGCGCGGTAACACCCCGATCGTCACGATGGTCCTGCTGGGGATCAACGTGCTGGTGTTCATCGCGGTGCGGGCCGCCAGCAGCCAGCTCGTGAACGACCTGGTGCTGGTCCCGGTGCTGGTGGACTCCGAGCCGTGGCGGTTGCTCACCTCGGCCTTCACCCACCTGCAGATCTTCCACATCTTCGCGAACCTGTTCATGCTCTACCAGGTCGGTCCGCCGCTCGAGCAGATGCTCGGCCGGCTCAGGTACGTGATCCTCTACCTGTTGTCCGCGCTCGGCGGCAGCGTCGCGGTCTGGTTCCTGGCCGCCCCGGTCTCGGCGACCCTCGGTGCCTCCGGTGCCGTCCTCGGCCTGGTCGGCGCGCTGCTGGTGATCAGCCGCGCCCGCGGTATGGACGTCACCTGGATCCTCGCCTACGTCGCGATCACCGCGGTCATCTCGTTCCTCATCCCGAACATCTCCTGGCAAGGCCACCTCGGCGGATTCGTCACCGGCGCGGCCGTCGCCTGGGTCTTCCTCCAGGACACCAAACGCCGCCGCAACAAGAAGGCCCGCACCTGAGTCAGCCGGTGTGCGCGGTCCGGGTCGGAGCGAAGTCTTCCTCGTCGTGGGTGGCCGGGCGGCCGTCCAGGTGCCAGCTCCAGCTGGTGGTGGGTTTGATGCGGAGGTAGACCCCCGGGCCGAACTGGCCGGCGTGGTCCACGACCTCGGCAGTGCCGTAGACGCGGAGGAAGCGCGGCGACCACGGGGTGGTGGTGACCAGGTCGTCGATGACGAGGGCAACCTGGTCGTGGCCGGCGCGCACGTTGCGGACCTTCCGGGTGTTGGCGGGGTCGACCCCGCCGACGTAGAAGTACGTGCCGTCGTACTCGAAGCCGACCGGTACGACGTCCGGTTGCCCGTCCGGGCCGACCGTCGCCAGCCGGGCCAGCGGTTGTGATTTCAGATAGCCGAGCTCTTCGTCGGTGAACATGTACGCTAAAGTACAACGATCGTTGTACCTACGCCAGACGACACAGCCAGGAGGTCCGGTGCCACGGGCAGGGAAGCGGCAGGACGTGCTGGCCGGCGCGTTGACCGTGTTCGCGCGAGACGGTTACGCGCGGGCGAGTATCGACGTGATCGCCGCCGCGGCCGGGGTCTCGACGCGGACGCTCTACAACCACTTCGGCGACAAGGCCGGGCTGTTCCGCGCGGTGATCCAGGAAAGCGCGACGAAGGTCGCGGCCGCGCAGCTCGCGATCATCGAGGCGCAGCTGACCGAGATCACCGACCTCGAGGCCGACCTGGTCGCGTTCGGGATCGCCTGGCGGACTCCGATGCCGGACTACGCCGAGCACTCCGCGCTGGTCCGCCAGGTGAACGCCGAGGCCGGTCACATCCCGCACGAGGCGATCGACGCCTGGCAGGAGGCCGGGCCGATCGCCGTACGGCGGGCTCTCGCCGACCGGCTGGCCGCGTTCGCCGCGGACGGGCTGCTGCGGATCGATGACCCGATGCGCGCCGCCCTGCACTTCTCCCTGCTCATCTCCGGAGCCAACCCGTCCTACCGTGGAGGATCCATGACCCCCGACGAGATCAAGGACGCCATCACCACCGGCGTCCACGCCTTCCTGTACGGGTACGTGCGCTGATGCGCTACCGACTGTTCGGACCCACCGGCCTGCGCGTCTCCGAACTCTTCCTCGGCGCGATGCGATTCCAGTCCGTCGAGCAGGCCCGGCCGATCGTCGACCGGTACGCCGACGCGGGCGGGAACATGATCGACACCGCCGACGCGTACGGCGCGAGCGAGGACATCCTCGGCGACATCCTGACCGGCCGCCGGGACCGGTTCGTGCTCGCGTCGAAGTACACGCTGCCGCGGGACAAGACCGACATCAATGCCACCGGCAACCACCGGAAGAACCTCCGGCTCGCGCTCGAGTCCAGCCTGAGCCGGCTGCGGACCGACTACCTCGACGTCTACTGGGTGCACTACTGGGAGCGGCACACCCCGATCGAGGAGACGCTGCGCGCCCTCGACGACGCGGTCCGGGCCGGCAAGATCCTGTACGCCGGGATCTCCGACGCGCCGGCCTGGCTCGTTGCTCGCGGCAACACCTTGGCCGAGTGGCGGGACTGGTCCGGGTTCGCCGGCCTGCAGGTGCCGTACAGCCTGCTCCAGCGCGACGTCGAGCGGGAGCTGCTGCCGATGGCCGATGCGTTCGGCATGACGGTGGCGGCCTGGGCACCCCTTGCCCACGGCAAGCTCACGAAACCGGTGGAATCGGCCGGTACCGACCGCGAGCGCGCCGTGCTGACCGCCGTACACGAGGTCGCCACCCAACTCGACGCCACGCCGGCACAGGTGGCGTTGGCGTGGACGCGGGTGCATTCGCGGGCGGTCCATCCACTGGCCGGTGCGAGTTCGCCGGAGCAACTCGCGGACAACCTGGCCGCGATCGACCTCGCGCTGCCGGACGACGCCGTACGGCGGCTCGACGCGGCGACCGGATTCACCCTCGGCTTCCCGCACGACTTCATCACGCCGGACCTGCTCGACCCGGACCGCATCGACGGCCGTTCAAACTGAAACTAATCGGCCTAGGCCACAATTTCTGATCGTTTTTCTCCAACGCATGACGCTGGGCACCTGATGCTCGTCTAATCGAGTGACGTCCCGACGGGGGACCTTGAGAGGTAAGGACATTCAGGATGACCTTCTGCATGCCTGTGGGGTGGTCGCGGTGAGCCCGCGCGCGATCGACAAACGAGCCCGCCCCGGAAACGAAGACCACCGGACGACCGTCCCGCCAGGCGACCTCACCGCACTCGAAGAGGCCACCGCGGCCGATCCGAAGCAGTCTGCAGAACTCGAGCCCGCGGACTCGGCCCAGCAGGGCTGATCCACCGCAGTGGTGGCCGGCGTCTTGCTAGCGCCGGCCACCCGGCGACAGCTCCTCGAATCCCCACCGGATCAACTCCGCCCGGTCTCCACCGACGCGCAGCCATTCCTGCGCCGCGACATCCAGTACGGCGGCCGCCGCGGCCGTCAGCAGGTCAGCCGTGAAGGCGTCCAGCGTCGACCCCGGCCGCTCTCGCAGCGCGTCGCTCACCTGACGGCGCAACTCGTCGCGCTTCTCCACCATCCGCGCCCGCAGCGCCGGTGACGACTCGACCAATTCGAGCACGCGGTCCGAGACGTACAACTGCTCGTGCCACTCGGTCAGCACCTGGCGCAGGCACTCCCAGTCGTCCCCATCCGCCGACCTCATCTCGGCCGCGAGCTTCTCGACGACGTCATCCAGGCCGTGGAACAGCACCTCGTCCTTGGCCGGGAAGTATCGGAAGAAACTCCGCTTCGACACCCCGGCGGCGATCGCGATGTCGTCCACCGTCGTCGCGTCGTACCCGTGCTGGATGAACAGCTCGATCGCCACCTCGGCCAACTGAACGCGAACCGCCCCGCGCGCACGAGCGCGAAGACCTTCCATCGTCATACACCGAGTGTAGTTACTGACACTGAGAGCAACGCATGACACCGAGTGCCACTTATGACATCAGGAGGCAACTGTCGCCGAACTCGTGCCAGAGGTAGCCCTCGTGCAGAGCGGCGTCGTACGCACGCTGGACGGTGTCACCGCCGACGACAGACTCGAGCAGCAGCAGATGCGAGGCCTCCGGGGCGTGCATGCCGGTGATGAGGCCGTCGACAACGCGGACCGGGTGGTCCGGGCCGAGAACAAGGTCGGTCCAGCCGTGGGACGCGGTGACGGAGCCGTCCGCCGCGGCAGCTGACTCGACGGCTCGCACAGCGGTGGTGCCGACTGCGATCACCCGACCACCGTTGGCCTTCGCCCAGTTCACCAACCGGGCCGTGTGCGCCGGTACGTCGTACCGCTCGGGCAAGGGTGGTTCGTGGCTCTCCAGCGAGGACACACCGCAGTGCAACAGGATCGGCGCGATCAGCACGCCATGGGACGCGAGGTGACTCACCAGCTCGAAGCTGAACGGTCGCGCCGCACTGGGCATCTCCGCGCTACCCGGCTCGCGCGCGAAAACGGTCTGGTACGACGCGAGCGGCCAACGCCGGTCGACGTACTTGTAGGTGATCGGCCGGCCGTGACGCTGCAGATAGCCCAGCACGTCGGGCACCGGCGGTTTGGCGCGCCACAGTCGGTTCGAGTTGGACTGGTACGGCGACAGTAGCGTCAGCACGCCCTCCGGCAGCTCCACCTGGTCGCCCGTCGTACCGCCGAACATCGGTGCACTCCCGTTGCGCAACTCGACGACCCAGGTGCCGTCGTCGAGAGCGGTGGAGAAGTGCACGACGACAGGTGCCACACCGGAGCCGGTGATCCACGAGCCTTCTACTGCGGCGGGCAATGTGCCGGAAGTGTTCACGAGCAGGAGGTCGCCAGGTCTCAGGTGCTCACCGATCCGGTCGAAGCGGGTGTGCGTGGTGGTCGACCCCTCCGCGACCAGCAGCTTCACCTGGTCCCGCGACAGCCCTCTTGCCTCGGGTGGTTCGGTGGCGTTCAGCGAGTCGGGCAGGACGAACCTCGTGTGGGGGTGCACCCTCACGACGTCACCGCCGGTGCGAACTCCGCCGCACGGTACCGACCACTCTTGGGACGGCTGTCCAGCAGTTGCAGGAACGCCGGTACGACGGTCGACGGCTCCGGCCGGTCCGAGATGTCCTCACCGGGGAACGCCGCCTGGTGCATCGCCGTACGAAGGTCTCCGGGGTCAACGGCGTAGACGGCGAGCGACGGGTGCTCGGCGGCCAGCACTGCAGTGGCGTGGTCGAGAGCAGCCTTGGCGGAGCCATAGCCACCCCAGCCTTCGTACGCCTCGACTGCGGCGTCGGAGCTGATGTTGAGGACCGCACCGGATGCTGCGGTGAGCTCTGGGAGCAGTGCCTGGGTGAGAGCGATCGGTGCGACCACGTCGACTTCGTAGACGCGTCGCAGCTCGTCCATGTCGGCCACGCCCAGCGGCTGCAGCGGACTCGGGCCGAGGTAGCTCGCGTTGTTCACCAGCAGGTCGAGCCGGCCGAGCTCGGTCACGGCGTCCAGCAGGTCAGCGCGGTGCTCAGGGTCGGTGACGTCGCCGGCCAACGGGACCACATCGGTGCGGCCGGCGAGGGCGTCGGCCGCGTCCTTGAGTGCGTCGGCGCCGCGGGCGTCGATCACCAGCGCCCAGCCGCGGTCGGCCAACCCGTGCGCAAGTGCCAGCCCGAGACCGGCGGACGCGCCGGTGATGAGAGCGACAGGACGGTTGGAGGAATCAGGAGTCATGCGCGTCACTGTCATACTTCAAGTCAACTTGAAGTCAAGAGGATCCCTGGATTCATCACACCGTCGGGGTCGAGGGCCTGCTTGACCGCTTGCAAAGCCTCGACCGCAAGTGGACCGATCTCGTCCGCGTACGCGTCCCGGTGGTCGGTGCCGACGCCGTGGTGGTGGCTGATGGTTCCGCCGGCAGCCGCGATCGCCTGGTTCGCCGCGACCTTCGCCGTGCGCCATTGCGCCACCGGATCGTCCGTCTGGGCGCAGATCACGGTGAAGTACAGGGATGCGCCGGTCTCGTAGACGTGCGAGATATGGCAGAGAACAAGAGGCGGCGTGCCCTGGTCGGTGAGCGACTTCACCAACGCCTCCGTCACCGCGGCCTTCAACTGCGGCAGCTTCGACCAGAAGCCGGCCGTCTCCAGCGTCTCCACCAGAGCGCCCTCGTCCAGCAACGGATCCCGCAGGTACGGCGCTCGATACCGCCCGACCCGCCACGTCTCTCCGGGACCTTCACCCAGGTTCTGCCCACCGGCTGCGGTCAGCACCTCAGCCGTCGTCGCGTTGTACGGCCCATCGAAACCGACGATCGCCACTACGCCGCCCGACCCGCCACCCAACACGTCCGGGTCGGCCAGGTTCACCGCGGTCTCGGCCTCGTCCGACAACCTAAGCACCGTCGGCAGCGGACCGTCCTGGGCCAGCCGCCGGATCGCGGTCAACCCGGCCGAGAAGTCCGCGAACCGCCAGCCCTCGAAGTGCCGCTCGGCCGGACGCGGCCGGATCCGTACGACGACCAACGTGATGATCCCGAACGCGCCCTCCGACCCGAGCACCAACTGCCGCAGATCCGGACCGGCCGCGGACATCGGCGCCCGGCCGGTCTCGATCGTCCCGCGCGGCGTCGCCAGCGTCAGCCCGACCACCATCTGATCGAACCGCCCATAACCGGCCGACGCCTGCCCGCTCGACCGCGCGGCCGCGTACCCGCCGATCGAGGCGCCCTCATACGACTGTGGAAAGTGCCCGAGCGTGTAACCGCGCTCCGCCAGCAACGCCTCCGCGGCCGGACCGCGGACGCCGGCCTGCAACGTCGCCGTCCGCGAGACCTCGTCGATCGCCACCAGTTGATCGAGCCGTTGCAGGTCGGCCGTGATGAAGCGCCGATCCGCGGCGAGGCCGCCGACGACGGACGTACCTCCCGAGTAGGGGACCACCGCCAGGTGATGCGATGAGCAGGCAGTCAGCAAGGCCTGGACCTCGTCATGCGACCCGGGGTAGACGACAGCGTCAGGCATGTCGGTCGTGTCACCCGCACGGTGCTTGAGCAGGTCTGGGGTCGAGTAGCCGCGAGTGTGTCCCCACCGCGTCTCGAGGTCGGTCTTCACCTGCTCGGCGCCGACCACGTCGGTCAGGAAGTCGAGTTGCTCGTCGGTCAGCCCGGGCCGGTCGACCGGATCCACCGGCCCTGTCGCAGGTCGTCGTACGCCGAGATGCTGCAGTGCTCCGACCGCGGCGGCGGGCAGCTCGACCGGGTGGGCGGGATCGCCCCAACGGCCCGGCGTGAGATGCACCACCGGCAGGTCCGACTCGGTCATTCTGGGCTCCCGATCGCTGGGCTGGAGAGGTAGCGTCCGTGGGAGGTGAGACCCCCTGGCTCCCACCTCCCACGGACTGTTCCGGGACGCCGGAGTCGCTGATACACTCTGACGTGTGATGTCTCAGCGTAGCAGCGAGTCCGCGCAGGAAACAGGGCCCGAGACCAGCACCCGTCCGACGCCCGCGAACGCGATCGGCGAGGAGCGGATCCTGGACGCGGCCTACGAGCTGCTGCTCGCGATCGGGATGCGCCGGATGACGATGGCCGATATCGCCCGGCACGCGGAGGTGTCCCGCGCGACCCTCTACCGGCGCTGGCCGAACGTGCAGGCCGTGGTCGCCGCCCTGATGACCCGGGAGTGGACCACCGCACTCGTGTCCGCGTTCCAGCCGGACGCGGTGGACGGGCGGTCCCGACTGGTCGAGGGTGTCGTCGAGGTGGTCGCGAGGACCCGGGTGCACCCGCTGATGCGGAAGATCATCGAGCTCGATCCCGAGTTCCTCACGCCGTACCTGCTCGAGCGCCGCGGCAGCAGCACGGTCGCGCATCTCGCGCTGGTCGAGGAGGGCATCAAGGCCGGTCAGGGCGACGGGTCGATCCGGGACGGCGATCCGGTCTGGCTGGCCCGGCAGATCATCCTCGTCTCCCTGGCCTCGGCAGTGTCCGGGCCGGTGATGGCTTCCGCCGACGAGTATCCGAAGCTCGACGAGGAGCTGCGGGTGATGCTCACCAGGTACCTGACGCCATGATCAGCGTGGGCAACGCCAGCCTGAACGCGGCCCGCCGGACCCGCGAACTGGAGTGGCTGGACTCGGTCGGCACGATCGACGTCCTGGTCATCGGCGGCGGCGTCACCGGCGCCGGCGTTGCCCTGGACGCGGCCGCCCGCGGCCTCACCGTTGCCCTGGTGGAGAAGCACGACCTGGCCTTCGGCACCAGCCGGTGGAGCTCGAAGCTGGTGCACGGCGGGCTGCGCTACCTCGTCTCCGGTCACGTCGGCATCGCGTACGAGAGCGCGGTCGAGCGCGGCATCCTGATGAAGACGACGGCGCCCCACCTGGTCCACCCGGTGCCGCAGGTCGCCCCGTGGATGCCGCAGGCAAGATTCGCACAGGCCGCGATGCTGCGCGGCGCGTTCCTCGGCGGCGACGTCCTGCGCACGGTCGCGCGGACCAGCGACGACTACCTGCCACACTCCCGCCGGGTCAGCTCGGCCGAGGTCCTCCGGTATGCGCCGACGCTGCGTCCCGAGAGGATGCGCGGCGGCTTCCTGACCTGGGACGGGCAGTTGTACGACGATGCGCGGCTGGTGGTCGCGATCGCTCGGACCGCGGCTCTGTACGGCGCTCGCGTGCTGACCCGCGTCGCAGCCACCGAGGTCACCGGGCGAGGCGCCGTACTGGTCGACCAACTGACCGGGCAGCGGCTGCAGGTCGACGCTTCGGTGGTGATCAACGCGGCCGGGATCTGGGCCGACCAGGTCGCCTCGGGGATCAAGCTCCGGCCGAGCCGCGGCTCGCATCTCGTGCTGCCGCAGTCCGCGTTCGGCGGGTTGTCCGCCGTACTGACCCTGCCGGTGCCGGGGGAGCTGCGGCGCGTGGTGATGGCGATCCCCGCGCCGGACGATCGGGTGTACGTCGGACTGACCGACGAAGAGGTGCCCGGTCCGGTGAGCGACGTACCGCATGCGACCGAGGCCGAGATCGACTTCCTGCTCTCGACCATCAGCTCGGCCTTGCAGGTGCCGTTGACACGGTCCGATCTGCTCGGGACGTACGCCGGTCTGCGGCCGCTGCTCGACACCGCCCATCGCCGGGGCGAGGACAAGACCACCGACATCTCCCGGCGGCACGCGGTGATCACGAGTGCGGACGGGCTGGTCACGATCGTGGGCGGCAAGCTGACGACGTACCGGCGGATGGCGCAGGACGCGCTCGACACGGCGCTTTCGGCGTCTGCCCTGGCGGTCCGACGGCCGTGCCTGACGCACCGGATTCCGCTCGTCGGGGCGGCGGACCGGGTGCAGTTGGCGGCGGTGCGGGCGCCGTCGCGGTTCGTGCAGCGGTACGGCGTGGAGGCGCCGGACGTGATCGCGGGGCCACTCTCGTTGCTGGAGCCGATCGCGCCGGGGCTGCGGACGACGTACGCCGAGGTGCGGTTCGCCATTCAGCATGAAGGCGCGCTGACCGAGGACGACGTCCTGGATCGGCGGACGCGGATCGGGTTGTCGGCGGCGGATCGTTCGCTGGCGCTGCCCGCGGTCCGGGATGCCTTCGCCGGCGTGTAGCGCGTCGCACCTTTTCACCTGTGGATAACAGGTTGAACGCTCCCAGGGCTGGGTTAACTTGGCTGCAAGGGGGTGAAAGAGGTGACGCAGCCGTACCCGGGGCCAAGTGGTGGTCCACAGCCGTTCCGGCAGCCGTATCCGGTCCCGCATCGGCCGGGGCCCTATCAACCGGTGCCTTACCAGCCGGTGCCCCCGCGGTACCGGCCGTTGCGGAAGATCGCGCTGGTCAGCATCGTGCTGATGGGGCTGACCTCGGTCGCCACCGTGATCCAGTCGGTGCTGATGTGGCGCTCGTACGACGAGGTCAAGCGGTTCGTGTACGGGCTGCTCTCCGAGGAGGAGGTCGACCGGGCCGTCGGGTCGATCGCGGGCACCGGGCCGCTGCTCAACGCGGTCAGCTACCTGCTGATGGGGACGGCGATCGCGTTCCTGATCTGGCTGTGGCAGGCGCGGGAGAACACCGAGTTCCTCAGGTCACCGCTGGCGCCCCGGCCGGTCGTCCAGGACGGGCGGCCGCACCGGCACGCGACCGGCTGGATCGTCGGGTCGTGGTTCTGTCCGTTCCTGCAGTTCTGGTATCCGCTGCAGATCGTGCAGGACGTGACGGTCGCGAGCGAGCCGCCGGAGCAACCGGGGGCATCCAAGCGCGGTCCGGTCCGGACGCTGTTGTACGGCTGGTGGGCGACGTGGACCGGGTTCTGGGTCATCCTGATCGGCGGCGGCGGGCTCGCGTTCCTCGCCTTCATCGTCTGGGTCGTCCGGCTGGTCGACGCGGCCGACACCGCGGACGCGACCGGTGACTACGTCGACATCTACGACCTGCAGGACTTCATGGTCCGGGTCGCGCTGGCGGTCAACATCGGCTTCACCGTGGCGACCCTGCTGCTGATCGCGGCCGGCGTCACCGCTTCCCTGCTGCTCCTCCGCGTCACTCAGTGGCAACACGACCAGGCGACGATCCCGCCGGCGGCTGCCGTGACACCACCGCCCGAGCCACCGCAGTACGCACCTCGGTACAACAACCCCGGCCCGACCTTCCCGTCGTACGGTCCGGATCAGAGATAGGCGAGTACGGCGGTCGCGTCGTCGTACCGCTTCCCGCGGAAGGTGTCGGGGTGTGCGGCTTCGTCGTACGCCCAGACTCGATTCACGAGTTCGCGCGGGCCGTCAGTGGTGAGCACGTCGAGCAGGTCCGCCCAGCTGTGCCCGTAGTGCTCGACATATCGGGCCGCGCCATCGGACAGTACGGCGACCAGCTCGATCTCGGCGCGATCCGTCGTACCCCGGACTGCCTCGTAAGCCGCCTTGGGTTCGGTGCTCGCCACCCAGAAGCCGCCGGGCTGGTTACGCAGCCGGCGGACCGCCTCGAAGGTGTACTCCGGCAGCAGGTCGATCCGATCGTCGCTGTGCACCGTCACCGCACCGGCCGGTGATCTCATCACGATCGGCGAATCGGCCAGGACGAGGTGCTCGACGGTGTCCGATCCGACCCGGATCATCGCGACGGTCGAGGACGGGCTGTCCGGGTTGGTGAGGTCACACGTGTCGGCGTGCTCGGCGACGACTGCGGCGATCGCGTCGGCCAGCAGATCCGCCAGTGGCGCGGTCGAGCCGGTCAGGAGCGGCAGTGCGAGCGCGCGCCCGAGCCGCTGGACCAGCCAGGCGACCGTGTGCCGGCACCCGGAGTCGATGCCCCTCCCAGCGGTGGCGCCGTCGAGTACGACGACGAAGTCGGGGCCGCTGAGCACGAGATCCTCGTTCACCGCGGGCGGTCGCCGGTCGGGGGCGGGCTGACTGATCGAGCGGATCTCCACCCGCCCAGTCTCCTACCCGCTGCGAGCCCAACTGTCGGCGAGGGACTGTTCGAGGGAGATCTTCGGGGACCAGCCGAGGTGTTTCCCGATCAGCGTGCTGTCGGCCTGCTGCCAGGTCGCGCCGGGCACGGTGTCCGGCTGAGCCTCCTCGACGATCCTGGCCGGCTGACCGCTCAGCTCGAACAGCTGACCGGCGACCTCCCGGGCCAGACTCGCGCGCCCGGTCCCGACGTTCAGCACCGCGGGCAGCTTGGCGTCCACGAGCGCCACCGCCACGACCGCCTCGGCGACATCGCGGACGTCGACGAAGTCTCGCCAGACGTCCAGCGAGCCGGCCTCGATCGTGTGTCTCGACCGGAGGTCGCGAATGACCCGGCCGGTCAGCGTGCTCTCGGGTGCGCCGGGCCCGATCACGTCGAAGACGCGCAGGACGACCGCGTCGGCGCCGGTGCGCTGGGCGCGGAGGACCAGCTCGGAGCCGGCCAGCTTGGTGATGCCGTACGGTCCGGCCGGGCAGGGTTCGGTCTGTTCGTCCTGGCTGGTTCCTTGCGGCGCGCCGCCGTACTCGGCCGCCGAGCCGAGCTGGACGAAGCGCGCGTGGCTGGCGTTGTCGTGGGCCGAGGCGAGCAGGGCTTCGACGGCGATCACGTTGGCTCGGACCAACGTGGCGGCGTCACCCAGCGTCGCGCCGGCCGCGTTGATGATGACGGTCGGTTTGTACATGCCGATCTGGGTGTCCAGCGCGTACGGATGCATCGCGGCGAGGTCGCACAACCGGTACGGCTCACCCCGGCTCCGGCTCAGACCGCGGTACTCCACGCCGCGGTCGGCGAGCAGTGCGCAGATCCTGGCGCCGAGGAAGCCTCCCGCGCCGAACACCATCACCCGCTCAGTTCCGGTCACCCCTCCATCGTGCGGCCCGTAGTTGTCGGTCCGCCGAAGGTTGTCCGTCGTCACGATCACAAATGCACCAGCCTGCGGCGTCCCGGCCTGTCGGTACGGCGTGGCAGGGTGGGCAACTCAACACCTGAGCGACAGGGGAGAGCCATGGCAGCACCGGGACGACCGGCCACGCCGACCGAGTCGACGATCCGCGACTGGGACGACACGGACCCCTCCGGCCAGACCTACCGCAGAGTGCTGTTCATCGACTCCGACCTGACCGAGGTGGACAACCGTGGCGGGGTGTTCGAGGAGTGCACCTTCCGCGGCGTCCGGTTCAACGCCTCGACCCACACCGACGCCGCGTTCGTGAACTGCACCTTCGTCCGGTGCTCGTTCTTCGACACCACGTTCACCCGGTGCAAGCTGGTCGGCAGCTTCTTCGACGACTGCACCTACAACCTGATGAAGGTGTCCGGCGGCGACTGGTCGTTCACCGGTCTCGCGGGCGCGGACCTGCGCGGCACCGAGCTGACCGGTCTGAAGCTCCGCGAGGCGGATCTCACCGGCGTCCGGGCGGCCAAGGCGGTGCTGCGCGATCTCGATCTGTCCGGCGCGTCCCTCCAACGCGCCGACTTCACCGCCGCCGACCTGCGCGGATCCGACCTCTCCACCCTCGACCCACTCACGGTCGAGCTGAAGGACGCCCGGGTCGACGTCACCCAGGCGATGGTCATCGCCACGTCACTGGGCCTGGACGTCAGGCCCTGACCGTACTGATGGGGCCTGTGGATATCTCCGTGTGATCGTGTCGGCATCCCCCGTTTCATCCACAGCCTGTGGATAACTATCCGGATAACTTTGTACCCGCTCCGTGAGAATCTCACCGCGCCCGGGCGATCTGACGGAGTCCGTTCGCCGGTTTCGTGACCGGGACCGAGACTGGAACCGGGCGCGGGACCAGCTCGCCGCGGCGATGGCGGGCCGGGGGCCGGCCGCGGACGACGAGCATCGCACCGTGCTCGACGACGTACGGGCGGGTCACCACCAGGCGACGCCCGCGGGTCAGGGTCTGCAGGCCGGCGGCCAAGCCGACGCCGGCGAAGGCGCCGAGGGGGTTCGCGATCAGGTCGTGCAGCTGGCAGGAACGGCCGAGCTGCGGGATCAGCGCCTGGACCGCCTCGACCGCCGCGGACATCCCGATACCGGCGGCGATCCCATCGGCCGGGCGCCCGTTGGCCAGCGTCAGCATTCCGGCGGCGGGGACGAACAGCAGGACGTTGAGCAGACCCTGGATCGAGGTCAGGCCACCGGTGGTGGTCAGGTGGGTGCCGCATTGGCCGAGCTGGCCGATCTGGTGCACGGTCGGGCTGAGCGTCGCCGCCAGTACCAGCGCGAACGCGCCGGGCAGGCAGAACGCCGCCAGCCGGGGGACCAAGTCACCCCGTCGCCGCAGCGACGAGAGGGCGATCGGTAGGGCCATTCCGGTCAGGACGAGCCAGGTGTCCAGCAGGTGTGGGATGCCGCGATAGGTCTCGAGCACGCGTCCGGAGCCTCCCGTGGTCGACCGGCTGACTCGATGTCTTCCTCGTCGATGTCGCTTCCTGACACGACGATCTGTCGACCCATCCCGCGCTCGCCAGGCTTGTCCGGACATCTGCACGGACCCGCAAACTCACCGTGACAATCCGTGCACAAACTGTCACGGTAGAAAGGTGCTCAGGGCAACGATCATTTGCATGCCGGATACTCGTGCACAGCAGCCTGGCGGGGCGCCTCGAAGCCCTCGCCGATGTCCTAGTCGGCGTCCCTAGCGCCGGTGCTGGGCGACGGCATCGGCGCCCCGCTCGTCGCCGTACGCGCGGAGCCCGTCGATCACCCCGTCGATGTCGGCCTCCGGCCGGTTCTGGCTGAGTTTGAACTTCGCCTCGACCCGCGTGATCGCGATCTCGACGCCGACGATCGCGCGCAACTGCCCGGTCACGAACTTCTCCGGTGCGTCGTCCACCGACCACGGCTCCGCCCGGCCGGCTTCGTGGTGATCCGACAGTCGCCGTACGACGTCCTCGACCCAGGCCGGATCGTCGTACACGGTCATCGTGCCGTGGACATGCGCGGTCAGGTAGTTCCATGTCGGCACGACCCGGCCGTGCTCGCGTTTGGAGGCGTACCAGGCCGGCGAGATGTACGAGTCCGGACCGCGCATGATCACCAGCGCCTCCCCGATCACGGTCTGCCGCCAGTGCTCGTTGTTGCGGGCGAAGTGCCCGAGCAGCACGTTCCTCGAGCGGTCGTAGACGAACGGCAGCATGGTCGCCACCAGCCCGTCCGGCGTCATCGTCACCAGGTCGGCGGCGCCGTGGTGGGCGAGCAGGTCGTGTACCGCCTCGTCATCGGCGGCGAAGTGCGCGGGAACATACATCGGCGATCCTCGTCAGTTGCGAACAGCGACAAGTCTCACCGGACGCGCCCTCGACCGACAGATCCATTCCGGGCCGGCTTGGGCAGTCCACTCAGTGACTGCGCTCGTGTTCCCACTGGTCGCGCGGCTGGGTGTGGAGCTGCCAGTAGTGCTCGGCGATGTCGTCCGGGTCGTACGCCGTACCGGGAGCGACCGCACCGCCGACGGTGACACTGGCCGCGTGCACGCCCGAAGCGCCGTACTGCTGGTCGAGCAGGGTCACCAGCGTCCGGACGCCGGCCTTGCCCAGCGACAGACTCGCGTAGCCGGGCTTCGGCTCCGGCATCCCGCCGGTGATGATGAACGAGCCGCTGCCACGCTCAGCCATCGCCGGTACGACGTGCGCCGCCGTGGTGATCGCACCGACCACGTTCACCGCCCACGCGTCCAGGTGTTGCCGAGCGGTCAGGTCTCCGACGGCGTCCGGCTGGATGATCGCCGCGTTGTAGACCACCACGTCCGGTACGCCGTACTCCTCGACCACCCGGTCGAGCGCGGCCCGCAGGCCCACCTCGTCCGTACTGTCCGCGGTGAGCGCGAGGACGGCACCGGTGATCCCGTCCGCCACCGCCTTCACCGTCGTCTCCGACCGCGCGATCAGCCCGACACCCAGCCCGGCCCGCGCGAACCTCCTGGCCACGGCCGCACCGATGCCCGGCCCGGCCCCGACAATCACAGCTCCTGACATACCGAGACCGTAAAACCTCACATCAATGTCAGAGTCAAGTCAGCTGGGCGGCCCGAACGCTCGAGGCTTACGCAGCGCGGAGTTTGGCGGCGTTCTCGTAGTCGCGGCGCCAGTCGCCGGACGGTGCCAGGATCACCCGGGCGGTGCCCGCCTCTTCGTAGGCCTCGAGTTGCTCGGCCGCGCGCCGCGGATCGGCGTCCAGTTGCGGCGCGACGACCGTTGCCTTGAGTGCCGGCCGGTCGTGCTGCTGGTTGATCTGCTCGAGGCTCGTCTTGACCTCGTCGGGCGACATCGCGATCGTCGCCCAGCCGTCGCCGTACCGGGCCGCTCGCCGGAAGGCTGCCTTCCCGTTGCCTGCGACAACGATCGGGGGAACCTCGGAGCCCGGCGCGAGCGTCGCCTCCAGACCGTCGCCGAGGATCGTCGGCTTACCGGCGATCAGATCCGGAAGGACGGCGAGCGCCTCGTCGGTCAGCCGGCCGCGGTCCGCGAAGGACACACCGGCGGCCCGCCAGCCGATGTCGCCGTGCGCCGGATTCCCGGTCCCGACGCCGAGCACGAGCCGGTTGCCGGAGACGAGCTGCAAGGTGTTCACCTGCTTCGCCGCCCACGCGACCGGCCGCAACGCCAGCAGCATCACGTTGAACCCCACCGTGATCCGCTCCGTCACCGCCGCCGCGGTCGCCAGCACCACCGAGCTCTCCAGCATCGGCGCACTCGCGATCAGGTGATCGGTCGACCAGACCGAATCCAGCCCGACCTCCTCGGCGAACCGTGCACTGTCCCGGACATCTCCCAAGATCGGCCGCCCAGGATCAGGCGTCGACGTCGGAAGGATCACCCCGATGTCAACCGTCATACCCAGCCCCAACACGGCTGCCGGACGAGTTGTTCCGGTGCAGAGGACGGATTCTGGCCGCTACTGCTCCTAGGGTCGGTGGCGTGACGGTCGTGAGTTCGAGGGTTCTGGGGCGTGCGCTGCTCGAGCGGCAACTGTTGCTGCGGCGGACGGATCTGGCGGTGGTGCCGGCGGTTGAGCAGGTGTTCGGTCTGAACGCGCAGAATCCGAACGACCCGTATCTGGCGCTGTGGAGCCGGCTCAAGTCCTTCACGATCACGAGTCTGACCGCGGCGATCGAGGACCAGTCGTTGGTGCGGTCGACGATGATGCGCGCCACCCAGCACCTGATGTCGGTTCCGGACTTCCGGTTCGTCCGGCCGGTGCTGGCGCCGCTGTTGCGTCGTGTGCAGCGCAACGCGTTCGGCCGTCGTACCGCCGGGGTGGATCTCGATGCGCTGGTGGTCGCGGCGCGGGAGTTGCTGGCTGGCGGCCGGACGCTGACCCGGCCGGAACTGGGTCGTCTGCTGGCCGAACGATGGCCGGTCGACGATCCGACCGCGCTCGGCTGGACGGCGCAGTACCTGGAGCCGCTCATCCACCCGGCGCCGAGCGGGACGTGGAACGTCTACGGTGCGACGCCGTTCGCTCTGCCGGACGTGAGCCTTTCGGCCGGGGATGTTCGGCGGATGGTCCGGCGCTATCTCACCGCGTTCGGGCCGGCGAGCGTGGCCGACGCCCGCACCTGGTCGGGCGTGAGCGGGCTGCGCGAGGTGTTCGCCGAACTGCGCCCTTCCTTGAAGGTGTACGCCGACGAGTCGGGCCGCGAACTGTTCGACCTGCCGGACCGGCCGCTGCCAACTGAGGATGTGCCGGCGCCGATCCGGCTCCTCCCGGCGTTCGACGCGACGCTGCTCGGCCACGCCGACCGCACCCGGATCATGACGGACGAGATCCGCCGCCAGGTCTGCATCGGCGCCGGCGTCGCGGCGACAGTGCTCGTCGACGGCACCGTCGCCGCCACCTGGACCATCGGGTCCGCCGAGGATGCCGCCGTCCTGACCGTGCATCCCTTCCGCCCGTTGACCGAAACCGACGCCATCGAGGCGGAAGCTGCCCGGCTCCTGGCCTTCACCCACCCGTCAACAGCGAACAGCAATCGCGTCGAGTTCCTCCCACTCGAGCACCCGCACCAGAACTGACTCCCGCCCGTCGAGGTGTGCCCGGAGCAGGCGATGCACCCCGTCGAGGATGGTGATGCGGCCGTCGGGCCGACGTACGACGTCCAGCGGATACCGCAGGTCCGCCGCGATCGTCCGCGCGTACTGCTCCGCATAGACCTCTGGATCGGCGGCCACCTCCAGCGGCGTTACCTGGAACGGCCGGCCACCCCACGCCCAGAACGGCAACCGCAACTGCCACACCAACTCCGCGACCGGCAGCTCGATCGTTGGCAGGTCCAGACTGTGCAGCAGTTCCACGTCCCAGTGGAAATCGAGAATGACGTTCTTCAGCTCTGGCGGCAGCTCGCTCAGCAGCGGGAACGGCTCACGGCTCATGCATACATCCCTGGACAGTCTCGATACCTCGGGTGAACGATAGATCGCCCTGGGGTGCCTGACGGCTGGAGGCTGCAGTGGCGCATCTGCTTCGGGACAGCGACGCGATGACGATCTATACCGGATGTCCGGAGGATCGGTCTCGGGCGATGGCCGAGTTCTATCGGGACCTGCTCGAGCTGCAGCGGGTGGTGTTCGACTGCTACAGCCCGCGTTCGCTGGCCGGCTTCTACGAAGGCTTCCTCGGTGTGCAGAAACGGCTGGAGGACTCGGCCGGCCGGGTTGAGCTCGACCTCGACGATGACGACGATCTGCCGAATCTGGCATTTCAGCACAGCGCCCAGTTCCGGGCGACGCGTTTCCCTGACCCGGCGTACCCGGCGCAGCTGCACATCGACTACCGCTTCCCGGACGGCGCCCAGCCCGCTATCCAACGAGCCGAACGACTTGGAGCCATCCACATGCCGCCGAACGAGGTCACATCCCAGTGCTATTCCGACCCGGCCGGCCATCCCTTCTGCCTGTGATGGACAGTCCACCGCGGATCCGGCTCGGCGCGCTCACGATCATGGCCGCACGGCCCCGAGAGCTGGCCAGGTTCTACTCCAAGCTGCTCAGCTGGCCGTACATCCGGGAGGAAGGCCCACGCCCGGGAGAACCACCGGAGGCCGGCTACGCGCTGGTCTGCCCACCCGAGGGCGTCGCCGAACCAGCCTTGAACTTCGACTACGAGACCAACTACCGCCGACCGCATTGGCCGGCCGTCGAAGGCGAGCAGACCTCGACGATGCACCTCGACGTCGGCGTCGACGACCTGGACGTCGCGGTCGACTGGGCCATCGAATGCGGCGCCACCCTCGCCGCCGTCCAACCACGTCCCACCGAACACCGCGTCATGCTCGACCCGGAAGGGCACCCCTTCTGTCTCTGCCTAGGCTGACCCTCTGTCTCTGCCTAGGCTGACCCTCTGTCTCTGCCTAGGTCGACCCGGGCTGCGACGAAGCTGCGGCCTTCGAAGAGGACTTCGCCGCCGAGTTCCCCGGCCAGTTGCGTGCTGGTCAGGTAGCGCTTGTAGATCCGGTGCCGGGAGCCGTCGTTGAGCGTCCGATCCAGCCACTGCTCGGGCTCGACACCGGGGCGGAGGGCGGTGTCGATCACGACCAACTCGTCCGCCACCCGTCGTACCTCGGCAAGAAACGCCGCCCGCTCGTCGGTCGGCAGGTGCCCGTAGAAGTGCCCGGTCAGCACCCGGTCGAAGGCTCCGTCGGCAGCCGGCAACCGCAACGCATCACCGACGATCACCAGACCGCCCGCCACCCGCCCCCGCGCCACCCCAGCCATCGCCGGACTCCGATCCAGCCCGACGGTCACTCCCCGAAGGTGCCGGGTCAGAAATCCAGTCCCACACCCGACATCAAGCGTCCGCACCGCCGGCAACCCACCGACCAGTTCCACCAGCCGCGCAACCTCCGCCTCCCACCACGGCGGGTTCAACTCCGCAAACCGGCCCCGCCCCAGGTACCACTCGTCGTACTCGCCGGCCCGCGCCTCGTAGTACGCATGCGTCCCACCATCCTTCGCAAACGCAGGCACCGGCTCCATCTCCCAAGTGTCACCCGCGGCGTTGGGCCGGCGTTGGGTCAATTGCTGGGGTCACCGGCTGCTGCGTCGTACTTCGCCTCGATCGCGTCGAGGTCGCGTACGGCGAACCGGTGGTGCTCCCACTCCTCCCCGAGGATCACGTGCAGGCACGACAGGACGGTCTCGGGGAACTTGGGATCGTGGGGATTCTTGCGCGCCTCGGCCAGCACCTCCGGAGTGACTGTGGCAATGAAGTCGCGCACCATCGCGACGCGCCCTGCCCGGACCTCCAGCACCTCGGCGTACGACGGTGTCTCTGTCACGAAGATCGACTTGTCCACCTTCTCCACCTTGTCGTCCTCGGCGCTGGTATACGTCAGACCGATCGGGTGGAACGGCCGTTCGAGCTCGAGAACGCCCCGGCCCAGCCACACATCCGTCGCATGGACCAGGTGCCGCAGCGTCTGCGCGAACGACCACTCGTCATCCACCGACACGTCGACCGTGCCGGCCGGCATCGCCGCAACGCGCTCCAGCGTGGCCGCCCAGGTGCTCTCGAGCACAGCCCAGGCCGCGCGCAAACCCTCCGGATCACCAGCGCGCCGCTCCGCACGCCCGGGAAACCGCCGATTGAGTTCGGCATCGACGAACGGGATCACGTCGACCCCGTTGACCCGCAAGAAGCTACCCCCCTCGAAGAGCCAAGGCCCGTCGATCTCCACCCCCTGCACATCAACCCCGCGCATCACCACCCCAGACAGATCAGCCCCAACAAACCGAGCCCCCCGAAGATCCGCATCAACAAACTCCGCCCCCCGCAGCTCATCAGCCCGCCCAAACGTAGCCATGCCACCTCCTCGTCAGTCAGTCCTCCACCGCCGCTGCCGCAAGCCAACACCACCCCTCCGACAACAAACGCACATCACCCACCAGTCGCCATCACGACTGCGACGGCGGCGCAGATTCCACAGATCAGGACTCTCTGGCCGATCCGCGACCGACGCCAGTCCGATGCCGAGATGCGCGATCCCTCGGACTCGGCATCCTCCAGCAAGTCGGAGAAGATCAGCAGCGGCCGCCCGAGCGTTCCGAAGATCGACAAGGCGTAGAGGCCGGCTACGCCCCAGATGAAGAGAGCTGCGGGACCCCCTTCACCAAAGAGCCTCAACAGCGTAGGAACCGCGGCCATAGCGACCCAACCAGCCACAGCGAGGACAGGCGGCACCTGCCGGGCACGGATGATCGGATCAAGCCAGGTCAGCAAACAGGTCAACCCCAGAAGGAGGACCATGGCGCCCACCGCGAGGCCTGAATGCTGCAGAAACCACGGCACCGGAAACGACCAGGCCTCGAAGGCGACCATCCCCGGAGGATAGAGCAGCACCGGCCACACCCCGAGCGCGCCGATCCGGCAGCTGGGACCGATCGCCCTGTCGACGCAGCAGGCCGCTCGGTCACGCTTCACACGTCCCATGCGTCGAGTCGGACCAGCGGTCGTTGGCTCAGCTCACGATCCACAGGTGCGCGGTACCACGGAGCGTTCACCGCGCGGCAGCGCGCAACGCGGGCGGAAGCCCGCCGACCCGCGCGTCAGCGCAACCCGCGCGACAGCGCCAGGAGAGCGCGACAGCACGCACCGTCCGCGGGTGGGTGGGTGCGGAGCATGGCGACGAAGGAGCCGCGCGAAGCACCGCGGGGGAAGACCCCAATAACACAAGAATTTGTGGAGACGAGGGGACTTGAACCCCTAACCCCTGCCTTGCAAAGGCAGTGCTCTGCCAGTTGAGCTACGCCCCCGTGGGGGAGGTCAGCGGCCCGGGGTGACCGGGTCGACGGCCTCGGCCCAGAGGTCCTTCTCGGCGCGGGACTGCTGGGTCTTCTTGTACGCGAAGTATCCACCGATGCTGGCCACCAGCACCAGCAGGATCTTCTTCAGCACCGGGACTCCTCGGATCGGGGTTCACGATCGTTTTGGTGGGCCTAACTGGACTTGAACCAGTGACCTCTGCCTTATCAGGGCAGCGCTCTAACCGTCTGAGCTATAGGCCCGCGTTGCGGGGTCGAACCCGGGAGAGATTACCGCACTCGGTGCCCTACTCCCAAACCGGTTCCGGCCAGGCCCTCACCGGGCCCGGCCGCAGACCGGGCAAGCCGTCAGTCCTCCGATGCCAGGGTAACTTCCAGGCCGCCGAGCAGCGTGGCGGCGATGTTGTAGAGGAACGATCCGAGCGTCGCCAGCGCGGTGATGATGAGCACGTCCGCACAGGCCAGCAGGGTGGTGAAACCCATCACCTTGCCGGTGTTGATGTAGTTCTCGATCCGGAACGGCTCGGCCGCCGGCGTACCCAGCACCTCGGTGACGGTGTTGTTGATGTTGTCGAACACACCGGCCGCACCGATCGCGGACCAGACGATGAACACCGCGACCCAGGTGACGATGCCGAACGCGATCGAGAGCAGGAACGACGTCTTCATCACCGACCACGGGTCGATCCGCGACATCCGCAGTCGTGCCTTGCGGGTCTGCGGCCGGCTCGAGGTCTTCGGGGCCTTCTGGGCCTTGGGGACGGCAGCGTGCTCCGCCTTGGCGTGCTTCTCCGGCTTCGCCGGCTTGACCGAGGTGGCCTTGTCCATCACCGCCTGCCGGGCCGCGCTGACCCGGTCGGTGAGGCTCTCGGCAGCCGACTTCGCCGAGTTGTTCCCGGTCAGCCCGTACGACGAAGCACCAGCGGCAGCCGCCGTACCAGCGGACGGCGTACCAACTGACGGCGCGCCGGCGGACGACGCACCCGGCGTCCACGACTCCGGGCGTCCCGGCGTACTCGGAGTGACCGGCGCAGGACTGGCCGGCCGGGATCCCGGCTGGGCAGCCGGACGGACCGGCGGCTGCTGCGGCGGCCGTACCGGCCCGGACTGCGACGCTCCAGACTGACCCGGCCTCGGCTGGGAACCCCCACCAGGCTGGGACCCTCCGGCCGGCTGGGAACCCCCAGGCCGCGATTGCGGACGGTAGTCGCCTGATCTCTGCTGGCCGTTACCGCTGGGGGCGGCGCTGGAACGACCGTTGGAGGCCGGGGTGGCCGGTGGAGTGGACTGCTTGTTCCCGCCCTGCGATGGCCGCTGGGTCTTGGGATTGTCCGCCGCACCGTCGGGCCATGTCGGCCTCGCGCGGTTGGTCATCAGTTACCCTCCTGGCCGGCTTCGTCGTCTTCGACGGTAGCCGCGCCGTCGACGTCCGTCGAACGCTGGTCATCATTCTGGACGCTCTCAGGGGTGGATTCGGTTGTCGATCCGTCCACATCCTGGGCAATTTCGGAGGTACCCGCTTCGTCGCTCTCTGATTCGTCGCCGTTGCCGTTCAGGCTCAGATCGGTGTTCCGGGCGATTGCGACCACCGCGTCGGACTCGCCGACACCGGCGAACCGGACGCCCATCGTGTCGCGACCCTTGACCGGCACGGAGTCCACCCGGCTACGGACGACCTGGCCGCTGGCCTTGATCGCCAGCACCTGGTCCTCGTCGACCACGATCAGCGCGCCGACCAGCGAACCGCGCTCGTCGTTCAGTTTGACCGCCTTGATGCCGAGACCGCCGCGACCCTGCTGCCGGTACTCCGACACCCGGCTGCGCTTGGCGTACCCGGCGTCGGTCACGGTGAAGACGAACTGGATGTCCTCCTCCGAACCGGCCCGGATCACCGACATCGACAGCAGCTCGTCGCCGGAACGGAACTTCATCCCGGTGACGCCGGAGGTGGCCCGGCCCATCGGGCGGAGCTGCTCGTCGTTCGCGGTGAAGCGGATCGACTGTCCCTTCCGCGACACCAGCAGCAGGTCGTCCTCGGCGGTGGCCAGGTCGGCGCCGATCAGCTCGTCGTCCTCCTCGCGGAAGTTGACCGCGATGATGCCGCTCTGCCGGGCCGAGTCGTAGTCGGTCAGCGCCGTCTTCTTGACCAGGCCCTTCTTGGTCGCGAGCACCAGGTAGTCGGCCTGCTCGTAGTCGCGCAGCGTCAGCACCTGGGCGATGTCCTCGTCCGGCTGGAACGAGAGCAGGCCGGCCACGTGCGAGCCCTTCGCGTCCCGGGCGGACTCGGGCAGCTGCCACACCTTGGCCCGGTAGACCCGGCCCTTGGTGGTGAAGAACAGCATCCAGTGGTGGTTCGTGGTGGCGAAGAAGTGGCTGATCTCGTCCTCGGCCCGCAGGTGCGCGCCGCGGACACCCTTGCCGCCGCGGTTCTGCGTCCGGTACAGGTCGGTCTTGGTCCGCTTCGCGTAGCCGCCGCGGGTGATGGTGACGACGACGTCCTCGTCCGGGACCAGATCCTGCACGGACAGGTCGCCGTCGGCCGCGATGATCGTCGTACGGCGGTCGTCGCCGTACTTCTCGACGATCTCGGCCAGCTCGTCCTTGACGATGGTGCGCTGCCGCTCCGGGCTGGCCAGGATGTCCTCGAGGTCGGCGATGACGGCCTCGAGCTCGTTCAGCCGGTCGATGATCTTCTGACGTTCCAGGGCGGCCAGCCGGCGCAGCTGCATGTCCAGGATCGCCTGAGCCTGGACCTCGTCGATGTCCAGCAGGCTGATCAGGCCCTGGCGCGCGTCGTCCACGTCGGGGCTGCGGCGGATCAGTGCGATGACCTCGTCCAGCGCGTCCAGCGCCTTCACGTAGCCGCGGTAGATGTGGGCCTGCTTCTCGGCCTCGCGGAGGCGGTAGCGGGTCCGGCGCTGGATGACCTCGATCTGGTGGTCGATCCAGTGGGTGATGAACAGGTCCAGGCTGAGCGTTCGGGGCACGCCGTCGACCAGGGCCAGCATGTTGCAGCCGAAGGTGTCCTGCAGCTGCGTGTGCTTGTAGAGGTTGTTCAGTACGACGCGCGGCTGGGCGTCACGCTTCAGCACGATCACCAGGCGCTGGCCGGTCCGGGACGAGGTGTCGTCGCGGATGTCGGCGATACCGGTCATCTTGCCGGTGTTGACCAGCTCGGCGATCTTCTGGGCCAGGTTGTCCGGGTTGACCATGTACGGCAGTTCGCTGACCACCAGGCTGGTCCGGCCCTTGGCGTCTTCCTCGATGTCGACGACCGCGCGCATCGCGACCGAGCCCCGGCCGGTGCGGTAGGCGTCATCGATGCCCTTGTAGCCGACGATCAGCGCGCCGTTCGGGAAGTCCGGGCCCTTGATGAACTCCATGCACTTGGCCAGGACCTCTTCCTGGGTGGCCTCCGGGTTCTCCAGGCACCAGTTCGCGGCCGCGGCGACCTCGCGCAGGTTGTGCGGCGGGATCTGGGTCGCCATCCCCACGGCGATACCGGCGGAGCCGTTGACCAGCAGGTTCGGGAACCGGCTGGGCAGGATCACCGGCTCCTGCGAGCGACCGTCGTAGTTGGGGCGGAAGTCGACCGTCTCCTGGTCGATGTCGCGCACCATCTCCATCGCCAGCGGAGCCAGCCGGCACTCGGTGTACCGCATCGCCGCGGCCGGGTCGTTACCCGGCGACCCGAAGTTGCCCTGGCCCTGGATCATCGGCGCCCGCATCACCCACGGCTGCGCCAGCCGCACCAAGGTGTCGTAGATCGCCGAGTCGCCGTGCGGGTGGTACTGACCCATCACGTCACCGACGATGCGGGAGCACTTCGAGAAACCACGGTCCGGCCGGTAGCCGCCGTCGTACATCGCATAGAGGATGCGGCGGTGCACCGGCTTCAGGCCGTCGCGGACCTCGGGCAACGCGCGGCCGACGATGACGGCCATCGCGTAGTCGAGATACGACTGCTGCATCTCGGTCTGCAGATCGAGGGGCTCGATCCGGTCGTGGCCCGGCGAGGTGGGGGTCTCGGTCATGAAAAGCTCGTCCCGTTCAAATCAGTCGTACGTCGGGGTGGTCATGCGGACGGAGTCCCGGCCGGGGAGCGGCCGGGCGAACTCCGTCAGATATCCAGGAAGCGGACGTCCTTGGCATTGCGCTGGATGAAGTTGCGCCGGGCCTCGATGTCGTCGCCCATCAGGGTCTGGAACGTCTCGTCGGCGCGGACCGCGTCGTCCAGGGTGATCTGCAGCAGCACCCGGTTGGCCGGGTCCATCGTGGTCTCCCACAGCTCCTGGGCGTTCATCTCACCCAGACCCTTGTACCGCTGGATCGCGTTCTCCTTCGGCAACTTCTTGCCGGCCTCGGCGCCGGCCTCGACCAGGCCGTCCTTCTCCCGCTCGGTGTAGGCCAGCTCGTGGGTCGCGTTGCTCCAGCGGATCTTGTACAGCGGCGGCTGGGCGGCGTACACGTGACCGCGCTCGATCAGCGGGCGCATGAACCGGAACAGCAGGGTGAGCAGCAGGGTCCGGATGTGCTGGCCGTCGACGTCGGCGTCGGCCATCAGCACGATCTTGTGGTACCGGAGCTTCTCCTCGTCGAAGTCCTCGTGGATCCCGGTGCCGAGGGCGGAGATGATCGCCTGGACCTCGTTGTTCTGCAGGACCTTGTCGATCCGGGCCTTCTCGACGTTCAGGATCTTGCCGCGGATCGGCAGGATGGCCTGGAACTTCGGGTCCCGGCCGCCCTTCGCGGAGCCACCCGCCGAGTCACCCTCGACGATGTAGACCTCGCACTCCTCCGGGTTGGTCGACTGGCAGTCGGACAGCTTGCCCGGCAGGCCGCCGCCGCCCAGCAGACCCTTGCGGTTGCGGGCCAGGTCGCGGGCCTTCCGGGCCGCGATCCGGGCGCTCGCCGCGGCGGTCGCCTTACGGATGATCTCGCGGCCCTCGGCCGGGTTCTGCTCGAACCAGGCGCCGAGCTTGTCGTTCACGACCCGCTGGACGAATCCCTTGACCTCGGTGTTGCCGAGTTTGGTCTTGGTCTGGCCCTCGAACTGCGGCTCGGCCAGCTTGACCGAGAGGATCGCGGTCAGGCCCTCCCGGATGTCGTCACCGGTGAGCCGGTCCTCCTTCTTCTTGATCATGCCCTGGTCCTCACCGAACGAGTTGACCAGCGAGGTGAGCGCGGCCCGGAAGCCTTCCTCATGGGTGCCGCCCTCGTGGGTGTTGATCGCGTTCGCGAAGGTGTGCACCGACTCCTGGAACGAGCCGCTCCACTGCAGCGCGACCTCGAGGCTCATGCTGTTCTCACCGTTCGCCGCGGCCTCGAACGAGATGACGTCGCGGTGCACGGTCTCGCGGATCCCGGTCAGGTACTTCACGTAGTCGACCAGGCCGTTCTCGTACTTGAACGACTGCTCGACCGGGTTGCCGTCCTCGGTGTGGTCCGGCCGCTCGTCCCGGATGACGATCTCCAGGCCCTTGTTCAGGAACGCCATCTCGCGGAACCGGGTGGACAGCGTCTCGTAGGAGTACGTCGTGACCTCGAAGATGTCCGGGTTCGCCCAGAAGGTGATCGTCGTACCGGTCGACTCCGACGTACCGTTCGGGTCCGACGAATCGAGCTCGGCCAGATCCGCGTCCGGCACGCCCACGGTGAACGACTGGTGGTAGACCTTGCCGTTCTTCTTCACGTCGACGTTCAGGCGCGTGGACAGCGCGTTCACGACGGAGACACCGACGCCGTGCAGACCGCCGGACACCTTGTACCCGCCGCCGCCGAACTTGCCGCCGGCGTGCAGCACGGTCAGTACGACGGTGACGGCCGGCTTGCCTTCGGACTCGACGATGTCGACCGGGATACCGCGGCCGTTGTCCTCGACCCGGATACCGCCGTCCTGCAGCATGGTGACGACGATCCGGTCGCAGAACCCGGCCATCGCCTCGTCCACCGCGTTGTCGACGACCTCGGTGACGAGGTGGTGCAGACCGCGCTCACCGGTGGACCCGATGTACATACCGGGACGCTTCCGGACCGCGTCGAGGCCCTCGAGAACCTGGATCGCGCTGGCGTCGTACTCCCGCTCCACGACGTTGGAGGGCATCTCACTGTCGGGTAGGACGGTGCCGATGGGGTCGGCGGACTGGTTGGCGTCGATCTCGGTCGGCTCGTCGGTCACCGGCTGTTGTCCTCCTTGGACCTCGCGTGAGCAAGGCATCGCTGCACAGTGGAAACCGCCCCCTACAGTGTTAATAGAGGTGCGGCTCGCCCTACACCGTCCATCTTACCTGTCGAGCGAAGCAGAACCGGCCACCAGGCGCCTGAAACTGTGGATAGGGCGCCTTTTCTCCCTCGTCGCCATGTCCCCTCTCGCGGGTGGGGGCCCAGAAAGCGCTCACGGCCGCTCAGTGGCCTCCGGGGATTTCGTGATCGGCGGTCTGAGCACCGAGACCCGGCCGACCGGTCCAGACCACTCACAGGGCGGGCCGACAGGTGGCCGTTGCGCACCCACGGCCCCTTAGGATCGCTGCCGTGGAAAGTCTCGACGACGTCATCGACGCCATGATCGCCGACCGGGTGATTCACCGGCACCGGCGCAAATGGCTGATCGCGATCGCCCTCGTCGTCGTCCTCGCCCTGGTGATCCTGGCCACCGGCGGCTGGAAGGAGAAGGTCGGCCGGACGGTGCCGACCCTGACCGCACCCGTGACCGTCGAGGCCGGCAAGTGGGAGTACAACGTCACGAAGGCCGAGATCAGGGTCCGGAAGAAGTCGGAGTACCGCGAGGCCGAGGCGGAGCTCAGGGTCTACTTCGACCTGAAGAACATCGACGAGGAGGAGAAGACCAGTGACAGCCTGCAGGGCAAGCTGCTGGTCTTCGTGCCGGGTGGCGGGCAGGACCTGGTCGAGTCCAACGGCGGCGAGTGCCACGGGGTGCTGAACTGGGTGGTCGTCTACGGGTTGCCCCCGGAGAGCTGCTTCACCACCTTCAAGGTCCCGGCCGACTTCTCCTCCGACCTGGTCGAGATCGGGATCCAGGGTGAGCGCTACGAGTCCGACAACGGCCTGCTCGGTGCGAACGAGGATCCGTACTGGCAGAACCCGCGGCCGGATGCCGTCGTACAGCTGAAGCCCACGGTCGTCGACGCGACGGAGCAGGAGGACAAGTGAAGCTCTACCGTCCCGCGACCGTGGCCGTCGGCGTGCTGTTCGTCCTGCTCGGCGGGCTCACCCGGCTGGCCGCACCGGACCAGGTGTTCGACGAACAGAACATGCAGGTCGTGCACGGCACGATCGGCGAGGACCTCGAGTACGGCGATTCCACCGTGACCATCACCCGGATGAAGTTCGCCAAGACCGTGGTCGAGGAGGACGGCTCCGACGACGACAAGCCGCTCGAGACCAACGGCGTGTACGTCGCCCTCGAGTGGGACACCGTCCGTGGCATCGCGAAGCCGCAGAACGCCGGCGCCACCCTGGTCGCCGACGGCGGCACCGTGTACGAGCCGATCGGCGGCCTGAACGACTCCGGCATCGACTTCCCGAACGCGGGCTTTGCGAAGACCGGTGCCGTCGTCTTCGAGCTGAACCCGACCGACCTGAAGGGGCTCAAACTGCAACTCCGGCCGAGCATGCTCTACAACGTGCTGAACGCGTACGTCGAGGTCGACCTCGGCATCCCGGGTGAAGAGGTCGCGCAGCAGCTCGTCGACGGCGCCGAGGCGCAGTACGTGCTGCAGGAGCCGGTGGTTCGGGTGGCGTCGTCATGAGGGGCCTGAACCGAGCGACCCGGATGGCCGCCCAGATCTCACTGCTGCTGGCGCTGCTGGCGAGCAGTGTGTACCTGCTGACCCGGACCTACCTCGGTGACGAGGAGCAGGTCTGGAACCAGGGCAACGTCAACGAGCGCGTCGATCACGGCGGCCCGGTGACGATCGGCGATGTCGAGTGGAAGCTGGACTCGCTGCAGCCCTACACGCGGATCGTCGACGACGAGCAGGAAGAGATCGGCGGGATGAACACGCCGGCCGGCAGCATCCTGATGATCGCCAAGCTGACCGCGACCCCGCGCGACGGCCTCTACCTCAAGGACGGCGGCTTCAGCTGCAGCGCGAACTTGCTCGACGATCGCGGTAACGTCTGGGCGCCGGCCACCACCACCTCCGACTGGGAACTGCCGACCTCCTGCTTCGGTGGCGACGACGTCAAGTTCGAGCTGAACAAGCCGGGTCAGGTCGCCCAGATCTACGTCGTCCCGGTCTCGGCCGTACCGCATGTCATCGGCGTCAGCATCGAGAGCCGCGAAGGCTTCCGCCGGGTCCTCATCACTCCCTGACAGGACAGCTGCTCAGCTCAGGACAGCTCAGGCAGAGGCCGGCGCGGTCTTCTGCGCCTTCTCGGCGGCCTCCGCCGCCGCAGCCTCGGCCCGCCGCTCGCTACTGACCGAGATGCAGAGGTCGAAGGCGGCGGCCAGCAGCGCGATCCGCAGCGACTCGAAGATCCCGTCCTTGATCAGCGCCGCGATCTCGTGGTTCATCAGGCCCCAGCGCTCGCCGTGGATGCCGATCGCCCGCTGGATCCCGACGAACGCCCACGCCTCACCGAGCAGCCAGAACGTGTAGACCATGCACACCACGCCCAGGAACACCGGCCCGACCCGCACGAGCAGCCGGAACGCGTTCAGCGTCGGGTAGAACTTCTCCCGCAACCCGCCGAGCACCAGGTTCGGCGCCCGGTTGGTGAGCGCCGCGATCCGGCTCTTCGGCGCCTCGATCTCGACCTGACCGCCGAAGCGACGCTCCAGCCGGGTGCCCCGGACGACCCCGCCGCCGGACAGCACCCGGTGACCGAACACCACGGTGGTGATCGCCAGCCAGGTCAGCGGCTCGGCGACGCCGAGTTTGAACAGCGGCCAGAGCGTCTCCCAGAAGAAGCCCCAGAGGAACTCGAGACCGGCCGGGATCGGGATGTGGATCCCGGCGAAGAAGTCCTTCAGACCGCCCCACCAGTCCACCGACCAGTACCAGAAGGTGCGCTCCTGGAACCACTGCTTGCCGTCCTCGATCGCGAACGGCGTGACCACGACGGTGATCAGCAGGAAGAAGGCCTCGGCCCAGACCTGGGCGAACTTGGCCGGCCGGCTCGGCCAGCGGTCGTCGATCGCCTCGATCACCCGGCGCAGCACCAGCAGGATGACGATCGCCGGCAGGTACTTGTGCCAGGCGCCGCCGCCCAGGTCGAAGAACCCCGACCCGGGCTGCATGCCACGTTCCACCAGGTTGCTCACGGTGAGCTGCGAGACCTGGTTCTCCAGATAGCCCCAGGCCGACCACACCGCGACCAGCGGCAGCAGCGTGACGGCCAGCAGTTCCATCAGGCCCTGCTGGGTCGGGTCCGAGGTCTCCTCTGCCTTGTTGCTCGCCGCGTCCCGCCAGCGGTACAGCGACGTCGCGCAGGTCCGGATCATGCCGACGTACGCGGCGATCTGCATCAGTACGCCGGCCGAGAACACGCCGACGCCGATACTCGAGTGCGAGTGCTCGGCCAGCCAGATCGCGCTGGACATGCTCAGCTTGAACCCGACGTACCCGGCCAGGAACCAGGTCGTCATGGGCAGCAGGTTGCGCCACCAGAGCCGGAAAGTGTCTCCGATCAGGTGGACCATCTCGCGGAATCCATCGACGATCGTGCGCATCGCGCCCGATCCTAGGGGAGCGCCGGGTCGCTCCGGCAATTCGCTCGTGGCTTGGTCAGCCGTAGGTGTCGCGCGGGCCGCGGCCGCCCCGGATCGTGCGGGGGCCCTTGCGCCAACTGGGAGCGTGCGGGCCCTGCACGTTGACGCGGGTGACGGTGCCTTCGCCGAGTTCCGCGTTGAGACGCCGGACCAGGTCCGGGGCGAGCATCTTGAGCTGCGTGGCCCAGGCGGTGGAGTCGGTGCGGACGGTGAGCTCGGTGTCCTGATAGGTCTCCGGCTTGCAGTGCTCGGCCATCTCCGGGCCGACGATCGACGACCAGCGCGCCATCACGCTGTGGACGGCGACGTCGACCTCCCAGCCCTGGTCGCGCATCAGCCGACCGAGGGTGTTGGTCAGCTTCTGCGGATCCCGGTCGTCCGGGCGGGCGCTACTGATCTGCGCACCGTCGATCCGCGGACGCTTGCGTCGCTTGACCGGTTTGACCGGGCTCATGCCCTTGAGCCGGCCGGCGAGCGATTTCGCCAGATCCAGCCCCTGCTTGTCATGCTCAGGTTCGTCCGGGCGGTCCGGAGCCGCCTCGCTCTCGAAGCCGCTCTCAGAGGAATTCCCGGGTTCAGGCACGGCTGACGGCCCCGTCACCGACGTCGAAGCGCGCTCCACTGAGCTCAGCGGGCACGTCAGCGCCCACTGCCGCGGTCACCAGCACTTGCTCGGCCGGAGCGACCAGCTCGGCCAGCCGGTCCCGGCGCTGGGTGTCCAGCTCCGCGAACACGTCGTCCAGGATCAGCACCGGCTCACCCCCATCCGCCCTGAGCAGTTCGTACGACGCCAGCCGCAGCGCGAGCGCGAACGACCACGACTCACCGTGACTCGCATACCCCTTCGCAGGCAAGTCCCCGAGCCCGAGGACGAGGTCGTCGCGGTGCGGACCGACCAGCGACACCCCGCGCTCCAGCTCGTCCTGCCGCTTCTCGTTCACCGCGTTCAGCAGCACCTCGGCCAACTGCTCCCTCGACACCACGCCGGGCTCGAGGACGACCGACGACTTGTACTCCAGCCGCGCATCATGCTTGCCTCGGGCAACAGCGTCGTACGCGCTGGAAACCAGCGCGCGCAGGGATTCCAGCAACTCGAGCCTGGTCGCGAGCAGTTCGGAGCCGGCCCGGGCGAGGTGCGAGTTCCACACTTCCAGCGTGCGCAGTTGCCCCTCGGCCGCGCTCGAACGGTTCTGCCGGCGGGCCATCGACGCGCTGCGCAGCAGCGAGTTCCGCTGCTTGAGCACCCGGTCGTAGTCCTGCCGGACGCCGGCCATCCGCGGTGACCGCAGGGTGAGCAACTCGTCCAGGAATCGGCGCCGTTCGGACGGATCGCCCTTCACCAGGGCCAGATCCTCGGGTGCGAACAGCACGGTGCGGAGCAGTCCGAGCACTTCCCGCGGCCGCGGCACCGGTGATCGGTTCACCCGGGCCCGATTTGCCCTCCCAGGATTGATTTCCAGCTCGACGACCACGTCCCGGTCGTACTGGCTGCGGATCTCGGTACGCACGATCGCCCGGCTGGCACCGGCCCGCACCAGCGGTGCGTCGTTCGCCACCCGGTGCGAACCGAGGGTCGCGGTGTAGTGGATCGCCTCGACCAGGTTGGTCTTGCCGTGGCCGTTCGGTCCGACGAAGGCCGTGACGCCCGGCGTGAGCTGGACCTCCGCCTGCGGGTAGGACCGGAAGTCAACCAGACCCAGGGCGGTGACATACACCTCAGTGCTTGATCGGCGGCGTCGCGTACGACGGGTCGGCGGCCTCGGCACCCTTCACCGCGTGACCGCCGAACTGGTTGCGCATCGCGGCGATCGCCTTCATCGCCGGCGAGTCCTCCTGCCGGGACGCGAACCGGGCGAACAGCGACGCGGCGATGGCCGGCACCGGTACGGCGTGGTCGATCGCGGCCTCGACGGTCCACCGGCCCTCGCCGGAGTCCTCGGCGTACCCGCGGATCTTGTCCAGGTGGGTGTCTTCCTTGAGCGCGTTCACCATCAGGTCCAGCAGCCAGGACCGGATCACGGTGCCCTCGCGCCAGGACTCGAACGTCTCCGGCACGTTGTCCACGATGTCCGCGGCCTCGAGCAGCTCGAAGCCCTCGGCGTACGCCTGCATGATCGCGTACTCGATGCCGTTGTGAACCATCTTGCTGAAGTGGCCGGCGCCGACCTTGCCGGCGTGCACGAACCCGAAGTCACCCTCGGGCTTCAGCGCCTCGAAGATCGGCATCAGGGTCGCCACGACGTCGTTCTCGCCGCCGCACATCAGCGCGTAGCCGTTCTCCAGACCCCAGACACCGCCGGAGACACCGCAGTCGACGAACTTGATGTCCTTCTCGGCGAGCTGGGCGGCGCGACGGGTGTCATCGGTCCAGCGGCTGTTGCCGCCGTCGATCACGATGTCGCCGGGGGAGAGGAGCTCGGACAGCTCGGTGATCACCGGGTCGATGGCCTGCACCGGCACCATCACCCAGACGACCTTCGGCTGATCGGTGGCGGTGAGCTTGCCGACCATGTCGGCCAGGTCCTTGGCGTCGGAGATGTCCTGGTTGTGATCGAACCCGACCACGGTGTGGCCGGCGTTGCGGATCCGCTGGCGCATGTTGCCGCCCATCTTGCCGAGACCGACAAGGCCGAGCTCCATCGTGAAATCCCCTTGTTCTGTTGGCTTTCAGCTGTTGAGGCGGACCGGCATCAGCACGTACCGGAACTCGCTGATCGGTTCGCCGTCGAAGTCCCGCACACCGGTCAGCTCGGCCGGCTTCGTCGCCTGCGTGAAGGCCAGGTGGGCGACCGGCGTACCGATCGCGTTCAGTCCGTCGAGCAGGTACGTCGGGTTGAAGCCGACGGTGACCGGGTCACCGGCGACCCGGGCCTCGATCGACTCGGATGCCTGCGCCTCGTCACCGCTGCCGGCGTCGAGCGTCACGCTGTCCTCGCTGAACGTCAGCCGCACCGGCGCGTTCCGCTCCGCGACCAGGGCGACACGCTTGACGGCCTCGACCAGCGTCGCGGTGTCGATCCGCACGCGGGTCGCGATCGCGGAGTCGGTCGGGATGATGCCGCGCACCTTCGGGAACTCGCCGTCGAGCAACCGGGTGGTGGCGCGCCGGTTGCCACCGGACACCTCGCCCTCGAAGCCGACGATGCCGTCGCCGGTGCCAGGCGCGGCCAGCGAGACGATCACGTCCGATCCGGTCATCGCCTTCGCGGTCTCGGACAGCACCCGCGCCGGCACCAGGGCAGCCGCGGACGCGTCGGGGGACTGCGGGTTCCACTCGAGCTCACGAATCGCGAGCCGGTAGCGGTCGGTGGCGAGCAGCGAGATCGTGGATCCCTCGATCTCGACCCGGACGCCGGTGAGCACCGGCAGGGTGTCCTCGCGGCCGGCCGCGGTCACCACCTGGGCGACCGCCTGGGCGAAAACGTCGCTCTTCACGGTCCCGCTCGCGGCCGGAAGGTCCGGCAGAGCCGGATATTCCTCTGTGGGAAGCGTTTGGAGCGTGAACCGCGAACTGCCACAGGTCACTTGAGCCTTCGCACCGTCCACGGCGATGTCCACCGGCTGGTTCGGAAGACTCTTCGAGATGTCGGCCATCAGCCGGCCGGAGATCAGGCACTTGCCGGCGTCGGCCACCTGCGCGGGCACGGTGACGCGGACCGAGGTCTCGTAGTCGAAACCGGACAGGGTGATCTGCCCGTCCTCGGCCTCGACCAGAAGGCCGGCAAGGATCGGGACGCTGGGACGACTGGGCAAGCTGCGCGCGGCCCAGGCCACCGACTCGGCCAGTACGTCGCGCTCGACGCGAAACTTCACCGCTGGGTGCCTCCTGATTCGGCTGTGTGCCAGGCAGATCCTGCCACGGACAAGTGTGATGTGCGCCCACCGGGCGTGACGTGGCGCTTCGGGCGGGTCGCGTCGGCGTCGTTGCTGTGTCGGAGTCTCGTGCTCTGAGGACAGCCTGACAGGTCCCGCAAGCCGGCGCGAGAGCGG
The DNA here is from genome assembly GCF_043197365.1 of Kribbella sp. NPDC049174. Taxonomy (NCBI): domain Bacteria; kingdom Bacillati; phylum Actinomycetota; class Actinomycetes; order Propionibacteriales; family Kribbellaceae; genus Kribbella; species Kribbella sp. NPDC049174. The sequence goes on along the minus strand of NZ_JBICSZ010000009.1, from coordinate 279,155 downwards.
GGTTTTCCCCAGGTTGGGCCGCTCGATCGTTTTGTGGACTGGGAACTCTCTACAGATTCCATAGGGTTCTTAGCACCGGTGGATACTGTGGAAAAGCGACGAGTTCGCAGGTCAGGTGCCATTTCGGCCTGGGGACGGCGTGTGGACGAATCTCGCTTGGGCTTGGGACGCCTGGGTACGACGGATTCTGTGCCCACAGCGAATCCACAACACACACCGATGTGTCCACCGCAATACCCACAGTTATCCACAGACGTATCCCCAGCCTGTGTGGTTCGTGTGACCGCGTCGTAGCGCTCGGAGCACAAGCACTTCGACGCGATCCACGGACTCATTGCTGCTTGGCCTGGTGCTTGATCCGGTTGGTCAGCTCGGTCACCTGGTTGAAGACGCTGCGCCGCTCCGACATGAGCTGCCGGATCTTCCGCTCGGCGTGCATCACGGTGGTGTGGTCGCGGCCGCCGAACTGCTGACCGATCTTCGGCAGCGACAGATCGGTGAGCTCGCGGCACAGGTACATGGCGATCTGCCGGGCGGTCACCAGGACGCGGCTCCGGCTGGACCCACACAGGTCGTCGATCGACAGACCGAAGTACGAGGCGGTCTGGCCCATGATCATGCTGGCCGTCACCTCGGGCTTGCTGCCCTCCGGGATCAGGTCCTTCAGCACGATCTCCGCCAGGCTCAGGTCGACCGGCTGCCGGTTCAGGCTGGCGAACGCGGTGACCCGGATCAGTGCGCCCTCGAGCTCACGGATGTTCGTCTGCACCTTGCTGGCGATGAACTCCAGCACCTCCGGCGGCGCGGTCAGCCGCTCGGTGGCCGCCTTCTTCCGCAGGATCGCGATCCGGGTCTCCAGGTCGGGCGGCTGGATGTCGGTGATCAGGCCCCACTCGAACCGGTTCCGCAGCCGGTCCTCCAGCGCCTCCAGGCGTTTCGGCGCCCGGTCGGAGCTGATCACGATCTGCTTGTTCGCGTTGTGCAGCGTGTTGAAGGTGTGGAAGAACTCCTCCTGGGTCTGGATCTTGCCCTCGAGGAACTGGATGTCGTCGATCAGCAGGACGTCGACATCGCGGTACCGGCGCTGGAACTGGGACGCCTTGTCGTCGCGGATCGCGTTGATGAAGTCGTTGGTGAACTCTTCGCTGGAGACGTACCGGACTCGGGCCCCGGTGTACAGACTGCGCACGTAATGCCCGATCGCGTGCAGCAGGTGGGTTTTGCCCAGACCGGAGTCGCCGTAGATCAGCTGCGGGTTGTACGCCTTGCCCGGGGCCTCGGCGACCGCGACCGCGGCGGCGTGCGCGAACCGGTTCGAGCTGCCGATGACGAAGGTCTCGAAGGTGTACTTCGGATTCAGCCGGGCCTCACCCTGTGCCTCGGTGGCCGGCTGGGTCGGGGCCGATCCGTTCGGCGGCGGCGCGACCGAGCCGAGCGGGTGGCCGAACGGCTGCTGCGGTGCACCGAGCTGGGGCGCGTGACCGGTCTGCTGGTCGAAGTGCTGGGTCGGCTCCTGGCGCTGCGGGGCGGGCTGACCGTACTGCTGTCCGGTGGTGTCGGGATCGGTCAGCGCGGACTGGATCGTCGGCTGGTACGCGCCGTCGGTCCGCAGCGGCTCCCGGACGACGGGCTGCGGCTGCGACTGTTGATGGGGCTGCTGGTGTTGCGGCTGGTGTGACTGCGGCTGGGACTGTGGTTCGCGGAGCTCGGGGTCGAGCGACGGGTCGACGGTGACCGCGATCCGGATGTCCCGGCCGAAGCTCTCGGTCAGTATCCGTTCGAGGTCCGGGCGGAGCCGGGTCTCGAGCTGGCCGCGGGTGAAGTCGTCGGGCACCGCGACGATCGCGGTGCTCTCGTGCAGCGTGACCGGCCGCGAGTTGGTCAGCCAGGCGCGCTGGTTCGGCGGGAGGCCCCCGAGCACGCGGGCCCACGCAGCACCGAGGTCCGTCACCGGCCCGGCCGTTTCCACCTGGTGTTCGGTCGTACTCCTGCTGTCCGTCGTACTTCTGTTGTCCGCACGCTCATCCCCCTCGTTCCGCACCGCTCTGGCCGGTTCCCCACTCGCGAACCCCGGCACCTGGCGCTCGGCGCCGTGCTGAGGAGGTTGGGGGGCGCCGCTGTACTGGGCCGCCGGCTGGTCGCCGCCGTACCCGGCGGCCTGGTGGTCGCCAACGTTGTATTGAGGTGCCTGGTGCTGCTCGCCACCGAAGGTCGGTTGGCGTTCACTGCCGTATCCGGTGTCTGTGCCTGATGCTGCGCTCTGGCCGAAGCGCTCGGCCCTGGGGAGGTCGACCGAGTACTTGTCGTTCTGTACGTCGGCGTACCTCAGGTTGTCGGCGACGGCCGGTGCGGCTCCGAAGTACGGCGTGCCCGCTGCGGGCTCGTACGACGTACCCGCTGGCGGCTCGTACGGCGTGCCTTTTGTGGGCTCGGGGGTCGCGCCGGGGAGATCTGTGGCCGCGCGCTCGAGGTCGGAGCGATAACCGTCGGGGCGATAACCGTCGGGGCGGTACCCGTCGAGACGGGGCGCCGGCTGGTAGTCGAGCTCCTCCTGTGCGGGGTGGTTCGGAAGTGATGGAGTGGACTCGACGGCTTCGGCCCGTGGCACCGGACCTGGCTCCGGGGTGACCCCCGGCCTGAATTCCGCTTCGGTGTCCCCTGTGAATTCCGCACTGGCGGAATGGTCCTCGACCACGCGTTGCTCCCCGAATCCATCGCTGCGGTGGCCGGCGCGTTTCCGGTGACCCGGGCGGCGCGACCGTTAGACCCAACACCGTGCGGCCTGCGTCGCCGGTTGTCCGGCTCGGCACGACTACCTTTGTCCGCGGCCGGCCGCCGTACTGTCCACACGGTTGTCCACAGTTGTGAACGACGGGTGGAGCAGGTTGGTTACCGATTGCGGGATGTGGGACCTCTGGTGTGAGGGGCTGACGCTAACAAGTCCGCCCACGCTGCTTCAAGCCGTCATCCACAGGCTATGAACCCAAAATTGGGGGCAACCTGCGGCGTGTCGGGTGGACGCCGGAGCGTAGTCATGATGAGGGAGCCGACGGTGACGGCCAGTTGACCGCTCGTGTGCCGACTATTCTGTCCACAAGCCTGTGGAAAACCCTGGGGATGACTGGTTTGACCTGTCCACAGGCGGCCACGTACCGTGGATCAGTCGGTGTTGAGCCGGCTCTTTCGTGCTGCGCTCGCTGCGGGACCACATTCGGTTCTTGAGTGGTGGTGTGCAGGACTACACCAGCGGCAGATCTATCAGTGGATTTGTCGACAATTGTGATCTCGAGTAACCGGAGTCATTCCAGTGAGCAAGCGGACGTTCCAGCCGAACAACCGTCGTCGGCACAAGAAGCACGGTTTCCGTCTTCGGATGCGCACCCGTGCGGGTCGCGCGATCATCGCCGCCCGCCGTGGCAAGGGCCGCCAGCGCCTCGCGGCCTGAGCGACCTCCTCGACGGTGACCACCCCGTGTTACCTGCGTCGAACCGGTTGCGCCGGTCCGACGATTTCCGGCGCGCTGTCCGATCCGGACGGCGGGCCGGCAGGCGCGCGGTGGTGGTTCATCTGTTCCGGCGGGACGAGGCCATGGCCGAGCCCGCTCGTGTCGGATTCGTGGTGAACAAGGCGGTGGGCAACGCGGTTCTGCGGAACCGGGTCCACCGCCGTCTGCGTGCCGTGATGGCCACGCGGCTCCCTGATCTGCCGGCCGGCAGCCTGACCGTCGTCCGTGCCCTCCCGTCGTCCGCCTCGGCGTCGTACGACGAACTGGTCGCGGATGTGGACGGCGCGCTGAGCCGGCTGCAGGGGCCACGATGAGGATCAATCCCGTGAAGAGCGGGATCATCGGTTTTCTGAAGCTCTACCGGACCTTCGTCAGCCCGATGTACGGGCAGGTGTGCAGGTTCTACCCGAGTTGTTCGGCGTACGCCCTGGAGGCGGTCGAGCGCCACGGTGCGGTGCGCGGTTGCTGGCTGGCGGCGAGAAGGCTCGTCCGCTGCCACCCGTGGAACCCCGGCGGCTACGACCCCGTTCCACCCAAAGATGTCGACCAGCGCGGAGACTCGATCTCCGCCAACCAGCCCGGACCGTCCGCCGACGCCGGGCCCGTGCAGCGAGGTGCTTGAGTGACTCTTCTGGCCATCCCCCAGCTTGCGTTGTGGGACGGGATCGTAGACCTGTTCAACGCCGTCATGACGCCGCTGTACTGGGCTGTCTCGGCCCTGCTCGTCGGATGGCACTGGCTGTGGAGCCAGGTGCTGGACCCGAACGGCGGCTGGGCCTGGGCACTGTCGATCGCCGGTCTGACCATCGTCATCCGGACGCTGCTGATCCCGCTGTTCGTGCGGCAGATCCGCTCCAGCCGGAACATGCAGCTGCTGCAGCCGAAGATGAAGGAGCTGCAGAAGAAGTACGGCCATGACCGGGAGAAGCTCGGTCAGGAAATGATGAAGCTGTACAAGGAAACGGGCACCAACCCGTTCTCCTCGTGCCTTCCGCTGCTGCTCCAGTCGCCGGTCTTCCTGGCCCTGTTCCGGGTGCTCGACGGCGCCTCGAAGGGCGAGGCTCACAGCAGCATCATCGAGCCGCACGTCGAGTCACTGCGGCACGCCAAGATCTTCGGCGCGGAGATCTCGCAGACCTTCCTCCGCGCCAGCGGTGAAGGCGCCCTGAACGTCAAGATCGTCGCGATCGTGCTCATCATCCTGATGACCTCGACGATGTTCATCACGCAGCTGCAGCTGATGCGCAAGAACATGCCGAAGGAGGCCCTCGAGGGCCAGGCCGCGCAGATGCAGAAGATCATGCTGTACGTCTTCCCGATCTTCTTCCTCATCGGTGGCTTCAACTTCCCGATCGGTGTTCTCATCTACTGGTTCGTCTCGAACGTGTGGACGATGGGCCAGCAGTTCTACGTGATCCGCCGCAACCCGGCTCCCGGCACTCCGGCGTACGACGCCATGGAGGCCCGCAAGCGCGAGCACAACCTGCGCGCCGGCCGCCCGGCCGACGAGGGCCTGGCGGGCGCCGAGGGTGACACGGACACCGTCACGGACCGTCGTCCGGCGCAGCGGCAGCAACCGAAGCGGCAGTCCCGCAGCAACCGCAAGGGTGGCGGTGCGCAGCCGGCGGCGACGGGTTCGGCCGACGAGCAGACCGCCGCGAGCAACGGCCAGGCGTCCTCGAACGCCAAGCCGGAAGCGGCCAAGAAGACTCAGGCCGGTGCTGCCAAGAAGCAGCCGGCCGGCAAGAAGGGTGCGACCCCGAAGCGCCAGCCCGCGGCCAAGTCGGCCGCGCAGAAGAAGGCTGCGCAGAAGAAGTCCGGCGGTTCCCGCTGACCGGCCGGCGCCGGTAACCCTGCCTGCTTGTACACCTGGGTCCCCGTGGGGCGGATCTCGAGATCGTGAAGGAGTTGGCCGTGACCGACGGCATGCAGAACACCGAGGCGGCGGAGCAGTCCGACGTCAAGACGGGCACCGCTGACGAGCGTCTGAAGGCGCTCGAGGCGGAGAGCGACATCGCGGCCGACTACCTCGAGGAGTTGCTGGACATCGCCGATCTCGACGGCGATATCGATATGGACATCGACGGCGACCGGGCCGCGGTCTCGATCGTCGGCGCGGAGCTGAACAACCTTGTCGGTGAGAACGGCAAGGTGCTGGAGGCGCTACAGGAGCTGACCCGGCTTGCGGTGTACCGGGAGACCGGCGAGCGGTCCCGGCTGATGCTGGACGTGTCGAACTACCGGGCGAACCGCAAGGCCGAGCTCGAGGAAGTCGGTCGCAAGGCGGTCGAGGAGGTGAAGGCCACCGGCGAGCCGGTGCGCCTCGACGCGATGACGCCGTTCGAACGCAAGGTCGTCCACGACGTCGTCGCGGCCGCCGGCCTGACCAGCGAGTCCGAGGGCGAGGAGCCCCGCCGGCGTGTTGTGGTCCAGCCGGTGTGAACCGTAGATGATGGCCACGCCGCTTCGAGGCCGGGTCCGGCAATCCTCCGCAGGGAGGGCCGGACCCGTTCTTGTCTTGCGCCGCTCGCACTGGGGCGCCGTACCTTCGTCGGCTGAGAGAGCCTTGGGCTCGGGAGTGGTTGGCTTGTGACCGAACACGTTTCACGTGAAACGCCGCCGCTCGTGGAGAAGCTGTTTCCGCGGGCGGCGGACCGGCTTGCGGCGTACGCCGAACTGCTCGCGACCGAGGGGACACTGCGGGGTCTGATCGGCCCGCGCGAGGTGCCGCGGCTGTGGGACCGGCATCTGCTCAACTGTGCCGTCCTCGAGCGGTTGATCCCGGAGGATTCGACGGTCGCCGACATCGGCACCGGGGCCGGCCTGCCCGGGATCGTGCTCGCCCTGGTCCGTCCTGATCTCCAGGTGTCGCTCGTCGAGCCGTTGCTCCGGCGCACCACCTTCCTCCAGGAGGCAGTCGAGCAACTCGACCTCGGCAACGCCACCGTCGTCCGGTCCCGGGCCGAGGATCTTCCGTGGGCGTCGTACGACGTGGTGACTTCGCGCGCGGTGGCTCCCTTGGGCAAACTGGCCGGGTGGTGCCTGCCGTTGTGCGCCGAAGGGGGACTGATGCTGGCGATGAAGGGGTCGTCCGCCGAGGAGGAACTGGACGCGTCCGAAGCCGAACTCGAGGCTCTCGGGGCCGAGGTCTGGCACATTCATCAACTCGGTGTGGATGAACTGGCCCAGCCGACGACTGTCGTGAGTATTGTGGCCGGACGTGCTGCAGGGGGATCCCGGCACGGAAGACGCGGGAGGTGAGCGGGTTGGTGAGTCGTGCCCTCGGTTGGCCAGAGAAGAGCACCGGTGAGCCGAAAACAGCGCAAGGCATCGGCTGGCCATCAGACCCTCAAACCGCCATCCGCCTGATCACCTCTGACCCATCCACGGACACCGCCACAGCTCCTCCGGCCGCACCTGCAGCCCCTTCAGCCGCCGCCCCGACCATCACCGACGAGCCGGCCCCAGCTACCACCCGGACCCCCGGCGACGCGGCCTCGGCCTCGTACCCCTCTGCGCCGGCCACCACCGCGCCGTCTCCGTCCGCACCGGCCACCACCGCGCCGAGTGCCGCCCCGACGTCCGCGGCCCCGAACAGCGCGCCGGTCGACAGCTCTGCTCTCCGGGCCGCAGCAGCAACCGGTTTGGACCTCAGCCCACCCACCGACGCGGCACCCGTTTCACGTGAAACGGAGCAGCCGCGAGATGATGGTGACCGGGGTGAATCGGCGTCACTGGTAGACGCCGACCACGACTTCGACGAGTCTCCACGACCTGTGGATGACGACCCCATGAAACTGCCCTCGCACACGGGAATTCGTCCACAGAGGCCTGTGGACGAAGCTGGGGGCAGACCCGCCCCGACCCCAACTGACATCCTCTTCGGGCCAAGTCCCGCACCTATCGGAATGGGCGCTATGACTGCCGCACAGATCGCCGCGCGGGCCACCTCGGACGAGCTTCAGCGACGACTTCTCGAGACTCCGATCGCCGCCGCCACCGAACGGACCCTGCTGGTGAATGAAGGACGCACGATGGGCCGAGAGTTCCCGCTGCCCGCCGAAACCCGAGTCTTCGTGGTCGCCAACCAGAAGGGCGGCGTCGGAAAGACGACGACGACGGTGAACGTCGCCGCCGGCCTCGCGCTGTACGGCGCCCGGATCCTAGTGATCGATCTGGACCCGCAGGGCAACGCGTCGACGGCACTGGGGATCGACCACTCGGAAGGCACCCCGGGCGTCTATGAGGCCATCATCGAGGGCGAGTCGCTCGGCAAGCTGCTCCAGCCGTGCGTCGAGCACCCCGGCATCCAGGTCGTTCCGGCCACCATCGACCTGGCCGGCGCCGAGATCGAACTGGTCAGCATCGTCGCCCGCGAGAGCCGGCTGAAGCGAGCCCTCGACGCGCACCTGGCCGAGACCGAGGCCGCCGGCGAGAAGTACGACTATGTCTTCATCGACTGCCCGCCGTCGCTCGGCCTGCTCACCGTGAACGCGCTGACCGCGGCCCGCGAAGTACTGGTCCCGATCCAGAGCGAGTACTACGCGCTCGAGGGTCTGTCCCAGTTGCTCCGCCACATCGACATGGTGAAGTCGCACCTGAACCCTGGGCTCGACGTCTCCACGATCCTCCTCACGATGTACGACGCCCGCACCAAGCTGGCCGGCGAAGTCGCAGCCGAGGTCCGTGGTCACTTCCGGGACGCCGTCCTCCGCACCGCCGTACCGCGCTCGGTCCGGATCTCCGAGGCTCCGAGCCACGGGCAGACAGTGCTCGCGTACGACCCGGCATCCGCCGGAGCCCTCTCCTACTTGGAGGCCTCCCGTGAGATTGCCATGCGCAACAACGCTTGATCCGAACCGACCGCGCGCCGGCCGAGTCGCTCTCGGCCGGCGCGTCGCATGTCGGCCTGGTGGAAGTGAGCTCGTGGCTGTTTCACGTGAAACTCCGCCGACCTCGTTTCACGTGAAACCGGTCCGTCGGGCGGGTTGGCCTAGCCGTCGGTCCATATCGAACGCCGTGGTGGCCGTTCCACGTGAAACGGACGACAGGTGACTGTTCGGGTGGACGTGCGTCGAAGTGGCGGGTGGGACCAGTTACGGTTGCTCAGGCAGCTAGTGCCGTGCAGGTGGCGGGGCGGCGTTTCACGTGAAACGAGCGACGTCACTGGTTGGCGGTACGAGCAGTACTTGGAAGAACTTCAGCAGGTTGTCGAACTCGAGGGAGCGCGATGAACACCCGACTCGGACGCGGACTTGGTGCGCTGATTCCCAGCACGCCCGCTCCCGGTAGCACTACGACGCTCGGCAGCAAGTCCAGTTCGATTCCCGGCGCACCGCCGATCAGGGTGGAACCGGAGTTGGCCGCCGTACCGGGAGCGTCGTTCGCGGAGATCGAGGTCGACAAGATCACCCCGAACCCGAAGCAGCCGCGCACCGTCTTCGACGAAGAGGCGATGGAGGAGCTGGTCCACTCGGTGAAGGAGATCGGCCTGCTGCAGCCGATCGTCGTACGCCGACTGGAGCACGACAAGTACGAACTGGTGATGGGCGAGCGCCGCTGGCGCGCCACCCAGCAGGCCGGACTGGCCACGATCCCGGCCATCGTGCGCGACACCTCGGACGACGTGATGCTCCGGGACGCGCTACTGGAGAACCTGCACCGCAGCCAGCTGAACCCGCTCGAAGAGGCGGCCGCCTACCAGCAGATGCTCGACGACTTCGGCTGCACACAGGAAGTCCTCGCCACCCGCATCGGCCGGTCGCGCCCCCAGATCTCCAACACGCTCCGACTGCTGAAGCTCCCGGCCTCGGTCCAGCGCCGCGTCGCCGCCGGTGTCCTGTCCGCCGGACACGCTCGCGCACTCCTCGGCCTCCCGAGCGGCGATGCGATCGAACGCCTCGCCCAACGCATCGTCGCCGAGGGCCTCTCGGTCCGCACCGTCGAAGAGATCGTCGCCCTGGGCGACATGAACGCCGACGACCCAATGCCCACCCAACGCCGCCGCAACAAGCCAGTCGCCCCCCGCCTCGTCGACCTAGCCGACCGCCTCTCTGACCGCTTCGAAACCCGCGTCAAGGTCGACCTAGGCAAAACCAAAGGCAAGATCACCGTCGAGTTCGCCTCCCTAGACGACCTAGAACGAATCGTCACCCTAATGGACCCCAACAAGCCCACCTCGTAACAGGCCACCTCCAACAGCCCCGTCCCCTCCCCGGGTTCGGGGTCGCTTCCATGAACCCCAAGCCGAACCGCCCCCGGACCAGGCGCGATGGAGAGCAAGGCAGCGCCTTGTGCACCAGAGCCGGGCTGCGGGAAGGGTGCAGCAGGCCGGGCGTGCGCGGCCGGGATGCGGTCGGGCCGAGGTGCAGGCGGGCCTGGGACACCGCTACGCCGACTCAAGGCATAGCGCCGCGATTGCGGCCTTCCCGCGGCTGCGCCTTCGCGGAGAACCGCGAACCGGATCCTCGCCGCTGCGCGCCAACGAATCGCACCCCTCGTCGTACTTGCACAGTCTGGCTTGGGGCATTCTTCGTGCTGCCTGCCGCTGCGCGGGGATTCGGCTGCGCCTTCTTGTCTCTCGCGAACGCAGCCGGCAGGAGCCGCAGCAGCCACGAGCTCGTTGGGCCCGGCGGACTCCAACCCCGTCAGCACCAGACCACTCGCGTCCGAACCAACGACCCCATCGACGCCGGCGGCATCTTTGGGGCCCACACGCGCCAGGCGACGCACTACGTGCGCAGCGCTCTCGTCCTCGGGCCATGGGGGGCGTCCAGCGCGAACTGCGCACTAGCCGGTGCCTCACGCACGACGCACCAGGCCGCGCGTCGTTCTGCGCCGCAGACAGCCGGGGGAGGGATCGCCCACATTGCCGCCTTGCACCGCACGGCGCGGCCCACTGCCCAGCGCGGCGCCCTGCAGCAGTCGGAGGGCTTGGGCCTACGTTCTCGAGCCCAGGGCGCTCAGTCCACGCGAGCGCCGTGCCGTCGACCCGAGCGCCGCGCAGTCCGCGTGGCCACAGTCGCGCGGGCTGTGGTGCGGCGGCAGGTCGCGGCTCTCGCACGGCGCGGAGTGCCCAGCGCCGAGCGAGCAGGCGGACTGCGGAGAGCGGGTCGACGGTGGGCTGCTCAGTCGCCGCGCCGGAGGGTGCGGGTCCGACCGAGCGGCGCGGCCAGCTGGCGTGCGGACCGTCGTACCGCGTAGATGGCTGGCTCGCGTCGCAGGTCGCGATCCGCGTCGCATGGTGCGCCGCGCAGCGTCGCAAACCGCGGCGCCTAGCGCTGCACAGCGTGGAGCCCAGCGCCGCACACCGCGATTCGTGTGTACTGCCGGGACAACAGCGTCGGCCTGCAGAGCTCGGGCTATTGGCCGGTCTGCTCAGAGCGGGACGCCGTAGCGTGCGGACAGCCGGCTCGCGTTGTGCAGGCAGGGGTCCCCGCAGGTGAGCCTGGGGTGCGCAGCCAGGGATCGGCCCTGCTGCTCATCGTCCGGGACGCCGACGCCTGGGGCCCGACGAAGCGACGCTGGGTCTGTGGGCGTAGGGCGCCGGGAGCGGGATGTGCGCCGGCGTCGCTGGGCCGGGTCGGCGGGATCGTCAGTCGGCTGAGGGCGGAATTCCTCTGGGAGCGCGATTGTGAGCGTCCGAGCTTCCGGCGCCAAGCTGCGTGTGTCCGGTGGTGTTGCTCCTGGGGCTTTGCCTGCCAGACACATTCAAGGGCGGAGTAGTAGGCGATGGCGTCGGTGTGCTTGGTGGAGGGCTCGCCGGGCGGCCGTGGGTCTCCGGAGGGCTGCGGATGCGTGGTGAGGCTGGGGCCTCAGGGTGCTCACAATCGCGCTCTCAGAGGAATTCTGGGGTTCTGGGGCGGTCGCCTGGTGGCCCGGGGCGGCTGGGGGTGGTTTGGGTGGCCGAGCCGAGAATTTGTCGATAAAGAGATTTGGGGATTTGCGGTGGATGTTTCATGTGAAACATCGCGCGGGTCGGTCAGTTGGGGAGGAGTTCGTGGGTGGTTTTGCGTTCGGCGTAGAAGGAGAGGAAGGGGATGGTGCCGGCCAGGGCGATGAGGACCAGGCGGGTGAAGGACCAGCGGACGCGGCGGAAGAGGTCGAACGTGGCAAGGAGGTAGACCACGTAGAGGAAGCCGTGCATCGGGCCGATGACGTCCATGGCGCTGGGGTCGTCGGCCAGGTACTTCAGCGGCATCGCCACGAAGAGCAGGAGCAGGAGCATCACGCCGACGACGTACGCGATCACGCGGTAGCGGGTGAGGGCGCCGCGGACGGCCGGGGTGAGCGGCTGCGGGGTGGCGGAGGTGGCGGGGTCGGCTGGTGAAGTCACGCTGAAACGGTACCGCTTGGCTCCACAGGCTCCTCGGCCTGGTCAGCACGCCCGTCCGACACCGAAGCTGAGTCCGACGCTCGGGTGAGTCCGTGGCCAAGCCCGTGCCCGAGCCTGACCTGAGTCGTGCCACGTTAGTCACCCGGCTAGGGGTGTTCCGGATGGCCTCGGCGTGTCGGGTGAGTTGGGTTCGGCGATGAGCGAGTGGCTGGCGAAGTCTTGGCGGTGGCCGACCGCAGGGAGCGCGGCGTTCGCACCAGCTGCCTGATTGATACACCGGTCAGCGGGGCGACTCATCGACAGCATCCAGGACCCCACTGAGTCGCGATCGACGCTACCGGCGGAGAGGACTGCCAACTCCATTGGTGGTCTGTGAGGGTGGCGGGCTCCTAGATTCGATGGGCTCCCGTGACGGGATCGCTCTGCCTGGCGGTCCTAGTTGCCGTCGGGGTTGGGAAGAACGCCTAGCTGCCGCATCAACGCCAGACGATCCCACCACTCGCGCTGCTCGGTGATCTTGCCCTCTGCCAGGCGGTAGATGCTCATGCCGCTGAGCCGGAACGGCTTCCCGGTGGCCGAAATGCCGAGCAGCTCGGCTTCGTGGGTCCCCTCTACCGTCCAGGCCACCGCGACCTTGTCTCCCTCGGCGATCATCTCCTCGATCGTGCGACGCAGGTCGGGGGCACCGGCGAAATACCCCGCCCACTTCTGCTTGGCGCCGTCCAGTCCCGGCGCCTGCCCGGGAAGGCCGTCATGGTCCAGATAGTCCGGCGCGTAGAACTCGCCGGCGCGATCCACCTCGTGTTGATTGAAGATCGCCTCGTACGAGTCGCGCAGGATCGTCTTGTTTTCTTCCGTTGACATGGGATGTCTGCCTCGCTTGACGTTCCGCCTGGGTGAAAGCCTCGTCTGACTAGCTTGCGCTTACCGCCCTTGACGGTACAACCGCCCGATTAGTCACCCCGAAAGCCCACCAGCGACCACAAACCCCAGGTCACAGCCCTGCCGCCATCACGCACCCGACGAGGTGGCACGAGTCAGGCCTGAGCCCGTGCCCGAGCCTGAGCCCGTGCCCGAGCCTGAGTCCATGCCCGAGCCTGATCCCGACGCTCGGCCCGACGCCGCGTGCGAGCCCGCGGCCCGGGCTGAGCCCGGGACCGAGCCGGAAGCCCGAGCCCGTGCCGGGGCCGGGGGCGTGGCGTCCGAGGCTAGGCCTGGGCCCGAAGCCGGGTCGGGGCTGCGTCCGCGGCCGGGTCGTCGTCCGGCTCGGGGTTGGAGGGCTCGGGGTCGGAGTCGGAGGGGTTGGCCTCGGTGGGGTCAGCCTCGGCGCGGCGGGTGTCTAGGACCATGCGGGTCCACATCCAGAGAGTGAAGGCGGCGAAGATCCACCACTGGAAGGCGTAGGCGACGTTGCGTAGGCCGGCGTGGTCGGTTGGGGGAGAGGGGGCTGGTACGACGGCCGGGGCGGGCTGGGGCGTCGTGCCGGAGTCGATCGATGACTGTACGACGAATGCGTCGTAGATCCGGTAGTCGACCATGTGGACGATGGTTGGGATCCGGAGGGACTGTAGGACGCGGCCGTTGGCGGCGTCGCCGGAGGCGTCCTGGGCTTCTGAGGCTGCTACGGCGCCGGATAGTGCGACTGGGCCGGAGGGTGCCTTGGTGGCCGGATCCGTGACGGATGAGACCCAGCCGCGGACCACCATCACAGCACCCGCGCTAGGAGAGCCAGCGCTGGTGGTGTTCAGCATGAGGGGGGTTACGACCCAGAAGCCGTCCTGGTCTCCGTGGCGACGGTCGGAGATGAGCAGTTGGTCCTTGGCTGGGCCCCATTCGCCGGACACCGTGACGCGGCGGCCGACTGCCTTCGCTGGGAGGCCTTCGTCGATGGAGAACAGGGACTGTAAGGCGATCGGGGCGCCCTCGGCTCGTTTGGCTGTCGCGGCCGCGGTCTTGGACTGGTAAACCTCCAGCTGCCACACGCCCATCACCGACATCACCGCGGCGATCGCCAGCGCCAGTACCAGCAGCCCCAACCAGCGCGGCGTCAGCACCACCCGCCAAAGCGGCGGCCGAACACCCCCTGCGGACATCAGAACCTCAACGAGCCGCGGCGGCAGCCAGCAGGTCGCGGCACAGCACACCAAGCTCGATCCCGGCGGCCTCCGCGGCCAACGGCACCAGCGACGTCTCCGTCATGCCCGGCGCCACGTTCACCTCCAGGAACCACGGCACACCGGACGCGTCGATGACCAGGTCAGACCGCGACAGGTCCCGCAGCCCCAACGCCTCATGCGCGGTGACCGCCGCCTTGGCGCACGCCTCCGCCACATCGGCGCCGACCTGAGCAGGTACGACGAACTGCGTCGCGCCGGCCGTGTACCGCGCCTCGTAGTCGTAGAACCCGGAGTCCGGCCGGATCTCCACCGCAGGCAACGCCCGCGGCCCGTCGCCGGTGTCCACAACAGTCACCGCGACCTCGGTCCCGTCGATGTACTGCTCGATCAGCGCCACCGGTCCGTAGGCGTAGCAATTCACCATCGCCGACGGCAGCTCGTCCACCGACCGCACGATCGACGCGCCGAGAGCGGAACCGCCGCGGGCCGGCTTCACCACCAGCGGCAGGCCGACCTGGTGGATCACCGCCTCCATCAGCGCGGTGGCGCCGAGCTCGCGGAACGTGTCGTGCCCCAGCACCACGGACGCAGGCGTGTTCAGCCCGGCCGCTCCGACCATGGTCGACGCGACCGGCTTGTCGAAAGCGGTCCGGCAGGCTGCCGCGGCGGCGCCGACGTACGGGACGCCGTACAGGTCGAGGACCTGGCGGAGTGCGCCGTCCTCGCCGGTGACGCCGTGCAGGACGGGGAAGACAGCGTCCGGCGGATCGTCGCGGAGCCGTTCGACCAGGTTGGCGTCGACGTCGCGCTGCTCGACTTCCACGCCGACGCTGCGCAGGGCGTCGGCGACCCGCCGGCCGGACCGGAGCGAGACGTCCCGCTCGTGTGACAGTCCACCGGCTAGTACCAGCACTCGACCCAGATCACTCATCACAAATATCCCGATCACTCGTGGGCGACTCCGGCTCGGTCCGCCGGTCCCGAGGCCCACAGGAACGGTACCGCTACCGCGTCAGAGACCCCCGGGCACCCGTAGATCCATTGCGCAACCTTTGCGCAGCGGACCAGGGCAAGCTCAGCTCAGCTCCGGACCAGGAGCGTCGTAGTCGCGCCTCGGCCCCGGTGTCATCGGCCCGAATGTCTGCCGCAGTTCGAGCTCCTCGTTGATCACCGCGGCCAGCCGGCCGACCCCTTCGACGATCCGCGACGGGGTCGGATGACAGTACGACAGCCGCATGCACTGAGAGCCGAAACCGTCCGCGAAGAAGGCGGTCCCGGGCACATAGGCCACCCGCGCGGTCACCGCTCGCGGCAGCATCGCCTTCGCGTCCAGTCCGTCCGGCAGGGTGAGCCAGACATAGAACCCGCCGCCCGGCCTGGTCCAGGTCGTTGCCGCGGGCATCTTCTCGGTCAGCGCCGCCAGCATCGCGTCGCGACGTTCCCGGTACATCTCCCGGAACTGCTTCACCTGCCCGAGCCAGTCGTGCCGGGTCAGGTACGACGAGATGGCGAGCTGACTGAACACCGGGGGACACAGGGTGGCCGATTCCTGTGCCAGCACAAGCTTTTCGCGCACGGCGTGCGGGGCCACCGCCCAGCCGACCCGGAACCCCGGGGCGAACGTCTTCGAGAACGAGCCGAGGTAGATCACACCTTCACGGTCGTCGGCCCGCAGCGCCCGGTACGGATCCCCGTCGAACCCGAGCAGCCCGTACGGGTTGTCCTCCAGCACCAGCAGATCGGCTCGCTGACAGATCTCCAGCACCCGCCGCCGTCGCTCGTTCGACAGCGAGACCCCGGCCGGGTTGTGGAAGTTCGGGATCGTGTAGAAGAACTTGATCCGCTTCCCGGCCGCGCGGACGGCCGCGATCGCCTGCTCCAGCGCCTCCGGTACGACGCCGTCGTCGTCCATCGCGACGTGGACGACCTCACACTGGTACGCGCGGAACACGCCGAGCGCACCCACGTACGACGGCGCCTCGCAGATCACCACATCGCCCGGGTCGCAGAACACCCGGGTGACCAGATCGACCGCCTGCTGGCTGCCGACCGTCACGACGACGTCGTCCGGGTGGGCGTCGATCCCCTCCAGCCGCATCACGTCGCAGATCTGGTCCCGCAACGTGGGATCGCCCTGGCCGGAGCCGTATTGCATCGCGGTCGGCCCGTTGTCGATCACCAGGTCGCGGACCGCGCTGCCGACCACGTCCAGCGGCAGGCCGCCGATATTCGGCATCCCGCCCGCGAGCGAGACCACCTCGGGCCGGCTGGCGACGGCGAACAGGGCGCGGATCTCCGAGGCCGTCATGCCCTTGGTCCGTGCTGCGTACCGATCGACGTAGTTGTCGAGACGGGTCTGCCGGACATCGGGCAGGTCAGCACTCACGGAGCCACTCCAACAGGTGATCGAGGGGGAAGTCACCAGGTTACGACGGACAACCCAAGCGTGCCTGGGCTGTGGATCGGCGCGACCTCTCACTACCATGCCTTATAGGGGCAGGTTCGACCATGCCGTGATCTGGCTGCTGAGACTGCCGGGCGGTGCGGTGCGGCCTGAGAGGTGGATGCGGAAGGCGGATCGGATGAGCGTGGGCAAGGCAGCCGGCTGGACGCTCGGCGGACTGTTGCTGGGCGTGCTGGCCGGGTTCGCAGGCGAGCTGTTCCGGCGGCAACCAGCCGCAAAGGTGCAACAGCGGTACGTCGCCCCGGAGGCGGCGGAGACCCCGGATGCGCGGAAGCCGGCACCGGCGCCCGCCCCGGCGGCGCGATGAGCGACCCGACGATACCCAGGGCGACACGCACCGTGATGGAAGTAACAGTCCGGACCAGAGACAAAGCACGCTGATGGCCCGACGGCTCGAACCGCTCACGCTCGCCAATCTCGACGAGCTCCCGGTGCCGTGCCGTGACTGTGTGTTCTGGGAGCTGGACCCGGTCGCCGCCAAGCAGGCGGCCCGGACCGGCGACACCGGCCTGGAGAAGGAAGCCTGGCTGTCCCAGTTGCTGCTCGACTGGGGCAGTGCGGGCGTCGTCCTGTACGTCGACGACGAGCCGGCCGGGTTCGCGGTGTACGCCCCGGCGACGTACCTGCCCCGGATCCAGGCCTTCCCGACCGCGCCGGTCAGCCCGGATGCCGTCGTACTGGCGACCGGGCGGATCCTGCCGCGTTACCTGGGGCTCGGGCTGGGCAAGATCCTGGTCCAGGCGGTCGCCAAGGACGTGCTGAAGCGGGGATTCCGGGCGGTCGAGGCGTTCGGCGACTCGCGGTGGGACGGGCCGGGGTGCGTCTGGCCGACCGACTTCCTCCGGGCCGTCGGATTCGGCGTCGTGCGGGACCATCCACGGAATCCGCGGCTGCGGCTGGATCTGCGCTCCGCAGTCACTTGGCGCAGTGAGATGGAGGCAGCGGTGGAGCGACTGATGGGCGCGATCCGTCCCGAGCACACCCCACCCGCACCGGTCACGGTCCGGGATGCTCTCACCCGCACACCGACAGGCTGACGACGATGATCTGGCGCCTCCTGGCCGACGTGATGATGATCCTGCACGCGGCCTTCCTGCTGTTCTTCGTGCTCGGCGCCTTCCTGGCCTGGAAGTGGCCGAAGGTGATCTGGGCGCATCTCGCCATCGTGGTCTGGAACCTGGCCATCGTGCTGATCGACTACGACTGCCCGCTGACCGGGTCGGAGAAGTACTTCCGCCGCCGCGGCGGCGAGTCGGTCTACGACGCCGGCTACATCAACCACTACCTGGACGGCCGGATCTGGCCCGAGGGCGCGACACCGACCGCCGAGAAGATCGGCTTCGCGCTGGTGATCATCGGGTACATCGGCTTCTTCATCCTGCGTCACCGTCGCAAGGCAGCCGCCGCGGGCGAGGTCAGGGGCGACTCAGTGGAACCCCGGACGTGATCTGAGCCGTCCGTGCCCATACTGGTAGGCGTGTCCAGCCGTGGAAGCACCCTCACGCCGGTCGACGACTACCTGACCGGCCTGAGTCGCGCATTGCCCGGCCCGCGCCGGCGGAAGGCCGACCTGCTGGCCGAGGCGCGGGACCACCTGGTCGACGCCACCGAGGCCTTCGAGGCCGACGGTCTCGACCGGGACAACGCCGAGCGAGAGGCGGTCGCCGACTTCGGCGAGCTCGACGAGGTCGCGCCCGGCTATCGCGCCGAGCTGGCGGTCAGCCAGGGCCGGCGGACCGCGGTGATGCTGTGCCTGGTGCTGTGCGCCCAGCCGCTGGTCTGGAAGGAAGGCCTGTGGGGCTGGAACCAGGATGTAGTCGAGCCGAACCCGGTGGGCACATTCCTCGGCCAGATCGTCGAGGTGGTCGGCGGCCTGGCGATGGCCGGTGCGTTCCTCGCGGTGATCGCGGCGGGTATCGGCATGCGGTATCCGGTGGTGCGTGATCGGGTCAGCCGGATGACCGCCGTCTTCGCCCTGGTGAGCTCGGTCCTGGTCAGCTTGATCGGCACCGGGATGGGCATCACCAGCTCACATCCCAACCAGGTGGCGGATTTCGGCGCGGTCGGCGGTTTCGTCGTCCTCCCGCTGCTGGTCGTCGCGATCTCGGCCGGGCGCTGTCTACGCCTGGCCCGGGCGTAGTACCCCTTCCACCACCGCGCGAAAGGTCAGCCACTCCTGCTTGCCTGAAGCAAGCATCTTCTGCCCCGCGCTGGTGAGCTGGTAGGTACGGCGTTTCCGCCCGCCGACCGTGCTCCACTCGCTGGCCAGGTAGCCCGCTCGCTCGAGGCGCCGCAGCGCCGGGTACAGCGTCCCGGTCGGCAGGTCCAGCTCCCCGCCGCTGCGCTCCAGCAACGCCTCCATGATCGCGTAGCCGTGCAGCGGTTCGGTCTCGACGACGGCCAGGATCATCGGGTCGAGGTGTCCACGCAGCGCATCCGCCTTCATGTAGCCAGTCTACTCATATGTCTGTTACTGTCGAGAGGCAACATGTAGCGAATCTACTTATCAAGGGGAGGCGCAAGCCATGACCGTGGACACTCCAGTACGCCGACCGCCCGGGAAGGGAGGTGGACGAGCCGGGCTGCTGCACCGGGTGTCCGGCTGGTCGATGCGGCACGCAGCCCTCGCCGTGGCGCTCTGGGTGGTCGCCCTCGTCGCCGTCACCGCGGCCTCGACTCTGATCGGCGACAGCTACCGCAACGACACCTCGCTCCCGGGCACCGACTCCCAGCGGGTGACCGACATCTTCCGCGAGCACCAGCCGCAGGGCGACACCGCGTCGGTTCAGATCGTCCTGCACGCGGACGGCGGTCTCCAGCCGGAGAAGCAGCGGGTCGCGTCGATGCTGGCTGCCGTCGGGGACCTCCCGCACGTGGCCTCCGTCGCGGACCCCTTCACCGCACCCGGCTCGCTGTCCGAGGACGGGCGTACGGCGTATGCGACGGTCGGCCTGGACACCACCGTCGAGGACATGACGGTCGAGGACGTCCGGACGATCATCGACCGGGCGCAGGAGTTCGCCAGGCCCGGCCTGCAGGTCGAGGTCGGCGGCGACCTGGCCCGGACGGCAGCCGAGAGCGAGGGCGGTGCGGCCGAAGGTGCCGGCATCCTGGCCGCGCTGGTGATCCTGGTGTTCCTGTTCGGATCGTTGCTCGCGGCAACCCTTCCGCTGCTGACCGCGGTGTTCGCCGTCGGCGGCACGCTCGGCCTGCTGGTGCTGGCCTCACATCTGTTTACCGTGCCCGACTACACCGCGCCGGTGATGATGCTGGTCGGCCTGGGCGTCGGGATCGACTACGCGTTGCTGATCTTCTCCCGCTACCGCCACGAGTTGCTGAAGGACGGCACCGATCGGGCGACCGCGTCGATGGTTGCCCTGGACACTGCCGGCCGCTCGGTGATGTTCGCCGGCTGCACGGTGGTGATCGCCCTGCTCGGTCTGCTCGCGCTCGGACTCGGTGCACTGCAAGGTGTCGCGCTCGGAGTCACGCTGACCGTGCTAATGACGATGCTGGCCGCGGTGAGTCTGCTGCCGGCTCTGCTCACGCTGTTCGGCAAGCGGATCGAGAAGAGTGTCCGCAAGCACGCGGCGAAGAAGCGTCGTACGCCCGGGGACGGGTGGCGGAAGCTCGCGGCTGTGGTTCAGCGGGGTCCGTGGGTGCCGCTGGTGCTCGGGACGATCGCGCTGATCGCATTGTCGTTGCCGGCGCTGGACATGCGGCTCGGGTTCGCGGACGCGGGGACGGATGACCCGGCCAAGACCAGCCGGAAGGCGTACGACCTGCTGGCACAGGGATTCGGGCCTGGCTTCAACGGTCCGCTGGTGGTCGTCTCTGAAGGGAACGCGGCCGCGGCGCAGCAACTCGGCCAGACTCTGCAAGCGGATCCGAACATCGCCGCGGTCACGCCGCCGCAACTGACACCCGACGGCAAGATCGCCACCGTGCTGGCGTTCCCGAAGTCGGCGCCGCAGGATGCGGCCACCAGCGAGCTCGTCGAGCGGCTGCGCGACGACACGCTGCCCGCGCTCGAAGCGCGGACCGAGGCGAACTACCTGGTCGGTGGTGCGACGGCGGCGGCCGACGACTTCGCGTCGGCGGTCAGCAATCGGCTGCCGATCTTCGTCCTGGTCGTGGTCGGACTGTCGGCCCTGCTGCTGATGGCGGTGTTCCGGTCGATTCTGATCCCGTTGAAGGCGGCGGTGCTCAACCTGCTCAGCATCGGGGCTTCGCTCGGTGTCATCACGCTGGTCTTCCAGCAGGGCTGGTTCGGTGCGCAGCCCGGTCCGATCGAGGCGTTCGTCCCGGTGATGATCTTCGCGATCGTCTTCGGTCTGTCGATGGACTACGAGGTGTTCCTGGTCTCCCGGATCCATGAGGAATGGCGTCGTACCAAGGATGCGAAGGAGGCCGTCCGGGAGGGGTTGGCCAACACCGGCAGTGTGATCACCGCGGCGGCCGCGATCATGATCGTGGTGTTCGGTGCCTTCCTGCTCAGCCCGGACCGGATGCTGAAGCAGTTCGGCCTCGGCCTGGCCACCGCCGTACTGCTGGACGCCGTGCTGATCCGGTGCATCATCGTGCCGGCCGTGATGCGGCTGTTCGGGGACCGCGCCTGGTGGCTGCCGCGCGGACTCGACCGGGCCGTCCCGAAGATCGCCCTCGAGAAGGACTACTCCGAACAGAGGTAGTCCGGACAGACGTGTGCCCTGGCAAGGTTGGACACCTGCCAGGGCACACGTCTGTTGTTCAGACAGTCAGTTGGCCGAAGCGGAGCATGCCGGTGGCCGCGTCCTGGTCCGGCGGGAGGTAGACACGCTGGATCGCGACCACGATCGCCTCGGCGACCACGTCACGGAACGCCGGATCGGCCAGGCGGGCCGAGTCGTGCGGGTTGGTGACGTACCCGATCTCCAGCCGGACCGCGGGCATCTTGGTCCGCCGCAGCAGATCCCAGGTCTTGGCGTGCGTCCGGCAGTTCAGCAGGTCGGTCCGCGCCACGATCTCGCGCTGCACCAGCCCAGCGAACTGCTCGCCCACGCTGGACGACGCACCGTGCAGATCGTTGCCGTAGAAGTACGTCGCGACACCCTGCGCCTCCGGATTCATCGACCCGTCGGTGTGCAGCGACACACAGAGGTTGGCGTCCGTCTCGTTCGCGAACGCGGCCCGGGCCAGCTCGTCCGGCCCCTGGTCCCGTCCGCGCGACAGATACGCCCGTACGCCGGTCGCGCCCAGCCGACCCTCGATCCGGGCGGCCAGGTCGTACGCGATATCGGACTCGCGCAGGCCGAAACCCTCCCAGCCGTAGTCGAAGCCGCCGTGACCCGGGTCGATCACCACGGTCTTGCCCGACAGTCGCGGCCCCGCGGCGCGAACCTGCTCGGAAGCACGCAACGCGTCCGGGCGACCGCCGGTCGCCATCGGCTTGATCCGCTGCAACGCCTTGAAAGTGGACGGGCCGCAGGTGCCGTCGGCCGGCAGGCCCATGTTCCGCTGGAACTCGGTCACCGCGCGCTGGGTGTCCGCACCGAAGATGCCGTCGATCCGGGCCACCGCGAAGCCGAGCTCCTGCAATTTCGCCTGCAGCGCGAGAACGTCGTCCCCGGTCAGCGGGTGCGAGACGACGTACGTCAGCAGTCGGTCGCCCAGCCGCCAGCGGGCGTCGTCGATCGCCCGATAGGTCTGCGGGCCGACGATCCCGTCGATCATCAGCCCGCGTTGCTGCTGGAATCCCCGGACAGCGTGCGCGGTCGCTTCGTCGTAGACGTCGTGACCGCCCGCCAGCAGGCCGAGCCGCTGGAGTTTGCCGATGATCTCGGCGACTGCCTCACCGGTGTCGCCGATCCGGTACACGCCGTGCGGGCCGCTGAACGGGGTGCCAGCCATCAAACTGCTCCTTGCCGTGTGGCGGACGGATGGTCCAAACCTCAGTCAGGACGTGCGGTCCTACTCCGTGAAGGCGGCCAGCTCCTTCAGCAGCGCCGCCTTCGGCTTCGCGCCGACGATGGACTTGGCCAGTTCACCGTTCACGTAGACGTTGATGGTAGGGATACCCGTAACACGGTAGTTGCTCGGGGTGACCGGGTTCTCGTCGACATTCATCTTCAGGAAGGTGAGCTTGTCGCCGTGGTCCTGGTTCAGCTCCTCGAGGATCGGGGAGACCTGGCGGCACGGCCCACACCACTCGGCCCAGAAGTCCACCAGTACGGGCTTGTCGCTCTTCAGCACGGTCTGGTCGAACTCGGCGTCGGTGACGGCCTTCATCTTCTCGCCCACGGGCGTATCTCCTTCAGTGGTTGGCAGGTTCAGACGGTGACAGGCTCGGTGGCCGCGGCGGCGGCCGCGGTCGCCTCGTGCTCGAGGGTGGCCAGGAAGCGCTCGGCGTCCAGGGCGGCCGCACAGCCGGTACCGGCGGCGGTGATCGCCTGCCGGTAGGTGTGGTCCACCAGGTCGCCGGCGGCGAAGACGCCGGGCAGGTTGGTCTCGGTGCTGTCCTCGCGGACCAGGACGTAGCCCTCCTCGTCCAGGCGCACCTGACCCTTGATCAGCTCCGACCGCGGGTCGTGCCCGATCGCGATGAACAGGCCGGTCAGCGGCAGCTCCCGGGTCTCACCGGTCTCGGTGTCCCGCAGTACGACGCCGGTCAGCTTGTCGTCGCCCTGGATCGCGGCGACCTCGGAGTTCCAGGCGAACTCGATCTTGTCGTTCGCGAACGCGCGGTCGGCCATGATCTTCGACGCCCGCAGCTCGTCGCGGCGGTGCACCAGCGTGACCTTCTTCGCGAACCGGGTCAGGAAGGTGGCCTCCTCGACGGCCGAGTCGCCGCCGCCGACCACCGCGATCTCCTGCTCACGGAAGAAGAACCCGTCACAGGTCGCACACCAGGACACGCCGTGGCCGGACATCCGGTCCTCGTTCGGCAGGCCGAGCTTGCGGTAGCCGGAGCCCATCGCCAGGATCACCGTCTTGGCCTTGTGCTCGGTGCCGGCGGAGTCGGTGACCGACTTGATCTCGCCGGTCAGGTCCATCGCGACGATGTCGTCCGCCACCAGCTCGGCGCCGAAGCGCTCGGCCTGGGTGCGCATCTCGTCCATCAGCGCCGGGCCCATGATGCCCTGCGAGAAGCCGGGGAAGTTCTCGACCTCGGTCGTGGTCATCAGTGCGCCGCCGGCGGTGACGGATCCCTCGAACACGAGCGGCTCGAGGCTGGCGCGCGCGGCGTACACGGCAGCCGTGTAACCGGCCGGGCCGGAGCCGACGATGATGACGTTACGGACTGTGGAGTCGCTCATGCAGGCGTTCCTCGTGTCGTCGAGACATTGGTACGTCGTACTCAACGGATCCTAGAGGCCGACCATTCCCACGGTACCCACCGCCAGGCCGGGACAGAGCAGCGGCGTCTCAGCGATTGCGCAGGGTGATATTCGTGTCGTAGAACGGGGAGGCTGCGCGGCCGTCGCTACACCCGGTGACCGCGAAGATCTGGATGTCCCGGGGTGAGCCGCCCTGGAGCCCGATCAGCACCGCCCGCTTGCCGTCGACCTTGGCCGGCTGCACCAGCCGGACCACCGGGTTCGGCCGCCCGGAGGCGAAGGCGCGAGCGCAGGACTTCTCCGCGTCGGAGCCGTTCAGCAACGGTCCGTTGGTGCTCTCCAGCCACTGCTGAGCGTCCGGGCCGACGTCCTTGGCCGACAGCGACGGGATGCCGCTCGGCAGGACGGACGGACCGATCCCGGCCGAGCTGTCGGCGGCCTGGTCCTTGGTGGCGATGACCACACCGACGCCGATCCCCGCCACCACCACGACCGCCGCGGCCGCGCTGAGCAGCTTCGGCAGGTGCCGGTGCGGCTGGTCGCGGATCTGGACCAGCGAGTGCACACCCACGGTGGACGCGCGCAGCACGGACTCCGACACGATGACCTGGTCGAGGTGCTCGGCGATGTCGGCCGGCATCGGAATGTCCGCCCGGCCCTCCTCGGCGAGGTCCTCGGACAGTTGTGTCAGCGCGTCGAACGTCTGCTGACACTCGGGGCATGCCTTCACGTGTTCACGAGCGCGATGCGCCTCGGGTGCGGGCAGCAGGTTCTCGATCAGGTCGGCGATCGTGTCCGTGTCCAGGTGCTCGAGGTGCTCACTGGTCGGCAGACCGGAATCGGTCATCGGGAACTCGCCCCCTCACAGGAGGTGCCCGGGATCGGGCGCAGAGTGGTCATCGGAGTACTCCGGGTCGAGGCATGAAGGTCAGGTCGCAGGTAGGCGACTTCGCTTCGACGGGGTACCCACTCATTCGGTTCCCACCGCTTCCGCCGCGGTTTTCGCCGGTACGTCGGCCTCCTCGGAACCACCCCGGGTCGTCTGCCAGTGCCGGAGCAGGGGCAGCAACCGGGCCCGGCCACGGGCGCAGCGGCTCTTCACCGTACCCGGCGCACAGCCCAGGATGGCGGCCGCTTCCTCGATCGAGTAGCCCTCCATGTCGACCAGGACGAGTGCGCTGCGCTGATCCTCGTTGATCTGCTTGAGCGCGTTCAGCACGTCCAACCGGCGTTCGCGGATCTCGGCCGGGTCGTCCTCGGACGGACCGGCCAGCTCGGCGGCGCGATCCTCGTCCTCCGGCAACGGGTCGGCGGCGCGGACCTGGCGGCGGCGGATCCGGTCCAGGCAGGCGTTCACCACGATCCGGTGCAGCCAGGTGGTCACCTTGGCGTCACCGCGGAACGAGTCGGCCCGGCGGAACGCCGAGATGAACGCCTCCTGCAGGGCGTCGGCGGCCTCCTCCGGCTCACCCAGGGTCCGGATCGCGACCGCCCACATCCGGTCCCGGTGCCGCCGGACCAGGATCCCGAACGTGTCCGGGTTGCCGGCCACGTGCAGCCGGAGCAGCTCGTGGTCGTCCATCTGGTCGTAGCTCACCGGCCCAGCATGCTCCGCAGGCAGGGCAACGGGGTCAGCCGCGCCGATCCGAGTGATATCCGACGAGGTCATTTCTGGATCGTGACCTCCGAGATCTCGCCCCGGTACTTGCTGCCGCTTTCCTTCGGCAGCTCGGTCAGCCAGACCATCACGTACCGCGTCTCGGTCGGCTTCGACAGCGTCAGCGTCGCCGTGCCTTCGGGCTGCTCCTCCTCCGTCGCGACCGCGGTCCAGCCGCTGGTCGTGGTCGGGGACTTGCTCGTGTCATCCTTCGGCACCATCACCTGCAGGCTGGTGCCGTCACCCCTGAGGGCCACCGCCACCTTGGACACAGTGGTCGGTGCGCCGAGGTCGTAGACGATCCCGACGCCGTCCTTCAGCCCGCCGAGGTTCGGCTTGTTCCGGTACGACATCGTCGTCCAGGTCGTACTCGGCTTGCCGTCGTAGGTGTTGCCCACGTCCTCGGGGTGCTCCTGGCCGTCGCCCGGCGGCGGGTCGAAGCTCTTGGCGCCGACGATCTTGGCCGGCCCACCGGTGGCCGACGGCGTCGTACTGGTCTGCGGGGCGGTCTTGTCGCCGCCGGCATCGTCGGTGCCCTGGTCGCTGTTCATCGCGCCCTTGAGCAGGAACTGGGCCATCGCGATCACCGACAGCAGGGCCAGGACGGCGAGCAGGATCAGGATCCGGCCGCCCCACGAGCCCTTCGGCTTCGGCTCGTCGGGCCGGCGGCGGTGGCCGTTGCCGTTCGGCGGCGGTGGCGCCTGGCGGCGGACCGGACGTGTCTCGGCCGCAGTGGAGTACGCCGAGTGCTCCTGCCCGTTCGACTGGTACGCCGGGGGCGTCGGGTCGAGCGCGGGCGGTGGCGTCGGCGGGACGATCTGGGTGGCGTCGTCGACGCTGCCGTTCTGCCGGGCGATCGCGACAGTCTCGTCCATCTGGCTCGGCGGCTCGTGCGAGCTGCCGACAACCCCGGACAGGGCGGCGGACAGACCGGCCGCGCTCGTGATCGGCGGTGCGTGGTGGCGCGGCGGGTTGCTGAGCAGCCGGTCGCTGATGTCGTCCAGCGAGCGCGGCACGCCGGCGCGCACCTGACGCGGGCTCAGGAGCCGGCCGTGCTCCACCGGAGCGGGCTGCAGCCCCCACGCCGGAGCCGGGCCGGGCCACCGGCCGGTCAGCGAGGCGTAAAGCAGTTCACCGAGCGCGCGGACGTCATGCTCGGGCGAACCCGGGCCGGTCGAGCGCAGCGCCGCCTCGGTGGCGAGGCCGACGACCTTGATCGCTCCGGCGTCGGTGACGACGACGGTGGCCGGACTGATGGAGCCGTGGGCGAGGCCGGTGCGGTGCAGGTTCTCCAGCGCTTCGGACACCTCGCGGGCCAGCCAGCCGGCCTGCTGCCCGGTGAGCGGGCCGCTGCTGAGCATCCGCTCGAGCGGGCGGCCACCGGCCCATTCGCGGACGCAGTACGTGACGCCATCGTGCATGTCGCAGTCGAGCACGCGGAGGAAGCGGGGGTCGGCCGCTGCGGCAGCGCGCCGGGCGGCGTCGAACAGGAGGTTCGTCCGCGGGTCGCCGACCGGCAGGACATCCACGACGACGGCCCGGCTGAGCACCTCGTCCACTGCTCGCCACACCCGCGCACCGTCGATCTCCGCGAGTAACTCGGCGATCCGGTAGCGGCCGGCGAGCAGGGCACCAGGACTGACGGTCTGGTTCGACACGGTGTCTCTCGCCCTCCTCGATGCACTGGTCGGCCTGCGTCTGGCGCTCCGGACCCGGTCGGCGGGGGTCCGGTGCGATCAGTCGGCGGCCCGATCGCAGCCCCCATGCTAGTGCCTCGTCAAGAAACGTTCGGCACCTCTAGCGGCGGTCCAGACGCCCGCTGGCGGCGTTGTCGTCGTCGCGCAATGCTCCGCATTGCTCTCCTCCTCCGCCTTGCCATCGAACGACTGGGCCACCGCTAGAGGCACCAACGTTCCTTGACGAGGCACTAGTGCCCTCCTGACCGGACAGGTGGTGCACGAGTGCACAAGCCGATCGGTTCAGCGGCGGCCAGGGAGTTTCGATGTGACCATCGACACCACGTCGTTGACCTCGTGGATCCGGAGTACCCGCGCGATCCCGGCGTACACGGGCAGCATCACGGCTGCCGCGACCGCGAGTTGGAGCAGGGCGCCGACCGGTCCGGACCAGTCGACGGCCAGGTCCAGGAGCCAGAGCGCACCCCGGGCGACGGCGACCGCGACCACCGCGGCGATCACCATCGCGAGCATCGGCAGCCCGATCCCCGCGCCGTGCACCCGGGGGACCTTGCGCCGCAGAACCGACCGGGACAGCAGTACGGCGACCAGGTACGCCAGCGCGTACGCCGCACCCAGCACGACACCGCTGAACCGGAGGTGCTCCGCGTCCAGCAGCACCCGGACCCCGATCACGGCGGCCGCGATGTTGGTCGCCGCGATCACACACTGCAGGAAAAACGGTGTGCGAGTGTCCTCGAACGCGTAGAACGTGCGCAGCTGGAAGTACTGCACGGTGAACGGCACGAGGCCGAGCGCCAGCGTCATCAGCGTGTACGCCATCAGCGTCAGGTTGTTCTTACCGGAGCCGTAGCCGGCGATCACCGTGACGATCGGATAGGCGAACGCGATCATCGCGGCGGCCGCCGGTACGACGATCGCCAGCGTCTGCCGGATCGACCGGGCCGCGAGCCGAGACACCTCGGTGACGTCTCCGTCGGCCGCGAACGCCGACATCTGGGGCAGCGCGGCCGTCGCGAGCGAGACAGTCACGATGCCGTGCGGCACCAGGACGATCAGCATCGCCGTGCTGTACGCGAACAGACCCGCCTTCGCGCCGGCCTCGTCCGACGCACTACCGGCGATGGCGAGCCGCGTGACGACCACCAGGGTTACCTGGTTGACCGCGACGAACAGCACGGTCCAGATACCCAGCCTCGCGGTGTGACCGAGGCCGGTGCCACGCAGACCGAACTTGGGCCTGTACGTATGCCCGCTCGCCCTCAGGTACGGGAGCAGCACCAGCAGCTGTACGGCGATTCCGAGTGTGTGCCCGAGTCCTAGCAGCAGCTCCTCACCATGGCTGTAGGTGGCCGGCGGGTCGCCGGTGCGGTAGACCAGCAAGAACACCACGATCGACGCGCACGCGACGACATTGTTCGCGATCGGCGCCCACATCATCGGGCCGAACCGGCGCCGCGCGTTCAGCACCTGGCCGACCAGCACGAAGGCGCCGTAGAAGAAGATCTGCGGTAGGCACAACCGGACGAACATCACCAGCGACGCCCGCTCGGATGCCCGGGACGGGTCCTTCAGCTCCTCCGGCGTGTACAGCCCCGCGATCGCGGGTGCCAGCAGCACGCACCCGACCGTCACGACCGCCAGCACGACGAAGCCGAAGGTCAGCAGACGGTTGGTGAAGTCCTGGCCGCCGTCGTCGTGGTTCTTGATCGCCCGGACCAGCTGCGGCACCAGCACGGTGTTGAACACGCCGCCGGCCAGCAGGATGTACAGACTGTTCGGGATGGTGTTCGCGGCGGTGAAGATGTCGCCGCGCAGCGCGGTACCGATGGCGGCCGCGAGCAGGGCGATCCGGACGAATCCGAGCAGGCGGGACAGCACCGTTCCGGCTGCCATCACCGCCGCGGATCGCAGGGTGCGGTCAGCCATCCTTCGAACCGACTCCTTCTTTCAGGGACGCGTCCACCGGCGCATCGGGGACGGATTCCGGTACGCCGGTCGCAGCCGAGTTCACGGGGCCGGTACCGGGCTCCGGGTCGATCGGCGCGGGGTGCAGCGGGTCGGTGGCCGGCTCGGCCGGTGCCGGGCTACGCCGCTCGGTCCGGATCCGGCGATAGATGCGGACGAACGACGTACCGAAGAGCAGCGCGCAGGCCGCGCCGACCAGGATCCAGCCGACACTGCCGTACTGCGCGGCCTCGATCACCAGATCCTGGGAACGGCCGACCGGACGGCCCGAGGCGGTGATCACCTGGGCGTTCGCCCTGATCAGACCGTTCTGCTCCGCACTCGCCTCGATCAGGTACGTCGCCTTCCCCCGCGGCGGCAGCACCTTCGTCTGCAGCGGCTTGATCCGCAGGTCGGTCCGGTTCGCCGGGGTCACCACGATGCCGACCCGGATCGACTGGTCCAGCTCGTTCGAGATGGTCAGCGGGAAGGTGCCCTTGCTGCCGGCCAGGTTCACCTTGATCACCCGGTGCTGGCCCTGTCCGACACTCGAGTTGACCAGGGACACCTTGGCCAGCTGCTGGTTCACCGATCCGGTCTCGATCGCGGTGAACTTCTGTGCCTCATCGGCGAACCCGCGCCAACTGTTGGACGCGGAGCGCAGCAGCGCGCGCTCGATGTTCTCGTCCATGTTCTCCGGCACGTCCAGCAGGTTGCGGTAGGTCAGGGTGGCGTCGTTGAGCTGCTTGACGGCGTCGACCTGACCGCTGGTGAGCGCGGGGTTCGACCGGGGTGCGTTGGGTGCCTTGGTGGTCAGCGGCCTCGGTGTGGCCGTGACGATCTGGTTGACGTCGGTGGGCGCGATCCACGGCAGCAGCTCCAGCTCGCCGGCGATCGCCGCGGTCGCGCTGCCCTCGGCGTCCCAGCCCCGCGGCGGCAGCGCGACGACCGACACGGGCGTCGTGCCGCCGGTCGCCAGCAGGGCGGTCTCGGCGGCGAAGCGCTGCCGGACCTGCAGCGGATTCTCGGCGGTGCCAGGGTCCGGACCGCCGGTGGTGAGGGCCGAGTTCGCGATGACGGTGCGGACCGCGGTCTTCGGTCCTTCCGGGGTGAGCACGTTGTAGACCGGTGACGGGCTCAGGGTCGGCCGTTCGCCGGTCACCCAGGACGAGCTGCCGACCAGGTTCAGGTCCTGGTCGGTCGAACCGCGGAAGCCGGACGAGGCCGCGGCCAGGTAGCGGCTCCGGGCCGCGCCGTTCTCCAGCCACAGCCCGTTGGTCTTGAAGGTGGCCGGGACGGTGGAACCGAGGCCCAGGTTGTAGCCCTCGCTGGCCGCCCGGGCGTCACCGACGATCTTGCTCACCGGGTCCTTGCTCAACGGGTCGCTGGCGTCGATCAGGCTCGCCACGTCCGGATCGGCGTACGGGAGCAGGACGACTTGGGCGCCGCCGGCACGGCTGACGTCGAACTCCCGCAGCCAGGCGGCGACGACCTTCTGCCCGGTGCCCGGTGTCGTCTGGTTGTCGTCGCCGACGACGACGTACCCGTCCTCGATCTTGCGCGCCTCGTCGAGCATCGCGGGATCGACGAGCCAGGTGACCTTGCGGGTCTTGCCGAGCGCGAGCAGCCGGCCGAGCGGACCGTTGGGCGCCATCGACTGGGCCAGCGAGTCGTTCGCGAACCTCTGCCCGCCCAGCTGGGTCGGCCGATGGCGCAACGGGATGACGAGTGCGGTGTTCACCTTGCGGGTCAGCGGCTGGGCGCCGATCACGGGCATCAGGGTGCGGGCACGGCCGGCGGTGACCCGGTCCGTGTTCTCCCCGTCCGGCTGTCCGCGGAACTGGACGCCGACCACGTACGCGCCGGTGTCCTTCCTGATCTGCCACTCGTTCCAGGGAACGGTCAGGGTGAACTGCACCGACGCCTTGGGCGCCAGCGGGGCTCCGAACTGCTGGAACGTGCCGGACTCGAACGTGGTCAGCCGCTTGCAGCTGTCCCGCTCGCTCATCGGCACGTCTTGCTCGGTGGAGACGGCGGCGATGTCGGCATTGGTGACCAGGCGCTTGCGGTCGATACACGCCAGCGCCTGCGGGTCCCGGAACGTCGTGTCGCTGGTGTTCGTGACCCGGCCGGTGATCTGGACGGAGTCGCCCGGCTTCGGCGCGACCGGGCCGAACGAGTCGATGGTGACCTCGACGACCGGGTCCTCCACCGGCGCCGCGGACGTCGGCGCCGTCCCGAGAACCGCTGCCGACGCAGCGATCAACAGGCCCGCAACCGCCGCAGCGGAGAGCCTCAGTCGCCGTCTCAACACGCCGTCACCGTAACCTAGTTTCCCGTGTCACCATTCGCCGACCAGGCAGCCTCCGCCGGATCGTTGTCCGCCGTCCAGCAGCGGGCGGTCCAGGCGCTGCTGCAGATCGCTCCCGTGGTCGATGAGCTCGGTGCCCGCTTCGCCGGCGCCGGGCACGAGATCGCGCTGGTCGGGGGTCCCGTCCGGGACATTCTCCTCGGCCGGGGGAGCAAGGACCTGGACTTCGCCACCTCAGCGCACCCCGATGTGATCGAGCGGTTGCTGTCCGGCTGGGCGGACCACGTCTGGGACATCGGTAAGGCCTTCGGCACGATCGGTTGTCGCAAGGGTGAGTGGATTCTGGAGATCACGACGTACAGGTCGGAGTCCTACGATCCCACCTCGCGCAAACCGGAGGTCTCGTACGGCGACAGCCTCGAGGGCGACCTGGCCCGGCGCGACTTCGCGATGAACGCGATGGCGGTCCGGCTGCCGGCCCGCACGTTCGTCGACCCGTACGGCGGGATCGCGGACGTCGCCGCCCGGACGATCCGGACGCCGGGCCGACCGGAGGACTCGTTCTCCGACGACCCGCTGCGGATGATGCGGGCGGCCCGGTTCGCCGCGCAGCTCGGGTTCACCCCGGATCCCGCCGTGGTGGCGGCGATGACCGCGATGGCCGAACGGATCACGATCGTGTCGGCCGAGCGGGTCCGCGACGAGCTGATCAAGCTGGTCTGCTCCGATCACCCGAGGATCGGCCTGGACCTGCTGGTGTCCACCGGGCTCGCCGAGCACGTGCTGCCCGAACTGCCCGCGCTCCGGCTCGAGCGGGACGAGCACCACCGGCACAAGGATGTGTACGAGCACTCACTCACCGTCCTCGATCAGGCCATCGATCTGGAATCGCGTCTGTCTGTTCCGACGCCGGACTTCGTCGTTCGGTTCGCATCGCTGATCCACGACATCGGCAAACCGAAGACCCGGCGGTTCGAGGGTGCCGGCAAGGTGACGTTCCACCACCACGACGTGGTCGGCGCCAAACTGGCCCGGAAGCGGATGAAGGCGCTCCGGTTCAGCAACGAGCAGATCGACCAGGTCGGCAAGCTGATCGAACTGCACCTGCGGTTCCACGGCTACGGCACCGGCGAGTGGACCGATTCCGCCGTCCGGCGCTATGTCCGCGACGCCGGCGATCAGCTCGACCGCCTGCACGTGCTGACCCGCGCCGACTGCACCACCCGCAACAAGCGCAAGGCCGACGCGCTCCGGTCCGCGTACGACGACCTCGAGGCCCGGATCGAGCGGCTGAAGGAACAAGAGGAACTCGATGCCCTGCGCCCCGATCTGGACGGCAACCAGATCATGCAGATCCTCGGCATCCCGCCGGGCCGCGAGGTGGGTCAGGCCTACAAGTTCCTGATGGAGCTCCGGCTCGACCAAGGCCCGCTGGGCGAGGACCAGGCCCGCGAGGAACTGCTCCGCTGGTGGTCCGAGCGCGCCTAGATCTCCTGCGCGGGCACGGATGCGTAGGCCTTCGCGATCACGTCGGTCGACGGCGGCTGCGCGTCGTACGTCGTGGTGCCGATGCCGGTGGTGATCGCCGCGACGGGGAGTGCGGGGTCGATGGAGTTGGTCAGGTAGGCGGCGTCGTACGTCCCGAGGTCGGTCAGCTGGACCGGGGTTGTGGTGTAGGCGTCGAGACCGCGCTGGAGGGTCAGTTGCCGGATGCCGGGGAGGACCGGGGCGGACGGGAAGACGATCGTGGTGCCGCGGGCGAAGCAGATGTTCCAGATCGACGCTTCGGAGATCTCACCGGTCGCGGTGTGGAAGAGGGCGTCGTCGTACCCCTCGAGTTCGGCCTGCCGGCCGTAGTACACGAGGTCGAAGGTGCCGGTGTGCTTGAGATGCGGGACGGCCCGCTCGTGCTGGAAGGCGAGCAGTCGCAGCGGTCGTACGCCGGGATCGATCGGTGGGCTGACGCGGATCAGCAAGTTGGGCTCGGCGTCGTCGGAGCCGAACGCGTTGACGCGGATCGAGACGTCGCCGGAGCCGGCGTGGTCGAGGGCGGTTAGTAGATAGGTGCGGACACGGTCGGCGGACACGGGACGGCCGAAGACCTCCCGGGAACTGCGGTCGAGGCGGTCGAAGTGCAGGTCGAGACCGTCGACCAGCCCGTCCCGGACCTGCATCGAGGTGAAGTGCCCGTAGCTCATTGCTCTGAGCAACCCAGGGTCGATGGTTCGCAGAGGTACGCCGTTCAGCAGTAGCGACTCGTTCACGGTCCCAGTCTGGCCTGCCCGTTCTGGTCTACCCTCGCGCTGTGGACGTCTTGAGCATCATCGGGTGGGGCGGCTCCGCGCTGGTGGTGCTGTCACTGCTGCAGACCCGCATCCTGCGACTGCGCGTGCTGAACCTGGTCGGTTGCGTGATCCTGGTCGGCTTCAACCTCGCGATCGGGGTCTGGCCGATGGTCGGGATGAACGCCGTCCTGGGCGTCATCAACGTGGTCCACCTCTGGCGGCTGCTCCGGCACCGGCACGACCAGGCCGAGTACGAGGTGCTGCAGGTCAACGGCGACGACGCGTACCTCGGCCACGTGCTCGCGTCACATCACAAGGACATCAGCCGCTTCAACCCCGGCTTCGCCGCGAACGACAGCCCGTACGCCTTCCTGGTCCAGCACGGCGACCGCACCGTCGGTGTCGTCCTCGCCCACGACGCCGGCGACGGCCGCGCCCAGATCGACCTCGACTACGTCCTGCCCAAGTACCGCGACTTCACCCCCGGCGAATTCGTCTACCGCCGCAGCGATGTCTTCACCGACCACGGCTTCCACCAGGTCCTCGCCCCACCCCGCATGCGCGACTCCGCCCCCTACCTCACCAAACTCGGCTTCCACCCCTCCGGCGACGCCCTCGTCCTCGACCTGCCGAAGGGCTGAGGACAGCCCAAGGCCCGGTCGGGAGACACACTCCGCGGACGCCTTCTCGCGAGAGAGACAAGTTTGAGAATCACACTTATAATAAGTACAGTTATCAAACATGCGGAAGCCTGAGCGTATTTTCGCACGTGACGAGGAGTGGGGTCATCTGGTCCGGTTCGCGAGCCGGACCACGGACCAGCCTCGATTGGGTGTCGTCAGTGGTCGGCGGCGACAGGGCAAGACGTATCTGGTGCAGGCGTTGGCCGAACAGACCGGCGGAATGTACTTCGGCGCGACCGAGGCGACCGAGACCGAATCTCTCGCGCTGTTCGCCGCCGCGGTAGGGACACATCTCGGCTCGCCGTCGCCGCCTCGCTTCGACACCTGGGACGACGCGATCCGGTTTCTGTTCTCGATCGACCCGTCCAGTGGGCCCTTCGTGATCGACGAATTCCCATACCTGAGCAAGGTTTCGCCCGCCCTGCCGTCGATTCTGCAGCGGGAGATCGATCAAGCCGCTTCCGCCGGCCGCCGAACCAACCTGCTGCTGTGCGGATCAGCGATGTCGGTGATGGGCGGGCTGCTGTCAGGCAGTGCCCCGCTACGTGGTCGGGCGAGCCTGGAGATGGTCGTCCGCCCGTTCGACTATCGACTCGCCGCCAGGTTCTGGGAACTGGCGGATCCACGGTTGGCCGTACTCGTCCACGCGGTGGCCGGCGGGACTCCGGCGTACCGGCGCTTCGTTGACAATGACATCCCCGCCTCCGTCGAGAACTTCGACGAGTGGGTTCTGCGAACTGTGTTGAGTCCGGTCAATCCGCTCTTTCGTGAGGCGCGGTACCTGCTCGAGGAGGAGATGGAGGTCCGGGACAGCGCCCTGTACCACTCCGTGCTCGCGGCAGTTGCTGCAGGCAACAGTACGAGAGGCGGCATCGCGAACTACGTGGGCCGGAAATCGACCGACATCGGTCACCACCTCACGGTGCTCGAGGACAGTGGCCTGCTACGACGCCAGCAGGATGTCTTCCGCTCCCGTCGCTCGATCTATCAAGTGGCCGAACCGCTGGTCGTGTTCTACCAAGTGGTGATGCGGCCGCAGTGGGGATTGCTGGAAAGCGGTCGGGCACCGAATGTATGGGAGGCGGCTCGAGCACGGTTCTCCTCACAGGTCGTCGGACCGCATTTCGAGCAACTCTGCCGGGACTTCGCCCTCGCGGCGCCGGCAGGTACCTTCACCGAGCTACCCGGGCATATCGGTGCCGGGGTGGTGCCGGATCACAGCAGGCAGAGCCAGATCGAGGTCGACGTCGTCGTGCTCGCACCCACGGTTCCTGGGCAGCGGCGCAAGATCTTGTCCTTGGGGGAAGTGAAGTGGGGCGAGGTGATGGGCCGACGCCATGTCGAACGGCTGGAGCGGGCGCGGCAGTTGCTCTCGCGGGACTACGACACCTCGGAGACGATCCTCGCCTGTTACAGCGGGGCCGGCTTCGAGCCTGACATCGATCCGGCCGTTCTGACGGTTGGCCTCGACGACCTGTACGCGGTCGGTCCCTAGGCCAGATCCTTGGCGAAGCAGAGGGAGGCGGCTTCGTTTTCGAAGGGTGGGTATGGCGGGGTGGGGAGGTAGCCGTGGTTGGTGTAGAGGGCGATGGCTTCTACCTGGAGGGTGCCGGTTTCGAGGCGGAGGCGGGTCAGGCCGGTGGCGCGGGCCTGGGACTCGACGGCGGTCAGGAGGATGCGGGACAGACCCCAGCCGCGCGACGACGGGTCGACGTACATGCGCTTGATCTCGCCGACGCCGGGGGAGACGGGCTGCAGGCCGACGCAGCCGACCGGGGTGCCCTCGAGGAGGAGAAGGGTGAAGGAGATGTCCGGGTGCAGCGCGACCAGCGGCTGGTCCTCGCCGTACATCGCGCCGAGCTCGGCCTGTTGGGCGGTGGTCAGCGCCACCACAGCGGGGTCGGTGCCGGGAACCGCGCGCAGTTCCACTCCCTCGATCAGCTCCAGTGTCATGCTTCCAGACGGTAGCAATCTGGCATGACGCTCCTGTTTCGTCTTTCTCTCCAGGGTTCTCGACAGCAGTGAGGCAACCCACCGCAACCAACTGGTCGCACTGAGCTCTTCCGCAATTCATCATTACCGCTCAGTATTTCCGTCATGAGTCTGACTCGGAGAACCCTTCTCGGCACCTTCGGAGCAGTCGGCGCGGCGGCTGCCGTCCCTGTGCAGGCCCACGCGGGTACGCCGGTACTACGCCGCGGGCCGCCGACGCATCGTCCACACTCGTCACCGGCGCGACGTTCCC
Source organism: Kribbella sp. NPDC049174 (assembly GCF_043197365.1). Lineage (NCBI taxonomy): Bacteria > Bacillati > Actinomycetota > Actinomycetes > Propionibacteriales > Kribbellaceae > Kribbella > Kribbella sp. NPDC049174. The sequence goes on along the minus strand of NZ_JBICSZ010000009.1, from coordinate 242,593 downwards.
GGAAGGGATCATGGCCGGCGTACCGCGGACCGACGGCGCGACGCTGTGGACCCGGGTGCCGCGCGGCGTCTTCGAGGGCGACGCCGAACTGGCCGTCGTCGTCTCGAAGAACCGCGACCTCACCAGCCCGGAGATCGTCGAGACGGTGATCGCGGCCAAGCAGTCGGACGGCTGCGTCCACTTCCAGGCGGCCGGGCTCGCGCCGGGAGCGGAGTACTTCTACCAATTCCGCGGCAAGGACACGGCCTCCCCGATCGGCCGGTTCCAGACCTTGCGTCCGGCGGACTCGAACGAGCCGGTCCGGATTGGCTTCTTCACCTGCCAGGGCTTCACCGAGGGGTACTACGCCACCCACCGCCATCTCGCGCAGGAGGATCTCGACCTGGTCGTGTGCCTCGGCGACTACGTGTACGAGGCGACCGTGCCCGGCGTCCGCGGGATCGACCTGAACCTCTATCCCCAGATCCTGCCGACGATGCGGGCGAAGTACACGTTCTACCGCAGCGACGCCGACCTCCGGGCGATGCACGCGCAGCACGCTTTCCTGCCGCTGTGGGACGACCACGAGTTCCGCAACAACTACAGCAAGGACAACTGGACGCTGCCCGAACTGTTCTTCAAGGAGAAGCGCAGTGCCGCCTGGCACACCTGGTTCGAGCGGATGCCGGTGCCGCGGTACGCCGGTGACCTGACCCGGACGTACCGGTCACTCCGGCTCGGCCGGACCGTCGAGTTGTTTGCCATCGACAACCGTCAGTACAAGGACGACCAGCCCTGTGACGACGCTGGCAGTATCGTCTGCGAGGCGGCCGACGTCCCCGGCCGGAGCATGCTCGGCCCGGCGCAGAAGACCTGGCTGGAGAACGGCCTGCGCAGCTCGGGCGCGCGATGGAAGGTGCTCGCGAACCCGAACATGATGATGGGCATGGTCACCGGAGCCGCCGGTGAGCGTGCCTTCATGGACACCTGGGACGGGTACGGCGCCGAGCGCACGGAACTGTTGTCGCTCGCGGCCGACCGGGTGTCCGACCTGGTGGTCGTCACCGGCGACGACCACGACACGTTCGCCGGCGAACTGTGGAACACCGGCTTCGCCCCGGGCAGCCCCGGCAACCCGGCCGGCACCAAGCGGTCCGGCGTGGAGTTCGTCGTACCGTCGGTCTCCTCCACCAACACCGGCGACCTCAAAGGGTCCGCCGGCGCTCGCACCGAGGAGCAGAAGCGGCTGCAGTACAACCCGCATCTGAAGCTGATCGACATGAGGCAGCACGGGTACGGCGTACTCGAGGTGACCGGCGACGAGGCGAAGCTGTCCTACCGCGCGGTGGACAAGCTCCGCCCCGACGCCCCGGTGACGACCAGCTACCGGGCCCGGACGGCCCGCGGCAGCTCCCGGATCGAGGTCGGCTGAATCACCGGTACAACCGCAGATCGGCGAGGCTCCACCAGTTGGCGCTGGTCGCCGTCGAGGTCACCCTGACGAACCTGGCTTTGGTGGGACGGAGTTCTACCGTCGTGAGTTGTCCCGTCGACCGACCGGCCACCGGCGCCGACCAGTGCACGCCATCGTTGCTCGTGGCAACTTGCCAGGTCGCGGCGTAGTCGCCGAGCTGACCGCCGCTGTCGAGCGCGAGCTCGCGGAAGTGACGCGCCGACCCCAGGTCTACCTGCAGCCACTGACCGGGGGCCTGCGCCTGCTTGCTCTGCCAGACGGTCGATCCGTCAGCATCGATCGCCAGGCCGGCCTCCGCATCGTTCACGGATGCCGTCGCCGTCGCGCCCTCCAACGAGACCGCCTGCGGCACGTCCGCCGACAGCCGGTCCCAGGTGTACGTCGCGACCGCACCGCCCGGCAGCTCGTACTCGAAGCTCCGGTCGCCGACCGCCACCGCGAACGATCGCGGGTCGTCGTTCTCGTTGTGTACGACGAGCGCCGTTGAGCCATCCGGGTTGCGGAAGGCAACGGACATCAACTGACCGTTCCACCCGGTCGTGCCGTACGACGTACTCCCGATCCGGACAGCACCCGGCTTCACGAACTTCGACAGGTGGCCGATCGTGTAGTACTCGGCGTCCGTGCTGACCGTTCCGTCCGGTTGCAGCGTGACCAGGCCGGTGCAGGTGTCACAGCCGCCGAGGTGTGGGCCGCCAGTCGAGTCGAGTGCGATGTTCCAGTTCACCACCGACTTCGCCCAGTTGCGGGTGGTCCCGATCATCAGGTTGCGGGCGTGCCAGGTGAGGGTGCCGCGGAAGACCTGCGGCGGGGTGTCGTCCGGCCCGTGCGAACCGGAGCACTCGGTGAACCAGATGCCCTTCGACGGAAACGCCTTCTGCAACGCGGTCTGCTCCGACGCGTCGCCGGAGTAGCAGTGGTACGCCGTACCCGCGATCCACTGCGCGGCCGGGGAGCTGAGGAGTTTGTACGGGTAGTCCGTCTCCGGGTCCTCGCCGGGCGGGGTGGACGCGATGTCGGCGGGGTGCGTGGTCCAGTTGTGGTCGTAGCCGAGGATCTTGGTCCGGGGGCTTACAGCACGCAGCTTGGGGCCGAGGGCCGAGATCACCGCGGCTTCCTGGCGGACCGGCACGTCCGTGCCCGGGTAGGCGCTCGGCTTGCGGTTCTGCGGCTCGTTCTGGATCGAGAGGAAGTCGATCGGCACACCGGCCTTGGTGTACGCCTGCACGAACTTCACCAGGTAGCGCGCGTAGGCGTCGTACACGGCCGGGTCGTCCTTGAGCCGGCCGCCGACCAGTGAGTCGCCGGTCTTCATCCAGGCCGGCGGGCTCCACGGTGTCGCCATCACCTTGACCGCCGGGTTGAGCTGCTTGGCGCGGCGCAGCAGCGGGAGGATCTGCTGCTGGTCGTGCGCGATGCTGAAGTGCTCCAGCCCGAAGTCGGTCTGCCCGGCCGGTACGTCGTCGTACGTGTAGTGCTCGGCCTCGGCGGTGAAGTCGGACGAGCCGACCGGTTGGCGCAGGAAGCTGACCCCGATGCCCTGCTCCGGATCGAACAGGGACCGCAGCGTCTTCTCCCGGTCGGCCGGGCTGAGCTGGTACAGCACGTTCGCCGACGAGTCGGTGATCGAGGCACCGAAGCCGTCGACACTCTGGTACGACGTCCGTGGGTCGACCGTGATCGTCGTACGGTCACTCGCTCCGCGCTGGAAGGTGACCGGCGCCCGTTCGTGCAACAACTCGGCCCGGTCGGGCGTCGTCACCCAGACGCGCACCTGCGTCGTCGAGGGATGGGCCTGAGCAGTAGGACCGGTGAGCGAGGCCACGGTCAGTGCCAGGGCGATTCCGATTGCCGGTGTTCTCATCGCACTCCTCAATGAAACACGACTGCAACAAACGACCTCAGAAAACGCTTGTCCGTCACCTCTGTCAAGGAGTCGGAGCGCTGCCGTAGAGTGCTGAGCGTGAAACAACGAGATGTAACAAATGCCTAGGATGAGAGCGACCGTCCGCGAGGTGGCAGCGGCGACCGGGGTGTCGATCGCGACCGTCTCCCGGGTGCTCAACCAGCAGGGCAGCGTGGCACCGGAGACCCGGCAGCTGGTCGAGCGCGCGGTCGAGGAGCTGGGGTTGCGCGCACCGAGCCCTCGCGGCGGTACGGCGAAGCCCGTCGCCGGAGCCGTCTACGTCCGTTGCCCGTACGTGCTGACCGACTACTTCGGCCTGATCGTGTCGTCGATCGCGGAGACGCTGAACCGGCACGGCCGCCAGGTGATCCTCAACGCGGGCGAGGCTGCGCAGCGTGAGCAGGTGCTGTCGCGATTGCCTGCCCAGCGCGAGGTCGGCGGCGCGATCCTGATCCTGCCGCCGGAACCAAGCGAGGACCTGGTTCGGCTCAGCTCCCGAAGGTTCCCGTTCGTCGTGGTCGATCCGCGGACCACGCTGCCACGCGACATCGCGTCGGTCTCGGCGGCGCATCACTCCGGCGCCCGGCAGGTGACCGCCCATCTCACCTCACTCGGTCACACCCGCATCGGCGTCATCGCGGGCCCACGCGAATGGCTCGCCGCCGATGCCCGGTTGAGCGGTCACTCGGCCGCACTCGCAGACGTCGGCATCCTGCCGGATCCCACCCTCGTGCGGCACGTCGAGCCGACCACCGCGCACGGCTACCGAGCTGCGGCCGAACTGCTCGACCAGCGGCCGACCGCCTTGGTTGCCTTCAACGACAAGATCGCCCTCGGCGCCATGCAGGCAGCCGCCGACCGCGGCCTCTCCATTCCTGGCGATTTGTCGATAGCCGGCTTCGATGACATCGACCTCAGCCGCGCCACCACCCCGCAACTCACCACAGTCCGCCAGCCCCTCCAGGAGATGGGCCGGATGGCAGTCAGCTTGTTGGTCCGCCTCCTGGACCGCCACGAACTCGAAGCCCTCCACGTCGAACTGGCCACAGAGCTGGTCGTCCGCGGTTCAACAAGCTCCGCTGCGCGCCGTTGATGACGCCCTGAAACAACACCTCGCACCCGCGCGCAGCGCGGGTGCGAGGTGCTTGGGAGGGGTGGAGAGGTGGTCTTGGGTTACAGCTTGCGCAGTGCCTCGAGGGCGGCGATGGCGTGGTCGACGAGTTCCTCGTCGGTGGTGGGGCGGACCTTCTCCGGGAGCCCGGACCATTCGATGGCGAGGTCCTCGATGTACGCGAGCCACGCGTGGACCGTCATCCGCTCGGGAGAGGCCGGCTGGTCGGCCACGTCGGAGGAGCCGATCAGGTTCAGGACGCGGGTGGCCAGGCCGGCGCGGGTTTCGGCGTACACCTCGACCACGTAGTCGTCGCCGCCGGCCGCGCCGCGGACGAAGGAGATGTAGGCAGCCCGCCGCCGGGTGATGAACGCGACGAAGGCCAACAGCATCTGCCGCAACTGCTCCGGCGGCGCCAGTGACTCGTCCGGCTTGGTGACCCGCAGCAGCCGGCGGCCGGCGGCCGAGATGACCGCGACGTAGTAGTCCCGCTTGCTCGGGAAGTAGTGGAACAGCAGGCCGCGGGAGATCCCCGCCTGACCCGCGACCGCGTCGATCGACAGTTCGTGGATCGGCTGGGTCCGCAGCATCATCAGGCCGATTCGGACCAGTTGTTTGCGGCGATCATCCGCTGTCCAACGCTGCTGACTCACGCTATTGAGCATTGCTTAGACGCTGCGCTACGGTCAAGGCAACCGAGGGGAGTCTGATGGAGTTCGAACATTCGGCCCGCGCGAGTGACCTCGTCGCCCGGGTCGGGGAGTTCATCCGGACCGAGATCGAGCCGGTCGAGGCGGAGCTGCACGCCGCGACCCGGACCGCCGCCGACCCGTGGCAGCCGCAGCCCGTCGTCAAGGATCTGCAGGCGAAGGCCCGCGCTCAAGGACTCTGGAATCTCTTCCTCCCGTTGGCCGAGCCAGGAAACGAACAGTACGGCGACGGCCTGTCGAACCTGGACTACGCCCCGATCGCCGAACTCACCGGCCGCTCGTTCCTGGCGCCGTACGTGTTCAACTGCAACGCACCCGACACCGGCAACATGGAGGTCCTGCTCCGGTACGGCACTCCCGAGCAGAAGAAGCAGTGGCTGGAACCGCTGCTCGACGGCGCGATCCGGTCCGCGTTCTGCATGACCGAGCCGGACGTCGCCTCCTCGGACGCGACGAACATGGCCGCGACCGCGATCCTCGACGGCGACGACGTCGTCATCAACGGCCGCAAGTGGTGGAGCACCGGTGTCGGTCACCCCGACTGCGAGCTGCTGATCTTCATGGGCCGCACCGACCCCGACGCGCATCGGTACGCGCGCCACACGATGGTGCTGGTCCCGCGCGACACCCCCGGCGTGAAGGTGGAGCGCCTGCTCCCCACGATGCATCAGTACGACGCGCCGCACGGCCACGGCGAGGTGTCGTTCACCGACGTCCGCGTGCCGGCGAGCAACATCCTGGTCGGGCTCGGCCGCGCCTTCGAGATCGCGCAGGGCCGCCTCGGCCCGGGACGGGTGCACCACTGCATGCGGCTGATCGGTTTGGCCGAGAGGTCGCTCGAGCTTGCGCTGGAGCGCGGGACCAAGCGGACCGCGTTCGGCAAGCCGCTGGTGAACCTCGGCGGCAACCGCGAGCGGATCGCGGACGCCCGGATCGCGATCAACCAGGCCCGGCTGCTCGTGCTCCAGACGGCGTACCTGCTGGACACCAAGGGGCTGGCCGGTGCGTTGAGCGAGGTCAGCCAGATCAAGGTCGCCGTACCGCGGATGGCGCAGGACGTGATCGACATGGCGATCCAGTTGCACGGCGGCGGTGGCATGTCGGACGACTTCCCGCTCGCGGCCGCGTGGACGAGTGCGCGGGCGCTGCGGCTGGCGGACGGGCCCGACGAGGTGCACCGTAATGTGGTCGCCAAGCTGGAGCTGGCTCCTTATCTGGCGCAGTATCAGGAGGCCAAGTGAGTCGTGTCCTCGTCACCGGTGGTGCCAGTGGACTAGGCGCCGCGCTGGTCGCCCAGTTCGTTGCCGAAGGCCACCAGGTGCTCAGCACCGATGTGTCGGTCGACGGTCCCGACGACGGGGCGTCGTACCTGAAACTCGATGTCCGCAGCCCGGAGGACTGGGCGAAGGCGGTCGAGTGGTGTGAGCAGAACTGGGGCGGACTCGACATCCTGATCAACAACGCCGGGATCGCCACCGGCGGCCGGATCGACGTCGAGTCGCTGGACGAGTGGGACCGCGTCGTCGACATCAACCTGATGGGTGTGGTCCGCGGTTGCCGTGCGTTCACGCCGGTGTTCAAGCGGCAGCGGTCCGGCCACCTCGTCAACACCGCCTCCGCGGCCGGGCTCGTGCATCCGCCGATGATGAGCTCGTACAACACGGTCAAGGCCGGTGTCGTCGCGCTCTCGGAGACGCTGTCGCACGAGCTGCATCCGTACGACGTGACGGTCTCGGTGGTCTGCCCGTCGTTCTTCCGGACCAATCTCGGCGACTCGATCCAGGGTGACGACACCGCGATGGGTGCGACCGCGCGGCAGCTGATCGAGAAGTCGCCGCGCTCGGCCGAGGACATCGCGGCCGGGGTGATCGCGGGGATCAAGAAGAAGCAGTTCCTGATCATCCCGGACCGGCCGGCCCTGATGGCGTGGCGGACCAAACGGTTCGCCCGTCCGCTGTACGACCGGCAGATGCGCAAGATCGCCGCCCGGGCACGGGAGCGTGCCGAGTCCGGCAATGGGTGATGGCGCGCGGGCGGTCCGCGAGGAGGACGCGTTCGACGTGCCGGTGGTGGACAGCTGGCTCCGGCAGCAGACCGAGCTGCCGGCCGGGTTGCCGGAGGTCAAGCAGTTCTCCGGCGGTGCGTCCAACCTGACCTACCTGCTCCGGTACGACGGCCATGACCTGATTCTGCGCCGACCGCCGGCCGGGACGAAGGCCAAGGGCGCCCACGACATGGCTCGCGAGTACCGGATCCAGGCGAGCCTGAAACCGGTGTTCCCGTACGTGCCCGAGATGGTTGCCCATTGCAAGGACACCTCGGTGATCGGCTCCGAGTTCTATGTGATGGAGCGGATCGTCGGCACCATCCCGGGCCACTCGGAACTCGGCGTCGACCTCACGCCCGAGCAGACCCGGCAGCTGTGCTTCACCCTGATCGACACTCTCGTCGACCTCCACCAGGTCGACGCCGCGCAGGCCGGTCTCACCGACCTCGGCCGCGGCGAGGGGTACGTCGAGCGCCAGGTCACCGGCTGGAGCGCCCGCTACCGCAAGGCCAAGACGTGGAACGTGCCGAGCTACGAGCGTGTGATGGCCTGGCTCGCCGCCAACCAGCCCAAGGACGTCCGGACCTGCGTCATCCACAACGACTTCCGCCTCGACAACGTCGTCCTCGCACCGGATGATCCGCTGAAGGTGGTCGGTGTACTCGACTGGGAGCTGGCGACCCTCGGCGACCCGTTGATGGACCTCGGCGGCGCCCTCGCCTACTGGGTGCAGGCCGACGACGACTGGGCCTTCCGCCGCTTCCGCCTGCAGCCGTCCGATGCGCCGGGCATGATCACGCGGGACGAGATCGTGCAGTACTACGCCGAGCGGTCGGGACTGAAGCCGGAGAACTGGGCCTTCTACGAGGTGTTCGGTCTCTTCCGCCTGGCCGTGATCGCGCAGCAGATCTACTACCGCTACCACCACAAGCAGACCCGCAATCCGCGGTTCAAGGGGTTCTGGGTCCCGGTCAATCTGCTCGAGCGGCGCTGCCGCCGGATCATGAGGGGCTGAATGCCGACCATCTACCTGATCCGGCACGCGCAGGCGTCGTTCGGCAAGAGTGACTACGACCGGCTCTCGCCGCAGGGCGAACAGCAGGCTGTGCGGCTCGGGGAGGCGCTGGTTGCGCGTGGGGTGACACCGCAGCTGGTGATGTCCGGCTCGATGCGACGGCATGCGCAGACCGCCGCGCTGGCGCTCGCCGATTTCCCTGCAGAAGTGGACAAGGGGTTCGACGAGTTCAACCACGAAGAGATCATCGTTGCCCACAAACCCGCCTATCGCCGGCGCGCTGTGATGCTGGCCGACCTCGCCCGGACCGGCCATCCCGGTCGCGCCTTCCAGCAGATGTTCACCGCCGCGACCGAACGCTGGGCACTCGGTGGTGACGGTTACACGGAGAGCTTCACGGACTTCTGCGAGCGATCCGAGGCCGCGGTGCGTCGTACTGCGGAGCGCCTGGGCAAGGGTGAGACGGCCGTGGTGTTCACCTCGGGTGGGCCGATCGCGGCGGTGGTGAGCCGGCTCATCTCCGGTGGCGACGGCCTGTGGTCGCGGCTGAACCCGGTCACGGTCAACACTGCGATCACGAAGGTCGTGTCCGGTCGCAGCGGGCTGACCGTGGTCAGCTACAACGAGCACGCACACCTCGACGGCACCGAATTGCTCTCCTACAGATAGGGACAGTGATGCGACGCAACATCCTGATCACCGGCGCGAGTGCAGGGCTGGGTGCGGAGATGGCCCGGCAGTTCGCCGCGAAGGGCCACAACCTGGTGCTGACCGCTCGACGCGAGGACCGTCTGCAGGAGTTGCGCGCGGAACTCACCGAGCGGCATCAGGGCATCACGGTCGTTGTCCACAGCCTCGACGTGAACGACCATGAGCAGGTCTTCGAGGTCTTCCGCAAGGCCGATGCCGAGCTGACCCTGGACCGGATCATCGTGAACGCCGGTCTCGGCAAGGGTGCGCCGCTCGGGACCGGCCGCTTCGACGCGAACCTGCAGACCGCGATGACGAACTTCGTCGGCGCGCTCGCTCAGGCCGAGGCCGCCCTGGAGCTGTTCCGGGCTCGGAACGCCGGCCACCTCGTCTTCATCGCCTCCATCTCCGCGCTGCGCGGGCTGCCGAAGACGGTGACGACGTACGCCGCGACCAAGGCCGGGCTGGCGTCGTTGGCCGAGGGCCTCCGGCTGGAGTTGCTGAACAAGCCGATCACGGTCAGCACGATCTTCCCCGGGTACATCCGGTCCGAGATGAACGAGCACGTCGCGAACACCCCGCTGATCGTCGACACCGTTCCCGGCGTCCGCGCGATCGTGGCCGCGATCGAGGCCGAGAAGGCGAAGGCGTATGTTCCGTCCTGGCCGTGGAGCCCGCTCGCCCGGGTGATGCGGTTCGCACCGCTACCGCTGCTGAAGAGGATGATCTGATGCGCTGGGGCCTGACTGTTCCACTGACCGGGGTACCGCTGCGGGACCACCGGCCGCTGATCGCCGAGCTGGCCGCGCTCGGCTACACGGATCTGTGGTCGGCCGAGGTGGCCGGCGCGGATGCCTTCACTCCGTTGGTCCTCGCGTCCGAGTGGGACGAGCGGCTTCGCTTGGGGACGGCCGTCGTACCGGTGCACACGCGAGGGCCGGCCGCGCTGGCGATGAGCGCGGCGGCGCTGGCCGATCTCGCGCCGGGGCGGTTCGTGCTCGGGATCGGCGCGTCGTCGGAGACGATCGTGACCGGGTGGAACGGGATCGCGTACGACCCGCCGCTGGCCCGGACCCGCGACGTCCTCAGATTCCTGCGGCAGGCCTTCGCCGGGGAGAAGGTGGACGGGGAGTTCGACAGCTTCACCATCCGGCGGTTCCGGCTGGAGAAGGCGCCGGATGTGCCGCCGTCGATCATGCTGGCCGCTTTGCGTCCGCAGATGCTGCGGTTGGCGGCCCGGGAGGCCGATGGTGCGATCACCAACTGGCTGTCCGCGGACGACGTACGGCAGGTCCGGGCCGAGCTCGGGCCGGACAAGGAACTGGCCGCGCGGATCTTCGTCTGTGTCACCGAGGACGCGGAGATGGCCCGCAACATCGGCCGCTTCCTGATCGCGACCTACCTGACCGTCCCCGGGTACGCCGCCTTCCACGACTGGCTCGGTCGCGGCGCCGCGATGAAGGAGATGCGCGAGGCCTGGGCCGCCGGCGACCGCAATGCCGCGATGGCCGCCGTACCCGTCGAGGTCCTCGACGACCTCGTCGTCCACGGCACCCCGGCGGAATGCCGCGAACACATCAACCGGTACGTCGCCAACGGCCTGGACACCCCGATCATCGCCACGCTCCCGACCGGCACCGACCTACTGGACACGGCTCGCGCCCTCGCGCCGGTGAGCGCGGATTGACCTGGGTGGCTTGATCAGCTCAGGCGGTGCGCTTCTAGCCAGGTCGTGGCGCGTCGCTTGGACGCTCGGCAGAGCCAGGCGTCCTGGATGACCTCGGTGAGCTCCTGCTTGGTCAGGCCGCCGATCTGGCTGCCGCGGACGAGTACCGAGGGGTGGCCGTTGAAGTGGGGTGTGGTGAAGAACGGGTTCGACTCGTCCGACACCAGGGCCAGCTTCTCCTCCTCGGACTCGACCCAGATCACGATCACGTCGTCGTACCGCTCACCGGTGTCCGGGTCGAACGCGTCCGGTCGTGCGGTCCGGAAGAACACGAACGACTTCCCGCCGACCTGGTAGACCGGACGCTTGCTGCCTTCCTTCTGCCAGACGGTGACGTGCGGCATCCCCAACGCCACCTCGTGCACGTCCGCGACCCGAGCCTTAGCCACGGTCCTGAGTTAACCAGCCGGGATCCAGATCGTGAAGGTAGAGCCGGAGCCGAGGCGGCTGGTCACCGTGATGCGACCACCGTGGGCTTCGGCCAGGTGCTTGGTGATCGCCAGGCCCAGTCCGCTGCCACCTGTCGTACGGCTGCGGGACTGTTCGGCGCGGTAGAAGCGGTCGAAGAGGTGTGGAAGGTGTTCGTCGGCGATGCCGGTGCCGTTGTCGCTGACCGTGAGGTTGTAGCCGTCGGCAACTCGTCGTACACCGACCACGACGTGCCCGTCGGACGGGGTGAAGCGGATGGCGTTCGAGACCAGGTTGCCGAGGGCTTGACGGATCCGGGCGCTGTCGACGGGTGCCATCGCGGGCCCCTGCACATCGGCCGTCAGCGACACTCCGGCTGTCTCGGCCGCGGGTCGATGTGCGGACACCACCTGTTGCGCCAGCTCGGACAGATCGCGCGGAGCCTTGTGCAGCCGGAGCATGCCGGCGTCCGCGAGCGCCAGGTCCTGCAGGTCGGCCACCAGGTGTTCGAGCAGCTCGGTCTCCTCCAGCAGCGACGTGACGAGCTCACCATCCAGCGGTACGACGCCGTCTTCGGACGCGACCAGGTAGCCCTTGATGTTGGCCAGCGGGGTCCGCAACTCGTGCGCGACATCGCTCACCATCGCCTTCCGCTGGTGGTCGTGCCGCTGGATCGACTCCGCCATCGCGTTGAACGCGTGCCCGAGCCGGGACACCTCGTCCTTCCCGGTCACCGGTACGCGGGCCGCGTGGTCGCCGTTCCGCATCCGCTGCGCCGCGCCGGTCAGCGCGACGATCGGCCGGACCAGCCGCCGCCCGGCGAACACCATCACCAGCGCTGCGATCAGCAGCACCCCGAGCGCGGTCGCCGCGGTCCGCAGCAGACCCTCACCGGAGAACACGTTGAACGTACTCTTCGCCCCGAGGTAGAGCTTCGCCGACGGAGCGACGTACGGCGTCAATGCCTGCGACCGGGCGTCCGCGGTGCAGGTGAAGAACTCTGCCGAGACTTCGGCCTTCTCCTTCGGTTCAACCGCGCGCAGCCCGTCGAACTGGGTGATCGAGTAGTCCTGCCCGGCGGCCTCGAGACACTCGGTCGCTCGGCGGATCTCGTCGTCGTTCACCAGCTTGGCCTTCGCGCTCGGAGCGTTGAGACCAGGCGGCATGCACTTGTCGTCGGGCGCTCCCGGTTTGGAGACCTGCATGAGGCTGGTGCCGTCCGCCGCCCGGCCGTTCTCCACCATCACTACCGGCAGGTCGGCACCGCCTGAGCCGGAAACGGTGGACACGGTCGCGCTCTTTCCCTGAGCGCGGTAGCACTCCGTGGCCTGCTCGGCGAGCCGATCGCGCTCCTGGTGTTCTGCCTCGGTGAGTCCCCAGCCCGGGTAGGCCGGAGAGAGCCCCGGCATGGCAGCGGCGCTGACCAGCTCGTTCGCCTTGCCCGCGACCGCGGTCTTGCGGGCGGTGAACACGCTCACCGCTCCGGCGAACTTCGCCGTGCCCTGGCTGCGTGCGTCGACCGTTGCCGCCGGCACCGACGGGAGAGCGGGCCCGGCGCCGAGCATCCGGGCCGAGTCCGCGATCACGGTGCCGTCGGCATCGGTCAGGGCGATCCGCCGGCCGAGCTCGTCGGACAGGTCGTGGACGAGTTTGTCCACCCCCGACCAGCTGGAGTGGTCAGCGGCGTACTTCGACAGCTCCGAGTAGATCCGGCCGTCCACCTGCAGTTGGCCGGTGTTGGCGTCGATCTCGCCCTGCAACTGCTCGGACGTGCTGTACGTCGCGATCACCGCGGTCGCGATCACCGCACCGAGAGCGACCGCGAGGGACAGCCCGAGGAACCGGACCAGCACGCTACGACGCATCGGACGTCACCACCTTGTCGGCCAGCTTGTAGCCCACGCCGTACACGGTCTTCAGGTACGCCGGGGTGCCCGGGGACGGCTCGATCTTCTTCCGGAGGTTCATCACGTGGACGTCGATGGTCCGGTCGAACACGTAGTGGTCGAACCCGAACGCGTGCTCGAGCAACTGCTGCCGGGAGAAGGCCCGGCCGGGTGAGGCCGCCAGGCAGGCCAGGATCTTGAACTCCGCCGGTGTCACCTCGACCAGGCGATCGGCCAGCCGGACCTCGTGCCGGCCCGGGTCGATCTCCAGCTCGCCGACCCGGTACACCTCGCCCTCGGACCGGCTCCGGGTGCGACGCAGTACGGTCCGGACCCGGGCCACCAGCTCGCGCGGGTTGTACGGCTTGGTCAGGTAGTCGTCCGCGCCCAGGTCGAGGCCGAGCAGCAGATCGTCCTCGGTGGAGCGGGCGGTCAGCATGATGATCGGCACCTCACCGTCGGCCCGCAGCACCCGGCAGACGTCCAGGCCGTCGACCTTCGGCATCATCACGTCGAGCACCAGCAGGTCAGGGCTGCGCCGGCGGGCCTCGTCGATCGCGGCCCGCCCGTCGTGCACGACGACGGTGAGATGCCCCTCCCGCTCGAGATACCGCCGGATCAGCTCCGCCTGCTTCAGGTCGTCTTCGGCGACGAGGATCCGGGCTGGCATACCGATCAATGTCGCTGAAAATCTTGAGAATCCGATGAAGATCGGCTGAGAGCATCGGGTGCAAACCGCTCCTTCACAGGTTCTTCATGCCCCCGGCGGCACGCTCACCGACCATGAGAACCTCACGGAAAGCACTCGCCCTGGTGGCGGTCCTGGCCTTGGCCGGGTGTGGAAACTCCAATGACCCGGGCGCGGCGACCGGTGATCAGAAAAGTGACAAGAGCCCGCTCGCGGAGTACATGGGTGAGGGTTTCGTCAGCTCGGGCGGCGGCGGGATGCGGATGGCGGTCCGGGCCGGCGGCGGAGCCGGGTCGTCCGAGGAGGAGCTGGCCAAGCAGCGCAAGGTCGAGGACGGCACCGCGGCCTGTATGAAGGCGGCCGGGTTCGAATACGTGCCGGTCCCGCCGGAGTCACAGCCGAAGAGCAAGTTCAACGACGCGTTCAACCTGCCGCCGGACAAGTTCGCCGAGCAGTACGGCTATGGCATCAGCACCATCGACTGGTCCAAGGCGGGTGCCGACGACGACAGCAACCCGAACACCAAGATCCGCAACGCCCTGTCGCCGACTGCGCAGAAGGCGTACGACAAGGCGCTGAACGGCCCGAACGCGACCGCCAACGGCGCGATCGTGATCGCTCCCAAGGAGGGGGAGGGGCCCAAGAACAGCGGCAAGATGGACCTCGGCTGCCGGGGTAAGGCCGCCGAGGAGGTCTACGGCAAGGGCGAGGACCGCGAGGCCGAGTTCAAGAAGTACGACAGCCTGTTCAAGGACATCCAGGCGCTGGCGAAACGGATCGAGGACGACCAGCGCGTGGTCGACGCGACCACCGCCTGGGCCGACTGCCTGGCCGAGTCCGGTCAGGCCGGCTACAAGAAGATCGACGAGCCGCGGGAGAAGGTCAACCAGAAGCTGAACGAGCTGACCGGGAACCAGCAGAACGGCAACAGCCCGGGCAAGACCGTGATGGGCCCGCCGTCGTTCGACAAGGTGGACGCGGCCAAGCTCGCCGAACTGCGCAAGTTCGAGATCGACCTCGCGGTGGCCGACCAGAAGTGCCGGGCCAAGGTGTACGACGAGCCGTACAAGACGGTGCAGTACGAGCAGGAGAAGGAGTTCGTCGAGCAGCACAAGGCCGAGCTCGAGGCGTACCGCGACGGAATGGCGAACCGGTGACCGCTTCGCCCAAGTCCCGCCGCCGGGTGCTGGTCGGGGTGTCCGCGGTGGCGGCGGTCTCGCTCGGAGTGGGTGTGGCCGCCGGCAGCCGGATCACCTCGCCGGAGGACGCGGCCGCCAAGACCGCTGCCCCGAAGGCGTCCCAGATCACCGTGCCGGTGGAGAAGAAGGCACTGTCCAGCAAGGTCGTCGGCCGGGGCGACGCGTCCTTCGACGGCGCGGTGAACATCCGGGTCGAGACCAGCGGGCTGACCACGCCGGCGATCGTGACCGGGAAGGTTCCGACGGTCGGGTCGACCATCACCGAGGGCAAGGCGCTGCTGGAGATCACCGGCCGCCCGGTCATCGGCCTGGCCGGCGTACTCCCGATGTATCGGACGCTCTCGCCGGGAAGCAAGGGCCCTGACGTGCTCCAGCTCGAGCAGACGCTGGACCGGCTCGGCCTGGACCCAGGCGATGTCGACGACGAGTACGACGGTGACACCTCGGCGGCGGTCGAGCGGCTCTACGAGGACGCGGGGTACGACGCTCCCGAGCCGGACAAGCAACTCACCCAGGCCGTCGACGCGGCGGAGAAGACTGTGGACCAGATGAAGAATGCGCTCCGGCAGGCGCAGTCCCAGCTGAAGCAGGCCAAAGATGCAGCCAAGGCCGGTGGCAACACTGACACGTCGGTCCAGCAGGGTGCGGTCGACGACGCGGAGGAGAACCTGGCCGACGCGCAGGAGGCGCTGAACGAGGCCGAGTTCAAGGCCGGTACGCCGCTGCCGGTGTCGGAGATCGTCTACGTGAAGACGCTGCCGCGCCGGGTCGACGACGTGAAGGTCGAGCGCGGGGGCACCGTGAACGGCGTGGTCATGTCGGCCAGCGGCGCCTCCCTCGTCGTCACGGTCAAGGTCGACGCGCAGACCGCCGAGCGGCTGAAGGCCGGGATGGCCGCGACCCTCGACCTCGGCGAAGGGACGGCAGTGGCCGGCAAGGTCCGCCGGGTCACCAAGAACGGCGACACGTACGACGTCGTGGTCGCGCCGAACACTCTGACGGCGAAGCAATTGGCGCTGTTCCGCGATGCGAATGTCCGGGTGACGATCCCGGTCAAGAGCACCGCGGGGAAGGTGCTCGCCGTACCGGTGGCCGCGCTGTCGTCCGGACCGGACGGCGGGTCGCGGATCGAGGTACTGCGGGACGGGAAGATCGAGCTGATCCCGGTCACGGTAGGTCTCTCGGCCGACGGCTATGCACAGGTCACACCGAGCGGCGACTCGAAGCTGTCCGAGGGCGACCAAGTGGTGGTCGGACGATGAGCGCGACCGCGGTGGCCCTGCCGGCTCCGGTCGTGGAGATGATCGGCGTACGGCGGTTCTTCCCGGGTCCGCCCGAGGTCCAGGCGATCCGGGAGGTCGACCTGACCATCGGGCAGGGGGAGTACCTCTCGATCGTCGGGCCGTCCGGGTCCGGGAAGTCGACGCTGCTGCATCTGCTCGGGCTGCTGGACAACCCGACCGGTGGCGTCTACCGGCTGGACGGTGTGGACACGATGAGCCTGCGGGAGCGGCGTCGCGCCGTACTGCGGGGTGAGCGGATCGGGTTCGTGTTCCAGTCGTTCCACCTGCTCGACCACCGGACCGTGCTGGAGAACGTGGCGCTCTCGATGGTGTACGTCGGAGTGCCCCGGCGCGAGCGGTTGGCCCGGGCACGGGTGGCCCTGGAGCGGGTCGGGCTCGCGCACCGGATGGACTTCGCGCCGACCACCCTCTCCGGCGGTGAGCGGCAACGGGTCGCGATCGCGCGGGCCCTGGTCGCGGAGCCTAGCCTGCTGCTCGCGGACGAACCGACCGGCAACCTGGACAGCGCCAACGCGGAGGCGATCCTGGAAGTGTTCGACGAGTTGCACCACGAGGGCATGACGCTGGCCGTCATCACCCACGACGCCCACGTCAGCAGCCGCGCCCAACGCCAGGTCCGCATCGTCGACGGAACCCTCCAGTGGTAACCCCCGAAGCAGGCCCCCCGGATCCCGCCGGCGGGCCGTCCACGTCCGCGCGCGGCGGGCTGCCCGCCCGCCGCGCGCGCTCGCGTCTCGCGCTTGCCGCGCTCATCCGCCGCGGCGCCAGCGGCGGACGCCGCCCGGGTGGCGGTCTCCGGCGATCCGCTCCCGCTGTGCGGGATCTTCTGGACGAGGCGTTGGCCGGTGTAGCCGCCAGACCCACCCGGCTGATCCTCACCACCCTCGGCACGGTGCTTGGGATCGCCGCTCTGGTGGGCACGGTCGGCCTCGGGCAGACCGCGTCTGGGCAGATCACTCAGCGGTTCGATCTGGCTGCCGCGACGCGGGTCGTCGTGCAGCCGGAGGAGAAGGGTGGGCAGGAAGGCGAGGCGGCGACTCAGCTTCCCTGGGACGCCCCCGACCGGATCCAGCGGCTGAACGGCGTCGATGCCGCCGGCACCGTGAGCACGCTGGATGTCGGTGACGACCTGGTCCGCAGTGTCGCGGGTCTGGACGGCCAGAAGGACGGGCACGCGCTGAAGGTGATGGCGGGTTCGGCCGGGCTGTTCGACGCGGTGCGCGCGGTACTGCGGACCGGCCGGTTCTTCGACGCCGGTCACGATCAGCGCGCTGACAAGGTGGTTGTCCTCGGCAAGCATGCGGCCGAGCGGCTCGGGATCAACCGGGTCGACGCACAGCCCGCGGTGTTCATCGGTGACGAGCCGTACACGGTGATCGGCATCCTCGACTCCATCACCGGCCGGGCGGAGCTGAACGACGCCGTGATCATGCCGAACGGTGCGGCCAAGACGGCGTACGACCTGGAATCGCCGGACGCGGTCGAGATCCGCACCCAGGTCGGCGCGGCCCAACTGATCGCCGGTCAGGCGCCGGTTGCGATCCAGCCGAACGACCCGAGCACGCTGTCCGTCGACGCTCCGCCGAAGCAGGGCGCCGTACGCAAGGGTGTCGAGTCCGACCTGAACGCGTTGTTCCTGCTGCTCGGTGCGGTCGCGTTGCTCGTCGGCGGTCTCGGCATCGCGAACGTCACCTTGCTGTCGGTGCTCGAACGCATCTCCGAGATCGGGCTCCGTCGAGCTCTGGGCGCCGCGCGAAGACACGTGGCCGTGCAGTTCCTGGTGGAGAGCGTGATCGTGGGGTTCCTCGGTGGCCTGCTCGGTACGGCGGTCGGCGTACTGCTCACCGTGGGGGTGTCGTGGATGCGGGACTGGACACCCATCCTGGACAACCGGCTCGCGTTCGGGTCACCCCTGCTGGGTGCGTTCATCGGCCTGGTCGCCGGTACGTACCCCGCGTGGAAGGCCTCCGCCATCCAGCCCATCACCGCGCTCCGCGGCACCTGACCCGTCCCGGCTGAGTCGTGCGTACACCACCCCGCTGACGACGAAGCCGAGCACGATGAAGGCGAGGACCGCGTACGACTTCCCGTCGTCGGGCAGGATCAACGCGCCGAGTGCGGCCGCGGAGACCTGCCCGACGTTGAAGATCATGTCGTAGAGCGAGAACACCCGGCCGCGGTAGACGTCGTCGACACCCGTCTGGACGAGGGTGTCGACGCTGATCTTCACACCCTGAGCGCAGAAACCGGTGAGGAAGCCGGCGACGATGATCGCTGGCTGGGTGTAGAGCCCGCCGGGCATCGCCGTCACCACCGCTGCGGCGAAGAACAGCAGCGTGATCCACTGCCTCAGCGCCATCACCCGGGTCGCCCACGGGGTGACCAGCGCGGCGAGGAACAGGCCGGCTCCGACCGCGCCGGTCGCGACGGCGAGTGCCGCGAAGGCCTCGTCGAGGCGGTCGGGGCCGTAGAAGTGGTTGCGATACAGCAGGATCATCGCGACGGTGACGAGGCCGAAGAGGAACCGCAGCGAGCCGATCGCGGCAAGCCCGAGCGCGGCCTGCTTGCGCTGCCTCAGGTGCCGTCCGCCGTCGACCAGGCCCTTCGCGATGGACCCGATCGCCTCGAGCACACCGGGCTCGTCGCCGTTCAGATCCGGGCCGAGTTGGTTGCGCCCGAGTCTGAGGGCGAGCAGAGCGGCCGCGGTGTAGACGAGGACGGTCAGACCGAGTACGGCGAGGTCGGAGTCGGCGATCAGCTTCACCCCGGCCCCGACACCGCCGCCGATGAGGAAGGACGCCGTACCCGAGGTCGGGGTGACGGCGTTCGCCATCACCAGTTCGTCCCGCTCGACCACGTGCGGCAGACCGGCGGACAGCCCGGACAGCAGGAACCGGTTAACCCCGAGCGTCAGCAGTACGGCGAGGTAGAACAGGACTCCCGCGTTGCCGATCGCAACGATGAAGCCGATCCCGATGACGAGTGCGGCCCGGGTGAGGTTGGCCCCGAACAGGATCTGCCGCCGCGACCACCGGTCCAGCAGTACGCCGGTGAACGGCCCGAGGATCGAGTACGGCAACAACGCGACCGCGAACAGTCCGGCGATCGCCGCCGCGTCCGGCGCCCGCTCCGGCGAGAACAGCACGTACGACGCCAGCGCGACCTGGAACACCCCGTCGCCGAACTGCGACGTCAGCCGGACCGCGAACAACCGCCGGAAATCACCACGCCGCAGCAGCGTCGTCAGATCCCGGATGAACCGCACGCCCGCAGCCTAACCGCCAGGGCCTGAGTACCGGGGCTGCCGGCGTCAGGCGGTCTGGCGGGCGGCTTGGCGGGCGCGGAGGCGGTCGCGTTGCTCGACGAACCGGGACGCCTGGGCGTCGAGGCCGGTCATGAACTCGGCGAGTTCGTCGCGGGCCTGGGCGCCGTCGCCGGAGAGGTCCTCGCGGTCGAAGACCTTCCACATCCGCAGGATCGGCGCGACGACCTCGTCGTGGTGCAGACGCAGGTCGTAGATGCCGGCCTTGGCGATCGTCACCGAGTTGCGGGCGAACCCGTCCATCGTCGCGCCCGGCATCGAGAAGTCCTTCACCTCGTTGGTGACCGCTCGCATGGTCTCGTTCGGGGCCGTCTCGAAGGCCGCGGAGACCAGGTTCCGGTAGAAGATCATGTGCAGGTTCTCGTCGGTCGCGATCCGGGCCAGCAGTTGGTCCGCGATCGGGCAGCCGGTGGCCTTGCCGGTGTTGCGGTGCGAGACGCGGGTGGCGAGCTCCTGGAAGCTGACGTACGCGATCGCCTCGAGCATGTTCTTCTCGACGACGTGACCGGCGGTCATGTGCGCCATCCGGGCGGTCTCGAGCTCGACCGGGTCCACCCCGCGGGTGACCACGAGATAGTCACGCAGCGCGATCCCGTGCCGGCCCTCCTCGGCGGTCCACCGGCCGACCCAGGTGCCCCACGGGCCGTCGAGCCCGAACTGGGTGGCGATCTCCCGGTGATACGAGGGCAGGTTGTCCTCGGTCAGGAGGTTGGTGATCATCGCGACCTTCGCGACCGGGTCCAGCCGGGACTGCTCCGGCGCCCAGTCCTCACCCCCCAGGAAAGCGAAGTCGCGGCCCTCGCTCCACGGCACGTAGTCGTGCGGATTCCAGTCCTTGGTGATGGACAGGTGTCGTTCGAGATTCTGCTCGACCACGGGTTCCAGCTCGTGCAGCAGATTCGTCACCAGCTTGTCGGTCACGGAATCTCCTTCCTAGGGGATTCCCACCTACCCTACGGCACCGTAAGTTACGCCACCGTAGGTTCGGGGTGTCGAGGGCCGACGATCAGTCCTCCGTCGCGCGGTGTAGTCGTTCGGATGCGGTGTTGCCGCGTTGGTTGACCGGGACGACGCCGGCGACCTTGCCCAGGCCGATCAGTGGCATGTTGCCGTAGATGGTTTCGGTGTTTCCGGCCGGTACGACGTACGTCTCGTGCCACATCCCGGAGGCGCCGCTCGTGAACGACTGCCGGAAGTAGTCGAGCCAGGCCGGCCGGTGGGTGCGTCCGTCGTCGTTCGCGAACGCCTGCAGTTTCTCCACCGACTCCCAGTACTGGATCATCGTGACTCCGCGCCAGGTCGGGAATGAGCGGAAGCCGAGCAGGCCGCTCTCCGGATCCTTCGAGAGCTCCCGAAGCATCGGCGACATCGCCCGCACCACCGGGAGCCACTGCCGCACCGCCCGCAGTGAGTTGATCCGCGTTCCGATCAGGAACACCACCAGATCTCCGTCGTACGACGCCGTGTGCCGCCCCTCGATCACACTCATCTGCCTCACCCCTCAGCTCGTCAGATAGTCAGCCAAGACCAGCGGATGGCGGAGCATCGGGAAGTGCGCCCCCGGCACCTCGTCCGGCGCGAACCCCAACCGCTCCCGCGTCACCCGCCTCATGAAGTCTGCCGGGAACAACAGGTCGTCCAGCCCGATCACCGCTCGGGTCCGAACGTCCGGCCACTGCTCTATTGCACACGGGTCGTCCATCGGCCCGTCGCTCTGCTCCCGCAACTGCCGCCGAGCCTCGGCCGCGAAGTCGGCCGGCAGGTCGTGGAAGAACGTGTCGGTGTCGTCCCCGACCCAGTCGTAACCGGTGTTGTCCCACCAGTCCGAGATGCGCTCACCCGGCGCCGGCACCATCGCCGCCACCAGCACGAACTCCCGCACCGGCAGCCGCTCGCACACCATCGCCCCGGTGAAACCACCCAGCGAATGCGCCGTCACCACGACCTCGTCCCCATCAGGTACGGCGTCCAGCACGGTCTCGACGTACTCCGGCAACCCCGCGGACGGATCGTCACACGGGAGGTCGACCGCGATCACCTCGTGACCGCGGCGGCGCAGTTCGTCCGTCACCGGATGCCAGTGCCACGACGTGCAGCCGCCACCCGGGATCAGGACAAATCTCATGCCGATCACCTTATGGTGGGCCGATGGACCGGAGTTCTTTTCCGCACTTTCTGGGGATCACGTTGCGGTGGAAGGACAACGACGTCTACGGGCACGTGAACAACGTCGAGTACTACAGCTTCTTCGACACCGTGATCAACGACTTCCTGATCCGGGTCGGTGGGCTCGACATCCACCGCGGTGAGGTGATCGGGCTGTGCGTCGACTCGCAGTGCACCTTCAAGGATTCGCTCGAGTTCCCCGGGACCGTCGACGCGGGGCTGCGGGCCGGCCAGTTGGGGAACTCGAGTGTGCGCTACGAGATCGGCCTGTTCCGCGAGGGCTCGGACGAGCCGGCCGCGACTGGCCGGTTCGTGCACGTGTTCGTCGGCCGGGAGGACCGTCGCCCGGTCCCCGTTCCGGATCGCATCCGCGAGGCACTCGAAGGGATCACAGGATGATCGTGCGCGGCGCCGTACTGCGGGAGATGGGCCTGCCCGGCCCGTACGCCGAGTCACGCCCGCTGCGGATCGAGGAGATCGAGCTGGCACCGCCCGGACCGGGTGAGCTGCTGGTCCGGATCCGGGCTGCCGGGCTGTGTCACTCCGACCTGTCCGTCATCGACGGTTCGCGGCCGCGCGTGATGCCGATGCTGCTCGGCCACGAAGCCACCGGCGAGGTCGTCGCGTCGGAGGCGCCTGGGTTCGGGCCCGGTGACACGGTCGCTTTCGCCTTCGTCCCAGCCTGCGGCGAGTGCGGACCGTGTGCCGAGGGCCGGGCCGCGTTGTGCGAGCCGGGCGCCGCCGCCAACACGGCCGGCACGCTGCTGAACGGCGTACGACGGCTGGACGGGGTGCATCACCATCTCGGGGTGTCCGGGTTCGCCGACCATGCGGTGGTGTCGGCACGGTCGGCGGTGAAGATCGACCCGTCGCTGCCGCCGGAGATCGCGGCGCTGTTCGGCTGCGCGGTGATGACCGGCGTCGGCGCTGTGGTGAACACCGCCCAGGTCCGGGCCGGCCGGAGCGCGGTCGTCTTCGGTCTCGGCGGGGTCGGATTGTCGGCGCTCCTCGGCGCGGTCCTGGTCGGTGCGCATCCGGTGGTCGCGGTCGACGTCGTACCGTCGAAGCTGGAGCTGGCGCGGTCTCTCGGTGCCACCCACGCGATCGATGCCCGCGACAACGACGCGGTGGACCAAGTGCGCGAGGCAACGTCAGGCGGCGCCGACTACGCCTTCGAGACGGTCGGGAGCGGGAAGGTGCTCGAGCAGGCGTACGCCGCCACCCGTCGCGGCGGCACCACTGTGACCGTCGGCCTGCCGCATCCGTCGCAGGCGTTCAGCATCCCCGCGGTCAGCCTGGTCGCCGAAGAACGCACGGTGAAGGGCTCCTACCTCGGCTCGTCGATCCCCAGCCGGGACATCCCGCGCTACATCGCGCTCTATCGGGCCGGCCGCCTCCCCGTCGACCGGCTGCTCACCTCGACCGTCGGGCTCGACGACCTCAACGAGGCGTTCGACCGGCTGGCCGCCGGTACGTCGATCCGTCAGGTGCTGCTGCTCTGACGGTTCTCGGCGGCCTTGACGAACGTCTGCGCCTCACGGGCGCGCGCCTCGGGAGTGAACTCGTCACCGAAGTCGTCCGCGGTCGCGACCTGCCGGATCTCCAGCCGGCCGGTGTTGCCGTCGTCGGCGGCCAGGCAGCGCCAGCCCCACTCCATCGCCTCCTCGCGGGAGGCGACCTCGATCAGGCAGAACCCCGCGATCAGTTCCTTGGTCTCGGCGAACGGTCCGTCCACGACCCGCTGCTTGCCGCTGTTGAGCTCCATCCGGAAGCCCTTCGAACTCGGCAGCAGCCCCTCACCGGCGAGCAGGACGCCCTTCTCGGCCATCTCCGACATCACCAGAGTCATCTCGGTGAGAGACTTCTCGCTCGGCTGCTCCCAGGCCTCGGACTGGTCGCTGGCCTTGAACATCATCATGAACCGCATCGGATCTCCCCTCATGGAGTCCCCATCATGTCCCAGCAGCGGGCCGGTGGACGCGGCGCAGACGCAGGTTAATTCCGCGGAAAAGTATTCCCACCCGGACAACCATCGGGCAGGCTACGCACAGTGCGGAACCGCCCACCGCACGTGAGGCATGTCACAAGTGAGGCGTAGGAGTCCCTGAGGAGGACCCCCTAATGCACACCCGTTTCCGCCGCACCGGTGCGCTCGTCGGCGCCGGAGCCGTTGTCTTCGGTGCGCTGGCCATTACCACCACCGTGGCCGGCAACCAGGCCGACGCCCAGCAAGCCGTCCCCACCCCGATCGACCAGCTCCTCGGTCAGGAGCTCCAGGGTCAGAGCGCGCTCGGCAAGGTCGAGTCCCGGCTCGCCGAGCTGTCCGAGCGCAACGGCATCCCCGCCGCGAAGCTGCAGCAGATCCTGGCCACCGACAAGACCAGCTGGCTGGACAAGGACGGCAAGCTCTTCTACCGCGAGCCTGTCTCCGGGACCAAGCAGGCCGCGGCGCCGTCCCCGCGCTGGGCCACCAAGGCCGTCGCCGCCGCCACCGGTCCGGCCTTCGAGCTGCACAGCAAGCCGGGCTCCAACCGGGTCATCTACCTGGACTTCGACGGCCACACCATCACCGGTACGGCGTGGAACACCAACGGCAAGCCCGCCACCGTGAACGTCACGCCGTACGACACCAACGGCAACACCAGCACGTGGAGCACGGCCGAGCAGGACGTCGTACGCGATGTCTGGGCGCGGGTGGCCGAGGACTACGCGCCGTTCGACGTGGACGTCACCACTCAGGCGCCGACGCAGGCTGCGATCACCCGGTCCGGGTCGTCCGACCAGCAGTACGGCACCCGGGTGCTGATCGACCCGACCACCTGGTACCAGTCCGGCTGTGGCTGCGGCGGTGTCGCGTACGTCGGTGTGTACGACAACACCAGCAACCACGCGTACTACCAGCCGGCCCTGGTCTTCACCAAGGGCGTCGGCACCGGTGCGAAGAACATCGCCGAGGCCGCCTCCCACGAGGCCGGCCACAACATCGGTCTCAGCCACGACGGTACGGCGTCCGTCGGCTACTACCAGGGTCACGGCGCCTGGGCCCCGATCATGGGTGTCGGCTACTCCAAGGCGATCAGCCAGTGGAGCAAGGGCGAGTACACCGGTGCCAACAACAAGGAAGACGACTTCGCAGTGGCCGGCCAGAACGGCTTGGCGCTGCGGGCCGACGACCACGGCAACGGCACGAGCGACGCCACCGCCCTCACCCTCGGGACCACCGTGAGCGGTGTCTACGCGAATGACTCCGACGTCGACACGTTCCGGATCGACCTGTCGGCCGGCACCTTCACCTTCGCGGCCAACGCGGCCGCGTCCGGCGCCGATCTGGACATCAAGCTGCAGTTGCTGAACTCCTCCGGCGCCGTCGTCGCCACCGCCGACCCGGCCGCGGGCCAGTCGAACTCGTCGACGCCGACCGGCCTGAGCGCGAGCATCAGCCGTCAGGTCACCGCCGGGCGGTACTACCTGCGGGTCGAGAACACCGGCTACGGCAGCCCGCTGAACACCGGCTACTCCACCTACGGCAGCCGCGGCGCCTACACGGTCCGCGTCAGCTGACACATCTGAACTGCCCGGGGCCGTCGTTCCCACCGAGATCGACGGCCCCGGGTCTTTGTGGGGGGAATCCTGTGAGGAGATCCCGTTGAACCGCACTTTCCGCCGCACCCGCACCGGTGCGCTCGCCTGCGCCGGTGCCGTCGTGTTCGGAGGACTGGCCGTTGCGGCCGGCACCCAGGCCGACGCCCAGCAAACCCCGATCGACTCACTCCTACGCAGCAGGCCGAGGCGCCGTCACCGCGCTGGGCCACCGAAGCCGTTGCCGCCGCCACCGGTCCGGCCTTCGAGCTGCACAGCAAGCCTGGCTCGAACCGCGTGATCTACCTGGACTTCGACGGCCACACCATCACCGGTACGGCGTGGAACGCGTCCAAGGGTGTCGACCCGGTGAACGTGTCGGCCTACGACACCGACGGCGATCCGGCGACATTCAGTACCGCGGAGCAGGACGTCGTACATGAAGTGTGGGCGCGGGTTGCGGAGGACTACGCCGCCTTCGATGTGGATGTCACTACGCAGGAGCCGCCGCAGGAGGCGATCGACCGAGCCGGTGCGGCCGACGAGCAGTACGGAACGCGCGTGCTGATCGACCCTGACACCTGGTACCAGTCCGGCTGTGGCTGCGGCGGTGTCGCGTACGTCGGTGTGTACGACCGGACCACCCAGCACGACTACTACCAGCCGGCACTGGTATTCACGAAGGGCGTCGGCACCGGTGCGAAGAACCTCGCCGAAGCCGCGTCGCACGAGGCCGGTCACAACGTCGGCCTCGGTCACGACGGCACCGCGTCGACGTCGGGGCTGGCGGCAACTACACCGCGGCCGCGAGCGCCGCGGCGACCGTTGGCAACCTCGACATCAAGCTGGACCTGCTGGACAGCTCGGGCGCGGTCGTTGCCTCAGCCGACCCAGCCTCAGGCCAGAGTGACGCCGGTACGCCGACCGGCCTGGGCGCGAGTGTTACCAGCGCTCTCCAGCCGGGTACGTACTACCTGCGGGTCGACAACGTCGGCTACGGCGACCCGCTGAACACCGGCTACTCCACCTACGGCAGCCGCGGGGCGTACAGCCTCACCGTCGCGCCGTCCTGATCCCTGTGGCTGGCCGGCCTCTGGCGGGTTGGCCAGCCACAGGCCGTCACTCCGGGATCAGGTGCGCTGTGGCCAGTTGCGCGAGTGCTGCGGCCTGATCACCCAGTACGGCGTCGTCGAAGCGGACCACGCTCGAGTGGTTGGAGGGACCGTCCTCACCGACATCGTCAGGACGCGCACCCAGCATCACGAACGTCCCGGGCACCTCCTCCAGCACCATCGAGAAGTCCTCCGACCCCATCAGTGGGTTGTCGAACGGCGGCACCCGGTCCGCGCCGAACACCTCGCCCAGTAGCGCCGATGTCTCCGCCGTACGCACCGCATCGTTGATCGTCACCGGGTACTGCTTGCTGAAGTCGGCCTCGACTGTGCAGCTGTGGGCTGCCGCGATCCCCTGCGCCAACGCCGGCAGCTCCCGCGACAACTGGTCGAAGGTCTCGTTCGACAGCGTCCGCACGGTGGCACCGAGCCGAGCCGTGTTCGGGATGACGTTGACCGCAACCCCGGCCTCGAGTTGCGTCACCGTGATCACCACCGGGTCGAACACGTCCACCCGGCGAGTCGCGTACGTCTGCAACGCCAGCACCAGCTCCGCCACCACCGGCACCGGGTCCACAGTCGTGTACGGCGACGAGCCGTGCCCGCCCTTGCCGTGCACGGTGATGTGCAACTGGTTCGAGCCGGCCATGATCGTCCCGGGCCGGGTCTGGAACAGTCCCTTGGCGGCGTGCGACCAGACGTGGATCGCGTACGCGGCGATCGGCTTGTCACCAGTCGCCTGCAGCAGACCCTCCCGGATCATGTAGCCAGCGCCGCCCAGGCCTTCCTCACCCGGCTGGAACATGAAGAGCACATTGCCGTGCAGCTCCTCACGATGCGCGCTGAGCAGCCGCGCCGCACCGACCAGTCCGGCCGTGTGCAGGTCGTGGCCGCAGGCATGCATGTTCCCGTTGGTGGACGCGTACTCGAGATCGGTCTCCTCGACCACCGGCAGCGCATCCATGTCACCGCGCAGCAGCACCGTCGGCCCAGGCTGCCCACCCCGCAGTACGCCGACCACCGACGTGAGGTCCTTGCCGGTGCTGATCTCCAGCGGCAGTCCCCCCACCGCGTCCAGCACCATCGCCTGAGTCTTCGGCAGGTCGAGCCCCACCTCGGGAATGCGATGCAGTTCCCGCCGCAGATCGATCAGCCCGGGTGCGATGGCGGCAGCTTCCTCGACCAGGTTCATCAACTAGCTCCTTCGATTGCGGCGACGTCCGCCACCGTACCTGTCCGGGATTCCGCCGTACCGGGGTATTTCGTCGGTGGGTGTGGTTACTGTGGCTGGATGTTGTCGCCGCTGGGATACCACCGGGCTGTGCTGGCGTACGTACGCCGGGTGGACGAGCGCGCCTGGACTGCCTTGCGAGGAGGGCCGGTCGGCGGTGTCGGCGACGTACTCCTGCGGAACGCCTATCGGTTGGAGGAAGCGGCTCATCCGGTCGTGCATCAGGCTGGTCGCCGAGCGGCAGAGGCGTTGGGGGTGAACGCGGAGCTCGAGTTCTTCCAGGTGCAGGGTGAGGTCAACGCCTTCTACCTCCACCAGGCGGGCACGGCGGTGGTGGTCTTCGAGGGAGCGTTGCTGGAGAGGCTGGACCAGGACGAGCTGACCGCCGTGATGGGACACGAGCTGGCGCATCGGGTGTTGTGGGATGCGGAAGAGGGCGCGTATCTCGCGGTGGACCGGTTGCTGGACGCGGCGGCCGGTGACGCGCGGACACCACAGCAGTATCTGGAGACCCATCGGCGGTGGGGCCTCGCGACCGAGCTGTACGCCGACCGCGGTGCGCTGACGGCCTGCGGCGACCTCAGTGTCACGGTCCGCGCGCTGCTCAAGCTGCAGACCGGTCTGAGTGCAGTGGACCCCGAGTCCTATCTGCGGCAGGCGGACGAGCTCGACCTGAGCACCGGGAGCCGCGGCACCACTCACCCCGAGGGCGTCGCCCGCGCCTGGGCGCTGAAGAAGTGGCTCGCCGATGAGGACATGGAATCGTTGATCACCGGACCGCTCGACATCGACGCGCCGGATCTGCTCGATGCGGTCCTGCTGCGCGACCTGAGCCGGGAGTTCGCGGCCACGATCGCGCACACCGAGGGCCTGCGCACGGATTCGGTCGCCACCTTCGCGGCCGGGTTCTCGGATCCGCCCGGGCCGCTCGGCGTACCGGCTTCTCCAATGCTTCGCTTCGACGAGCCGGTGGCGATCCGACCGGTCGACGGAGCGCCGCTGCCCCGACCGAGGCCGGTGGTCGAGGCGACCAAGCGGTATCTCTGCTACCTGCTGCTGGATCTGGCGACCGCCGACCCGGACACCGGAGACGCCGGCCTGATCGCGTCGATGGTGATCGCCCGGCGCGCGGGACTGACGTCGTACGACGATCTGGCCGACGACGAGCTCGGCTGGAGCGACAAGCGCCGGGCGAAGCTGGCCAAGGCCGCGGACGAGGTGGTCGCGTGAGCGGCACGGACAGGTCGCCGTCGGCGGCTGCTGAGGATCTGGTCGCGCTGGCGGTCTCGCAGGGCGGGCTCGGCAACGACGCACTGCTGGCCGCGGTGCTGCCGCTGTTCCACGCGACGGCCGCGGTGCACGAGCGCGGGTTGATCGCGCCGCTGCGGGGGCTCGACCGGATCACGGTCGACGAGCAGACCCGGCTCGGCTTCGATCCTTCGGAGGCCGGTTGGCCAGTGCTCCAC
Organism: Kribbella sp. NPDC049174; assembly: GCF_043197365.1. NCBI lineage: Bacteria > Bacillati > Actinomycetota > Actinomycetes > Propionibacteriales > Kribbellaceae > Kribbella > Kribbella sp. NPDC049174. Next base: position 213,574 of record NZ_JBICSZ010000009.1, on the reverse strand, counting down.
GAGGCGGCACTCCACGCGCGTGGCGGGCCCCGAGCGACAGCGGTCGACGTGATCGCGCACCGGCAGTCCGACGTGGATCTCGGCGAGAGCGGCGGCCTGCCCCGGACCACAGTGGTCGACTCGGTCCCGGCGGCGATCACCGCGCCGGTGTACGTGGCCGGTTGGCAGAGCTGGGAGCACGTGGTCGGCCACCACGACCCGCTCACCGACATCTTCAGCCTCGGCCAGTTGCTGATCGGCCTCGGCTGCGGTCTCGACCTGTCCCGGACCGAGGACGTCGCCCGGCTGATCGATGCCAGGGGCAACCTGTACGCGCTCGACCCGGGCCTGCACCCGGTCATCGTCTCGGTTGCCGCCCAGATGGCCGAGCCGGACCGGCACCGTCGCGCGCAGGACCTCCACTCCCTGATCGAGCAGCTGGAGAACTACCGCGACCAGCCGCTCGACTTCGACGTCGAGGCCATCACGCAGGGCGTGGCAGACCGTCGTACCGCCGTACTTCGAGCTTTGCGGGACCGGCTGTTCGACCTGTCCCGGCGTAACCGCCTGGTCAACTTCCGCCCCACCGCGCAGACGCTGAACCTGACCGAAGTGTCCGTCCCGCTGATGCTCGACGTCCGCACGATCCGCCCCGACCAGCTGTTCACCTGGCGCGACGACCTCGGCAAGCCCCTGCTCGACAAACCGCAGCCGCTCGGCAAGTGGATCCGGTACGACGAAGCGCCGTACGCCGCGAACGCGCTCGACAAGCTGATCGCGACCGCCCGGCGGGACCGAGCGGAGTACGGTCAGGACCAGCTGCGCCTGGTGCCGGCGTTGCTGCGCTGGCACGACCTGAAGAACGACCCGCAGACCCGACTCGCCTCGCCGCTGGTGCTGGCGAAGGTGGAGCTGCTGAAGAAGCGCGGCGTGCGCGACTCGTACACGCTGCGCATCACGGATCCGATCGCCGAGATCAACCCGACGCTGCGGCACCACCTGCACCAGCTCTACGGGATCAACCTGCCGGAGTACGTCGACCTCGCCGAGCCGGGCGCGATCGCGACTCTGCACGCGCGCCTCGCACAGGAGATCCAGGCAACCGAGCCGGGGCTGCAGCTGCACCTCCGGGAGAAGCCGCGGATCGACCTGGTCCGGCAGCGCGCGATGCTGAAGCTACGGAACTACCGCCGCCGGCAGCACGGCAACGCCGCGCACGAGTTCGGCGGCCGGCAGTACGCCTACTCCTACCGGCGGACCGACTACCAGCCGCTCGGCGTGCAGATCTTCCGCGCCCAGCTGGCCGTGCCGGACCTTCCGCTCGGCATCACGCTCGGCACCGAGCCGCGGCGGCCGGCCGTGATCGAGACCGACACGTACACGATCGACACCGAGGGCGGTCCGTACTCGTGGGACGTGGACCTCTGCGCGGTGTCATTAGCGAACTTCAACTACCGGACGCTCGGCCTGGTCCGGGACTACGACGAGCTGCTCGCCACCGGGCAGACGTGCCCGTCGTTCGACCAGCTGTTCTCCGACCGCCCGCGCCCGATCAGCAGCGCCCCGCCGGAGCTGCCGGTCGCCGAGCGACAGCTGGTGGTTCCCGCCGACGGCTCCCAGGTCGCGGCGATCGCGCGCGCCCAGCGCGGCGAGAGCTTCGTCATCCAGGGCCCACCGGGCACCGGCAAGTCGCAGACGATCACCAACATGATCGCGGACTTCGTCGCCCGTGGTCAGCGCGTCCTGTTCGTCTGCCAGAAGCGAGCCGCCCTCGACGTCGTCCACGCCCGCCTGGCCAGCCGCCGCCTGGACGGCCTGTGCACCCTGATCCACGACTCCCAGGCAGACAAGAAAGCCTTCGTCCACGGCCTCCGCGACACCTACGAATCCTGGCTCACCGCCGAAGACAACCTAGACGCCCTCACCACCCGCCGCGCCGACCTGCTCACCCGCGTCGACCACCTACTAACCACCGTCACCCACTACGAACAAACCCTAGCCACCGGCCACCCACCCCTAAGAGCCGTGGTCAACCGCCTGGCCACCCTCCACCCCTGGCCCACCCCCACACACCCCGCCTCCCGACCGGGCGACGCCGCACACCCCGGCTCCCGACCGGGCGACGCCGCACACCCCGCCACCTCACCCGGCGACCCTGCACACCCCGGCTCCCCATCCGGCGACCCTGCACACCCCGGCTCCCCATCCGGCGACCCCGCACACCGGCAGCCCGGCCCAACGCGCCTGCAGCTCGACTCCCCGCGTCAGCCCGGCAGCGACAAACCGACTGGCGTTTCTGCTGCGCAGCCCGACGGCCTGGCCCCGGACCATCGCCGGCTGATCCCGTCGCCGGCCGACTGGTGGCCGGCCCGGCCGGTCGTCCGCAAGCTCGCCCTGGAACTCGCGGCCGCCGATCCAGCCTCCGGCGGAATCCTCGCCCACACCCCCCTCGCCTTCGTCATCCCACTGCGCTGGGCCGACCCCGACGTACCCACCCACGCCCACGACCTCCAAACCGCCTGGACCGCGGTAGCCACCGCACTCACCACCGCAGGCCTCCCAACCCCCGCGCCCGCGAACCCTGCGCCCGCGACGCCTGCGAACCCCGCGCTTCCGGCGCCCGCCGACCCGGATCCGCACACCGACTGGTCGGTCAAGCAGGCAAGAGCACTTGGCGAGCTGGGCCGGGTGATCAGCCCACTCGTTGATCGCAACCTCGGCGCCGCCATCGACCCGCACTCTCCCGCAGCACAACGACTGACGGCGACGGCCGCCGAGCGAGAGCAACTGCTCACCGCGGAACGATCAGCCTGGGACGAGGCGTCCGGCTGGAGCGACCCACTAGCACCAGCCGACGCCAGATCCGCCCTCAAGGTTGCCCAAAGCAAGGAAGGCACCCTCTTCTCCTTCCTCAGCGGCGACTGGCGCAGGGTCAAGTCGCTGGTCCAAGACCGCTTCGACAGCACGACCCGGGCAGTCCGACCATCCGTCGCAGAACTCCTCACCGACCTGCTCACCGCCCACGATGCAACCGCGGCGGTGAAGCAACACACGGACCAGACCCTTCGCGAGTGGGGCACGGACGATCCCCGCTCGCTGCTCTCCCGACTGACGGCGATCCGCACGGATCCACAGCTCGCCGACTGGCGGGTCGCCCTGCAGGACGGAGTTCCCGCCGCCCTCGCCCGAGTCGCCGATGCCCTCGACCGCGCGGACGCATGCACGTCCGGCCTGCTGACAACGCAGCACGAGGACTTGACCGTGGCCGGCGTACGCGATCTGGCCAACAGGCTCGCATCCGCAGAGCCCGTCATCCGTGCCGTCGCCCCGGCGCTGCGAGAGCTCGCCGCGACCCCAGAGTCCGTCCAGACAGCGATGCGACGGTTCGCCGCAACGCCGGACCAACTCGAGTACGCAGTCTGCGCAGCCGAGTGGGAGCGTTCCCGAGCCGCCGCACCTCTGCAACTCTCGTCTGCCCGAGTGGATTCGATCGTCGGCGAGCTGAGCCTGGTCTACGACGAACTCAACACGCTCAACGCCGACCTCGTGGTAGCCGGCGTACGACGCCGATTCCTGACCGAACTGGCGCACTCCGAACTGAGCGTCAGCGGCATGTCGCCCGACGACCGCGACCGCAAGAAGACCTTCGCCACCGGCCGCCGCGAACTGGAACACGAGTTCGGCAAAGTCATGCGCTACCGCTCGATCCGCGACCTCGCCTCCGGCGCCCCGGGCGCGGTCGTCTCCCTACTCCGGCCGGTCTGGCTGATGAGCCCGTCGTCGGTGTCAGACACCTTGCCCCTGACTGCAGACTTCGACGTCGTCGTGTACGACGAAGCCAGCCAGATCCCAGTCGAAGAAGCCATCCCCGCCCTCCACCGCGCACCCCAAGTAATCGTCGTCGGCGACCAAATGCAACTCCCCCCAACCCAATACTTCCAAGTCCGCAGCGACCCCCTAGCCGCCCACACCCCCGCCACGCGCCCCACCCACACCCCGCCTGCAAACTCCACCAACACCCTGTCCACCCAGGTCCCCGTGCCCGGCGAGACCCACGTACCCGGTCAGGTCCCCGCGTCCGGGCAGTTCCCCGCGCGCATCACGACTGATCCGAATGCTGTGCCCGCGACGGGTTTCGGGAGCCCGACTTACGGTCCGCTCTCCACCACCTCTGCTGGTTCCGCCGGGGCGGATGGTGTCGGGTCGGTTGGGGACGGCTTCGAGGATGATGGTGCTGCTGAGCAGGTTGGCATTGCGTTGACCGAGGACAGCTTCCTGTCGATCAGTGCACTCCGCCTCGCCTCGACGATGTTGACCTGGCACTACCGCAGCCGGTCCGAGGCGCTGATCTCGTTCAGCAACGCCGCGTTCTACCAGCGCCGGCTGGCAACCGTGCCGGACCGGCTGCCCCCTCACGTCGCGCCACCGTGGACTCTGCGATCGGACGCACCCGCCCTGGCCGAGGTCTGCGACAGTCTCCTGGCCGGCAGCATCACCGCCGTTCGACTCGTCGACGGAACCTACGTACGCCGTACCAACCCCGCCGAGGCGCGGTGGATCGCCGGCCTGGTGCGTGAACTGCTCGCACGTCGTACCGGCAAGAGCCTTGGCATCGTCGCGTTCTCCGAGGCACAGCAGGGCGAGATCGAACGAGCGCTGGACGAACTGGCCGAGGCGGATCCGGAGTTCGGCGCGCAGTACGAGGCCGAGCAGGTCCGCACGCACGGTGAGCAAGACATCGGCCTGTTTGTGAAGAACCTGGAGAACGTGCAAGGCGACGAGCGCGACATCGTGCTGATGAGCGTCTGCTACGCCGCCGGGCCGGACGGCCGGATGCTGATGAACTTCGGCCCGATCAACACCGCCGGCGGTGAGAAGCGCCTGAACGTCATCTTCAGCCGCGCCCGCCAGCACATGGTCGTCGTCAGCAGCATCGAACCCGATGCCATCACCAACACCTACAACGACGGCGCCAACACCCTGCGCCGCTTCCTCAGCTACGCCACCGCGATCTCCCAAGGCAACACCGCCGCCGCCAAAGCCGCCCTGACCCCCTACGCCCTCGCCCACGACCGACGCTCCTTTGGCGGTGACGGGATGGCGGGTCGTTCTTCTGGTGGTGACTTGATTGCGAGTGGTTCGTCTGGTGGTGCCGGGGAGTTCGGGGCGGGTAGCGGGCTGGGTGACGCTGAACCCGGCGACCATCCTGCGGGTGCCCGATCCCGACGTCGCGGTGAACGAGAAGCGGCAGGACGAGCTGGTGGAGTGGCGCGGGACGCGGGGCAGCAGACGAGTCGGGCGGCCGGGGCTGCTGGTGCACGACCGGATGGTCGCTGGGTGACCGAGCAGGCAGACGCCGCTGGTGCGCGACCGAATGGTCGCTGGGCGAGTGAGCAGGCAGGTGCTGCCGTGGTCGAGCAGTTGCGGGTGGCGCTGGAGGCTCGTGGTGTCGAGGTGGAGACCGGGGTGGGCGAGTCGGTGTTCCGGTGCGACCTGGCGCTGAAACTTCCGGGTGACGCCGGCCATCGGCTCGCGGTCCTGGTCGACACCCCCGAACGCCTCGCAGCCGACTCACTGCTCGAGCGCCTCACCACCCACCCCCGAGCCCTCACCGCCACCGGTTGGCGCGTCCACCACGTACTCACCACCGACTGGACCCGCACCCCGACGACCGTCGTCGATCAACTCGTCGAAGCCCTCCACCGCCCAGTCGACAACTGACACCAACTTGCTCGGCGGGAGTGCGTCGGAGGCGGGGCGTGCTGGGTTGGAGTGGGACGCCGGCTGGGTCGTCTGGCGGGGTGGGTGCGTGTAGGTGTCGGCGGTTCCGTGGGTACCGCGCTCGTGCTGCCGGGGCGACGTGGGGCTGCGGGACTCGGCGGTGGGTTCTGCGGGTGGCTTGCGTGGCTGAGTTGGGGTGGGTGGTGGGCGGACGTTGGGTGGTGGGGATTGGTGAACCGGTCCGGGTGATCCGTCAGCGGGCTAGAGCTCTTGCGGGTGTGGGGTTGCGGGTGTGGGGGTTGGCCCTTGTGGGTGGGGTCGAGGGTGGATGGTGGGTTGGGGGAGCTAGGGCGGAGAGGGCTGTGTGGTGGGGGGTGGGGACGAGGCGGGATGGGGTGGGGGTGACGGGGGTGGCTGGGGTGGCTGGGGTGGGGAGGGCGCAGGCGGTGGGGTGGGGGGTGTGGGCGGATTCGGATGCTTGGAGTTCGGTGTGGAGGTGGGTTAGGAGGGCTCCGGTGGTGGAGCGGGAGCGGGCGGCGGCGAAGCCGGGTGGGTGGAGTTCGAAGGCGTCCAGTTGGGGGAGGGCGTTGCGGAGGTGGGCTTCGAGGCGGGCGCGGACTTCGACGGCTTCGGCTGGGGTGTCCAGGTCGGGGAGGCGGCTGGAGTTGTAGAGGAGGGTGACCAGGAGTGGTAGCTGGCCTTCGGCGGTTTGGCGGTTGAGGGCGTTGAGGACCTCGCCGCGGTTGAGGCCGGCGCGGTTCTCGAGGTCGGTGGTGAGGATGCGGACGGCGGGAACGTAGGCGGGGTAGTAGCCGCCGGACGTGACGTCGTTGATGCCGGGGGCAACTTTGTCCACGCCGAGACGGGTCAGGAACTCGTTCAGATGGTCCTGGGCCCACGCTTCGGCGACGCCTTCCTCGAGTTGGCGGCCGCCGGGCTGGGTGAAGGCGCCCCGAGCCGCCTCCTGGGTCGCGCCGGCAGGGCCGAGGAAGTGTGCCTGTTCATGCAGGATCGTGGCGAGGGATTCGCGGTAGCGCACGAGGTCCGGGATCGGCTGTTGCTCGCCGGAGCGTTCGTACATCTGCCGGAGGGGATCGAGGATGGTGTCACCGAGGTACAGCGTGCCGTCCCAGTGGGCGAGGCCGAGCACCTCGCCGGTGGCCTCGATGACCTGACCGTTCCAGGCGGACTGGGCCGCGCCGGACAGCGCGACCGCCTCCGGGCCACTGCGGGTCAGCAGGTCTTCCAAGGACGGTGCGGCGACCAAGGTGGCGGTCACGGCTGGTACGCCGTGGCCAGGCGGACGAGCGAGTCCGCGGAACGGAGCAGGTTCGCTTCTTCGCGGGGGTCGTCGCAGGCGGCCGCACGTCGGCGGAACTCGGCGATGAGCCACTCGGCTCGCGCCTGACGCTCCGCCGCTGTGGCCCGCACTCCTGTCGAACCGGCCTGAGCTGCAAGGGTTTCGTGTTCCATGTCTGTCCTCCCGAGGTGTGATCTCGGCGGAGAACATATGGAGATTCGCCCTTGCCCAGCCGACGAGTTTCCGAGCTGTGGAAAACCCCGGAACAGCCAGAAGAGCCCGACCAGCCAACGCAGCCAGAACAGCCAGAGCAGTCAGAACACAGCTAGAACAGCGTCGGAGGCTCTACCTCGACAGGCTCAGGCAGCGGCTCCAACCCAGGCATCCGCGTCCGAACATCGGAGTGGAACCGTCGAGCCAACCCGAGCGCCTCGACGTTGTCCGGTGTGTGCAGGAAGACGGTCGGCGACCGACCCTCGCCCAGCCAGTTCACGACCGAGTCGACGAGGTACGCCCACCCGTCCACGGTTTGCTGTACGTCGTCCGGGCCGATGTAGCGGACGATCGGATGAGCGGTCAGCGCGCGAGTACGGCGTACCACTCGGGGCTTCTTCATCCAGGCATCGCGTTCGGCGAAGCTCGTCGGCCGGTGCTGGAAGAGCGTGATCGTGTCGAAGGGGACCCATTCCGCGTCGACCCGGGCCAGGACCCGCTCGAGCAACTCTGCCGTCCGCGGATCGTCGAAGAAGGCGGGGTGGCGGACTTCGACGGCATACCGATAGCCACGCGGTGCCTGGTGGAGGAAGGCAGCGAGGGAGCCGAGGTCGGTGGGTGAGAACGAGGCGGGCAGCTGGATCCACAACGCGTGGTTGCGGTCGGCAAGTGGTTCGATCGCGCTGAGGAAAGCGCGGAGCTCCACCTCCACCCCGCTCAACCGGCGCTCATGGCTGATGAGCTGCGGGAGTTTCACCACGAAGCGGAACTCGGGTGGAGTCTGGGCTGCCCAGCCGGCGACGGTGGTCTGGGAGGGAGTGCCATAGAAGGTGGTGTTGCTCTCCACCGCGTTGCACCACGAGGCGTAGGCGCGGAGTTTCTCCCGACCCGGTTGCGGCCAGGCGGCATGGGTCCACTGCGCACACCCCACATGCAGCCGCATGGCACAAACCTATAGAAAGCCCCGCAGCCGGCCGAAGCCGACTGCGGGGCCAACACACGACTAACTCAGCGCTCGACCTCGCCGCGGATGAACTTCTCCACCAGGTCGCGGCAGACGTCGTCGGCGTACTGCTCCGGCGGCGACTTCATGAAGTACGACGACGCCGACAGGATCGGGCCGCCGACGCCACGGTCCTTGGCGATCTTCGCGGCCCGGATGGCGTCGATGATGATGCCGGCCGAGTTCGGCGAGTCCCAGACCTCGAGCTTGTACTCCAGCGACAGCGGGACGTCGCCGAAGTTGCGGCCCTCGAGCCGGATGAACGCCCACTTGCGGTCGTCCAGCCAGGCCACGTAGTCGGACGGGCCGATGTGCACGTTGCGCTCGTCGATCTCGTCCCGCAGCTGCGAGGTGACGGACTGGGTCTTGCTGATCTTCTTGGACTCCAGCCGCTCCCGCTCGAGCATGTTCTTGAAGTCCATGTTGCCGCCGACATTCAGCTGGTAGGTCCGGTCGACGGTGACGCCGCGGTCCTCGAACAGCTTGGTCAGCACCCGGTGCGTGATGGTCGCGCCGATCTGCGACTTGATGTCGTCACCGACGATCGGGACGCCGGCCGCGGTGAACTTGTCGGCCCACTCCTTGGTGCCGGCGATGAACACCGGCAGCGCGTTCACGAACGCGACACCCGCGTCGATCGCGCACTGGGCGTAGAACTTCGCCGCCTGCTCCGAGCCCACCGGCAGGTAGCAGACCAGGACGTCGACGGCCGCCTCACGCAACGTCGCGACCACGTCGACAGGTGAGGCCTCGGACTCGGTGATGGTCTCGCGGTAGTACTTGCCGAGGCCGTCGAGGGTGTGACCGCGCTGCACCGTGATGCCGGTCGGCGGCACGTCGCAGATCTTGATCGTGTTGTTCTCGCTGGCGCCGATCGCGTCGGCGAGGTCCAGGCCGACCTTCTTGCCGTCGACGTCGAAGGCGGCGACGAACTGCACGTCCTTGACGTGGTAGTCGCCGAACTGGACGTGCATCAGGCCGGGTACGCGCTCGTCGGGCTTCGCGTCCCGGTAGTAGTGCACGCCCTGGACGAGCGAGCTGGCGCAGTTGCCGACGCCGACGATCGCTACGCGGATCGAGGTCATCTGGGATCTCCTTGGGTAGGCGGTTGGTGCTGGTCAGGGGGCCGCTGTTGCCGCCGCTCGCCGTCGATCAGTTCGTTCAGCCAGCGGACCTCGCGCTCGGCCGACTCCAGGCCGTGCCGTTGCAGCTCGAGGGTGTAGGCGTCCATCCGCTCCGCGGTCCGGCTCATCGCTGCCCGGAAGTTGGCCAGCCGCTCCTCCATCCGGGCCCGACGGCCCTCGAGGATGCGCAACCGGGTGGCCGGATCGGTCCGGCCGAAGAACGAGAACCGGACGCCGAACGTGTCGTCCTCCCACGCCGACGGACCGGCGTCGTGCATCGCGTGCGCGAAGAAGTCCTTGCCGTCGGCAGTGATCGTGTAGACGATCTTGGGCCTGCGACCGGACTCCGGCGTACCGGAGTCGGCCGTGATCAGGCCGTTGCGGAGCATCGCCTTCAGACACGGGTAGAGCGATCCGAACGACAGCACGCGTCCCCAGCCGAACTGGGCGTTGACGCGCTTGCGGAGCTCGTAGCCGTGCATCGGCGCTTCATGCAGCAGACCGAGTACGGCGAGCTCCAGGACCCCACTGCGGTTTCCCATGACCCACCTCCCTCGGACTAGTTTGTCATGACCTGATGTATCGGTTCGATACATCGTGCCGCCACTGTAAGCAGACCGGAGACCTGTGGACAAGACCTGACAAAGTCGCCGTATGTCACCTTGCTCGCGCGGACGCGCCGGGAAACCTGTTACGTCAGCCGTCGAGCCGCGTTAATCAGTCGACACACAGCGTCGTGGTCCAAGAGCGGAGGGTCATGGCTGACAGCCATGCGAAGCATGCGAAGCACGATGTCGACGGTGAGGGCCCGCTGGCCCGGACCGCGCTGCGGTTCACCGCCTTCACCGAGAAGTGGTTGCCCGACGCGTTCGGGTTCGTCCTGGTCGGCACCTTCGTGGTGCTGGTCTTCGGCCTCGTCACCGGTGAGGCGCTGCTGAAACGCCCGGACGACCCGGCCGCGACCACGGGCTACGGCCTGGTCGATGCCTGGGGCATCGGTTTCTGGTCGCTGATCACGTTCACCCTGCAGATGGCGATGATCATCATCGGCGGGTACGCCGTCGCCACCAGCGGACCGGTCGCCCGGTTGATCACCCGGTTGGCGCGCATCCCCAGGTCCCCGCGGGCCGCGGTCGCCTTCGTGGCCTCGGTCGCGATGCTGGCGTCGTACCTGAACTGGGCCTTCAGTCTGATCTTCGCCGCGATCCTGGCGCGTGAGGTGGCCCGCAACGTGCCGAAGGCGGACTACCGCGCGCTGGGCGCCATGGCGTTCCTCGGCCTGGGCACTGTGTGGGCGCAAGGGCTGTCGGGCTCTGCCGCGTTGCAGGTCGCCAGTGCGAGTAGTAGTCCGGCGCCGGTGCAGGAGGTCATCAAGGCCGGCGGCCACGCCAGTGGGCTGATCCCACTCAGCGACACCATCTTCACCTGGCAGGCGCTCGTCGCAACGTTCTTCGTGTACGTCGTGGGCGTGGCGATGGCGTGGTTCGTCGCACCGGGCCCGGACAACTCACGGACCGCGGAGCACCTCGGCATCGAGTTACGGCCACTCATCGGCCGCGGCTCGGCGTACAACGGACAGCGTGAGGAAGGGGAGACGCGCAGGCCGGGGGACTGGCTCGAGCACTCGCCGCTGTTCAGTCTGCTGATCGTCGTGCTCGGTGTGGTGTACCTGGTCCGCTACTTCAGTGGGAAGAGCTTCTTCAACGCGCTCGACCTGAACACGGTCAACCTGATCCTGTTCCTGCTCGCACTGCTGCTGCACTGGCGGCCGTGGCGGATGGCCCGGGCGGTGCGCGACGGTGCTCCGGCGGCGGCCGGCGTACTGCTGCAGTTCCCGTTGTACGGCGGCATCTTCGGGATGATCGCGTACACCGGAATCTCCGCCCGGCTGGCCGGTTGGTTGGTGCAGGCAAGCAACCAGTTCCTGTTCCCGCCGCTGGTGGCGATCTACTCCTGCATCCTCGGCATCTTCGTACCTAGCGGCGGCAGCAAGTGGGTGATCGAGGCGCCGTACGTGCTGCAGGCAGCCAACGAGCTCACGGTGGACGCGGGCTGGATGGTGGTCGTCTACGACCTGGGCGAGGCGAGCGCGAACCTGCTGCAGCCGTTCTGGATGCTGCCGACGCTGGCCATCCTCGGGCTCAAGGCGCGCGACATCATGGGCTACACCTTCACGATGTTCCTCGCCTGCTTCCCCGCCGCGCTGATCGCCGTGACATTGCTCGCACCGCACGTCACGGGGTAATCGCTTGCCGGGAGGCGCGAAAGATCTGGGTAAGGCTCGTTCCCGGCGCATCGCGGGGTGACCGGCCGACTTGTTACCATCCGGAGCGGATTCGGGGCCGTTACCACACCCACCGTAGTCTGTGGGGCAATGACTTCCGCGAGATCGTCGAGGATTGCACTGTGAGTGAAGCTCGTAGAAAGGCCGCCAAGCCCCCGCGCCAGAAGAAGCACTGGGCGCTCCGGGTCCTTGGCTGGCTGGCCGCGCTCTTCTTCGTCGGCATCATCGGCGCGGTCGCCACCTTCTTCATCGTCTACCAGACGACCGAGATCCCGGACACGAACAAGCAGTTCCAGACCAACACCACCACGGTGTACTTCGCCGACGGCAAGAACGAGATCGGCCAGCTCTACGACCAGAACCGCCGGTCGGTGCCGCTGGCACAGATCCCGAAGCACGTGCAGGACTCGGTGATCGCGGCCGAGGACCGGACGTTCTGGACCAACCCGGGGATCTCGCCGTCCGGTATGGCCCGGGCGGCCTTCAACATCGCCCGGGGCGAGCAGCTCCAGGGCGGTTCGACGCTGACCCAGCAGTACGTGAAGATCATGTACCTGACCCAGGAGCGAACGGCGGCGCGGAAGTTCAAGGAACTGTTCATCGCCACCAAGCTGAGCCGGTCCGAGGACAAGAAGAAGATCCTCGAGGGCTACCTCAACACCATCTACTACGGTGAGGGTGCCTACGGCATCGCGGCCGCGGGTGATGCGTACTTCCAGGTCCCGGACCCGAAGAACCTGTCCGTTCCGCAGGCCGCGCTGCTCGCCACGGTGCTGAACAACCCGACCGTCTTCGACCCCGACGACACCTCCCTGGCGACCAAGAAGCGAATCCTTGGGCGGTATCAGTACGTCCTGGACGGCATGCGTCAGATGGGGACGATCACGGACGCGCAGTACGCCCAGTACAGCCAGGCCGTTCCGCCGCTGAAGAAGAAGGCCAAGAGCAGCCGGTTCAAGGGGTCGAAGGGCTTCCTGCTGGACATGGTCCGCAAGGAGCTGGTCAAGCAGGGGTTCACCGACGACGAGATCGTCGGCGGTGGTCTGAAGGTCTACACGACGATCGACAAGAAACTGCAGATCGCCGCCAACGAGGCGGTCTTCAACAAGAAGCAGCCCGGTAGCTCGAAGGACCTGCACATCGGCCTCGCCTCGGTTCGTCCGCAGACCGGCGAGTTGGTCGCGGTGATCGGCGGACCGGACTACCTGACGAGTCAGATCAACTGGGCGACGGCCAAGGCGAGACCCGGGTCGGCGTTCAAGCCGTTCGCGGTCGCCGCGGCGCTGAAGGACGGGAAGACGCTCGAGGACACGTTCGAGGGTGACGGGCCGATCGAGATCCGCGGCGGCAAGTACGACAACGAGTTCGGCGAGAACTACGGCAAGGTGAGCCTGCTGTCCGCGACCGAGCAGTCGGTCAACACCGCCTTCTACGACCTGGTCGACCGGCAGATGGAGGACGGTCCGGAAAAGGTCAGCGACGTGGCCGAAGCCGCGGGCATCCCGACCATCCCGAAGGCCGACCGCGACGCGCCCGCCCTGGTGCTCGGCCCGAACGCCTACGCGTCGCCGGTCGACATGGCGGGTGCCTACTCGGTCTTCGCGAACGAGGGCAAGCGGACCCCGGTGCACATGATCAAGGAAGTCCGCGACCTGAAGAACGTGGTCAAGTTCTCGGCCAAGACGAAGTACAAGCAGACGCCGGCCCTCGATGCCGACATCGCCAACACGACGAGCTACGCGCTGCAGCAGGTCGTGGAGGACCGGAAGGGCACCGGCCGCAAGGCACAGGAGATCGACCGGCCGGCTGCCGGCAAGACCGGCACCGCGGGTGGTATGTCCATCGATCACCGCCGTGCGAACGCGAAGTGCAAGTGCGAGAAGTTCGAGGAAGGCGACGACACCCTGACGTCGTGGTGGGTCGGGTACACACCCCAGTTGTCCACCGCCGTGCTCTACCGGGCCGGCAAGGAGGGTGAGTCCGACCTCGACGCCTACACCGAGGAGAACGCCTTCTTCGGTGGTGACTACCCGGCGCAGACCTGGGTCGACTTCATGAAGCCGGCGATGGACGGCCTGCCGGTGGAGGAGTTCGCGGAGCCTTCCGACGACAACATGGGTACGCCGACGCCGACGATCACCCCGTCGAAGACCCCGACGCAGACGCCGACCCAGACTCCGACGCAGACGCCGAGCCAGACCCCCACGCAGACGCCGACCCAGACTCCGACCCGGACGCCGACGAGGACCAAGCCGACCAAACCGAACTCACCAGGTTGGCCGTCCATACCGACCGGGGGAACAACCACAGAACCAAGTCAGACGCCGGAGAGACCCGGCGGAGGTCAATAGCTCTGACCGGCGGCACCCACCGGGTGCCGCCGGTTGCTTTTGGGATGGGGCACCATGGGTGCGTGAGTCGGGCTCGGGTGGGTTTCGTGGTGGGCGGGTGCGTCTGTGTTTGAGCGGACGGCCGGTGAGCAGCAACCCGACAAGCCGGGCCGGGCGCGGCGGGCCCGGATCGACGGGGTGCGCCTGCAGCGGTGGATGCCCAGTGCGATGACGCGGGAGGTGCTCGGGTGGTGGCTGGTCACCCGGGCCGCGTTGTTCCTGTTGTCGATCTCGGCGCCGATGCTGTTCAACCGGGGGAGCGACTACCCGAACGTCTGGCGGGCCTGGCTGCAGTGGGACGTCTGGCACCTGAAGGCGGTCGCCGAGTTCGGGTACGCCAACGGTGAGCCGTCCGGTGCGCCGCTGGCGGCGTTCTTCCCCGGGTTCCCGGTGCTCGTCCGCGTCGTCAGCTGGACCGGGATCGGGTACGTTGCCGCAGGCATCGTCGTGTCGGCGGTCGCCAGTGCCGTCGCCGGGGTGTATCTCGCGCGCCTGGCGCAGTACGAGTTCCCGCAGCTCAAGAACCTCGGCCCCAACGCCGCGCTGTTCTGGTTCACCGCGCCGGTCGGTGTCTTCCTTGCCGCCGGCTACACCGAGGCGCTGTTCTGCGCGTTCGCGTTCCCGGCCTGGCTGGCCGCGCGGCAGGGCCGCTGGGCCCGGGCCGCGATCCTGGTCGCGCTGGCGTCGACTGTGCGGGTGTCCGGGATCTTCCTCGCGTTCGCGCTGATCGTGGAGTTCGTCACCTCGAAGAAGCGTGACTGGCTGTCCTTGCCGTGGCTGGCGTTGCCGGCCGTGCCGGTGCTCGGCTTCATGGCGTACCTGAAGCAGATCCACGGCTCCTGGTTCGCCTGGCAGGCCGCGCAGGAGAAGGGCTGGGCGCGCGAGTTCACCTGGCCGTGGACCTCGCTCATGCACACGGTCGACGCCGCCACCAAGGGCCATTTCGCCGGCGACCGCAGTGACTGGACCTGGATGTTCCGGGCCGAGCTGGTCACCCTGGTGATCGGTCTGCTCCTGCTCGCCTGGCTGCTCTGGCGCCGCTCCTGGGGTGAGGCCGCCTGGGTGGCTGCCACCGTCGGCGCGTTCTGTACGTCGTTCTGGATCTACTCACTGACCCGGGCGACGCTGCTCTGGTGGCCGCTCTGGATCGGCCTCGCGGTCCTCGCCCAGCGAAAACCCTGGTTCGGCCGCCTCTACCTGGCCTTGGCCATACCCCTCGCCGCGATCTGGGCGGCAGGATTCTTCACCGGCCGCTGGACCGGCTGAGTAGTTCTGCTCAGGTACCGCGTCCGCCGCGCGCTTAGCGTGATCGTATGGACACCCGATTGTTCGGTAGGAGTCTGCTGCAGGCGGCGCTGACCGGCCTGATGGCGGCGCTCGCGTACGAGGTGATGGTCCGGACCGGCGCGCCGCTGTGTGCGCCGTCGGCGGAGCATTGCGTGGCCGACCTGTTGGGCCTGCTGTTCACGGTGCAGATCGGTGGGCTGGCGATGGCGCTCGCGCTGCCCGTGTTCGCCCGGCGGGCCGGTCTCGGCTGGGTGCCCACCGTGGCGGCGGGTACGGCGTTGGTGGCCCTGAATCTCGCCTGGTTCGCGGCCGTCACCCGCTAATGGTGTCCGGCATGTGGACTCTTTGGCCCCCCAGGCAACGTCTCGGAGGGTTCGGACGTCGATATGGGTGAAGGGGTGGCAGTCCGGGCGGGGACCGCCACCCCTCCTCATCTCTTCCGGCGGAACCTTTCAGGGGCAGGCTCCGCCGGAGAATCGTCCAGCAGGGGCGGTGGCCTGAGGCCGCCGCCCCGCTGACTGTTACCCGTAGTTCCGGTCGATCGACTGCGACGGCGTCGGGCTCGGCTTGGTCTCGGCCGCTCGCTTGTCACTCGGGTGCGTTCCGGGCTCGACACCCTTCAGCGTCCCGAGCAGTTCGATCTCGGACAGCGTCACGCCGTCGGTTCCGGCCGGCGTCAGTACCAGCCGGTACTGCGTGTACGCCTTCGGCGAGGCGATGCTGAAGGACCGGGTGTACGACGCCCAGGCCCACTTCTCGCCGGTACGACGGTCGACCGGGGACCACGTCGTACCGTCGTTCGACCCCTCCAGCACCCACGCGGACGGCGCGGCACCGGTGGCGCCGCTGGTCAGCGTGTACATCCCGACCGGCCGGCCCTGCGGCAGCGCCACCGTGATCGTCGGGTTCGCGCCGGTCAGCGTGACCTGGGACTTCGCGTCGTCGTCGGTCAGCGCGGTCACGTCCTGACCGCCGGCGCCGACCACCGCACCCTCGTCCGAGGTCGAGTCCTGCCACGTCTTCGGGTCCTCGCCCGGGGTGGTGATCGACGGCGGCGCGTCGTTCCGGCCGCTGCCCCAGGTCGACGGCTGGTCCGTCATCTCGAACTCGATCTTGCCCCCGTCGGCGATCAACGAGTGGGGCAGCGCGGTCGACGTCCACTTCTTCCCGTTCACCCGGACGCTCTTGACGTAGACGTTCCGCGCGCTGTTGCCCGGTGCACTGACCACCAGCTTCTTGCCGCCGGGCAGCCGCACCGTTGCCTTGGTGAACAGCGGCGAGCCGATCGCGTACGTCGGCGAGCCCATCTGCAGCGGATAGAACCCGAGCATGCTGAACAGGTACCACGCGGACATCTCCCCGTTGTCCTCGTCACCCGGGTAGCCCTGCCCGATCTCCGAACCCAGGTAGAGCCGCGACAACGACTCCCGCACCAGCGCCTGCGTCTTCCACGGCTGACCCGCGAAGTTGTACATGTACGTGATGTGGTGCGACGGCTGGTTGCTGTGCCCGTACTGACCCATCCGTACGTCGCGCGCCTCGAGCATCTCGTGGATCGTGCCGCCGTACCCGCCGGTGTGCAGCGCGTCCTCCGGCGTACTGAAGAACTCGTCGAGCTTCTTGGCCAGGCCGTCGCGGCCGCCGTAGATCGCGGCCAGGCCGGCGCCGTCCTGCGGGGTCGAGAACGCCATGTTCCACGCGTTCGTCTCGGTGTAGTCGTGACCCCAGGCGCGCGGGTCGAAGGTGCTCGGCGAGCTGCCCCAGACACCGTCCGGGCCCTTGCCCTGGAAGAAGTCGATCGCCGGGTCGAACAGGGTCACGTAGTTGCGGGCCCGGTTCAGGTAGTACTTGTAGTTGTCCAGGTACTCCTGCTTGCGCGGGTCGCTCTTCTTCGCGGTGTCGTACAGCTGTTTCGACATGTTCGCGATGCCGAAGTCGTTGATGTAGCCGTCCATCGACCAGCTGAAGCCCTCACCGGTGGTGTTGGCCGTGTAGCCGTTGAACGTGGACAGGTCGAGGCCCTTGCGGCCGACGTTCTGCGACGGCGGTACGACGGCGGCGTTCTTGAGTGCGGCGTCGTACGTCGCCTGGACGTCGATCCCCTTGATGCCCTTGAGGTAGGCGTCGGCGAAGGCGACGTCGGAGCTGGTGCCGACCATCAGGTTCGCGTAGCCCGGGGACGACCAGCGGGAGATCCAGCCGCCGTCCTTGTACTGCTGGACGAACCCGTTCACCAGTTCCGCGGCCGTGTCCTGGGCGAACAGTGAGTACGCGGGCCACACGGTGCGATAGGTGTCCCAGAAGCCGTTGTTCACGTACGTCTGGCCGGCCACGATCTTCGAACCGGTCGTGGTCGGGGTGTCGGTGCCAACCTTCGGCGAGGTCGGCGACGCGTACTTGATCACCGGCTTGGCAGCCGTCCCGGTGTTCTCCGAGCCGTTGTTCGGGTAGAGGAACAGCCGGTAGAGGTTCGAGGAGAGGGTGGTCAGCTGGTCGGCCGTCGCACCTTCGACCTCGATGGTGCGCAGCTTCGCGTCCCACTGGTCCTGTGCGGCGTCCTTGACCTTGCCGAACTTCGATCCGGCCGGCAGCTCCAGCTCCAGGTTCTTCCGGGCCTGCTCGGTGCCGATCAGCGAGGTCGCCATCCGCAGCTGGACCTGGGTCACCTTCGGGTCGAAGGAGAAGTAGCCGCCCACGTTCGCGCCGCCGCCGTTCGACAGTTTGCCGGAGGCAACCACCTTTTCGTCGACCACGCCGTACACGAAGAGCCGGCCGGCGCCGGTGGAGAGGCCGCTCTTGACGTCGCTGAAGCCGGTGACGACACCGGTCGCGGGGTCCAGGGTCAGACCGCCGTTGTTGTTCACGTTGTCGAAGACCAGCGACGCCTTGCCGGCCGGGAACGAGAACCGGAGGATCGCCGCGTGGTCGGTCGGCGCGATCTCGGCCGCGTTGCCGTTGTCGAAGGTGACGCCGTAGTAGTACGGCCGGGCGATCTCGTTGTCGTGACTGAACGACCAGGCCCGCGCCTTCCGGTCGGCCGTCGGTGTGGCCGCCGTCGACGGCATCACCTGGAACGTCTGCCGGTCGCCCATCCACGGGCTCGGCTCGTGGCTGATGGACAGCGCCTGCAGGGTCGGCTTGTTGGCCTCGTTGTTGCCCTTGGCGTAGTCGTACAGCCATGACGTCGTACCCGCGTTCGTCACCGGCGTCCAGAAGTTGAAGCCGTGCGGTACGGCGGTCGCCGGGAAGTTGTTGCCGCGGGAGAACCCACCGGTCGAGTTCGTACCGCGGGTGGTGATCGCCAGGTCCGACGGGTGCCTGGCCGCGGTCTTCTGGGCGGCGCGGTCGGGGTTGATCGCGGCGGCGATCCGGATGTCGTCGACCCAGCCGCGGAACTCGGCCGGTCCGGACGGCTTGTCGTAGCCGATCAGGATCCGGGCCACGGTCTTGCCGGCGGCAACCTTGCCGAGGTCTGCCTCGACGTTGTTCCACTGGTTCGTGGACAGACCCTTGGCGTCGCCCTGGCCGCGCGGGCTGAGCTCGAAGCCGTGATGATCGCGAGCCTTCAGGTCACTCAGGTACGTGCCGTCGGTGAACGCGAGGTCGAGTGCGGCGAAGGTGCTCGGGTAGCTGAGATCGCCTTCGGTGTGCTCGGGGAAGATCTTGTATGACAGCCGGGTGTCCTTGCCGACCTTCAGGTCGACGTCAGCGATCTTGTTCCAGGTGTAGCCACGGCCCTCGGTGGTCTGGTGGCCGGCGTACCGGAACGACTTGACGCCGGTGAACCCGACCCGGGCACGGGCGTTGTAGGCACTGCTCGGGCCGGAGTCCAGCCGCGACTCCGCGGTCGGGCCGGGCGGCGGCAGCGGGGCGCCGTTGGACAAATACCAGTCGGCGAGCTGGACGATGTTCTCACCGTGGTTCAGCGTGATGTCCAGCTTGAAGAACTTGTACGCCGTCTCGTTGGTGAAGCTGTACTCCTTGGTCTGGAACCGGTTCTCGAAGCTCTCGCCGGTCCGGGTGTCCAGCGTGGTCCACGTGGTCCCGTCGTTCGAGCCCTGCACGGTCCAGTTCTGCGGGTCGCGGCCGTCGGCGTCGTTGGCCGAGGTGAGCGCGTACTTGCGGATCACCACCGGGGCCGAGGTCTCGTAGACCAGCCAGCCGGTCGGCTCGAACACCAGCCACTTGGTGAACTTGTCACCGTCGGCCGCGTTGGTGGCGATCTCGCCGCCACCGGTGTTCTCACCGTTCGCGGTCACCTTGGTGACCTTGTCCATCTCGCTGCCGCCGATCCCGGTCGGCGTCGGGCCGCGAACCCCGTCGGTGCGCGGCGTCCCGTCCGGGCCGGTCTCGACGGCATCGGTGTACCCGGGCTGCGGCTGACCCGGCTCGAACGAGGTGAAGAACGACGAACCGGTGACCACCGGCTGCTCCTCGGCAGCGGCGGCAGAGGGTGGGACGGCATTCGCTGGCGTCATAGCAGAGGACATTGTCACAACGAGTCCGAGAGACGCGACGAGCCCCAGTGGGCGGCGGAGATTCATCCACGCTCCTAGCAAGCCGGACCGGCAGACAGCCGCCGCCGCGGGAACCACACAGCCCCCTGCGACACCAGCCGCCCGCCAGTGGGTTCTACGCGGCCCCGATGACAAGGTTGTCAGCCCGCGTCCGAAGTGATCCTGCCCATCATGATCACCTGGGGTCAAGGGTTCGTCGCACACCGTTCGCCCGTGTCCCGCGATTGGCCGGCCGACGGTAGGTTGAAGGACATGGACGAACGAGTGCTGGTGACCGGGGCAGCCGGATTCATCGGGCGGGCCGTCGTGGCCGGCCTGCGGCAGCGGGGTGTCCCGGTGACGGCGGTGGATCGGGAGCCGCCGGACTCGTCCTGGGACGAGGGCGTGCACGTCGTGACTGGTGATCTGGCCGAGCAGGAGGTCTGCATCGCGGCCTTCGAGACCCGGCCGACCGCTGTGGTCCACCTGGCCGCGCTGACCTCGGTACTGCGTTCGGTCGACGCACCGATGCAGACCTTCGCCCAGAACGTGACGATCACCCAGGTCCTGCTGGAGCTGTCCCATGGCAGCGGTGTGGACCGCTTCGTCCTCGCGTCGACCAACGCGGTGGTCGGCAACGTGGGTACGTCGACCATCACCGCGGACCTCCCGCTCAGGCCGCTGACGCCGTACGGGGCGACCAAGGCGGCGTGCGAGATGCTGCTGTCGGCGTACTCGGGCAGCTACGGTCTCGCCACCGCGGCACTGCGGTTCACCAACGTCTACGGCCCGGGGATGTCACACAAGGACAGCTTCGTGCCGCGGATGATGCGGGCGGCACTCAAGGACGAGGGTGTCCGGATCTACGGCGACGGCAAGCAGCGACGCGACCTCGTCTACATCGACGACGTCGTCGCGGGCATCTTCCTGGCGCTCGACAAGGGGTACGACGGCCGCGCCATCATCGGATCCGGTCGGTCCGTGTCCGTGCTGGAGATGGTCGAGACCGTGCGCGGGGTGACCGGCCGTCCGGTCCCGGCCGAGCACATCGAGGCACCGGCCGGCGAGATGCCGGCGGTCGTCGTCGACATCACCAACGACCTCGGCTACGAGCCGACGGTGTCGCTGGAGGACGGGCTCGCCCGCACATGGCAGTACTTCCGAAACCAGTGACCAATCACCTACCCCGCCCCCGAGCGAAGCGAGGGGGCGGGCTGAGGTTGTTCTTTCGAACGCATTGGCTGCTCGCCCTCTTCCTGTTGGTGGGCGCCATACTGCGCGTCCTCGCGACCATCGCGTACCGGCCGGCGATCATCTACACCGACTCGGTGCAGTACCTGAACAACATGAAGGAGCTCAAGCCGGACGCGCTCAACCCGATCGGCTACGAGTTCGTACTGCGCCCTCTCGAGGCGCTCGGCGGCGTCACCTTCGTCGTGATCGTGCAGCACCTGGTCGGACTGCTGCTGGGTATCGCCATCTACGCACTGGCCCGCCGGCTGAACGTGTACCGCTGGCTGGCCGCCGTAGCCGCCGCACCGCTCCTGCTCGACGCCTACCAGGTGCAGATCGAGCAGAACATCATGGCCGAGACCACCTTCGACGTATTGCTCGTGGGGATCCTCTGGCTGCTGCTCGGCTGGGGCGTACCCGGCTGGAAGCGTGCACTTGCGGTCGGTCTGCTCCTGGGCGCCGCCTTCGCGGTCCGCACCATCGGCATGACTCTGCTGATCGCAGTGGTGCTCTACCTGGTCGTGGTGGGCAACGCATGGCGTCGCCGTCGTCTAGACCTGGTACGACGTACTGCCGCAGCCATAGCCGGGTTCGCAGTGGTGTTCAGCGCCTATGCGGTCTATTTCCACGCGGAGACCGGTCGGTGGGGATTCACAGGTGCTGAGAACCAGGTGCTGTACGGCCGGACCGCCGTGGTTGCGAATTGCGCCAAGTTGCCGCTCAACGAAGGCACCAGGCTGTTCTGCCCGAAAGAGCCACTCGGCGAGCGTCTCGGCGTCGACAAGTACGCGCACAACCACTACGGCGACCCCAACTGGCCTGGACCGCTACCACCCGGCACCACCAAGCAGGAGCTGGCGACAGAGTTCGCGCGGTTGGTGATCCGGCATCAGCCACTCGACGTCACCTGGGCTGCCCTGAAGGACTTCTTCAAGGGCTTCGCACCGACGCGGACCACATCGCCGGACGATGTACCGCTGGAGCGCTGGCAGTTCCAGACCACGTATCCGAACCTGCAGGACCCCAACACCACCAAGGCAGCGGTGAAATGGGGTGGGTCGGAGCCGCACGTGTCGCACGGGCCTGCGGTCATCCTGCGCGCGTACCAGCTGAACGGCGGCTACACGTCCGGGCTCGCGCTGGGGTTCTGCGTGCTGATCGCACTGGCCGCGGTAGCCGGTCTCGGGCGTGCCAAGACATCTGGACTCCGGTCAGCCGCACTACTGCCCGCGGCAATGGGTGTGATTCTGCTGCTGGGCTCCGCGGCCTTTGAGTTCTCCTGGCGCTACCAGCTGCCCGGTCTGGTGCTCTTCCCGCTGGCCGGGGCGATCGGGTTGCGTGCGTTGCTCGGCAAGGACCAGGCGCGCCCCGCGATGGCGGACTATCCGGACGCCGTGGATTCCCTTGCGGTGAAGGACTTCGGCACGCCGTCGTTCGCCCCGATCGTCGTGGTGATCGCCGCCTACAACGAGGCGGGCGGGATCGGCCCGGTGCTGACGAACATGCCGCGCACCTGTGCGGGGCTCCCGGTCGACGTCCTGGTGGTCGTCGACGGCGCGACCGACGACACTGCTCAGGTCGCCCGCGAGCACGGCGCCTTCGTGTGTGTTGCCCCGAGCAACCGTGGTCAGGGCGCCGCACTCCGGCTGGGCTACCACCTCGCCGCCGAGGGCGGAGCGCAGTACGTCGTGACGACCGATGCGGACGGGCAGTACGACAACGAGGAGCTCGAGGTACTGCTCGAGCCGATTCTGCTCGACCGCGCCGACTTCGTCACCGGGTCGCGCCGGCTAGGCGCCGAGGACGCGGACAGTCGGTTGCGCTGGGTCGGGGTGCGGGTTTTCGCCGTCCTGG
The DNA here is from genome assembly GCF_043197365.1 of Kribbella sp. NPDC049174. Taxonomy (NCBI): domain Bacteria; kingdom Bacillati; phylum Actinomycetota; class Actinomycetes; order Propionibacteriales; family Kribbellaceae; genus Kribbella; species Kribbella sp. NPDC049174. Next base: position 190,690 of record NZ_JBICSZ010000009.1, on the reverse strand, counting down.
CGTCGATTCTGACTCGGCGGAAGCTGACCGACACGTCGTTCGGGTTCCGCGCGATGCGGTCCGAGCTGGCGACCGCGGTGACGTTGCGCGAGCCCCAGTACCAGTCGTCGGAGTTGTTGCTCGGGGCCCTCGCCCTGAGGGCGCGGGTCGTCGAGCTGCCGATGACGATGCGGCGCCGCGGCGACGGGACCAGCAAGAAGGGGCCCGGCCTCGTGTACGGCGCGAACTACGCGCGGGTGATGACGACTACGTGGCTACGGGAGTACGTGCTTCGGCGGGCTCGGCGTCCTCGGACGACTGCGACGGCTTCTTGGCGAACACGTAGCGATCGAACAGCACGAACTTCAGGATGAACAGCACGCCGTACGTACCCAGGTAGGAACCGCTGACCAGGACCGTCTGCCAGGCGTGCGAGTCGACCCAGGACTCGCTCCAGCGGTCGGTCAGCGTGGTGACGACCGCCGCGATGACCGCGCTGGTCACCGCGATGATTGCGTAGGGCAATAGTTCACGGCCGGGCCGGCCGGTGTGGCCCCAGGTCCAGCGGCGGTTCATCAGGTAGCTCGGCGTGGTCCCGGAGACGAAGGCGACCAGGGTCGCCACGAGCGGCGCCGTACCGAACCAGTAACACAGTGCGAACGCGATCTGACTGACCACGGTCGCGACTACCGAAGCCGCCGAGTACTTCGCCCACAGCAACAATCGGGTCCGGCTCAGGCCGAATCCGTTGGCTACCTTGGTCAAAGTACGCATTGCGCCTATTGTGCACCCCCGCACCCAATCGCGCCCTGAGCGGCGGATTCATAGCCAATTCCCAGCTTCTGAGTGGGACCGATCACGTTAGTGGAGCGGGTACTCGGGATAGGAAGGAAGGTGAAAGCCAACATCCCCACAGGAAGGCGGCCGAGCCGTGCGCGTACTCGTCCTGGGCGGTGACGGTTACTTAGGGTGGCCGACCGCGCTGCATCTGTCAGACCGCGGCCACGACACGGCCGTCCTCGACAACTTCGCCCGTCGGGGCTACGACCGCGAGCTGGGGGTGCAGAGCCTGGTCCCGATCCAGGACCTCGACACCAGGGTCGCGGCCTGGGAGGAAGTGTCCGGCCGGCGGATCGCGGCGTACGCCGGTGACCTGCTCGACGCCGACTTCGTCTACGGGGTACTGCGCGAGTTCGAGCCGGACGCGATCGTGCACTTCGCCGAGCAGCGGGCGGCGCCGTACTCGATGATCGACCGCGCGCACGCCGTGTATACCCAGCACAACAACGTGGTCGGCACGCTGAACCTGATGTACGCCGTCGCCGAGACGAACCCGGACATCCACCTGGTCAAGCTCGGCACGATGGGCGAGTACGGCACGCCGAACATCGACATCGAGGAAGGCTGGCTGGAGGTCGAGCACAACGGCCGCAAGGACCGGATGCTCTACCCGAAGAAGCCGGGCTCGTTCTACCACCTGAGCAAGGTGCACGACTCGCACAACCTCGAGTTCGGCTGCCGGGTCTGGGGCCTGCGGGTCACCGACCTGAACCAGGGCGTGGTCTACGGGCAGCAGACGCCGCAGACCGTGCAGGACCCGCGGCTGGCCACCCGGTTCGACTACGACGCCGTGTTCGGCACCGTGCTCAACCGGTTCGTGATCCAGGCCGTCCTCGGCGAGCCGCTGACGGTGTACGGCACCGGCGGGCAGACCCGTGGGCTGCTCGACATCCGGGACACCGTCGAGTGCATCCGGCTCGCGGTGGAGAACCCGGCCGACGCCGGTGAGTTCCGGGTCTTCAACCAGATGACCGAGAGCTACTCGGTCAGCCAGATCGCCGACAAGGTCGCCGAGTGCTTCCCCGGCCCGGTGCAGGTCGAGCACCTGGAGAACCCGCGGGTGGAGCAGGCGGAGCACTACTACAACGTGCAGCACACCGGCCTGGTCGGTCTCGGTCTGGAGCCGCACCTGTTGTCCGACACACTGATCGACTCGATGTTCGACATCGTTGCCGCCAACAAGGACCGCGTCGACCACGCCGCCCTGCTACCGACCGTCCGCTGGAAGGGTCACCTCAAGCAGCGTTAGACAAAGAAGCAGAAGATGTGGCCGACCGGGTCGGCGTAAATGCGGACGTTGGGCTGGGGCTGGAAGTCCTGCAGCCGGGCGCCCAGGGAGGTCGCGTGCTGGTGCGCGGCCTCCAGATCGTCCACCTTGAAGTCGAGATGCAGCTGCATCTGCTGCTTCTCGGTCTCACTCGGCCAGGTCGGCGTACGGAACTTCGGCTCGATCTGGAACGACAGCGTGGAGCTGCCTTCCGGGCCTTTCGCGGTCGCCCAGCCCTCCTCGTCGTCGCCCAGCTCCCAGCCGAGCAGTTCACAGTAGAACCGCGCGAGCTTCCGAGGGTCGGGCGCGTCAAGCACTACACCTGCCAGTGGAATCATTCTCCGCACGCTAGCGGCGGCCACCGACAAGTAGCGTCGGAAGGACGGCAAGGAACCTGTCCTGCCGCCCACGATCAGCCTGCTCGGCCAGCCAGCTGTCCGCGTCGTCCTGAGTGATCAGGGCTTTCTCGACCGCGGCGGCAGCCGCCATCTCGAGCTGACGCGCCAGCAGCCGGTGGTCGGTGACCACTTCGGTGTGTACGACGACCTCGACGTCGCGGAACCCGGCATCCAGCAGCACGTCCCGCAGACTGCGCGCGGCTCGGGGAGCGACCGATCGGGACTCCAGACCGAGCAGGACGACGTCGGTCAGGTCCTGGTCGGAGCTGTCGATCAGCAGGAACCCGTAGTCCTGGCCGCCCAGCACGATGCGTCCGCCCGGCCGGATCACCCGCCGGGCCTCGGCCACGGTCGGGACCGAGTCCTCCAGCAGGTGGAAGAGCCGGACGGCCCGGTAGCCGTCCACCGACGCGTTCTCCAGCGGCAGGTCGTCGGAATGTGCCACGTGAAACATCGCCTCGGGCGCCCGGGTCCGGGCAGCGTCGATAGCCGATGGATCCGCGTCCACACCGGTCACCTTCAAGCCGGCCGCCGTCAGCTCGGCGACCGCGTGGCCGGCGCCGCACCCGACATCGACGCAGGTCGCGCCTCGGGTCAGGTCCAGCAACCGGTACGACTCCGCCCGGAGCTCCGCTGCTCCGGGCCGTTCCTCGATCCGTTCCAGAAGGCTCATGGTCCCAGGCTGAAACTTCAGGTCCACCTGAAGTCAACTGTCACACTTCTCCGCCGGGATGCGTCAGGCTGGGTGGCGGGATGGTCCTGCCGCTGAATCGACCTAGGAGACCTGTGATGAAGTTCGCGAAGACCATCGTGTACGTCGAGGACGCGAAGGCCTCGATCGAGTTCTTCGAGCGCGCGTTCGGGTGGAAGGGCACGTACTGGGACCAGGGCGCCGGCGAGGTGGACGCCGGTGACACCAAGATCGTCTTCGCCACCTACGCGGTCGGCCAGAGCCACCTGTCCGAGGTCGGCACACCTGGCGCGGTGGGCTTCGAGCTCGGGCTCACCAGTGAGGACGTCGAGGGCGACTTCCAGCGCGCCGTCGAGGCCGGCGCGGAGCCGCTGAAGCAGCCGGAGAAGTCACCGTGGGGGCAGGTCACGTCCTACCTGCGCTGCCCCGACGGCACTGTCATCGACCTCGCCTCACCGGCCTGAGCCGGCCTAGTCCATCGACACCTTGTCGAACGTCGTGGTGGTGTAGCGGACGTCGACGCCGACCTCGTCGCCGACCGCGGGGGGCGCCACCGACGACGGCAGGAACAGCATGCTGGCCTGCATGTGCGGCGGCTCCGCGAACCAGCGCTGCTTGCCCTCGATGGTGAACGGCGACAGCGCCATCCCGGCCGCGTCCAGGCTGCCCTTCGCCATCGCGATCGCGCGCTGGCGCACGCTGGCCGCCGCGGTCGGTGCCTCCAGGCCGACGCCGTGCGCGGTCCCGCCCGACACCACCAGGACGTGGCCGTCACCGCTGACCCGGCGCTGCCGGTAGCCGACCCGCTCACCGCGGCGAACCGAGTGCACGTCGAGCACCGTGGCCCGCACGGTCAGCGCGCCGCGGTCGCCGAGCCAGAGCCCGGTGCCCATCCGCAGCTTGACGTTCTCGCCGATGTCGGTCAGCTTCTGCGCCGGTACGTGCGACACCCACAGCGGTCCCCGCCGGACCGCCTGGGCGGCCTTCCCCAGCTCGGCGGCTTCGCGGACGTTGGCCGACGTACCGCCGGCACCCATCGGGAAGTGCAGGGACCAGCCCTCGAACCGGATCCGGTCGAGCGCGTTCAGCAGCATCGTGTGCCGCAGTTCGCGGGCGCCGATCCCGTGCCGCCGCATCGAGGTCATCACCTCGATCAGCACCCGGCTGCCGGCCGGGATCGAGACCAGGTCGGCCAGCCGGCTGACCGTGTGGATCACGTTCTTGCTCTGCGGGATGTCGAGGAACGGCCGCCAGGGGGACAGGACGACGATGTCCTCACGCGGGTCCGGCGGCACCTCGAAGTACGTGCCGACCGCGACGGTCCGCGCACCGAGGGCACGCGCCTCGGCCAGCAGCCGCTGGTTGCCGAAGCCGTACCCGTTGCCCTTGGCGACCGGGACGATGTCGGGGTTCCACGTGGAACGCAGATGTTCGCGCCATCGATCGGAATCGACGTGCAGGACTAGGGGCATGGTGTCAACGCCGTCTCATGTAGAGGTCGAATGCGGTGTAGAGCGCCTTGTTCAACGGCAGATCCCACTCACCGACGTACTCGACGGCCTCGCCGCCGGTGCCGACCTTGAACTGGATCAGCCCGACGTGCGGGTCGTTCGGGTCCAAGGTGTCGGTGATGCCCCGTAGGTCGTACACAGACGCACCCGCCGCGAGTGCGTCCGACATCATGCGCCACTGGATCGCGTTCGATCCGCGCACGTCCCGCTTGGCGGTCGAGCTGGCTCCGTAGGAGTACCATGAATGACCACCGACCCGGACCCAGATCGTCGAAGCGACCAGATCGCCCTCGTGATAGGCGTTGTAGATCCGGAAGTCACAGCAGTCGGCGGGCTGATTCGCCATCGCCGCCTGCATCTTCATGAAGTACGGCAGCGGCCGCGGGGTGAAGTGGTCCCGCTCCGCGGTCTCGACGTACAGCTGGTGGAAGGCCTTCAGGTCCTCGGCGCCGCCCTGCGTCACCTCGACGCCGGCCTTCTCCGCCTTCTTGATGTTGCGCCGCCAGAGCTGGTTCATGCCCTTGAGCAGGTCGTCCTGACTGCGACCGGCCAGCGGCACCTGGAACACGTACTGCGGCTGTCCGGCAGCGAAGCCGTCACCGACGCGCGGCGCCTTCCACCCGAGCGCGCGCAACTGTGCGGCCACGGTGGCACCGGACGGCTCGATCACGTCGGACCGGACATCGCCGAGCTTCGGCTGCTGACCGCCCGCGATCGCGTCCTTGATCGTCTTCGCACCCCAGCGCCGGGTCGCCACCGGCGGACCCATCCGGACACCGAACGCGCCGCGCTCCTGCAGGTGCGCCGCGAGCGGGCGCAGGTAGCGGCCGAGGTCGACGGCGTCCCAGTCGATCACCGGGCCCTCGGGCAGGTAGGCCAGGTAGCGCTTCACCTTCGGCATCTGCCGGTAGAGCACCAGGCCGGCCCCGAGCAGTTCGCCCGGATTGCTCGGGTCGAACCAGCCGAGTGACTCCGCCTTCCACTCACTCTTCACCGCCGCCCACCCAGGGGTCTGCAGGAAGCTTGCCGACGGTTGCGCCGCGATATAGGCAGCGTGCTCGTCGGCCGAGATGGTCCGGATGCTCAAGTCACTCACGGTCGGTCAGGTTACCGGCCCGAAGCTTTGAACCGTAGCCGAGCCGGTTTCCTGATCAACCCCCGCGGACTACTGGACCAGCAGTTTCAGCGAGACATCCCACAAACGAGTGGCCGACTCCGGATCGAGGGCGTACGCCGCGACACCACTGAATTCCTCACCCGTGTTGAGCACGGCCTCGTTGTTGTCCTCGAAGTACCGGCCGGTGACGCCATCGATCAGCGGCGAGGCAGCCAGCAGCACCGAGGTCGACGCATCCTGCTCGACGGTCTTCCACTGGAATCTGTCCCAGCCCTTCTGCGCCTCGGGGTCCACATGGCGCTGCAGCGCGGTCCGGATCCCGCCCGGCATCAGCGCGTTGGCGATGATGCCGTCACTCGCCCAGCGCTTGGCCGCCTCGACCGCGAACAGCACGTTAGCGGTCTTGGACTGCCCGTACGCCGACCATTCGTCGTACGGCCGGTGCTCGAAGTGGATGTCGTCGAAGCCGACGTCCGAGCGCAGGTGCGCGCTGGAGCTGACCGAGACGATCCGGGCGCCGCCGGCCTGGGCGAGTGCGCCGTGCAGGCCGGTCGCGAGCCCGAAGTGGCCGAGGTGGTTGGTGGCGAACTGGTGCTCCCAGCCCTCGGGCGTGCGGTTGAGCGGCTCGGCCATCACGCCCGCGTTGTTGATCAGGAGGTGGAGCGGTCCGTCCCAGTTCTTCGCGAACGCCTGCACCGACTCGCGGTCGGCGAGCTCGAGTGGTGCGACGAAGACGTGATTGTTGCCGGTCGTCTCGATGATCTCGGCGGCCGTGCGCTCACCGGCCGCGGTGTTGCGGACGGCCAGCGTGACCTCGGCGCCGGCCGAGGCGAGGGCGCGAGCGGTCTCGACGCCGATGCCGGACGCGCCGCCGGTGACGACCGCGCGGCGGCCGGACAGGTCGACGCCGGCGATCACCTGGGCGGCGGTGGAGTCGTGGTCGAAGGGGGTGGTGATTCTGCTCATCAGGTCGGTCCTGTTCTGCGAGCTACGCTTTAACCGGAGGAGCCTCCGGTAAATCCCAGTTAACTGGAGGAGCCTCCGGTTATCAAGTCCGCTAGGTTCTGGGGTCAGAAGGGAGGGGAGATGGGCACTGGCGAGCGCCCCCTGCGGGCGGACGCGCAGCGGAACCGGGACCAGATTCTGGCCGCCGCGGCACGAGCGTTCTCGACGTGCGGACTCGAGGCGACGCTGGAGGGGATCGCGAAGGACGCCGGTGTCGGCATCGGCACCCTCTACCGGCACTTCCCGACCCGCGAGCTGCTGATCGAGGCGGCGTACCGGAGCGAGCTGGCCTCCATTTGCGACGCCGCTCCCGAGTTGCTCGACTCGATGCCGCCCGCCGAGGCGCTGCGCGCCTGGATGGACCGCTACATCGACTACATGACCCGCAAGCTCGGGATGGCCGACGCGCTGCGTGCGGTGATCGCGTCCGGCGCGAACCCGTACGCCCAGAGCTTCGAGCTCCTGGTCGGCGCCATCAAGCCCCTGCTCGACGCCGGCGCCGCCGCCGGCGACCTCCGCAGCGATGTCTCGGCCGACGACGTCCTCATCAGCATCAGCGGCGTCGCCCTGGCCACCGGCAAGAACCGCGACCAGGCGGACCGGGCCCTGAACCTCCTCATGGACGGCCTCCGCTACCGCGCTCCGTAGGCTGGCGCCCGTGCAAAAGGTGGCGTTGGTGACGGGATCGGCTTCGGGGATCGGGGAGGCGACCGCTCGGCGGTTGGCGGCCGAGGGGATGACGGTCGCGGTGCACTCGCGGTCGAGCCGGGACGCCGGGGTCGCCTTGGCCGCAGAGCTCGGCGGGACCTATCACCAGGCCGACCTGGCCGATGACGCGGCGGCGACGGGCCTGGTCCCCAGCGTGCTGGCTGAGCATGGGCGGCTCGACGTACTGGTGAACAACGCGGGGATCAGCTGGCCGGTGCCGCATGCGGAGCTCTCGTCGTTGACCGCCGACGACTGGCGGCGACTGCTCGACGTCAATCTGATCGCTCCCTGGCTGCTGTGTACGGCGGCCTTGCCCGCGCTCCGGGAGTCGGGCGGATGCATCGTGAACGTCACCAGTCATGCCGGCGTCCGGCCGAAGGGAAGCTCGATCGGGTACGCCGCCAGCAAGGCCGCGCTCAATCACGTAACCAAGTTGCTGGCCGCGGCCCTCGGCCCCGAAGTCCGCGTGAACGCGGTCGCACCCGGGCTGGTCGACACCCCGATGACCGCCGACTGGACCGCTGCCCAGGAGCTGTGGAAAACGTCGAGTCCGATGCGCCGTGCCGCGCAACCGTCGGATGTCGCCGACCTGATCTCAGCGGTGATCCACAACTCCTACCTCACCGGTGAGGTGATCCTGCTCGACGGCGGTCTCAACCTGCGCTGATCTTGTCGGTGCCGATCCCTACGATCGCGGGATGTCTTTGGGTCGGGACTTCCGGCGGTTGTGGACCGCCTTCACCGTCAGCGCCGTCGGAACCGCGATCGGATCCGGAGCCCTCCCGTTCGTCGCGATCCTCGCGCTCGACGTCAGCACGTCCCAGGTCTCGCTGCTCGCCGCCATCTCGGCGCTGGCCGGCGCCGCGCTCGCGCTGCCGATGGGCGACTTCATCGAGCAGCGCCACAAACGGCCGGTGATGATCGCCGCGGATCTCGTCCGCTTCGGGGTGTTGCTGAGTGTCCCGGTCGCGGCGGCGTTCGACGTACTGACCTATGCGCAGTTGTGTGTCGTCGGCGTCGTCCAGGCGGCGGCGCTGATCGCGTTCACGGCCGCGAGCGGTGCGCATCTGAAGGCGCTGGTTCCGGCCGAGGGGAGGGCCGAGGCGAACAGCAAGTTCGAGCAGACGACCTGGCTGGCGATGAGCGTCGGTCCGCCGATCGGCGGTGCGCTGGTGAGTCTGATCGGTGCGACCGTGACTCTTGCCGTCGACGCGGTGTCGTTCCTGCTGTCCGCGATCGGCATCCGGCGGATCCGGCAGCCGGAGCCGCCGCCCCCTCGCCGGACGGAGAAGGCAGACATCACGGCCGGGTGGAAGTACATCCTGCGGCATCGCGGTCTGGCCGTCCTGTTCTGGAACTCGCAGATCTTCGGCGGTCCGGTGATGATGACGTCCCCGCTGCTCACCGTGCTCATGCTGCGCGACCTGGGACTCGCACCGTGGAGCTACGGTCTGTCGCTCGGAGTGTCCTGTCTCGGCGCCGTGCTGGGTGCGCGGCTGGCACCGCGGCTCACCCTCCGGTACGGACTGCATCGGATGCTGCTGGTGTTCGGCGTACTGCGGGCGCCTTGGCTGCTGTTGTTGCCCTTGGCGCCGGCCGGGATCGCCGGACTGGTCGTGATCACCGTCGCCGAGACCGGCATGCTGGTGGCGGCCGGTGCGTTCAACCCGTCGTTCGCGACGTACCGGATGGAGGCGACGGAGGACGGCTACATGGCGCGGGTGTTCACCGCGTGGTCGATCACGTCGCGGTGTGTGCAGCCGTTGTTCATGGCGCTGGGTGGTGTGCTCGCGGCAGTGATCGGGATCCGTGGCGCGATGTACGTCGCGGGCGCGTGCTGCCTGATCAGTGCCGTCGTGCTGCCGTGGAAGGCGGCTAGACCAGCTCCATTGCCTGCGCCAGTCTGACCAGGTTGCCCATGATCCCGTCGGGCTGCGCGTCCAGATAGGCGATCGCCTTGTCCGGCGACAGCACCAGCACCTCGACCACCTGCTCGCCGTCGTCGGGGTTGGTCGGCTCCTGCTCGATCACGACGTCCGCGACGACGTTGGCCCAGTACGAGATCGGGTGCGGGAGATGCGGACGGTACGGCCCCGGGCGGCGGTGCTCGGCGCGGTGCGCACCGAGCCACGTCATCGGACCGGTCAGCCGGGCGCCGGCCTCCTCGAGCAGCTCGCGGTGCACGATCTGCTCGATCGTCTCGCCGGGCTCGCGGGTCCCGCCGGGCAGGAAGCGCCAGCCGAGGTCGTTGCCGCAGACAACGATTCCACCGTCGGTCCGGCCGATCACGTGCACGTTGCTGATCAGCTCGTCCGGCGGCTCCTCGGTCTGGAACCGGACGTCGAGATCACCCCAGGCCCAGTAGTCCGCCGCGAAGAGCTCGGGAAACCGCTCGGGCCAGGTCTGCATACCGGCCATTGTCCCGGCTGCGCTACGGTCCCCCACATGGCGGCCCCCTCACCTGATCCTGAACCGGACCCTGCACCGGATCCTGCACCGGACCCTTCGCCGGACCCGGACCGCGCTCGCCGTACCGCTGGGCGCCTGCTCGGCGGGTGTGCCGCGCTGACCGCCATGGTCGGCTTCTTCCAGGTCACCGACATGCTGCGCGAAGGCGTCGATCAGTACGGCGGCACGGCCTGGCTCGGCGTGGTCGTCGCCGGGCTCTCCCTCCTCGCCCTGATCGCGCTGTACGTCGCGTGCACGCTCAACCGGACGACACTGCACACCCGCGTGCTCGGCCGACTCGACCTCTTCCAGGTGTCGACCGTACTGGTCCTCGTCGCCATCACGGCCGGGATCGCCATCCCCACCCGCAACACCACCGCGCTGGCGCTGCTGCTGCCGTGGGGTATCACCTACTGGGTCCACGGCCTGGGTGCGGTTACTTCAGATGAGCCCTGAGGTAGTCGATGTCGGCCTTCTGACCGTGATCCGCGTTCGGCGTCTCGACGACCACCGGGGCGCCGGCGGCCTGCACCACCGCAACGATGTCGGCCGGATCAATGTGACCCTCTTCGAAGTTGCTGTGCCGGTCGGCGCCGGAGCCGAACTCGTCCCGTGAGCCGTTCGCGTGGACCAGATCGATCCGCCCGGTGATCGCCAGCACCTTTTCCACGATCGTCGGCAACTCCTCGCCGGCCGCGTGGAAGTGGCAGGTGTCCAGGCAGAAGCCGACGTTCTCCAGCCGGTCGTTCCCCGAGGCCTGCACCGCATCCCACAGCCGGGCGATCCGGTCCAGCTGACGGGCCATCGCGTTCTCGCCGCCGGCCGTGTTCTCGATCAGCAGCGGGACCGGCAGCTCGGCCCGCTCGATGCACTTGCGCCAGTTGTCGAACCCGGCCTCCGGGTCGTCCTCGTCGCCGACATGCCCGCCGTGCACGATGACACCCTTGACCGCGATCTCGGCCGCCTTGTCCAGGGTCTGCTGGAGCAGTTTGCGGCTCGGGATCCGGATCCGGTTGTTCGTGTTCGCCACGTTCAGCCGGTACGGCGCGTGCACGTACAGATCGACGCCCGCCACGGCGGCCCGCTCCCGCAGTGCCTCCTCGCCGTCGGCGTACGCGAGCTTCGGCGCCTTGTAGTCCTGCGGATTGCCCAGGAAGAACTGCACCAGGTCGGCGCCCCGATCAGCCGCCTCGGCCAACGGGTCCTGCTGGTCCACATGCGCACCCAACTTCAAGCTCATGAACCCACCCTAAGACTGGGTACCGACAGTTCAGGAACCCCATCCCGCCGATCGGGTGACGGGACGTGGGTCGTGGGTCGGGGGCTGGACCGGCCGGCCTTCGAATTCGGTGGAGAGGACGACATGGGTGTTCATCTCGCCGTGCTCGCCGAGGCGTTCGAAGAGGCCTTCGAGGTGGCGCATGGAGGTGACGCGGACGCGAAGCATGGAGCAGGAGTTGCCGCTGAGCTTGTGGATCTCGAGCACCTCCGGGAAGTCTTCGGCGCGCGTGGTCTTCAGCAGACACCGTCCGGTCGTGCAGCGCATCTGGACGAAGGCGGACAGTGGTTGGCCGGCCCGAGCCGGGTCGACCTGGGCGCGGTACCCGGCGATCACGCCGGACTCCTCCAGCCGTCGTACCCGATCCGCCACGGCAGGCGGCGACAGGTTGACCCGCTTGCCCAGCTGGTTGAACGACAGCCGCCCGTCGGCCTGCAGTTCGGCGAGGATCTGCCAGTCGGTCGCGTCCAGGTCTCGCTCCTGAAAGGTCATCTCCCCAGAACACCTTCGACATCGCTACTCCACAAGGCCGAACGCCTTACTTCATGCATTGAACGACAACGGCCGCCTTCCTAGCGTTGTAGACATGCTGATCCCCATCGTTCTGGCCGCGGCGCTGATGAACGCCGCCATGATCGCGGCCAGTGCGATGAGCACCATCCTGGTCTCCGACCGGCTGAGCCCTGGCTTGGCCGGCCTACCCAACACCGCTGGTGTACTTGGCACCGCAGCAGGCGCACTCGCCGTGGGCCGCTGGACCGCGCGCCTGGGACGCGCTCAGGCACTCCGCATCGGCTACGGCTTCGGTGTCGCCGGTGGAGCGCTGACAGTGCTGACCGCTGTTGGTGCACAAGTGGCACTGCTCTTCATCGGCATGTTCCTGCTCGGTGCCGGCAACGCAGCGAGTCTCCTGTCCCGGTACGCCGCGGCTGACGCCGTACCAGCAACTCGACGCGGGTCAGCCATGAGCACAGTCGTCTGGGCCAGTACCGCGGGTGCCGTCGCCGGACCGTTCCTCATGGCACCGTCACAGTCCTTCGCGACGGCTCTCGGCCTGCCGGCGGTGTCTGGACCGTTCCTGCTCGCACTGGCCACCGTGTTCGGCGCACTGGTCGCGTCCACCTACATCCGGAGTACTCACCGCGCCGACGAGCCTCTGCCGGAGCACCAGCCGCGCCCTGCCGAGTCCGTTCGTACGCCGCTCGTCCTCGCCGCCAGTGTGATGATCGTCGGGCATCTGGTGATGGTCGCGTTGATGTCGTCCGTACCTGTGCACACGCATCAGCACGGCGACGGGCTTGGTCTGCTGGGCGTGATGCTGTCCGCTCACACCCTCGGCATGTTCGCACTGGCTCCGCTGACCGGTTGGTGGATCGACCGGTCCGGGGCGCGGCCGGTGATGCTCGCCGGACTCGCTCTGCTGCTCGTGTCCGCCGTACTGGTCACCCAGACTGGTCTCGCCTTCGGACCGGCTCTGTTCCTGCTCGGCTATGCCTGGAACCTGTGCTACCTCGGTGGCAGTGCGCACTTGGTCTCCGCAGACCAGGAGAGCAAGGTCGAGTCGTCCATCTGGACCGTCGCCGCGCTCGCCTCCGCGACCTCACCCTGGCTGTACACACTGGGCGGCTTCGTGCTCCTCGCCGGCTTCTCCGCGGTTCTCGCCCTACCGTTGCTCGTGCTGGTGATCCGCCGTACCTCTCCTCAGGCGGTCGGACGGTGACGGAGAGTCACTGAAAGTGGCCTGTGGATATGGTCAAGGTGGCGTCCGGACGCTGGTATTCTCTTCGGTGTGGCCCGGTCCATCGACCGGGCTCGTTGCTTGGCGTCGGCGGCAAGTGTCGGCGCGGAGCCATCGCATCGCCCTCCTGCCACGGAGAGACCGTGGCCGCCAAGTCCGAAGGAGGTGGAGTTCGCGCATGCGTCGTTACGAAGTCATGGTGATCCTCGACCCTGAGCTCGATGAGCGCACCGTAGAGCCTTCCATCGACCAGTACCTGAACATCGTCCGCAAGGAAGGTGGCACGGTCGAGAAGCTCGACATCTGGGGTCGGCGCAAGCTTGCCTATGACGTGAAGAAGAAGGCCGAAGGCATCTACGCCGTCATCGACCTGACCGCGGAGCCCGCGGTGGTGAAGGAGCTCGACCGTCAGCTCACGCTGAACGAGTCGATCCTCCGGACCAAGGTCATCCGGCCGGACCAGCACTGACCCTGGGGTCGTCAGCAGCCATCGGTACTGTCGGCGCCAGCCGGTACTACTGACAGCTGAAGACACAGTCACACCCGAAAGCAGGAGGAACGGCAATGGCAGGCGAAACCGTCGTCACACTGGTCGGCAACCTTGTCGACGATCCTGAGCTCCGGTTCACCCCGTCCGGCGCCGCCGTCGCGAACTTCCGGATCGCGTCGACGCCGCGGACGTACGACCGGCAGACAGGTGAATGGAAGGACGGCGAGTCGCTGTTCCTGAGTTGTTCCGTCTGGCGCCAGGCCGCGGAGAACGTGGCCGAGTCGCTGCAGCGCGGGATGCGCGTGATCGTGCAGGGCCGGCTCAAGTCCCGCACGTACGACGACCGTGAGGGCAACAAGCGCACGGTTTTCGAGATCGACGTGGACGAGGTCGGGCCCAGCCTGCGCAGCGCCACCGCGAAGGTGACCCGGGCGATGCGCTCCGGTCCCGGCGGCGAAGGCGGCGGCGGCTTCGGTGGTGGCGGTGGCAACCAGGGTGGGAACTTCGGCGGCGGCCAGGGCGGCGCCGCGCAGAACGACCCCTGGGCGGCCCCTCAGCAGCAAGGCGGGGGCGGACAGTCCGCCCCGCAGAACGACCCCTGGGCCAGCCAGGGCGGCGGTGGCTCGATGGAGGAGCCTCCGTTCTGATCCGGTTCCGGGTCGTGACCACGAGACAAGAGTGACCATTCCGGCACGAGTGCCGGGCTCTGGAAGGAAGAGAGCACCACAATGGCCAAGATCATTCGGAAGCCGAAGAAGAAGGTCTGCGGCTTCTGCAAGGACAAGGCGACGTACGTCGATTACAAGGACACCGCGCTGCTGCGCAAGTTCATCTCGGACCGCGGCAAGATCCGCGCCCGCCGGGTGACCGGGAACTGCGTGCAGCACCAGCGTGACGTGGCCACCGCTATCAAGAACGCTCGTGAGGTGGCCCTGCTGCCGTACACGAGCACGGCTCGCTGAGGGAGGTCCGGCACATGAAGCTCATCCTGGCGCAGGAGGTCGAGGGCCTCGGAGCCCCTGGCGACATCGTCGAGGTGAAGGACGGCTACGGCCGCAACTACCTGGTCCCGCGCGGCCTGGCCATCGGCTGGACCCGCGGCGCCGAGAAGCAGATCCAGTCGATCAAGCGGGCGCGTGACGCCCGGGCGATCCAGGGCAAGGAGCACGCGAGCGAGGTCAGGAACCAGCTCGAGCAGCTCACCGTCAAGCTGGACGTCAAGGCGGGTGACACCGGCCGGCTGTTCGGCTCGGTCACCCCGGCCGACATCGCCGGTGCGATCAAGTCCGCCGGCGGGCCGCTGGTCGAGAAGCGGGCGATCGCGATCGACTCGCCGATCAAGACCACCGGCAAGCACCAGGTCTCGGTCCAGCTCCACCCCGAGGTGGCCGCCACGGTCCGCCTCGAGGTCGCCGCAGGCTGACACCTCAGCAGTTCCCGGTAAGGCCCGCTCTCCCACCTGGGAGCGCGGGCCTTACTCATTCCCGGGGTAGTCAGCCTGGCTGGGGCGCCGGCCACTGCTGCGGCGCGGGATCGGTGCCGTTGCCGCCGGTTTCCGGTTTGCTGACGGCCGGCCAGGCGGCCGGCGCAGGATCGGCCGCGGTGCCACCGGTGTCCGGCTTGTCCACCGCCGGCCACGGCACCGGGACCGGATCCTCGGCCGCCACCGCCACGCCCGACGGCACCAGCAGCATCATCGCCGCCAGCACACCCCCGAGCGCCCGGGCTCCGGCGCTCCGCCAGGTCCAACGGGTGGTGGTCACTGCTTCTTGTCCAGGGCGTAGACCACGGAGTCGTGGACGACGATGGCGTGGCTGCCGGCCAGACCCCACGGGCGGGCAGTGGACTGCTGGAGGGGGTACGAACGACCGCCTGGTGTCGTGGCGACCAGGCCTTCGCGAGCAGTTCCGTAGATGGTCGTGCCGGCGATCGACTGCGGTTTGAAACCCTCGTAGTAGAACGTCTTCCCGCGGGTGAGGTCGATCAGGCACTCACCCCAGGCCGCGACCTTGCGGCCGATGTCCGGGACCCAGTCCCAGGTGTCCAGGTCGCCTGCGGACGTGGCCCGGCAGGTGGCGATGACGGAGCCGTCGGCGGTCGAGTGCACCGCCGGGATCAGGTCGGTCGACTTCGGCGACTTCCACAGCACCAGCGCGCGACCGGGGCTCGCGGCAACGATGTGATCGATCTCCTTGGCCCCCGTCGGTGGCTTGAGCGCGAGCTCGACCAGGTCCTTGCCCGGCTGACTCCAGTACAGCGGGCCCTCGTACCGGGCCATCAGCGCCTTGTCGCCCTCGGCGAGGAGGATGGTGGACAACCGCTTCTGGTTCGGCACCGTCTTGAGCTCGCCGCCGGACACCACACTGGCCCCGGCCGAACCCATCGACACCAGCGGCGACGTACCGAAGAACTGCACCTTCGCCGAGTCCGGCAGCTCGACCTCGGTGGCCTCGGCGCCGTCGCCGGCCCAGTAGTACAAGGTGTCCGAGGAGACCACGGCGAGCACCTTCTTGGAGTCGATCGTGGTGTAGACCGGGCTCTCGGCGTCGTTCGGCACCTTGTCCTGCCAGAGCACCTTGCCGTTGCTGTCGAACACCGCGATCTTGTCGTCCGGCGTCAGTACGGCGACCTCCGTGCCGTCCGGCGACACCGCGGGCACCGTCCGTTCGGCGATGTCGACCGTCCAGCTCGCCTTGGTCGTCCAGCCGAGCGGCGCCGGCCGGGCGGCGAACTGGTCCGGCTCGACCTTCGGCTCGGGCAGGGCCGGCAGCTTCGGTGACGCGGTCGGCTTGGCCACACCGTCACCCCCGCTGAACACGGTCAGGTAGAGCGCCGTCCCGGCGATCAGTACGCCGGCCACCACGAACGCGACGATGATCGGCCAGATCGGCTTCTCCTCGCCCTTCTTCTTCCCGCGGGCGTCCGTGTCGACCGCCTCGACCCGGCCGTCCGGGTGGATGATGAGCGGCCAGGAAGCTCCGTCGGACTCCACCGCGGTCGCCTTGACCGCCCGGCCGAGCTGGCCGGCCCGTTCGCTCACAAGGGCGATCGCGGCCTGCCGCGGGTCGTGGTGGTTGACCGGGTGACTACGCCCGGCGATCTTCACCTCGGCGTTGTGGTCGTCGTACAGCCGGATCGTCACCTTGGGCCAGGAGGGGATCTTCTCAGCCACGCAGACCTCTCATTGCCGCCACCCGTCTCCTCACCTCGTCCGACTCGACTCCGACAGCGCCGTCGCCAGTGGTCCAGACCGCTACGTCGGTGAGCCACCACCCGAGCCACCGGCAAAGTAGACCATTAGCATGTCCAGCGCACCAACGGCATGTCTGGAGCCCGGGCAGGCCCGACGACGCGAGCCCACGGCTCGACTGACCCCGACAAGGGGGTAGAAACATCCTCGCCTGTGGATGGGTCACGAAAGTACACCCGGAAAGCGCGAGAATACTGTGGGCGACAGCCTGTGACACACCGCGAGAGGAGGGGCCATGACGCAGAACCCGTGGACTCGGCAGCAATCGCCGACCCCGGGTCCGCAACAGCCGCCACCTGGCCCCACGCCGCAGTCACCGGACCAGCCTCCGCGCGGCCCGTCCGCACCACAGCACGGCGTGCCCGCGCCGGCCGAGGACCAGCGACTCCCCAAGTTCGCCATCCCCGCGGCGGACACGCTCTGGTGGGTCGGTGTGCACGGCGGCGCCGGCGAGACGACGATGTCGCAGTTGCTCCCGGGCACCCGGGCGGCGAACCATCGCTGGCCGATCCCGCCGCCGCCGGTGCCGACCCCGGTCATCCTGGTCGCCCGGACCAACGGGTCAGGTCTTCGGGCCGCCCAGCGGGCCGCGATCGAATGGGCCTCCGGAGTCGTGCAGGGCGTCGCCGTACTCGGTCTGGTGCTGATCGCGGACGCACCCGGCCGGCTGCCCCGCGTCCTCGACGACTTCGCCGACATCGTCGGCGGTGGTGTGCCGAGGGTGTGGGACATCCCGTGGATCGAGGAGTGGCGCCGAGGGGAGGCACCCACCCCTGACAACACCCCGGACGAGGTTTTCGAAGTCCTTGAATCCATCTACGCTCTTCGCGCGTCAAACCCTGCGGACTACCCCGCCCCATACTGAAAGGCATTCACCGCGATGATGTTGGTACACTTGGTCTCCGAGGCCGCGAATCTGATCCCGATGATCGACGACGAGCCGCCGGGCATGGACAAGCTCAAAGGCGTGGTCAACTGGGTCAAGGTGATCGCGTACGTGATCTGTGGTCTCGGCATCCTGATCGCCGGCGCCATGATGGCCATCGGTCAGCGTCGCGGTGAAGGTGGCGAGCACGCGGCCCGGCTGGGCTGGGTGCTGGCGGCCTGCATCGTGATCGGCTCGGCGACGGCTCTCGTCGACCAGCTGAAGTGATCGCCCACACCGTCGGCGGAGTCTGATCGGCTGTGGGACTGTTCACCAGGGATTCCGGCTCCGGTTCTGCGGGAGACGACGCCGACGGCGATACGACCGGCGTCTTCTGGCAGGAACGCGGCTTCATCGCCTCGGCGATCGTGGTCGGAGCTGTGGTCGTCTGCCTACTGGTGTGGTTCTTCGCCCGGGACACGGGTACGCCGACCACGCAGCCGACGACCTCGCCGACTGCCGTCGTACCGACCGAACAGCCCACCGAGGAACCGTCCGTGCCGCCCGCCACGCCCACGGACGAACCCACGTCGACCTCCACCCCGACACGCTCCGGGCCGCCCACGACCGGTGCCGGTGGCTGCAAGCTCAAGAACCCCGACCAGCGCAGGCCGCGGGTGGCGCCGTCGGCGGTCAGCTGGCAGTTCGAGGCCGACATGCTGATTCCGCTGCAGCAGGAGGGAGGTCCGGCCGTGATGGACCGGACCGGGGTGCGCTCCTGCTTCGCCCATTCGCCGACCGGCGCCGTCCTCGCGGCGATGGTCACCCTGGGACAGATCCGCAATCCCGCCCTCACCGACGACGTGCTGGCGACGCGGATCGCGCCCGGACCGGGCCGGAACCTGGCGATCAGCGAGGCCCGGGTCAGCCGGACGCCGCGCAACGAGGGTGACGTGGCACAGTTCGCCGGCTTCAAGGTGATCGACTACACGACCGACCGGGCGATCGTCTACATCGCCGTCCAGCTCGACGACCGGAAGGTCGCGGCGCTGCCGGTCACGCTGATCTGGTCCCGCGGCGACTGGAAGGTCGTGCTGCAGGAGGACGGAAGTTTCAACGGCAGCGTCCAGCCCGACGTGCTGCAGTCCCTGGACGGCTACATCGGATTCAGGGGGGCGTGATGATCGTCCTGGGTTGTTCCTGGGCGCCGTGGGACTGGGACGACTGCGTCGAGAAGTACCTCGGCGACGCCGTCGAAGCGGCCTTCGGTCCGTTCTTCGACCTGATCTTCGACGCCATCAGGGACGTCGTGGTGGATGCCGTCGTGGCGGTGATGAAAGCGGTCGGCTTCCTCTGGGTCTGGATCGACACCCCGGAGGTGAACAACAGCGGCGCGGCCGGCTTCATCCAGGTGCACACCAACTACATCCTGGCCACGGTGGCGGCCATCGCGGTGATCGCGTCCGCGATCCAGATGGCGGTGTCGCATCGCGGTGAACCGGCCCGCGACATCCTCAAGTCGCTGCTCACCATGGTGGTCGTCTCGAGTTCCGGCGCGGCGTTCGCGGCGATCCTGATCTCGGCCGCGGACCAGTTCTCCTCCTGGATCATCAGTCAGGCGCTCGACGCGGACGACCGCGGCTTCGCCGGCAAACTCGCCGACCTGATGACCGACCCGCTCAAGGACACCGGCGAGGCGCTCGGGATGGCGCTGGTGATCTTCGTCGGCATCCTGATGGTGATCACCGCGATCATGCAGCTGGCTCTGATGATCGTCCGGTACGGGATGCTCGTGCTGCTGGTCGGCGTTCTCCCGTTGACCGCGTCGGCCACGAACACCGAGATGGGCATGATGTGGTTCAAGCGGGCGCTGGCCTGGCTGGCCGGGTTCATCATCTACAAACCGGTGGCGGCGCTGATCTACGCCACCGCGATCAAACTGATGGCGAGCCCGGAGGTGCCCGAGGGCGCACCGGAGGGAACGCCGCAGACCCTCAAGGTCATCATGGGCGCCACGATGATGATCGTCGCGGTGGTCTCGCTCCCCGCCATCCTCCGCTTCGTCTCGCCGAGGACGTCCTGACATGATCGCGCTCGGATGCAGTGACGGCTGGAAAGAGTGCCTGCAAGCGATCGTCAGTACCGTTCTCGCGCCCGTGATCGAAGGACTGATCGAGTTGATCTTCCAGCCGATTCTCGACGCCGTCTCCGCGGCGGTCACGCTGGTGATGGGCACCATCGGCACCTTCTGGGTGTACGTCGACACACCGGACGTCGGCACCGGCAACGGGACGCCGGCCAACGACACGGTCGGCTGGGTCTGGGACCACACGCAGTACATCGCCGTCTTCATCGCGGTGATCGGCCTGCTGGTGGGCGCGATGCAGATGGCCTGGAGTCAGCGCGGTGACGGGGCCCGGGAGATCCTCCGGTCGCTGATCACGCTGGCGGTCGCGTCGGCGCTGGCGGTCGGGGTCGCGCAGGCCCTGATCGAGTTCGGCGACAAGTTCTCCGACTGCATCGTCACCACCGCGCTGAGCGACTCCGGCGAAGGCTGGCGCTGCGGGATAGGCAACGGCGGCGGCACGAGTTTCGGCGAGACGATGACCGCGATGCTCGGTCTGTCCGCGACGGTCGGGCCGATCGGTATCGGCCTGGCGATCACCATCGGCATCCTCACCATCGTCGCCGGCGTGATCCAGATCGTGCTGATGGTGGTGCGCAGCGCGATGCTGATCCTGCTGCTCGGCGTACTGCCGATCGCGGCCGCGGCGACCAACACCGAGATGGGCAAGACCTGGTTCAAGCGGATCCTGTCCTGGCTGCTCGCCTTCATCCTCTACAAACCGGTCGCCGCGATCGTCTACGCGACCGCGATCAGACTCACCTCCAACAACGGCCAGGGGCTGGACTTCAACAACACCGACGAGCCGGTGGCGACGCAGGTGATGAACATGGTCACCGGCCTCACCATGCTGGTGCTCGCCCTGTTCGCGCTGCCCGCGCTGATGCGGTTCCTCGTCCCGATGGTCGCCGCGACCGCGGGTTCGGCCGGGGCCGGCATGATCGCGGCCAAGATGACCGGCATGGACAAGCTGGCCGACAAGGCGCAGCAAGGAGCCGACAAGGGTGGCGGTGACGGCGGCGGTGACGGCCCGAGCGGCGCTCGCAACGTCGGCCGTGCCAGTCAGCAAAGCTCGAGCGGTGGCGGTGGCGGTGGCGGCGGTGGCGGCGGTGGCGGCGGTGGCGGTGCCCAAGGCGCGGCCGGCGGTGGCGGCGGTGGTGGTAGCGGTGCCGCGGCGGCCGGTGGTAGTGGCGGTGGTGGTGCTGCGGCCGCAGCCGGTGGTGGCGGTGGAGGTGCTGCCGCCGGCGGTGGTGCCGCGGCGGCCGGCGGTGGTGCCGCTGCAGCGGCCGGTCCTGCTGCCGCTGTGGTGGTCGCGGTCAAGATGGGTGTCGACAAGACCAAGGAAGCCGGCCAGATGGCGGCGTCCGAATCCTTCGACAACGACGCCATGGACGAGGGCTCCGGCGGTGGTGGCGGCGGTGGTGGCGGTGGCGGTGGCCCGTCCGGCAGCGGCGGCTCGGCCCGCGACATGAGCCGCGACAACGATCGAGCACGAGCACAGCAACAGCAGGAAAGGCGTTGGCAGGACGAGCAGTCCCGCCGGCACAACCAACCAGACTCGGACGGACCACGTGGCAGCGGCTGACAACGTACGAAGCGCCCCGCGCACCTACGGCAACTGGCGGCAGCCGGCGTCGGCGGGGCTCGCGGGCCTGGGCACGCTCGGCACCGCGATCATGATGGGCGGTCTGTTCGTCACCGTCCTGGCCACGATGGCGGGCGGCCTGATGGCCTCGGTCGTCACCCTGCTGATCGTCGGCGCCTGCCTGCTGATGCTGATGACCAAGGACAAGCACGGGCAGTCCGCTCTGCAACGGCTATCGACCCGCATTGGATGGCAACGAGCAAAGATGGCGAAGCACAACATCTACCGTTCCGGTCCGCTCGGACGGACCGCCTGGGGCAAGTTCCAGCTCCCCGGCCTGGCCGCCGCGTCGCAGCTGAGCGAGTACAAGGATTCGTACGGCCGGCCCTTCGCGCTGCTGTACTACCCGAGCACCCGGCACTTCACCGTGGTCATCAACGCCGAGCCTGACGGCGCCTCGCTGGTCGACGAGGAGCAGGTGGACGTGTGGGTCGCGCATTGGGGCCAGTGGCTCGCGTCGCTCGGCCACGAGCCCGGCATCGTGGCCGCGTCGGTGACGGTGGAGAGCGCGCCCGACACCGGCATCCGGCTGCGCCGCGAGGTCGGTAACAACATGTTGGACGGTACGCCGGCGATCGCCCGGGCGATGCTGACCGAGGTCGTGCAGACCTACCCGGAGGGCTCGGCCCTCGTCTCGGCGCGGGTCGCGCTGACCTTCAAGGGCACCGACCGCAACGGCAAGCGACGCAAGGAAGACGACATGGGCCGCGAGCTCGCGTCCCGCCTGCCCGCGCTCACCCAGAGCCTGAACGCCACCGGTGCGGGTGCGGCCCGGCCGGTCACCGCACAGGAGCTGTGCGAGACCGTGCGGATCGCATACGACCCGGCCGCCGCCGTGCTGATCGACGAGGCGCGTAGCCAGGGGATGGCTCCGGAGCTGCAGTGGACCGATGTCGGTCCGGCCGGTGCACAGTCCTTCTGGGACAAGTACCGGCACGACTCCGCCTGGTCGGTGACGTGGCAGATGAGCCAGGCGCCGCGTGGTGAGGTGTTCTCCTCGGTGCTGTCCCAGTTGGTCGCTCCGCACGCCGACGTCGACCGCAAGCGAGTCACGTTGCTCTACCGTCCGCTGGACGCGGCCACCTCGGCCCGGATGGTCGAGGCCGACAAGCGCAACGCGTCCTTCCGGGCCACCACGTCGAGCCGTCCGACGGCCCGGACGATGGCCGAGGCCCGGGCCGCCGACCGGACCGCGCAGGAGGAAGCCCGCGGCGCCGGTCTGGTCAACTTCGGCATGGTGGTCACCGGCACGGTGATGTCGGCCGAGCAGTTGCCGGACATGGTCGCCGCCATCGACAACCTCGGCGCGACCGCGCGCATCCTGCTCCGTCCGGCGTACGGATCGCAGGACTCCGCGTTCGTGGCCGCGCTGCCGCTGGGCGTCGTACTGCAGAGCCACCTGTCGGTGCCGGCGGGCCTGCGGGAAGCCCTATGACCGCTGGGGAGTCGCGATGAGCAAGAAGACGAAGAAGCCGGTCGATACCTCGCGCGGTGGCAAGCGGCCGATGCCGCGGGGCTGGCCGGGGATGGGTGGCGGCTACTCGACGTACGTCCAGGCGCCGGCCGAGTGGCGCGGTACGACGGTCCAGGTCTGCGGGCTGTGGCCGTTCGCGGCCGGCACCGGCAGTCCGATGGTCGGCGTACCGATCGGCCGCAACATCCTGTCCGGCGCGACCATGTGCTGCGATCCGATCAGCTGGTTCATGCGCGCGAAGCTGATCTCGAACCCGTCGATGTTCGTCCTCGGCAAGCCCGGTCTGGGCAAGGCACTCGATGTCGAGACCCAGATCCCGACGCCCGACGGTCTCCGCCGGATGGCGGATCTCCAGCCGGGCGATTTCGTCTTCGACGCCGATGGGCTGCCGACGCCGGTTGTCGCGGTATCCGAGGTGATGACTGATCGCGAATGCTGGGAGTTGACCTTCTCCAGTGGTGAGACGGTTATCGCCGACGCCGAGCATCTTTGGGTGACCGATACGGTCGAAGACCGTCGGCGAGCCTGGGTGGAGCGCAACGTTCCACGCAAGCGCCTCACGGTCGGTACGGACGCGGACCTTGCGGCAGTCGGTGCCGCACGGGCGAGTCTCGGCACTGAGCCGGTCTCGGTCCGAGATCTGACGCGGACGCTGGGCTGGAACGGCACGACTCGCGAGAGCGCTGTCTATCGCTGGGCAGGCACCGTGACTCCGGTCCGCAGCAAGGGCAGCCGGCGTTGGTATGACCCGGTGACCTTGGCCAGCGCGGTTGAGGAGGCGCTACGGAGGACCAGCAACGACCAGCGTGATCGGACGCCGGAGAAAGAACCAGTGACGACAGCGCAGATCGCGGCGACTCTCGTTGCGGGTGGCAAGGCCAACCATGCCGTCCGGGTGATGCCAGGTCTGGTACTGCGTGAGGCGAGTCTGCCCCTCGAACCATACGTTCTCGGCGCCTGGCTCGGTGACGGGCACAGTGCGGCGCCACGACTGACGACGATCGACCAAGGCATCGTCGATCGGATCCGGGCCGAAGGCATCGAATGCGAACCGAACGGTCCGATGGTCTATCGGTTGACGATTCCGGGGACCTATCGACAAAAGCACAGAGGTCTTACGGACATCCTGCGCCGGCTTGGCGTGCTGGGTGACAAGCATGTCCCGGCGTCGTACCTGCGTGCCTCGGATCGCCAGCGGCGGGATCTGCTCGCCGGCCTGCTCGACACCGACGGCACTGTTTCGCCTGCCGGTGGCCAGGTCCAGTACACGTCTACCAGTCGCCGACTGGCCGAGGACGTTCTCGAGCTCGTCGCGAGCCTCGGCTATCGCCCGACCCTCCGTGCGGGCCGGGCGACGGTGAACGGCAAGGACTGCGGTCCGAAGTGGACCGTCGGATTCACCACCACGGACGAAGTGTTCGGGCTCCGGAGAAAGCACGAGGTCCAAGCGGAGCGGACGATGGGTCAGCCGGCCCGAACCTCACGTCGCTATGTCGTCTCGGCTCGTCCGGTGCCGTCGCGGCCGGTGAAGTGCATCCAGGTGGCGAACACTGATGGCTTGTACTTGGTTGGGCGGACGTTCATTACCACTCACAACTCGACGATCACCCGGCGGATGGCGCTCGGCCTGGCCGGGTACGGCATCCAGCCGCTGGTGCTCGGCGACCTCAAGCCCGACTACAAGGACCTGATCGAGGCGCTCGGCGGCCAGGTCATCCAGCTCGGCCGCGGCCGCGGGCACCTGAACGTGCTCGATCCCGGCGAGTCGCGGCAGGCCGCGCTCCGGCTCACCGGCAGCGCCCGGCAGGCGATCCAGGCGGACGCACACGGCCGCCGCCAGACGATGGTGTCCGCGCTGATCTCGATCATGCGCTCGGCCCCGCCGACGGACCGCGAGGAGACCATCATCGACGAGGCCCTCAAGGTCCTCGACGAGCGACACGACGGTACGCCGGTACTGCGCGACCTGCTCCGGGTCGTCCAGGACGCGCCGGACCGGGTCCGCAACGTGGCACTGGACCGCGGCAGCCTGGAGCGGTACCGGCAGATCACCGAAGGACTCGAGGCTTCGCTGATCGGCCTGGTCGGTGGTGGCCGGCTGGGTGAGATCTTCTCCGAGCAGACCGACAACCCGATGCAGATGGACCGTCCGGTGGTGTTCGACGTGTCCAACATCGACGACTCCGAGACCAACCTGCAGGCCGCCGTACTGCTGGCCTGCTGGTCCTACGGCTTCGGCGCGGTCGCCGTCTCGCAAGCCCTCGCGGACGCCGGCCTGGAGCCGCGGCGGCACTACTTTGTCATCCTCGACGAGCTGTGGCGGGTGCTGCGCGCCGGTCGTGGCCTGGTCGACCGCGTCGACGCGCTGACCCGGCTGAACCGTCAGCGCGGTGTCGGCATGGCGATGATCTCGCACACCATGTCCGACCTGCTGGCGCTCGAGCACCCCGAGGACCGGATGAAGGCGAAGGGCTTCGTCGAGCGCTCCGGCATGGTCATCTGCGGCGGCCTGCCGCGGGCCGAGATGGAGAACCTGAGCGAGGTCGTGCCGATGTCCGAGGAGGAGCAGAACATGCTCATCGGCTGGCAGGACCCGCCGGCCTGGGACCCGGCCACCGGCGAGGAGGCCGCGCCACCCGGCCGGGGCAACTTCCTGGTCAAGGTCGGCGGCCGCCCGGGGATCCCGGTGCATGTCGGGCTCACCTCGGTCGAGCGCGAGATCAACGACACGAACAAGTTGTGGAAGACCGGTGCCGACGGCAGGCCGCTGAAGGTCGAGGTGGCCGCCGACGGATCGGAGGAGGTGGTCGAGGAGTACACCCTCGACGACCCGACGATGCTGCCGCCGCCCGACCCGACCACCCGGGTGGTCGCCCGAACGGGAGTTGACGAGTAATGGCCCAGGGGAGAAAGAGCACCGGACCCGGCGGGCTGTCCGCCGAGTCGGTGATGGTCTTCATCGGGATCGGACTGCTGACGCTGATCGTCGGCGGGATCTGGGGCGCCCTCAAGGTCGCCGCGGCGATCAACGACACCCGCGCCGTGCCGGGCCCGATCGCCGCGTTCGCCGACCTGCTCAACGGCCGGATCCGCTGGTCCGCCGCGGCGACCGGTGTGTTCATCCTCGAGGTCGTCGTCCTGGTGCTGATCGCGGGTGGCGCGTGGTTCCTGCTCCGCAAGCAGCAGAAGAGCGTCGGCCGGGTGGACCGGTCCGCGCAGCTGATGTCGAAGCGGTCGGAGATCCACAAGCTCACCCGCGAGGGTGCCCAGGAGATCGCCAACCGGCTCGGCGCCGGGCACGCCGGTCCCGGCATCATGATCGGCCGGACGGTCCGGGACAACCTCGACGTGTTCGGGTCCTGGGAGGACATGCACGTCGACATCTGGGGTCCGCGCACCGGTAAGACCACGTCGCGCGCCGTACCGGCGATCCTGGACGCGCCCGGCGCGGTGGTCGCGACCTCGAACAAGCGGGACATCGTCGACGCCACCCGTGGCCCGCGGACGGAACGCGGCCCGGTCTGGGTGTTCGACCCGCAGGAGGTCTGCGAGGAGCCGCCGAACTGGTGGTGGAACCCGCTCACCTACATCACCGACGAGACGAAGGCGCGCGAGCTGGCCGAGCACTTCGTCGCCTCGCAGCGCAACGTGAACGCCCAGACCGACGCGTTCTTCGACGCGGCCGGCACCGACCTGCTGGCCGGCCTGCTGCTCGCGGCCGCAGTCGCGAAGCGGCCGATCACGCAGGTCTACAGCTGGCTCGCGGACCAGCGCAACGACGAGCCCGAGCGGATCCTGCGCAACACCCCTGGCCTGCACCTGTCCGCGGACGCCTTGTCCGGGGTCATCAACGCGCCCGACAAGCAACGCGCCGGTGTGTACGGGACCGCGCAGCAGAGCGCCCAGTTCCTGGTCAACCGCAAGGTCACCCGCTGGGTCATCCCGCAGGGGCCGAACGACACCCGCCCGCAGTTCAACCCGCACGAGTTCGTCCGCCAGGGCGGCACGCTGTACAGCCTGTCCAAGGAAGGCGCCGGTACGGCGGGACCTCTCGTCACCGCGTTAACGGTGGCCGTCGTGGAGGCGGCCGAAGAGTACGCCAAGGGCTGCCCGATGGGCCGGATGCCGAACCCGCTGGTCGGCGTCCTGGACGAGGCGGCGAACGTCTGCCGCTGGAAGAACCTGCCCGACCTGTACAGCCACTTCGGCTCCCGCGGCATCGTGCTGATGACGATCCTGCAGTCCTGGGCGCAGGGCCAGGAATGCTGGGGCGAGCACGGGATGGAGAAGCTCTGGTCGGCCGCCAACATCCGGGTGTACGGCGGTGGCGCGTCGGACGCGAACTTCCTCGAACGGCTGAGCAAGCTGATCGGCGACTACGACATCATTTCCAGCTCGGTGTCGTACAACAAGGGGGAGCGCGGCACCAGCCGGCAGACCCAGCGGCACAACATCATGGAGGTGTCCGACCTCGCCTCGATGCCGCCGGGACGGGCCGTGGTGTTCCCGTCCGGTATCCCGGCGACGATGGTCAAGACGGTGCCCTGGTTCACCCGGCCGGACGCGGGTGCGGTGAAGGCGTCGCTGGCGAAGTACGATCCGGGCGCGACCGCTTCGACGGCTCCGCAGAGCGCGAACCCGTGGGTCGCGGCCGGTACGTCGCAGCCGACGCAGCCACCCGCGCGGCCGACGGGTGTGCCGGTCTGGGAGCAGAGTGAGGAGCAGCGCCGTGGATGGTGAACAACAAGAACTCTTCTATCCGCATGTCGCGGCCTTCGTCGAGGACCGGCTGGTCTACCTCTACACGCGACGGATCGGGCAGCAGTACATCTGGTGCCCGGAGTGGTACCGGCACGCGGAGGCGCTGAGCCGGCTGGACTCGATCTGGCGCGCCTGGGAACACCTCCGGCTCGATCCGGCCACCGGCATGTCGGTCTGGTGGCGTGACCACGCGGACCCGCACATGATGGCGCTGCTCGATCCGGACGGCCCGTTCGCGGCCTGCCGTGGCGCGCACACCGACTACCCGATCCCGCCGCTGCCTGTGGAGGAGCCGCCGGCCGGCCTGTTCTTCGACCAGCGGCAGCCCAACCTGCGCGGCATCTAGATGTGGCGGTGTTTCCATTGTGGAAGTGGGGCAACCTGCTGTTTGCATTCCTCGCGGAGTTGGTTGCCCTAGGCATCTTCGCCTGGTGGGGCTGGGAGGTTGACGGTACGACGGCCGTCCGGTTGCTGCTCGCGATCGGCCTGCCCGCGCTGACCGCGGTGATGTGGGGACTGTTCGCCGCGCCCACGGCCACGCGCGGCACGCCCGTCGTACGGGCCGTCGTCAAGGTCCTGGTGTTCGGTCTGGCCGGTGCCGCGCTCTGGAGCCTGGGTCATCCGGTCCTGGCCGTGGCGTTCGTCGTACTGGTCGCGGCGAATCTGTTGATCATCCACGTCCAGAAGCTGACCCCGGAGCGCTAGTCGCCCAGGCCGATGTCGCTCAGTTCGCCGGGCTGGGTCTTCCGTTGCTTCCTGACGAGCTTGCGGTCGAACTTGCGTGCCGTCGGCGTTTCGGTCGGGGGGTTGCGGACAGCCTCTTCGGCTGGTGGCTGCCCGGGTTGCTGGGCAGCTTCGCTCCGCCGGTCGCGCGCCTCGGCGTCGTACCGGTCGGCGGCGCGCTCGTCGTACCTGGCGGCCCTGTCCTCGCGTTCCGCGGCCCGCTGGTAGCGCCGGCCCGCGGCGGCGGTCGCGTCCGCACCGGGCTCGTCCGGGCGGGCCGCCGCTTCGTCGAGGAGATGGCGGCCGTGGGCCCGGTCGCTGCGACCCTGCCGGCGTTCGGCGGCGGCGTCGTCGCGGCGGCGATCGCGCTGCGTCTCGGCAACGTCGGCAAGCCGTAGCGCCTCGGTGGTCTCCTTGGTGGCGACGAGTTCGCGTCGACGGCGGGTCTCGATCAGCTCGCGCTCGTCCTTGGCAGCGAGCTCGATCTCCTCCTCGTGGACCTGCTCGAGTTCCTCCTCCTCGCGGCGGGCCTCCTCCGGCGTCAGACTCGCGGCCGGGCGCTCGGCGTCGCGCACCCATTTGCCGGCGCCGCGCCGCTCACTGAGCGCCTCAGGGCTGTCGTCGTCGCCCTGCTCGTGCTGGTCGGGCTCCAGCGCAACGGTCTGCTCGTCGTCGTCAGCCATGCCGCTCCCTTCGTCCTGCCAAACGATGCCGCACCGGCGGGTCAGCGGACCGCCCCGGTCACCAGCCAGGCGTCGCTGCGCTCACGGGTGACCAACGTGAGCAGCCGCAACAGCATGAACCCACCGAACGCCCACCACAAGGCGACGACGCCACCGTCGAGCCACAACACGCTCAACGCCAGCGGCACGTACAGCACGAGGGCGATGACACCTGCCACCGCCAGGTACGGGCCGTCACCCGCCCCGATCAGTACGCCGTCCAGCACGAACACCATGCCGTTCACCGGTTGCCAGAGCGCCGCCACGATCAGTACGGCGGCCAACGTACTGCGTACCTCCGGATCAGAGGTGAACCACGGCACGTAGATGTCCCGCAGACCCCACAGGGCCAGTCCGCCGACCAGACCGGAGAACAGACCCCACCACATCATCCGGCGGGTGATGGCCCGGGTGCCGGCGACGTCACCGGCACCCAGAGAGCGACCTGTCAGCGCCTGGCCGGCGATGGCGATCGCGTCGAGTGCGAGGGCCAGGAACGACCAGAGGGTGAAGGCGACCTGATGCGCCGCGACGGACGTCGTACCGAGGGCGGTGGCGACGAAGGTGAGGAGGATGATTGCCACTCGCAACGTCAGGGTGCGGACGATCAGCGGCACCCCCATCTGCGCTGACGCGATGATGCCGGGGCGGTCCGGTCGCAGCTTGGCTCCGTCACGTCTGGCCCCTCTGACGACCACCACGACCAGTGCGACGCCGGCTGCGGTCTGGGCGAGCGCCGTACCGAGTGCGGAGCCTGCGATGTCCAGGTCGAGGCCGTAGACGAGCAGGAAGTTCAGACCGATGTTGATGAGGTTGGCGCTGATCGCGACGATCATCGGCGTCTTGGTGTCCTGCAGACCGCGCAGTACGCCGGTCGCTGCCAGTAGGAGGAGCATCGACGGGATACCGAAGCAGGAGATCCGTAGATAGACGATCGCGTGGTCGGCGACGTCCGGCGACGGGTTGAACGCCCCGATGGCGACTGGCGCGAGGACGAGTCCGGCCACCGCCAGTACGACGCCCAGCAGCAGCGCCAGCCACAGTCCGTCGATGCCCTGGGCGAGCGCACCCCGGTGGTCTCCGGCGCCGATCCGGCGGGCGACGGCCGAGGTGGTGCCGTAGGCGAGGAAGATGCAGACGCCGACCAGGGTCTGCAGGATCACCCCCGCGACACCGAGTGCCGCCAGTTGCGGCGTACCGAGATGCCCGACGATCGCCGAATCGGCCAGCAACATGAGCGGCTCGGACACCAGCGCGAAGAACGCCGGGACGGCCAGTCGCAGGATCTCCCGGTCCTGCTCCCCGAGGAGACGTCGCAGCCCGGCCCTCACGGGTGGCCTGTCATGAGCATGGGGGTCATTGTGCCTGACTCAGGCTGTGCACAGGTCACCGGACCGGGCAGTCCGGAAGAAGGTTTGAATCTTTTTCTTCTCCACAGTTGTGCATTGGTGAATCCGCAGGTCAGAGGCCTGTTGTGGATCGTCGTCCCCAGATATCCACAGGTATATGCCCAACCTGTGCACACCTGCTCACGGGGTTTCCCACAGTTCGTCCACACCCCCTGTGGACGACCGGCTACCACCCGGCGCCGGGACCGGCGTACGGTCGCGTGACTGACGCCGTCCGCCCGCAGTCTCGGGGGCGAGTCCGCCTGCGGATGGCGCCGGCGAATCTTGTCCGGCCGGGTGGTCGGGTGGGGGAGGAAATTGTCGGCGGGTTCGGTTACGGTTCGATCAGGTGTTCGATTCTGGGCCGGGCGGAGTGTTTCGGCCTGGCGTGATGCGGTGGGCGGACGAGGAGGTCGGACGAAGTGAGTGTGGCGGAGTTCCGCGGGGGACCGGGCGGCGGTCAGGAAGAGCGCAACCCGGAGATGGGCTTCGACCGCACCCCGCCACAGGACCTGGCCGCGGAGCAGTGCGTGCTCGGCGCGATGATGCTGAGCAAGGACGCCATCGCCGACGTCATCGAGACCCTGCGCGGCACCGACTTCTACCGCCCGGCGCACGAGATCGTCTTCGACGCCGTCACCGATCTGTACGCACGGGGTGAGCCGGCCGACGCGATCACCGTCGCGGCCGAGCTGAACCGGCGGGGCGAGATGGCCCGGATCGGCGGCGCGCCGTACGTGCACACCCTGGTCGCCTCCGTCCCGCTCGCGGCGAACGCGGGCTACTACGCGCACATCGTCCGGGAGAAGGCGATCCTGCGCCGCCTGGTCGAGGCCGGCACGAAGATCGTCCAGCTCGGGTACGCCGGTGAGGGTGAGGTCGACGATGTCGTCGACGAGGCGCAGGCCGAGATCTACTCGGTCACCGAGAAGCGGACCACCGAGGACTACGCGCCGCTGAAGGACATCATGGAGGGCGCCCTCGACGAGATCGAGGCGATCGACTCCCGTGGTGACGCGATGGTCGGCGTACCGACCGGGTTCACCGACCTCGACGAGCTGACCAACGGTCTGCACCCGGGTCAGATGATCATCGTCGCCGCGCGTCCCGCGATGGGGAAGGCGCTCGCCCTCGACACCCCGCTGCCGACGCCGACCGGCTGGACCACGATGGCCGAGGTCGCGGTCGGCGATCAGCTCCTCGACGCCGACGGCCTGCCGACCACGGTGGTCGCGGCGACCGAGGTGATGGTCGACCGGCCGTGTTTCCGGCTGTTCTTCTCCGACGGCAGCACGATCGTCGCCGACGCCGAGCACCAGTGGCGGGTCGAGGACGGCGGCCGCCCGGTGGTCTGCACGACCGCCGACCTGCACACGGCGATGTCCGCGAGTCCCGGGCTGACACCGCCGATCCCCGGGTCGGCGCCGCGTCAGATCACCGGGCACGGTTTCCCGGCCGCGCTGGCCGGAGAGGGTGAGCGCCGGCTCGAGTGGCTCGAGCGGGTCGAGAGTGTGCCGGTGCGGTGCGTCGAGGTCGACAACCCCGACCATCTGTACCTGGCCGGCAAGACGATGATCCCGACCCACAACTCCACCCTCGGGCTGGACTTCGCTCGCTCGGCGTCGATCAAGCACGGCCTGACCTCGTGCATCTTCTCGCTGGAGATGAGCCGCAACGAGATCACCATGCGTCTGCTCTCGGCCGAGGCGAAGGTGCCGCTGCACCACATGCGCAACGGCAAGATGACCGACGAGGACTGGGCCCGGCTGGCCCGCAAGATGGGCGAGGTCTCCGAGGCCCCGCTCTTCATCGACGACTCACCCAACCTCACCATGATGGAGATCCGCGCCAAGGCCCGCCGGCTCAAACAGCGCCACGACCTCCGGCTGATCGTGATCGACTACCTCCAGCTGATGACCTCGGGCAAGAAGGTCGAGTCCCGCCAGCTCGAAGTCTCCGAGTTCTCCCGCTCCATCAAACTCCTCGCCAAGGAACTGGAACTCCCCGTCGTAGCCATCTGCCAGCTCAACCGAGGCTCCGAACAACGCTCCGACAAACGCCCCATGGCCTCCGACCTCCGCGAATCGGGCTCACTAGAACAGGACGCCGACGTCGTCATCCTGCTGCACCGGGAGGACGCGTACGAGCGCGAGTCCACCCGCCCGGGTGAGGCCGACTTCATTGTGGCCAAGCACCGTAACGGGCCTACGGCTGATGTGGTTGTGGCGTTCCAGGGGCACTACTCGCGCTTTGTGGATATGGCGCACGACGGCTAGGTCAGTCGAGGGTGGCGAGGGGCTGTAGGCCGCAGGCTGTTGAGAACTCCTGTGAAGTGATGCCGAGTGCGACGTTGGTGCGGCTTGCCAGGTTTGCGGCGGCGATGAATGCGGTGAGCTCGACCAGTCCGTCCGGGTGGAGCTGCTCCAGTAGTCGCGCCGACAGTTCGTCGGTCACGGTCGGCGGTGTGTGAGTCATTGCCTCGGCGTACTCCATCACGTCCCGCTCCAGCGGAGTGAACAGGTCGGACTCTCGCCACCGCGGTACTTCGCGGGCCTTGGCCAGATCGAGGTGCTCGTTGTTCGCCTGGAAGTAGCCCAGGTCCAGACAGAAGCTGCAGCCCACCATGGCCACGGTGGCCATGTGCGCGAACGACTTCAGTTGGAGATCGCAGGCGTTCCACTTCTGGGCCTTGCCGCTGAAGCCGAAGAAGGCCTTGAGCACGCGCTGGTTGTGCCACATCACCCCGAGCGGTTCGGGTACCTCGCCGAGCATCTTCTTGCTCATCCGCTTCGCGACCAGGCCGAAGAGGCCGGTGATCTCAGCCGGCGGAATCCTGGTGGTGCTGGTCATCGTCGTCTCCTCGCGTCGGTGCTTCGACACGTCGGCATGAGACGCCGGCCGCCCGGGTTCTGTGACACCTGTCAGCTGCAATCGAACGGCGGACTACGTCTTCCAGCGGTGGGCTGAGATGGATTCTTGGGCCAGGAGGCGGAGGGAGGAGATGAGGGTTTCGCCGAGGATGGTGCCGATGACGACGGATTCGGCGAGTTGGTCCCGGGTGGGGTTGGTGGAGACGGCGTCGATCTCGAGTTCGGTGAAGCGTTCGACGGCTTCGGCGTAGGCGTCCAGGAAGGTGACCAGGTTGTCCTGGCCGAGGGTGCGGAGGGCCGCGACAGTTTCGATGAGGGTGGCGAGGGCGGGGGCCTCGGGCTCCACGGACCAGCCGCGGCGCGCGATGAGGTCGGTCACCTGAGCGGTGGCGGCGGCGCGGGCCTCGTCGGTGGCGGCCGGTTTGCGGGTCGGGGTGAGGGCGCGGTGGGCGCGGCCGATCTGGTCGTGCAGGGGTACGTCGTCGGAGTCGAGCGACTCCAGGATGTCCTTCACCTGCGCCACCGGGACCTGGGCCAATTCGACCAGGGCGCGGATCAACCGCAGCCGGCGGACGTGTGGTTCGCCGTACGACGCCTGGTTCGGGCTGCTCAGTTCACCCTGCGGTAGCAGACCCTCACGCAGGTAGTACTTGATCGTCGGCACCGGTACGCCGGTGGCCCGGCTCAGTTCCCCGATTCGCATGTCACTTGCCTTCCTCGCGGTCCTGATGGATAGTAGCAGTATCCATTAACGGATAGTGCAACTATCCATAGAAGGAGGCATGATGATCCCCCTCGTACTGGTGCTGGCGACGCTGGCGTTCCGGGCGCTGGGTGCGCTCGGAGTCCGGCGGTTCGCGAGTTGGCCGGTCAGTGCGGCGCACGGGATGGCGGTGATGCTGTTGTTCACCGCGACCGCGCACTTCGTCCCGGCGGGTGTGACGGCGATGCCGAACCACGCCGACCTGGCCCGGATGGTGCCGCCGTTCCTGCCGTTCGCGGACGCGCTGGTGTACGTGACCGGCGTACTGGAGTTCCTCGCCGCGGCCGGGCTGGTCCTGACCGCGACCCGGTGGCCGGCCGCGCTCGGACTGGCCGCGCTGTTCGTGACGTTGCTTCCGGCAAACATCTACGCCGCCACCGCGGACGTCGCGTTCAACGGCGAGCCGGCGACGCCGCTGTGGCAGCGCATCCCCGAGCAGGTCCTCTACATTGCCGTCGTGCTGTGGATCGCCCGGACGTCCGACAGTACGCCGACGCGTCGGCTGCTCAACCCCATCAGCAAGGAGAAGGTGCACGCATGACGGAGGCTTCTCGGACCATCGCCGGGACGATCCTGCTCACCATCGTGACGATCCAGTTCGGTGGCTACTTCATGACCAAGATCGTCCGCGGCCAGGTCCCGATGACGGACTTCCAGAAGTCGTTCGCCAGGGCCGGTCACGCGCACGCCGGTGTGCTGGTCATCCTGAGTCTGGTCGGGCTCCTGTACGTCGACCAGACCGGGCTGACCGGTGTCATGCTCTGGGTCGCACGACTGGCGATCCCGGTCGCGGCGATCCTGATGTCCGGCGGCTTCTTCGCCTCGTCCGCCGGCAAGGACCGGACCCAGCCGAACCAGTTCCTCTGGGTCCTCTGGCTCGGCGCCGCGTCCCTCGCGCTCGGCGTCCTGACCCTGGGCATCGGCCTGATCGTCGCCTAGTGCGCAGGCGCGCCGGACACGGACTGCTTGAGCCGATCGCCCACCTGGGCGATCAGCGCGGCGGTCTCCGGTGTCGCCTCGTCCACGGTGAAGTCGGCGCCCAGGGCAACGACTCCGGCGACGTACTGCAGCACCAGGGACGCCGTCTCCGCGGTGAACCGCGCGACGCACGCATCCGCACCCGCCGGTTCGATACTCCCCGGGATGAACCCGTAGAAGTTGTTCGTGACCACCTCGGCCGGCAGTTGGATCGTGAGCCGGACAGAGTGCCGGTACGGCGCACTCGTGAACGAGTCGACCAGGTACGACGCCGCGTCAGCCGCCGGCAGTTCACGCGGAACGAACCGATGCAGCGCCGGACTGACATCGTCGATCCGGTCCACCCGGAAGATCCGCCAGTCGTCGCGGGACGGATCGAACGCCAGCAGGTACCAGTGCCAGGCGACCGTGAGCAGCTGGTACGGCTCCACCCGGCGACGCGTCTGCACACCACGGCGGCTGTGGTAGTCGAAGGCAACGATCTCGTGGTTCCGGCAGCACCGGGCCAGGGTCGCCAGAACTCCCGGATCGACCTGCGGAACGCCTTCCCGAGGGATCGCCTCAGCCGACGAAACCGCGGCCAACTGCGGCCGTAGCCGGGCCGGCAGCACCTGCTCCAGCTTCGCGAGCGCGCTCGTCGAGCTCTCCGCGATCCCGGTCACCCCACCGCCGGCGGCGCCGACCAGACCGAGTGCGACCGCGATCGCCTCATCGTCGTCGAGCAGCAGCGGTGGCAGGTTCGTCCCGGAACCGAGCCGGTAGCCGCCCGCGGTCCCGGTGGTCCCGGTGACCGGGTAGTCCAGCGACCGGAGCCGGTCGACGTCGCGCCGTACGGTCCGCTCGGTGACGCCGAGACGCTCGGCCAGTTCACGACCGGACCACTCGCGCCGGCTCTGCAGCAAGGACAGCAAACGCAGCAGGCGACCGGGCAGCTCTTTCCGGGAACTCATGCCACCCAGCATGCCCTTGCGGACACAATGTGTCCGCAAGGGTCCCTAGCGTGGTCGCATGATGTTGACGAAGGAATCGAACGGATACGACGAGGCGCGGCTCGGTTTCCAGCGACTCGATCCGCACCGGCCGGAGGTGATCTTCGCGGTCACCAGCGCGGCCGAGGTCCAGGAAGCCGTCAAGTACGCGGCTGAGCAGGGCGAACGCGTAGCCGTCCAAGCGACCGGACACGGACTTACTCGCGGTAACAACGGTGGCGTGCTGATCGCGACCGGCAATTTCAACGCCGTGCGGGTCGACGCCGACGCGAAGACAGCCTGGATCGAGGCCGGCGCGACCTGGCAACAGGTGATCGACGCGACCGCGCCGCACGGGCTCGCGCCGCTGTCCGGAAGCGTTCCCGGCGTCGGCGCGATCTCCTACACGCTCGGCGGCGGGACCGGTCTGATGGCTCGGCGCCACGGTTTCGCGGCAGATCACGTCCGACGGATCGAGGTCGTCACCGCGGACGGCGTACGACGGAACGCCGAGGACGACCCGGAGCTGTTCTGGGCGCTCCGCGGCGGTGGCGGCAACTTCGGCGTGGTCACCGGGATCGAGGTCGACCTCTTCGAGGTGCCGACGCTGTACGGCGGCAGCCTGTACTTCGACCTCGTGGAGAACCCGACGGCACTGGAGGTCTGGCGCGACTGGACTCGGACAGTGCCCGACGAGGTGACGTCGGCGATTGCGTTGGTGCCGTTCCCCGACATCCCACCGGTGCCGGCGCCCTTGCGCGGCAAACACATCGCGCAGGTCCAGTTCGCGATCCTCGGCGACAATGGCGCGGACTTGATCAAACCGCTGCGGGCGATCGGCGATCCCGCGCTCGACACGGTCGGCGAACTGCCGTACTCCGAGTCCCACCGGATCTTCGCCGAACCGGACCGCCCGGACAGCTATCGCTCGCGCAATGCCCTGCTCAGCGACCTCGACCCCGACGCACTCGCGGCGCTGCCCAAGCAGGCATCGGGTCCGGCGATGTGCGTCATCCTGATCCGCCACCTCGGCGGTGCACTCAGCCGCCGGCCGTCGATCCCGAACGCGGTCGGCCACCGCGATGCGTCGTACTCGCTGACTGTCCTCTCACCCGGCGAGGGCGACGTGACCGAACTGCACCGCGCGATCCTCGAACCGTGGTCCGCAGCAACGATCGGCCGATCCCTCAACTTCAGCTTCGCCCCACTGACTCCTGACGAGGTCCGTGAGGCCTTCGCCCCGGCCGACTACCGTCGGCTCACCGAGCTCAGGGACCGTTACGACGCCAATCACCTACTGGCGCCGAATCACGAGATCACAGGGCTGCGGTGACGTCGATCTCGACCAGCTGACCGGGAAAGCCGAGTTGGGCGACGCCGAGAAGGGTGCTGGCCGAGGTGAAGGCGGAGGCGAGTGGTGATGCGTTGAGTAGCGTCCAGACCGCGGCGAGCTCATCGCGGTCCGGGCTGGCGACGTAGATCACCGTGCGTACGACGTCCTCCGGCGTGGCACCCGCGGCGTCGAGCGCGACGAGGATGTTCCGGATCACCTGCTCGGTCTGACCCTCGAGTCCGCCGTCGGCCAGGTCACCGGACGGCTGGAGCGGGCATTGGCCGGCGAGGTAGATCAGGGTGTCGGCCTGGACCCGCGTCACGTGGTGGTAGCCAGGCGTCGGGTGCAGGCCATCGGGGTTGGTGCGCTCGATCGTCACGCAGCCGAGCAAACGCGACGGTGTGGTCCCGGGTCAAAGTATTAAGCAGCCTCCCGCGGACTGCGGGAGGCTGCTTCGAAGTACCGATCAGGCGGTCAGGCGCTCCTCGGTCGAGGTGGAGAAGAGGTGCAGCTTGTCCGGGTTCGGGGCGAGATGGACGATCGCGCCCTTCTCGTTGTGCAGGCGGGTGCCGATGCGGGCGATGATCTGCTGGTTCGTGGTGTGCTCGGCGGTGCCGTACAGGAACGCGTCCGAGCCGAGCTCCTCGATCACAGCGACCTTCACCGGCAGCCCCTCGTCGGCGAGCTCGAACGCCTCCGGCCGGATGCCCAGCGTCAGCGTCTTGTCGTCACCGGCCTTGGCCAGCAGTTTGCGCTCGATCGGGACCACGTAGTCGCCGATCTTCGCGCCGCCATCGGTGATCTCGGCCTCGATCAGGTTCATCGCCGGCGAACCGATGAAGCCGGCCACGAACTTGTTCTTCGGCCGGTCGTACAGGTTCAGCGGAGTGTCCACCTGCTGCAACAGGCCGTCGCGCAGTACGGCGACCCGGTCGCCCATCGTCATCGCCTCGACCTGGTCGTGGGTGACGTACACCGTGGTCACGCCGAGCCGGTGCTGGAGTTCGGCGATCTGGGTGCGGGTCTGGACGCGCAACTTGGCGTCGAGGTTCGACAACGGCTCGTCCATCAGGAACACCTGCGGGTTCCGGACGATCGCGCGACCCATCGCGACGCGCTGGCGCTGACCACCGGACAGAGCCTTCGGCTTGCGGTCCAGGTACTCCTCGAGGCCGAGCAGCTTGGCGGCCTCGAGGACGCGCTTGGCCCGCTCGTCCTTGTGGATGCCCTGCATCTTGAGCGCGAAGCCCATGTTGTCCGCGACCGTCATATGTGGGTAGAGCGCGTAGTTCTGGAACACCATCGCGATGTCGCGCTCCTTCGGCGGGCTGTTGGTCACGTCGCGATCGCCGATGTAGATGGAGCCCTCGTTCACCTCTTCCAGGCCGGCGAGCATCCGCAGTGCGGTCGACTTGCCGGAGCCCGACGGTCCCACCAGCACCATGAACTCGCCGTCCTGGATGTCCAGATCGAGCTTGTCCACGGCGGGTGCGTCGGTGCCCGGGTAGACCCGGGTCGATCCCTTGAACGAGACAGTTGCCATGTCGCGCTTCCTTCCTTCGCCGGCAGGAACGTGCCGGACGATCCGTAGCAAAGGCGCCCAGGTCTTGGGTGTCTGGCTTGGTGATGCATCACCAAAGCACTTGTTCCAACGACCGGGCCGTGATTTTCATTCCCCACGAATGCATTCATTGACAAACAGATTTTTTACGTACAAACTTTTTTGTGTGATGAGAGACGTGATGCACCTGGAGCAGCTCGAGCAGGCCGAGGCACTGTTCAAGCCGCAGCGCATCGAGGTGCTGCGCCGGCTGGCCGAGCCGCACACCTGTGGTGAGGTGGCCGAGCAGCTCGGGCAGACCCCGCAGCGCGTCTACTACCACGTCAAGCGCCTCGTCGAGGCCGGTCTGGTGACCCTGGTGGAGGAGCGCAAGGTGCGCGGCGTCCACGAGGGCATCTACCAGGCGACGGCCCGCTCGTACTGGCTGTCGCCGCGGCTCGTCGGCCGGATCGGCGGCCTGCGCCGGACTCAGGACGAGCTGAGCCTCGGCTACCTGCTGGACCTGATGGAAGAGGTCCAGACAGATATCGCCGCGCTGGACCGGGCAGCTCCGGAGCTGCCGTCCATCGGGGTGTCCGGTGAGATCCGGGTCCCACCGGAGCGGCGGCGGGAGTTCTTCCAAGACCTGCAGAGCACGCTGCAAGACCTCTTCGAGCGCTACGGCGGCTCCGAGGGCGACGCCTTCAAGCTGGCCGTGGCCTGCTATCCCAAGGGAGACCAAGACCATGACTGAACCGATGATCCTGCAAGCTCGCGCCCGGGCCGGTGTCGACGACGTCCGCCAGGCTCTGACCGACCCCAAGACCCTCAACCTCTGGCTCGGCGAGCACTCGACCGTCGACCTGCCCGGGACCTTCGAGTTCTGGGGCCGCTACATCCCCGAGGGCGACGCACCGCACCAGCGCGTCCTCCAGTACGACGACCAGACGCTGAAGCTGGCCTGGTTGCTCGGCGGCGAGGAGACCACCACCGAGATCACGCTGATCGAGGAGAGCGCCGACTCCACCGTCATCAAGCTGTCGCAGAGCCACTTCAAGTGGGCGGAGGCGGTCACCAATTCGAACATTCGCGGCGTACTGCAGACGTTCTGGTCGCTCGCGCTCGCCAACCTGGTCGACCACCTGGAAGGCCGGGAGCTCACCACCCGGCCGGACTTCACCTCGACGGAGCTGTCCGGCGAGGCGCTGATCGACGCGCCGGCGGCTCAGGTCTACGCGTCGCTCACCGAGTCCGCGAAGGCGACCGCGTGGTTCGGGTACCCGGTGGACATCGACGCGCGGGTCGGCGGCCGGTTCGCGATGGGTGGGTTCGAGGCCGGGCCCGGGATGGAGATCATCGACCTGGTCGAGGGACAGAAGATGTCCATCGACTGGGGTCCGGCCGGAATCAGCACCTGGGAGCTGGCCGAGTCCGGCGGGAAGACCCGGCTCACGTTCGTGATGAGCGGGTTCGACGGCACCCCGCCGTACGGGGCGTGGCTCGGCTGGCTCAGTGGCGTCGCCTCGCTCCGCCGCTACAACGAGCAGAAGGACTGGGAGTCCATCTGGGTCGCCTAGGCCGTGTCTGATGGTCCCCCGCCTACTGCGCGGGACCATCAGACACGACCTAGAAGTACGGCCCACCCGGCCGGATCGAGTCGGCCATCAGATCGAGCAGAGCGGTCACCGCTCTGCTCGGTCGCCTGCCGCCCATCGTGATCGCGGACAACGTCCAACTCAGGTCCGTCCCGGCGATCGGCAGCCGGGCCACCCCCGGCAGCTCCGCTGCCTCGAGATCCGGTACGACGGCGACGCCGAGCCCGGCGCGCACGTAGTCCGGGACCGCGGTCACGTCGGGGACCTCCACCTGGACCCGGCGCTGGATGCCGGCGTTGTCGAACACCCGATCCACCGTCCGTCGGTTGCCGAACCCGCGCAGCATGTCCACGAACCGTTCGTCGGCCAACTCCTCGATCCTGATCTCGGAGCGGCCGGCCAGCGGATGCGACGAGGGCAGCAGGACGACGAACGGCACGGCGCCGATCTCCCGGGTCTCCAGTCCGACCAGGTCCGACTTGGCCAGGCCGACCAGAGCGAGGTCGAGCCGTCCGTGCCGGACGTCGTCCGCGAGACCGCTCGAGCCGCTCGGTGACGTGGTCACCTGTACCTCGACCAGGGGGTGCGTCCGGTAGAACGCGCCGAGCAGCCCGGCGAGATCGACCAACCCGATCCGGGTCATGGTCCCGATCCGGATGTTGCCGCGCAGGCCGGTCGACACCTCCTCGACCGCGGCCCGGGCCCGGTCCAGTGCCTCCAGCGCAGCCTTTGCCTCAGGCAACAAGGCCTGCCCGGCCGTGGACAACGACACCCGCCGGGTCGAACGGTCGAACAGCGTCGTCTTCAGATCGGTCTCCAACGCCCGTACGGCGGCCGACACGGTGGACTGCACGGTGAACAGTCGCTGGGCCGCGCGGGTGAAGCTCAGTTCCTCCGCGACCGCGACGAAATACTCGAGCTGACGGCTGTCCACAGGCTCAATTATCGGCGACTCCGATAAGAGCATGCAAGAACTTTCGTTGGACTCGATAGATCCGGCGAGCGACTCTAGAGGCATGTCCACTCTGACCGGTCTGCACACGCTCGAATCGAGGCGGGTGCGGTTCGCGCACGGCCCGGGGTTCTGGGTGATCGCCGCGGCGTTCCTGACCACGATGGCGTTCTCCACCGTCCCGACGCCGCTCTATGCGATCTACCAGCACCGCGACGGCTTCCCGACGTACGTCATCACCGTCATCTTCGCCAGCTACGCGGTCGGCGTGATGGCCAGCTTGTATCTCGCCGGCCACGTCAGCGACTGGCTCGGCCGTCGCCGGGTCGCGCTGCTCGCTGTACTCGCCGAGGTGTTGTCGGCCGTCATCTTCCTGGTCTGGCAGGACGTCCCGGGCCTCCTCGTCGCCCGGTTCATCTGTGGTGTCGGTGTCGGGGTCCTGACCGCTACGGCGACGGCGCACCTGTCCGAGCTGCGCCAGGTCGCCCGGCCGGACGAGGACCCGAGTCGCTCGGCGCTGATCTCGAGCATGGTGAACCTCGGCGGCCTCGCGTTCGGTCCGCTGGTCGGCGGTCTGCTCGCGCAGTACGTGTCGTCACCGCTCGAGCGCCCATACGAGATCTTCCTGGTGTTGCTGCTGCTCAGCGCGGTGGGGATCGCGCTGGTGCCGGAGACGGTGGAACGGCTGGAGGAGCGGCCGGCCTATCGACCACAGCGCGTCGCGCTGCCGTCGGCGGCAAAGCCGTTGTTCTTCGCCACCGCGATCGGAGCCTTCGCGGCCTTCGCGATCTTCGGGCTCTTCACGTCACTGGCGCCGACGTTCTTGGCCGGCACGCTGCACCACACGTCGCGGCTGCTCGCGGGCGTGGTGACGTTCGTGGTGTTCCTCGCCGGTGCGACGAGTCAGGTGGTCTTCGTCCGGATGACGCGCCCGCACCAGCTCCGGCTCGGTCTCGTCCTGATGTCGTTCGGCTTGGTCGGCGTTGCGGTCGGCGGTCTGATCCCGAGCCTGTGGCTCTTCGTCGCCGGTGGCGTCGTCGCGGGTGCCGGCGTGGGGATCGTCTTCCGGGCTGCCGTCGCCACCGCCGCGTCGCTGGCCGACTCCGGTTCCCGTGGCGAGGTGCTCGCCGCGCTCTTCCTGATCGCGTATGCCGGACTGGCCGTCCCGGTGCTCGCCATCGGTGTCGGCATCGCTTTCCTACCGGCTGAGGTCGCCCTGCTCCTCTTCGCCGCGATCATCCTGATCCTGGTCAACGCCGCCGTACTGCGGATGCTGGCCGCGCACCGGTGAAGCGTCAGTGATCGTGGTGGACGAACCAGATGCCGCGGGCCGGGACGGTGCCGAGATTGCGGAACAGATGGGGGACGCTGGAGTTCAGCCCCAGCGCCTCGCCGGCATGCAGCGTGAACGTCTCGAAGCCGAAGGTCACCTCCAGCTCACCCTCGAGCAGATAGCCGTACTCGAAACCGTCGTGACGCAGCATGCGTTCGTCGTTGGTCGAGCTGGATCCCGGCGGATAGACGATCTCGATGAAGTCCAGCTGATGTGCCGTGTTCGTCGCCAGCTGCTCCCAGACCACACCGGTGTCCATCACCAGACGGGTCCGGTTGCCCGGTGAGGTGACCGACAGCCGGCCCGTGCTGCCGCTGTCGTCCCAGACCCGCTCCAGCGACCCCAGGTCCGAGCGCCGTACCGGGCCTGATGCGTCTCCGGCCGCTCGGTGCGGTGCCGCCGGGACCTCGGCGTCCGGCTGCGGTTCGGCCGAGTCCTCGGTCCCAGCCGGCTCTTCGCCTTCGAAGAGGTGGTCGATGGAGACATCGAGGGTCTGCGCCATCGAGTACAGCGTCGCTACCGACGGCTGCGACTTGCCGTTCTCGATCTGGGAAAGGAACGACGGGGAGACGCCGAGCTGCCGCGCCAGTTCGCGCAGGGTCATCCCCGACTTCTGCCGGGCGGTCCGGAGCTGGAGCCCGAGGTTGACCGCCGTCGCGTCGCCCGCGTTCTGCGGTGAGACAGGTGAGGTCACAGCGACTCCTTGGGTGCTGGTGGCGGAAGCGTTCTCGGAAGTACTCACACCAGCACCATTCCTCCGTCGATCATGATCACCTGGCCGGTCAGGTAGTCGGAGTCGGCCGAGGCCAGGTACAACGCGGTGCCGAGGATGTCCTCGCCGGTGGCGACCCGGCCGCGCAGGATGTCCGCGGCGAAGTCGGCCATCGCCTGACCGGGGCGGTCCGCGTCGCCGATGTTCATCAGATCCTCGTCCAGCTTCGTCCACAGCGGGGTGTCCACCACGCCGGGGGCGAAGGCGTTGCAGGTGATGTTGTGCTCCGCCAGTGCCCGCGCCGCCGCCTGGGTCAACGCGTTCACCGCGAACTTGCTCGCGCAGTACGGGGCGAAGGAAGGGAATCCCTGCCGACCCGCGATGGAGGACGTGTTGACGATTTTGCCCTGCCCGAGGGGCACCATCCTGCGGGCCCCTTCCTGGATGCCGATCAGCGTACCGAGCGCGTTGACGTCCATGATGGCGTGCCAGTTCTTCTCGGTCACATCGAGCAGGTGCATGGGCTCGTTGAAACCGGCGTTGTTGAAGAGCACGTCCAACCGCCCGGTCTGCTCGACGAACGCGTCGAACGCCGCGCCCACCTGGTCGCGGCTGCTGACGTCGGCAGTGAGCGGGACACCCGTCAGCCCGGCCGCCGATAGTTCGTCGCAGACCGCCTCGGCTGCCTCCTGGCGCCGGTCGAGGACTCCGACCGTGGCGCCCTCCTGGGCCAGGCCCAGGGCGAAGACCCGGCCCATGCCGCTACCGGCACCGGTGATGATGATGTTCTTGCCGGCCACTCGTCCGGACATGCGATGCTCCCTCCCTGTTGGCCTGATCAGTGCGTACCGACGGCGCCGCGGACGCCGAGGGTGTCCCGGACCCAGTCGAGTTCGCGGCTGACGTACTCGTCGATGTCCCCGGTCTTGAGGTGCTCCGGGAGCACGTCCCAGGTGTAGGTCTCGATCTCCAGGTGGTCCGAGAGCGGCGTGCGCCGGTGCAGGTCCAGGGCGGCCTCGATCGACGACCGGGTGGTCCGGAACCC
This sequence comes from Kribbella sp. NPDC049174, assembly GCF_043197365.1. Lineage (NCBI taxonomy): Bacteria > Bacillati > Actinomycetota > Actinomycetes > Propionibacteriales > Kribbellaceae > Kribbella > Kribbella sp. NPDC049174. Next base: position 146,177 of record NZ_JBICSZ010000009.1, on the reverse strand, counting down.
ACCGATCTCGTCCAGGAACACCGGAACGTGGAAGTGGGTCCGCCACTCCCGCCGGCCACCCGGGGCCGCGTGCCACGCCTCGATCGCATCGCCGAGGTTGAGGTAGCGGGTGAGCTGCCCGTCGCGGCGCTCGGTGGTCTGGCTCAGGTAGATCGTGTCGGTGAACTGCTTCAGCGCCTGCACCGCGTCGGCGGTGACCTCGGGCACCCACAACGCCGCGGCCTGCTGCAGTTTGAAGATCGGGATGCCGGCCGCGACCAATGCCTCCAGCGCGGCCGGAATGTCCTCGAACTCGACCGACTGGTGCCCGATGTCGAACACCACGCCGAGATGCCGCCGGACCAGTCCGACCGCGGTCGACATCGGGACCGAGGCCAGCTTCGCGAACTCCTCGGTGCCGGCCCGGGAGAAGATCCGCTCCTCGAAGTAGCGCACCGTTTCCTCGGTCGTCTCCAGGAAGCAGAACGGCTCCGGCTCGAGGGCCAGCTTCACCCGGCGACCGGTACGGCGTTCCACGTCGACCAGATGGGCGACGGTGCGGAGCAGGTTCGTGGTGAAGCGATCGACGAACGCGGGTCCGTCGACGTTCGGGCGGAACGCCAGCGGAGCGGTCTGGATGGACGGCTCGACGTCGGCCTCGGTGATGTCGACCAGTACGTCAGCGACGCCCATCGTGTAGCGGGTGCGATCCTCGGTCGCCCAGTCCGGCTCGTACACCTGCTCCATCACCGACCGGCCCTTGAAGGGCCCGTGCGGGAACGCGTTCACCGTATAGACGTAGAGATCCTGCTCGCGAAGAAGGCCGAGGAAGTCGGCCCGCTCGGCCGGGTCGGCCAGCAGCGTCGCCACGGAAGCGCCGGACAGTCGCAGGGACAGTCCCATCGGCGCGTCCGGGGACACCTTCCGCTTCACCGCCGGAACGTGCCGTACGACGCTGTCGCGCATCTCGGCCCAGGTGTCGCCGGGATGGACGAGCGTCGAGTAGGTGAGGTGACCGAGTCCGTTGCTGAGCAGCATGTGGTGTTCGCCTTCGAGCAGGTGAGTGATCAGTCCTACTGAACAGCCGGGCAGGTAATGAAGTCAAGATCCTGCATAAGTTCACTCACAGTCGCCGACCTGAAGGATTTCGGCGAAGCGATGACGAGATCTTGTGAACACCAGAGTGGATATGTACAGTCCTGCCAAACATTCGCCGGTCGACTGTGAGGTGGGAAGCATGCGCGTCTCCCGGGGACTGCTGACCGTCAGCGCGGCGCTCGTCCTGCTGGTCGTGGCCAGCGCCGTACTGGCGCCCACGAGTGTGGACCACAGCGCGCTGCTCGGCATGCTGCCGTTCGCGGCGGTCTTGGCCATCGTCGGTATCGGGCAGACACTGGTGGTGCAGCAGGGCGGGATCGATCTGTCGGTTCCCGGTGCGGTTTCGCTGGCGGTGGTCATCACCACCCACCGGCCGGCCGGTGACGATGACAAACTGCTCGGCGCGCTGCTCTTCGGACTGGTCGTCGCCATCGGGTTCGGCATCCTCAACGGGGTGCTGGTCGGCTGGCGCCGGCTCAATCCCATCGTCGCGACCCTCGGCGTCAACGCGCTGGCGTACGCCGCGGTGCTCAGCATCTCGGGCGGTTCGCCCCGCCGCACCACGGCGCTGTTGCGTTCGGTCGCCGGCGGCGTCACCTTCGGGATCCCGAACTCCGTCTACTTCGCGCTCGTCGTGGTCGCCGTCGCGGCGGTGGTCATGAAGACCACTGTCGGAGGTCGTCGCTTCGAGGCGATCGGAGCCAACCCGATCGCCGCGGCCGCGACCGGGCTGCCGGTCACGTGGTACCGGGCCGGCGCCTACGTGTGGGCGCAGATCCTCTATTGGCTCGCCGGCGTGCTGCTGGCCGGGATCATCGCCCAGCCCACCGCGTTCCAGGGCGACTCGTATCTGCTGCCGTCGGTCGCCGCGGTGGTGCTCGGCGGTACGTCGCTCCTCGGTGGCCGGGGCTTCCTGGTCTCCACCGCCGTCGCCGCGGTCTTCCTCTCCCAGCTCGAGCAGTTCGTGCTCGCGCTCGGTGTCTCGTTCGCCACCCGAACTCTGGTCGAGGCGGCCGCCCTCACCGTGGGTGTCGCCCTGTACAGCGTCGACTGGGCCGCCGTACGTCGCCGGTTCACGTCCGCCCCTCAGCTGCCCCTCAGCACGGCAAGTTCCAGGAAGGGAACCTCGTCATGATCCGATCCGCTCGCCGCGCGCGCCTCGTCGCGTTGCTCGGTGCCGGTGCCGTCGGTCTCGCTCTCGCGGGCTGCGGCGGCTCCGGCTCCGCCGCAGAAACCTCCAACAACGCAGCCGCCGCCGGCGACGTCCCCTCCTGGTGTGGGGACAAGGAGGCCGTCCTCGGGATGACCGACGGCTTCGGCGGCAACAGCTGGCGACTCGTCACCACGGCGGCCGCCAAGGCGGAGGCCGCCAAGTGCCCCAGCATCACCAGCTTCGAGTACGCCGACGGCCAGGGCGACACGCAGAAGGCCATCGCCGACATCCAGGGGATGGTCGCCAAGGGCGTGAACGCGCTGGTCGTCTTCCCCGACGCGGGTGAGGCGGTGTTGCCGGCGATCCGCAGCGCCTACAAGGCCGGCGTCGTGACGGTGCCCTACCGGGTCGACCCGGGCGGTAAGTCCGGCGAGGACTACGACGTGTTCGTCGACACCGACTTCGCCGACGCCGGCAAGAACTGGGGCGAGTGGATCAAGAAGATCCTGCCGGACGGTGGCAACGTGCTCTTCCTCAGCGGCCCGCCCGGCAACAGCCAGGGCCGCAAGGAAGCCGAGGGTCTGCACGCGGTGCTCGATGCCGGCGGCAAGTACAAGTTCATCGGTGAGCAGCCGTTCGAGGTGACCAACTGGGATCCCGCCGAGACGCAGAAGGTGCTCACCGCCGCGATCTCGCAGAACGCGGACATCGACGTCATCGTCTCCGACTTCGGCCCGTCCCTGGTGGGCGCGATGCCGGTGTTCGAGCAGAGTGGCCGCTCGATCCCTGCCATCGCCGCCTCCGACGGCAACGTCCTGTCCTGCTTCTGGCAGGACCACAAGGCGAAGAACCCCGACTTCAAGCTCTTCACGGTCTCGACCCAGAACGACCACTCGCGGCTGGCCGTCCAGCACGCGGTCGCGCGGGCCACCGGCGGTGAGGTCCCCTCCTCCTCGACCTTCCCGTCGGTGGTCTTCGAGGACTCCACCTCCACGGACAAGCCGGTGCAGTGCAAGCCCAACCTGCCCGACGACGTCTATCTGTCCGCGGAGATGACCGGCGAGGAGCAGGCGAAGCTCCTCAAGTGAGACCCGACCGAACACCTGACCCGAAGGACGCTGTGGTGATCAACCAGACGCAGGAGACGAAACCTGCCCAGGCAGTGGGCGCCGGGGACACGGCAACCGCGACGCCCACGCTGGCACTGCACGACATCTCGAAGTCGTACGCCGCGGTCGCCGCGCTGACCGACGTGTCCCTCGAGGTCCGGCCCGGCGAGGTCCACGCGCTGCTCGGCGAGAACGGTGCCGGCAAGTCCACTCTGATGGGAGTGGCCTCCGGCACCACCTCCCCCGACCGGGGCAGCATCGCGGTCCTCGGCGAGACCGTCGACGAGGTCAGTCCCGGACGGGCGACCGAGCTGGGAATCGCCATCGTGCACCAGCATCCCGCCGTCCTCCCCGACCTCACCGTCGCGGAGAACATCGCGGTCGCGGTCCCCGGGCGCTTTCTCGACGGCGGAACCGACCGGCGGGCGGCGATGCGGGCCTTGCTGCAACGTGTCGGGTGCACCGCGCACCTGGAGGACCGGGTCGGCCACCTCAGCATCGCTCAGAAACACCTGCTCGAGCTGGCCAAGGCGATGGCGATGAAGCCCCGGTTGCTCATCCTCGACGAACCGACCGCCCCGCTGGGCAAGGAGTCCGTCGGGCTGCTGTTCGACCTGGTTCGCTCCGCCGCCGCCCAGGGAACGGCCGTCGTCTACATCACGCATCGGCTCGCCGAGGTGCGCGAGCTCGCGGACCGGGTCACCGTGCTGCGGGACGGGCACCATCGAGGGACCGCGGTGGTCGCCGAGGTCACCGACGACGAATTGCTGGCGATGATCGTCGGCCGGCAGCTGGAGTACACCTTCCCCGCCAAGCATCCGGGTGCCGACGACGAGCAGCCGGTGCTGGCCGTCGAAGCGTTGTCAGGGGAGCGGTTCTCCAACGTCTCCTTCACCGCACGGCGAGGCGAGATCATCGGTGTCGCCGGGGTCGTCGGAAACGGTCAGAGCGAGCTCCTCCGTGCCCTCGCCGGCCTCGACGGACACACCGGTTCCGTGGCCATCGACGGCGTCCGGCGTACGCATCGCCAGCTGCTGCGCTCGTCGGCGTACCTGCCGGCCGACCGGCATCACGAAGGACTGATGATGTCGCTGTCGGTGCGGGAGAACGCGGCGCTCAGCGCGCTCGAGCGGCTCGGTCCGTCCCGGTTCGTCAGCCGCCGGCGCGAGGTAGAGCTGGTCGGTGCCGAGGTGGCCGGGCTCGCGGTGAAGACGGCGAGTCTCGAGTCGCCGGTCACCAGCCTGTCCGGTGGCAACCAGCAGAAGGTCGTGCTGGCCCGGTCCCTGCTCGCCAAGCCGGCGATCCTGCTCGCCGACGAGCCCACCCAGGGTGTCGACGTCGGCGCCCGCGCCGAGATCTACCGCATCCTGCGCGAGGTCTCCGCCAGCGGGGTTCCGGTCATCGTCAGCTCGTCGGACGCCAAGGAGCTGGAGGGACTCTGCGACCGGGTCATTGTGGTGTCGCGTGGTCAGGTGGTGGCGTCGCTGGCCGGTGCCGAGGTGACCGAGGAGCGGATGGTCCGGGCGGCGGTCGAGTCGACCACGCACACCCGCACCGAGGAGAAGCAGGCCGCTCGGTTCAGCCTCAGTCCGGCCTGGCGCCGCAGGCTCGAGGGCGACTATGCCCCGGTCCTCATTCTGGCCGCCGTGATGCTCTGCCTCGGCGCCTACATCTACTCCCGCAACGAGCGCTACCTGCTGCCCTTCAACGTCACCTCGGTGATGCTGCTGGTCAGTGCGCTCGGTTTCATCGCCCTCGGCCAGACGGTCGCCCTGATGACCGCCGGCATCGACCTATCCGTCGGCCCGCTCGCGGGTTTCCTCGTCGTGGTCGGTTCCTTCTTCCTGACCGAGGGACATTCCGGTACGGCGGTGATCCTCGGACTGGCCCTGATGGCCGCACTGGCCGCACTCGCCGGAGCGGTCAACGGTTCGCTGATCAGATTCGGGAGGTTCACCCCGGTCGCGGCGACACTGGCGACGTACATCGCCCTGCAGGGCTTCAGCTTCCTGCTGCGGGACAAGCCCGGCGGGCTGATCAGCCGTACGGCGACCGACCTCATCACCATCACGATCGGTCCGGTTCCGGTCGCCTTCGTCGTCCTGATCCTGGTCGCGTTCGTGATGGAGTTCGTGCTCCGCACCGGCCGTTGGGGCCTGAACCTCCGGGCGGTCGGCTCCGACGAGGAGTCCGCCCGGCGGCTCGGCGTACGGACCACCCGGACGGTCGTCACCGGCTACGTCGTCGTGTCCCTGTTCACCTTCCTGGGCGCCCTCGTCCTGCTGGCCCAGCTCGGGATCGGCGATCCCGCCCAGGGCGTCGGCTACACGCTGACCAGCATCACCGCCGTGGTCCTCGGCGGAACCAGCCTGCTGGGTGGCCGCGGCACCTTCGTCGGCACCCTGCTGGGCGCCGGTCTGATCGTGCAGCTCCTCAACGCGACCACCTTCCTCGGCCTCACCCAGACCTGGCAGTACCTCTTCCAGGGTGCCCTGATCGTGATCGCGGCCCTTGTCTACAGCCAGGTGCGAGGTAGCGGCCGCAAGGCCGAGGGCGTCGCACACTGACCGCACGGGGCCAAAGGGATTGGACCCTCCTCGTCGACAACGAAAGGACACGCCGTGCGAGCAGCGCGCTACTACGGGAAACAGGACATCCGGGTGGAGGAGGTCGCCGAGCCCCGGCTGCGGGACGCCGACGACGTACTGGTCGAGGTCTTGTACTGCGGCATCTGCGGGACGGATCTGCACGAGTACGCCGTGGGGCCGATCGTCACCCCGACGACTCCGCATCCACTCACCGGCGTGACCCTGCCGCAGACTCTCGGGCACGAGTTCTCCGCCCGGGTGGCCGCGATCGGCGCCGACGTCCGCGCGGTCGGCGTCGGAGACCGGGTCTCGATCATGCCGGCCATCGTGTGCGGGCGGTGCCGCTACTGCCGCCGCGGTCAGGGCCACCTGTGTGTGCAGTTCGCCTGCACCGGCCTCAGCGCCGAGACCGGCGGCTTCGCCGAGTACGCCGTGGTGAAGGAGTACCAGGTCGCCAAGCTTCCCGACGAGGTGTCGGATCTCGAGGGAGCCGTCATCGAGCCGGCAGCGGTGGCCGCGTACGGCGTGGAGCGGGCCGGTGTGACCGGCGGAGACGTGGTCCTCGTGACCGGCGCCGGGCCGATCGGAATTCTCACCGCCATGTACGCCGCCGCGGTCGGCGCGTCGACCGTGATCATCTCGGAGCCGAACAAGAACCGCTCCGCCCTGGCGGCCACGTTCGGCATCGGACCGGTCGTCGATCCGACCACCGGTGAGCTCGACGAACTCGTCGGTCAGCTCACGAACGGCGACGGCGTCGATCTCGCGGTCGAGTGCTCCGGCAGCACTCCCGGGCTCGCGTCCTGTGTGACACAGACCCGCAAGCGGGCCGCGATCGTCCAGACCGGGTTGCACACGCAGCTCGCCACTCTCGACGCGATGGCGTTGTCGGCCAAGGACCTCACCCTGTACGGCAGCTGGTGCTGGCAGCTGACCGACTGGCCGCGGATCATCCGCATGGTTGCCAATGGCACCTATCCGGTCGGCAAGGCGATCTCGGCGCAGATCCCGCTCGACGACGTCGTGACCAGGGGCTTCGACGCCCTGATCGATCCGCAGGGCGACCAGCTCAAGGTCCTGGTCGGATCCTGACCCGAGGAGAAGGAGACATCTGATGTTCGGAGACATGCACCATGTCGGCATCACCGTGCGCGACATGGAGGAGTCGCTGGCCTGGTACGAGCAGATGTTCGGGCTCACGCCGGAATTCATTGCTGAAGGCAGCGGGCCCGAGCTGTCCCGCGGCGTCGGCGTGCCGGGTGCGAAGCTGCGATTCGCCTTTCTCCGGTTCGGCAGTTGCGTGGTGGAGTTGCTGCACTACGACAACGAGCGCGAGGAGACGTTCGACCGCTCGAACGCCGATGTCGGCAGCGCGCACGTGTGTATCGACGTACCCGACATCCACCGGTCGTACGAGGACCTGCGGGCCAAGGGCGCCGAGTTCCTGGCGCCGCCGCTGCACATCGAGGACGGCCCGCTCGAGGGCTGCTGGTTCGTCTACTTCAAGGATCCCAACGGCGTGACGCTCGAGCTGTTCCAGAGCGTCGGCGGCAAGCACTGAAGGAGCATCACGGATGACTGAACGCCGAGCGCTGGTCGTCGGTGCCACCGGCCTCACCGGCCGGAACGCCGCCGAGCACCTGGCCCGGTCCGGCTGGGAGGTGACCGGGGTGTCCCGCAAGCAGGGCCTGGACACCGACGGCGTGCGCGCTGTCAGCGCCGACATCTCCGACCCGGAGTCGATCGCCGCGGTCGCCCGCGAGGTCCGGGCCACCCACGTCTTCTACTGCACGTGGTCGCGGCAGGAGACCGAGGCGCGCAACATCGAGGTCAACGGGGCGATGCTGCGCAACGTCCTCGAGACCACCGGCCGCACCGACACGCTCGAGCACGTCTGCCTGGTGACCGGGCTCAAGCACTACCTCGGCCCGTTCGAGGCGTACGCCCAGAACCCCGCCAAGCCGCCGTTCCACGAGAGCCAGCCGCGGCTCGCGCACGAGAACTTCTACTACACCCAGGAGGACATCCTCTGGGCGGCCGCCGAGCGGTTCGGATTCAGCTGGACCGTGCACCGGCCGCACACGGTCATCGGGTACACCCTCGGCAACGCGATGAACATGGGCGTGACCCTGGCCGTCTACGGCACGCTCGCCCGCGAGACCGGCATCCCGTTCGTGTTCCCGGGTTCACCCGAACAGTACGACGGGACCACGGACATCACCGACGCCCGGCTGCTCGCCGAGCACCTCGCCTGGGCTGCCACCACACCGGCGGCGGCCAACGAGGCGTTCAACGTCACCAATGGCGACACCTTCCACTGGCGGCAGATGTGGGAAGTGGTGGCCGACGGTCTCGGTGTCGAGCCGGCGCCGTACCCCGGACACCCGAGTCCACTCGAGGACCGGATGAGCGCGGCTGCCACGATCTGGCGGCGGATCGCCGATCGGGATCGACTGGCTGAACCTGACATCGAGCGCCTCGTGTCCTGGTGGCACACCGACAGCGATCTCGGCCGGACCGTCGAGACCCATGCCGCGATGACCAAGAGCCGGGACGCCGGATTCAGCCGGTCCCAGGACAGCGGCCGGTCCTTCCTCGAGCTCTTCGATCGGCTGCGGGCCGAACGGATCATTCGGGCGGGGGTGAAGCAGGGATGAAGGCGGTCCAGTTCCAGGGCGTCGACACGCTGGCGTTAACCGATGTCGCCGTACCGCGCATCGGCGCCGACGAGGTCCTGGTCGCGCTGCGGTCGGTGGGGATCTGCCACTCCGACTTCGAGCTGCTCGAGGGGCGCTACATCATCCCGTTCGGGTACCCGATCATCCCCGGCCACGAGTGGTCCGGCCAGGTCGCCGAGGTCGGCCGGGAAGTGACCGGGTTCGCGCCCGGCGACCGGGTGCTGGGCGAGTGTGTGATCGGCCTGGAGCACTTCGGCTTCTCGATCTCCGGGGCCGCCGCCGAGTACTTCGTCGCCCGCCCGGAGTGGCTGCACAAGGTCCCCGACGAGCTGACCGACAGCCAGGCCGCGCTGGTGGAGCCGTTCAGTTGCGCGTACTTCGCGGCGATGCGAGCCGGCAACGTCAACGCGAGCGACACCGTCGTGGTCTTCGGTGCGGGCCCGATCGGGCTGAGCTGCATGGCGGTCGCCGCCACGATGGGCGCCCGGGTCGTCGCGGCCGAGCCGGACAAGACCCGTGGCGACCTGGCTCGTCAGCTCGGCGCCGAGGAGGTGCTCGACCCGACGTCGGACCGCTTCCTCGACCAGGCGCTGGAGCTGACCGGAGGCCGGGGCGCCGATGTGGTCATGGAGGCGTCCGGTCAGCCGGCCGCGATGGCGGCGACCTTGGAGGTTGCCGGGTTCAACGGCCGGCTGGTCAACATCGGCATCGATGTCGGTCGCAGCGCGACCGCGAAGCTGGGGCTGATCCAGTCCAAGCAGTTGCAGATCCGGGGCACCATCGGGTCGCCCGGTGTCTGGCCGGAGACCCTGCGCTTCCTGGCCCGGACGGGTCTCGACCTCACTCCGATGATCACCAGCAGGTATCCGCTGGCCCAGGCTCCGGAGGCGTACGCCGCGGCCCGTCGTACCAGTGAGAACGTCAAGGTGCACATCGAGAACGGCGGTGCCGCGTGAAAGCCGTGGTCCTGCATGCCGCCGGGGACATCCGCATCGAGGAACGTCCCGAACCGCCGGCTCCCGGTCGGGGCGAGGTGCGGCTGCGCGTCACCCGGGCCGGACTGTGCGGCACCGATGTCAGCGAATACACGGCCGGGCCGATGATGACTCCGCTGAAGACGCGGCACCCCAACTCCGGAGTGCTCGGGCCGGTGGTGCTCGGGCACGAGTTCATCGGCGTGGTGGACAGCGGAGGTGAATCCTTCGCCGTCGGTGACCGGGTCGCGGCCGGAGCCGGCGTCTGGTGCGAGAACTGCTCCTGGTGCCGGCGCGGCCAGACCAACCTGTGCGAGTCCTACTGGACCTACGGCCTGTCCGCCGACGGCGGGCTCACCCAGCAGATCACCGTGCCCGAGGCGATGCTGCACCCGATCGCGCCGCACGTCGCCGACGACAACGCCGCACTCGCCCAGCCCGTGGCGGTCGGACTGCACGCAGTCGATCGCAGCCGGGTCCGCCCCGGCGACGTGGTGGTCGTGCACGGCGCCGGCGCGATCGGATCGTTCGTCATCGCCGGTCTCAAGGCCGCCGGTGCCGGAGTGATCATTGCCGTGGACATCGATGACGGCCGGCTCGAGACGGCGGCCAAGCTCGGCGCCGACGTGACGGTCGACGCGTCCTCGACGGACCCGTTGGAGGTCGTGCGCGAACTGACCGGTTCCGCGTTGGCCGATGTCACCGTCGAGGCCAGCGGCGTACCCGACGGATTGTCGCGCGTCCAGCGGCTCACCCGGCGCGGCGGCACCGTCCTCCTGGTCGGCCTGCCCAAGGGCGAGGTGTCGTTCACCGCGAACGACCTCATCCTCCGCGAGATCGACGTCATGACCACCGTGGCCCATGTCTGCGACCAGAACCTGCCGGCCGCGCTCGCACTGCTGGCCGAGCGCGACCTGGCGTCGCTGCTCGTCGAACGCGTCGTACCGCTCGACCGGGTCGTCGAGGACGCCTTCATGCCGTTGGCCGGCGGTACGGCGCGGGGCAAGTTCCTTGTGAACCCTCGGGAGCTGTCATGACGCTCCGGGTCGGATTCTGCGGCGCCGGCCGGATGGGCACCGAGATGGTCACCGCTCTCACCCGGCAAGGGTTCGTGGTGACCGTCTGGAACCGGACCGCGGCACGTGCCCTGGCGACCGCCGAACAGACCGGTGCCGAGGTAGCCGACACTCCCGCGCTGGCAGCCAAGAATGCCGACGTCGTGATCACCATGCTCACCGACGGCGAGGCCGTACTCCGGACTCTGGCCGGTGACGACGGCGTACTCGCCGGAGCCCGGGAGGGCATGGTCGTCGTGGACTGCTCGACGACCGGGGCACACGCGGCTCGAGCGGCCGCGGACCGGTGTGCTGCGGCAGGCGTGAGCTTCATCGACTGCCCCGTGAGCGGCAGCACCCTCGTTGCCCGCGAAGGCAAGCTCGGACTGATGGCCGGCGGGGATGCCGCCGCGATCGACCGGGTCCGCCCGGTGCTCGATGCCCTCGGCACGGTCGTCCAGGTCGGGCCGACCGGCGCCGGCGCTGCCGCCAAGGTGTCGATCAACGCACTGCTGCACACCTTCAGCACCGCCCTGGCCGAGTGCCTGGTCACCGCTCGCGCCGCCGGTGTCTCGACTCCCGCGCTCTTCGACGTCCTCTCGGTGGGCGTCCTCTGGAACCGCTTCCTCGACTACAAGAGGGCCGCCTTCACCGACCCCGACGGTACGGCGGTCGCCTTCGACCTCCGCACCGCCACCAAGGACCTCGGACTCGCAGCCCGCGCCGCCGATGACGCCGGCCTGCGCGAGTCCGTCGTACGGCGGGCCCTGGAACTGCACCGGCATGCGCTGGACGACGGACTCGGCGACCGGGACATGGCCGCGATGACGGCCTGGTTCGCGGCAACGGCCGATCCGCCCGGCCGAACAGAAAGGAACTGACGTGGGTATCCACACCTATGGGACGAACGCGGTCGACTGGGAGCAGCGGCTGGATCTCGACCGGCTGCGCACCGAGCGGCTGGCCAAGCTCCGGGCCGAGCTGGACCGCTCCTCGCTCGGCGCGATCCTGGCGTTCGACTTCCCCAACATCCGCTACATGACCGCCACCCATATCGGCACCTGGGCGAACGACAAGCTGATCCGGTTCGCACTCCTGGTGCGCGGTGCCGAGCCGATCATCTGGGACTTCGGATCGGCGGCCCGGCACCACCAGCTCTACAACCCGTGGCTCGACCACGCCGGACCCGAATCGGCTGACGCGGTCCACGGTCCGCACCATGGCGCGACCCGACCGGAGGGTGGTGCGCGGGCCGGGATCTCCACCCTGCGCGGTGCCTTCCACCCGGGAGCGGGGATCGCCGAGGAGGTGGCGCGCAAGATCAAGGCCGAGCTGGAGCAGCACGGTCTGCTCGGTGAACCGCTCGGCGTCGACGTCATCGAGTTGCCGATCCTCGCCGCCCTCCAGCAGACCGGCATCCAGGTCGTCGACGGCCAGCAGGTCTTCCTCGAGGCGCGGCGGATCAAGACGCCGGACGAGATCGGGCTGCTCACCCAGGCGGCCTCGATGGTCGACGCCGCCTACGACCGGCTCTACGAGTTCCTCCGGCCCGGGGTCCGGGAGAACGAGACGGTCGGGCTGGTCAGCAAGGCGCTCTACGACATGGGTTCGGAGTTCGTCGAGGGTGTGAACGCGATCAGTGGCGAGCGGTGCGCACCGCATCCGCACGTGTATTCCGACCGGATCATCCGGCCGGGCGACCCGGCGTTCTTCGACATCCTGCACAGTTACCTCGGCTACCGGACCTGCTACTACCGCACCTTCGCGGTCGGCAGCGCCTCCGCGGCCCAGAACGACGCATACAAGATCTGCCGGGAGTACATGGATCAGTCCATCGCCCTGGTGAAACCCGGTTCGACCACCGCCGACATCGTCTCCATCTGGCCCACCGCGCAGGAGTTCGGCTTCGCCGACGAGGAGGCCGCCTTCGCCCTCCAGTACGGCCACGGTGTCGGACTGTCGATCTGGGAGAAGCCGATCTTCAGCCGGCTGGTCTCACTCGACCACCCCGAGGTCCTCGAGGAGGGGATGGTCTTCGCCCTCGAGACCTACTGGCCGGCGAAGGACGGCTGGTCCGCGGCCCGGATCGAGGAGGAGCTCGTCGTCACCGCCGACGGCTGCGAGGTGATCACCAAGTTCCCCGCCGAGGAACTGCTCGTCGCCGGGCAGCGCTACTACACGACCGGCGGGCCGCTGCCGACCCGGCGTGAGTCGCAGTCGCACCTCAACACGCCCGTCTTCAACGGAGAACTGGTATGACGCTGCCACTCGAACGCCATGCGTACGGCGAGCACGACATCGTGCTCCCGTCGGGAAGCCAGACCAGGTACGACGACGCCGACGTCGACCGGGACACCCGGCTGCTGATGTACCGGCGGTTGCAGGAGATGCGCCGGTTCGAGAAGCGGGCCTACGACCTGTTCATGCAGAACCTCGTCAAGGGCACCACGCACCTGTCCCTCGGCATGGAGGCCGTGGCGACCGGATTCGGTACGGCGATGCGCGCGGACGACTACACGTTCGCGACGTACCGCGGCCATGCGCACACCCTCGCCCGCGGAGTCCCGATGGAGGGCGTGCTGGCCGAGCTCCTCGGCCGCTCCAACGGGTTGCTCGGCGGCAAGGGCGGCTCGATGCACCTCACCAGCGTCGAGCACGGCGTGATGGGTTCGTACGCGATCATCGGCGCACACCTCACCATCGCGAACGGAGCCGCCTGGTCCGCGCAGTACCGGGACAGCGGGCAGGTCGCGGTCTGCTTCTTCGGTGACGGCACCACCAACATCGGCGCCTTCCACGAGGCCCTCAACTACGCGGCGGTCTTCAAGCTCCCGGTCGTCTTCGTCTGCGAGAACAACCAGTACATGGAGTACACCGCGATCGCCGACATCACCGCCGTACGTCGCCCGGCGGCGGACCGGGCCGGTGCCTACGGCCTGGAGCCGATCGTTGTCGACGGCAACGATGCGGACGGGTGCCTGCTCGTCGCCCGGGACGCGCTCGCGCAGGCCCGGTCCGGTCGGGGGCCGGCGCTGGTCGAGGCACTCACCTACCGGCACGGCGGCCACTCGCGGGCCGATCCCGGCAAGTACAAGCCGTCCGGGGAGCTCGAGGCGTGGCTCGAGCACGATCCGCTGAAGCTCTACCGCGGCCGGCTCGACCGGCTCGGCTTCGCCGCCGCGGAACTGGACGAGATCGAGCGCCAGGTCGACGAGGCCGTGAACGCGGCGACCGAGGCGGCCAAGAACGGATCGGTGCCGGATCCGGCATCGGCGTACACCGAGGTATGGGCAGACGGAGGACACTCGTGGCGCAACTGACCTATCGCGAGGCGGTGGCCCGCGGCATCGCCCAGGAGATGCGACGCGACGAGCGCGTGGTCCTGGTCGGTGAGGACGTGGCCGGCTCCGGCGGCGTCTTCAAGACGACCGCCGGGCTGCTCGACCAGTTCGGGCCGCGCCGGGTGATCGACACCCCGATCTCCGAGCAGGCCATCCTCGGTGCGGCGATGGGTGCCGCGATGACCGGGCTGCGGCCGATCGCGGAGATCATGTTCTCCGACTTCTTCGCGGTCTGCTGGGACCTGGTGGTCAACCAGATGGCGAAGACCCGCTACATGACCAACGGGCAGGTGACCATCCCGCTGGTGGTGAAGAGCGGCAACGGCGGCGCGCTCCGGTTCGGCGCGCAGCACTCGCAGTCGATCGAGAACTGGGCGATGGCGGTGCCGGGGATCAAGGTCGTCACCCCGTCGTGCCCGGAGGACGTCGTCGGGCTGATGGCGGCCGCGGTGCGCAGCGACGATCCGGTGCTGTTCTTCGAGCACAAGGGCCTCTACGCCAGCAAGGGCGAGGTGCCGGACGGGATCATCGAGGACGTCCTCGGCGAGGCCAAGATTCGCCGCCCCGGCACTGACGCCACCATCGCCGCGCTCGGCCTGATGGTGCCCCGGGCGCTCGAGGCCGCCGAGCGACTCGCGGAGCGCGGGATCAACTGCGAGGTCATCGACGTACGGTCGCTGATCCCGCTCGACGCCCGGACCATCCTGGACTCGGTCGGCCGGACCGGGCGGTTGTTCACCGTCGAGGAGAACCCGCGCGCGCTCGGCTGGGGTGCCGAGATCGCCTCGATCGTCAGTGACGAGGCGTTCTGGGACCTCGACGGCCCGGTCGTCCGGATCACCACGCCGCACGTCCCGCTGCCGTCGGCGGACTCGTTGGAGGACCTCGTCATCCCGTCGGTGGACCGGATCGTCACCGAGATCGAGAAGGCGATGCAGGCGTGAGCGCCACTGTGCAGCGGCACCGGGACAGTCCCCGGGTACGACGCCTGGCCCGGGACCACGGCGTCGACCTCGCCGGGATCCGGCCGTCCGGTCGCCACGGTCGGGCCACGTCCACCGACGTACTCACCTTCGCAGCGGCATCAGCTCAGCCACCGTCGCCGGCTCCAACCACCGCCGCAACATCGGTGAGGGTCGAGCGGCTGTCGCGGCGGCGCCGGGTGATCGCCGAACGGATGCATCGGTCGCTCCAGGAGTCCGCGCAGCTCACCACGGTCATCGAGGTCGATCTCACCCACGTGGTCACCGTTCGCGAGGCGGTGAAGAACGAGTTCCGCAGCCGGTACGGCGTTTCGCTGTCCGTCCTGGCGTTCGTTGCCGAGGCCGCAGTACGGGCGCTGGCCGACCACCCGGTGATCAACGCCGAGCTGGATCTCGGCGCCGGGACGGTCAGCTACCCGTCGTCGGTCGGCCTCGGCATCGCGGTGGACACCGAGGACGGGCTCGTCGTCCCGGTGATCCGGGACGCCGGCGATCTCACCGTCGGCGCGCTGGCCCGCCGGATCGCCGGGCTCGCGGCCCGGGCCCGGGAAGGTTCGGCGACGGCCGACGACTTCGCCGGGGGATCGTTCACGATCACCAACACCGGCAGCCGCGGTGCGCTGTTCGACACCCCGATCCTCAACACGCCCGAATCGGCGATCCTCGGCCTCGGCGCCGTCGTACGCCGTCCCGTCGTCCTCGCCAGTGAGACCGGAGAGGAGCTGATCGCGATCCGTTCGATGGCCTACTTGTCCCTCACCTACGACCACCGATTGGTGGACGGCGCAGATGCCGCCCGCTACCTGACGTCGGTCAAGACACGACTCGAGACCCCCGGCCGCTCGTGGGCGGACAGCGTGGGTGTTCAGGAGGTGGCCCGATGAACGCGCTGACGACCGACGAGCGGACCGTCGTCTCCGCCGTACCGACCGGACTGTGGATCGGCGGAGCCGTCGTCCCGGGATCACGCGGCACGCTCGAGGTCCACGATCCGGCGACCGGCGCCGTACTCACCGAGGTCGCCGACGCGGACGCCGGCGATGCCCGGGCAGCGCTCGACGCCGCGGTCGCCGTGCGGATCGACTGGGCCCGGACCGCTCCTCGGGAACGCGGCGAGATCCTGCGGCGGGCCTACGAGTTGATGACCGCACGGGCCGAGTCCCTCGCCCTGCTGATGACCCTGGAGATGGGCAAACCACTGGCCGACGCCCGGGCCGAGGTCGCGTACGCGGCCGAGTTCCTCCGCTGGTACGGCGAGGAGGCGGTCCGGATCTCCGGTCGCTGGTCGGTGGCACCCGATGGGAGCAGCCGACTGCTGACCATGAAGCAGCCGGTCGGGCCGAGCCTGATGATCACGCCGTGGAACTTCCCGCTGGCCATGGGCACCCGCAAGGTCGGGCCCGCGGTCGCGGCCGGCTGCACGATGGTGGTCAAACCGGCCGCGCAGACCCCGCTGTCCATGTTCGCCCTCGCCGCGCTGATGCAGGAGGCCGGACTCCCGGACGGCGTATTGAATGTGGTCACCGCGTCCCGCAGCGGCGAGGTGATGGAACCGCTGATCCGGGACGCGCGGCTGCGCAAGCTCACCTTTACCGGATCCACCGGTGTCGGCCGCCGCCTCGTCGAGCAGTCGGCCACCCAGTTGCTACGGGTCTCGATGGAGCTAGGCGGCAATGCCCCCTTCCTGGTCCTCGCCGACGCCGACCTCGACGCCGCCGTCGAGGGAGCGATGGTGGCGAAGATGCGCAACATGGGTGAGGCCTGCACCGCCGCCAACCGGTTCCTCGTGCACGAGTCCGTGGCCGACGAGTTCGCCGCCCGGCTGGCGAGCCGGATGGCCGCGCTCCGCGTCGGTCGCGGTACCGAGCCGGGTGTCCAGGTCGGGCCCCTGATCGACGAACCTGCCCGGGACAAGGTCAGCGAACTCGTCCAAGAGGCCGTCGACGGCGGCGCGAAGATCGTCACCGGGGGACGGCCGGCTGCCCTGCCGGGCTGGTTCTACCGGCCGACCGTCCTCACTAACGTCGCGCCGGACGCGGCCTGTCTCCGCGAGGAGATCTTCGGTCCGGTCGCTCCCGTCACCCGCTTCGCCACCATCGACGAGGCGATCAGCCTGGCCAACGACACGGAGTACGGCTTGATCGCCTACGCCTACACGCGCGACCTGTCCACTGCCCTCCGTCTCGCCGAGGAACTGGACACCGGCATGGTCGGCCTCAACCGGGGCGTCATCTCGAACGCCGCCGCCCCCTTCGGTGGTGTCAAACACTCCGGCTTCGGCCGCGAAGGAGGGCCCGAAGGCATCCAGGAGTTCCTGCACACCAAGTACGTGGGCCTCGACACCTGACCGGCTGTCTAGGATTCGCGTATGGGTGTGAGTGTGCGGGTTGGGGAGCAGGAGGCCTATCTGGCTCGGGTGGGGCGGGCCGGGATGTTGTTGTTGCCGATGATCACCGGGATCGGGGCGCAGGTCCGGGACTGGGCGGACGAGTTGGCGGGGGAGGGGATCACCGCGCTGGTGTGGGATCCGTTCAAGGGGCGGAACATCGACAACTCGACGCGGGCCGAGCTCGGCGCGCTGTTGAAGGAGATGGACGACGACGCCGCGCTGGCCGAGCAGGCCGAGTTGCTGGACCACCTGACCGACGACCTCGGCTGCACCAAGGTCGGCGTGATCGGGTGGTGCCTCGGCGGACGGTTCGCGTTCTTGCTGGCGGCGCGCGATCGACGGCTGGCGAACGTCGTCGCGTTCCATCCGACCGTGCCGTCGGAGCTGTCTTCGCACCACACGTACGACGCGATCGCGGAGGCCGGTGCGATCACGGCGCCGGTGCTGGTGAGCTACCCCAGCGCGGACACCCTCGTCCCCAACGCCGACTTCGAGGCTCTGCAGGCCGCGTTACAGGCCCGGCCGAGTGGTGCGACCTTCGCGCAGTACTTCCCCGGCGCCGAGCACGGGTTCACCGAACGCACCCGGCAGGAGACGGCAGTCAACGCCGAGGCCTACCACCTCGCCTGGCCGCAAGCACTCGCGTTCATGCGCTCCACCACGCACTAAGCCGCGGTCACCGCGCGGCGGTGGGCTGTCGGGGTGGTGCCTCGGACTCGTTTGAAGGCGACGCTGAGGGCGAAGGCGTTGGCGTAGCCGACGCGGCGGGCGATGGTTTCCACGGTGTCGCGGGTACCTCGGAGGAGGTCGGCGGCGAGGGCGATGCGCCAGCCGGTCAGGTAGGTCATCGGGGCCTCGCCGACCAGGGCGGTGAAGCGGCGGGCCAGGCTGGCCCGGGAGACGCCGACGCGAGCGGCCAGTTCGGTGACGCTCCACGGATGGGACGGGTTCTCGTGGATCAGTCGCAAGGCCAGCCCGGCAACGGGATCGCTTTGCGCTTGATACCAGCCCGGCGCATGGGACTCCGGCCGGGCGAACCACGCCCGCAGCGTGGTGATGAGCGCCAGGTCCAGCCATCGGTCCAGCACGCTCTGCTGACCGGGTTCGTCGCGCTGGATCTCGCCGAGCACGATGTCCATCACCGAGCCGGCGACGTCGGCGGCCGGTACGACGAGCACCGAGGGAAGGGCCGAGAGCAGCCGCTGACTCACATCGCCGGCCAACTGATAGGTGCCACTGACAACCATCGCCTCGCCCTCGGCGCGACCGCCGTACGTCCGGACCCCGAGCCGGGCGCTGTAGTCGACAGGTGCCCCAGGCAACGGCTCGCACACCCCGCCCGGATGGATGCGGAGCTGCGGCGCGGTCTCCAGTGCGTCACCCACGATGTACGGCGTCGTGCCGACGAACACCGCGACGTCGCCCTGCTCCATCCGCACCGGCTCGATGCCGTCCCGTCGTACCCAGGCCGCACCGCGGACCAGGGTGGCGAGGGAGAGCGCGGCCTCGTCGCGGATGTCCAGGGCCCAGGGCGGATCCATGATCGTCAAGTTGAACACGCCGCCGCGCGCCCGGGTCCCGGCCAGCAAGTCGTCGAGCACATCCATACCGCCACAGTACGCCATTGAGCTTCTCGAACATCGAATTGCGCCGAACAACCATGGTTTGTCTCACCGAACCACGATGAACTTGAGCCATGACAACGACACCGATTCTGATCCTGAGTGGTAAAGGCAAGACCGGCCGCCGCGTCGTCGAGCAGCTCGAGGCCCGCGGAGTGCCGTACCGGCTGGCCTCGCGGTCGAGTGCGCAGCCCTTCGACTGGTACGACGACAGCACCTGGTCACCCACCATCGCCGGCGCCGACACGGCGTACCTGGCACCGCCGGTCGGCCCGACCGGGCTGGCCCAGGCCTGCCGGTTCATCAAGCAGGCGGCCTCCGAGGGTCTCCGCCGGGTCGTCCTGCTCTCCGGCCGTGGCGTCGGCAGCCCGGGGCGCGACTTCGCCGTGTACGACGAGCAGCTCGCGCTCGAGGACGCGGTCAAGGCCAGCGGCGCCGACTGGACGATCGTTCAGCCGGCCTGGTTCGCGCAGGGCTTCAGCGAGGACTTTCTGCGCTACCACGTGCTCGACGGTGAGATCCGCGTCTCGGCCGGCGACGGTGGCGAGGCCTGGATCGACACGAACGACGTCGGCGACGTGATGACCGCCGTACTGCTCGACGAGGCGCACACCGGTGCGACGTACACGATCTCCGGACCGCGCTACCTGACCATGACCGAGATCGCCGCCGAACTGTCGGTTGCCACCGGCCGGCCGATCAACTACGTCGACCTCGAGCCGCAGGCGCACGTCACCGAACTGGTCGAGCAGGGCCTCGACCGCGAGGACGCCGAGGCCGTCCGCGACCTGTTCGCGGTGATCCGCAACCACCGGTCCGAGTACGTCTCGGACGGAGTCCAGCAGGTCCTCGGCCGCGCCCCGCGCGACTTCACCGACTGGGCCCGCGAAACCGCCGCAACCGGCCTCTGGTCGACGGAACAGTAGAGCAGGCTCCACCCCCAAGTAGGGCGTCGGCAGGATGGGGAGCGGCAGCCGGCCGGGACAGGGTTGAAGCAACCACCAAGGAGGCTTCGATGACGAGAATCCCGGCCGCTGTCGCTCTGCTCGCGGCAGTCGCCCTGCCTGCGTCCACGGCGATCGCGGCGCCGCCCAGCCAACTGCAGGTCAGCCCCATCCCCGCACTGACCCGCGCCGCCCACCCACTCGTGAGCACCGAACCATCGGGCAACGCCCGGGACCTGCAGCCGCTGACCAGGATGGTCGGTACGGCGAAGATCGTCGGCGTCGGCGAAGCCACGCACAGCTCGCACGAGTTCTTCACCCTCAAGCACCGGATCTTCCAGACCCTGGTCGAGCAGAAGGGTTTCAGTGCGTTCGTCCTGGAGGCGAGCTGGAGCACCGGTCTCGAGCTCGACCGGTACGTCGTCACCGGCGTCGGCGACCCGCGCGAGATCATGCGCCGCGAGTTCCAGGACGCGTACAAGTTCTGGAACGCCCAGGAGTACCTCGACCTGATCGAGTGGATGCGCGACTACAACCGCACCCACGCCCGCAAACTCCGCTTCGTCGGCGACGACGTCGGCTACGCCGGCCCGGCCCTCGTCGACCGGGTCGCCAAGGCGGATCCAAGGCTAACCCGCCTGTACGCCGGCATCCGATCGGACGCCGAGTACAGCAAGTGGAGTACGACGTACTTCGCCAAGCCACTGAGCGAACGCCAGGCCATCGAGGCGGCGACGCGTCAGGCCCTCGAGCTGGTGCAGAAGACGACGAAGGATCGCTGGACGGTGCAGCACGCGCGTGCGATCTGGCAGACCGCCAAGCTGTACTCCTTCGACGTCGAGGATCCCAAGGAGTTGCCCAAGGCAATGTTGTTCCGCGACCAGGCGATGGCGGACAACACGGCGTGGTGGACCCGGACGACCGGTGACAAGGCGCTGTTGTCGGCGCACAACGGGCACATCGGATACGACTCCTCGATGCCGTCGCAGTACCCCAAGATCCAGGGCGCGTTCCTGCGTGACCAGCTCGGCAAGGACTACGTCAACCTCGGGTTCAGCTTCGACAGCGGCTCGTTCAACGCGAACGACACCGAAGACCCGCAGGGGCGGCTGCGCACGTTCACCGTCCCGTCGGCACCGCCCGGCAACAACGAGCACACCCTCGCCCGGGTGCCGTACCGCGACTACCTGGTCGACCTCCGCACGCTGCCCCGGTCCACGAAGGACTGGCTGAACGTCGCCCGCCCGACCCGTGACATCGGCACCGCCTACCCATGGCCCGACTCGCCGGTGAACCTCGCCACGTCGTACGACGTCCTGATCCATCTGCACCGCGTCACCGCGGCGAACCTGCTCTGAACGAACGCAGAGGCCCCCGCACCCACCTGAAGGTGCGGGGGCCTTGCAAGCGATCAGCGGTGGCTGTGCTGCAACTCGACGTACTCGGAGTGCGTCATCTCCTGCAGCTCGGAGGCTGCGGTCTTGGCCTGGATGTTCGCGCCCTGGCCGACGGCGCCGCCGCCGAAGACGATGTTCGCCCAGTTGTTCTGTGCGGTCAGCGTCGTGTTGGTGTTGTCGTCGTTGATGTCCGCCGCGGTCGTGTCGGTGGCGTCACCGTCGCAGTTCCAGTCGATCGGCGAGCTGGCCGCACCGGCGGTCGTCCGGGTGGTGCCGTTCGGGCACTTCCATTTGGTCTTGAACGCCGAGGCCGAGCTGCCGAGACCGACCGACTCCTTCAGGCTCGTCTCGTTCAGGGCCGCCGGTGCGACGTTCGAGTAGCCCCAGTACAGCGTGCCGTTCGACTTCAGCACACCGCCGAGCTGGAAGAAGTAGTTCATCACGCTCAGGTAGTTGGGCTTGTAGTTCCCGTGGTCGGTGCCGCCGTGCCGCAGGCCCAGGTTGTGGCCGAGCTCGTGGATGAAGGTGCCGACTTCCTGGTCGTCGGTGCCGGCCCAGCCGCACTTGGGGCCGACGGTCACGATGAACGTGTCGTTCGGGATCGCGAACGCCTGACCGCTGCTGCAGCCGCCGTCGTAGCTGTCGGCCCAGAGCATGTAGTGGAAGACAGCCTTGCGGGCGCTGGCGAAGTTCGCGTTCTTGATCGCCGTGGTCTGTGTGCCGGACGGCTGCAGGTTGTTGTCGTACGCGACCTGGTTGCCGCCGCCGAGGTTGTACGCCGAGCCGGCCGCCGCGCCGGCGTCGAGGTGGATCTTGATCCCGGTGGTGCCGTCCGGGTTGCTGACGGGTGCGGTGGCGAAGACCTGGACGATCCGGTCCAGCCCGGCGGTGCTGGTGAGCCGGCCGGACATGTAGTCCATCTCGACGAACAGGTCCTTCTTGGTCGGCGACGCACCCATCGCGGGCAGGTTGACGTCGATGGTGCCGTCACCGTTGGCGTCGTACCCGTGGGTCTCCCAGGTGTCGGGCAGCGAGTCGCCGTCGGTATCGGTGGCCAGGGGTGCGGCGGCGACGGCTGCGGCTCGCGGTTCGTCGGCCGACGGAGGGACGGCAGCCACCGCGCTCGTGGCGGCGAGCGCGGTGGCGGCCAGGGAACCGAGCATGGTGAGCAGGGCAGGGCGGGGCCTCATCAGATCTCCTTGTGGGCGGTGGGTGATCTGTCCGCCACCGTAGGTGATCTGGTTCACTTTGCGCGGCTCAGCAGAGCCAATGGCCCAATTGGGTCAGTTGGCCGAGCGCAGCATCGCCCGGATGCCGACGGTCAGGCCGAGGATCGCGGTCACGATCGCGGCGACCCAGCCCCACAGCGCGGCGCTGGAGAACACGTCACCGGAGAACAACGTCCGCTCGGCGTCGACGACGTACGACAGCGGGTTGAACTTCGCCGCGACCCTCATCCAGCCCGGGCCGGTCTCCAGCGGCAGCAGCATCCCGGACAGGATCATCAGCGGGAACAGGAACGTCTGCTGCACCACCCAGAACATCCAGTCCTGCTTGCGGACCGCGATCGCCAGCGCGTAACTGAACGCACCGAGCCCGATCCCGAACACTGCCAGCAGCGCCAGCCCGACCAGCGCGCCGCCGAGGTGCAGGTCGAACGCGAACGGCGTCATCACTGCGATCACGATCACCGCCTGGCCGAACAGCGGCACCATCTCCTTCAGGGCCCGGCCGACCAGCAGCGACGACCGCGACAACGGCGTCACCAGCATCCGCTCGTGCGCACCGGTCTGGAACTCGAACAACAGGTTCGCGCCCGTGGTCGACGTACCGAACAGCGTCGTCATCACCAGGATCGACGGCACGAACCACTGCCACACGCCGTCGCCGAAGGTGCCGCCCATCGACCCGGACAGCAACGGCCCGAACAGGGCGAGGAACACCAGCGGCTGGATCATCCCGAACAGCAGCGAGAACGGATCGCGCAGCACCGGCTTCAGTTCCCGCGTCATCACGATCCGGATGTCGCGGACCAGGCTCCGCCGGGCCTGCGACTCGTCCGCGGCGGTGAGGTCGAACGCGGAAGCGGTGAGGGTGGTCATCAGGCTGCCTTTCCGTTGGTCTCGGCCTCGCGCAGGCTGCGGCCGGTCAGGTTGAGGAACACGTCGTCGAGGGTCGGGCGGTGCACCTGCGCCGCCGCGACCGGAATGCCGCCCTGCTGCGCGGCGGTGATCAAGGCAGGAAGGGCCGCCGGTCCGTCCGCGACCCGGACGCTGAGCTCGTCGCCGACGGCAACCACCTCGCGGGCCCCGGGCAACTTCTCGGCCAGCTCGGCGAGCCCCGGCAGGTTGCCAGGAGCAACGGTCACGGCGAGCCGGTCGCCGGCCAGCTTGGTCTTCAGCGCGTCGGCGGTGTCATCCGCGATCACCTCGCCGTGGTCCACCACGACCACCCGCTCGGCCATAGAGTCGGCCTCGTCCAGATAGTGCGTGGTCAGCACGATCGTCATCGCGTACTGCTCGCGCATCCGCAGGATGTGGTCCCAGAGGTTCGCCCGGTTCTGCGGGTCGAGTCCGGTCGAGGGCTCGTCCAGGAACAGCAGTTTCGGCGCGTGCACGAGCCCCATCGCGACATCCAGCCGGCGACGCTGACCGCCGGACAGCTCGGACACCTTGCGACCGGCGAGCTCGGTCAGCTCGAGCGCTTCCATCAGTTCGCCGGTACGACGCTTGGCCGCGCGCCGGTCGAGTCCGTAGATGACGCCCTGGCCGATCAGTTCGTCGCCGGCCCGCTGGTTGTGGCCCGCGCCGTTGCCCTGGCCGACGTACCCGATCCGGCGCCGTACCTGGCTGGGGTGCGCGGTCACGTCGTACCCGGCGACCGTCGCCGTACCCGACGTGGGCGCGATGAGCGTGGTGAGCATCCGCAGCGTGGTGGTCTTGCCGGCGCCGTTCGGGCCGAGGACGGCGACCAGCTCGCCGGGTTCGACGTCGAGGCTGATGCCGCGGACTGCGTGCACGGTCTCGGTGCGGCTCACCACGAAGTCCCTGGTGAGCTCTCGGGTGCTGATCACGATGTCTCCTTCGGTCTTGTTCCGTTGGGGACGACATTTCCAGCAGTAGAGGACAGGTTCTGGCCGTTACTCGTGGCAATCTGAACTCATGTCCGAAACCTCGGCTCGACTTCTCTCGCTGCTGTCCCTGCTCCAGGCCCGCCGCGACTGGCCGGGTGCGCTGCTGGCCGAACGCCTCGAGGTCAGCCCGCGCACGGTCCGCCGTGACGTCGACCGGTTGCGCGACCTCGGCTACCCCGTGCGCGCGACCAAGGGACCGGACGGCGGCTACCGCCTCGATGCGGGCGCCGACCTGCCTCCGCTGCTGTTCGACGACGACCAGGCGATCGCGGTCGCGGTCGCTCTGCAGACCGCGACCACCACGGTCACCGGCATCGAGGAGGGCGCACTCCGGGCGCTCGCGACGGTCCGCCAGGTGATGCCGGCCCGGCTGCGGCAACGGGTCGACGCACTCCAGGTGACGACGGTCGACCGGTACGCCGACAGGCGTCGTACGACGGTGGACTCGGAGCAGCTGATCGCGATCGGGATGGCGGTCCGGGCCCGGGAGGTACTGCGGTTCGACTACGCGTCACCGCGGGCGTCGGAGGAGGAGTGGTTGCCGCCGCGGAAGGTCGAGCCGCATCACCTGGTGACATGGGGCGGCCGGTGGTACCTGGTCGGCTGGGATCTCGACCGGAAGGATTGGCGCACATTCCGGGTGGACCGGATGACGCCGAAGACACCCACCGGTCCGCGCTTCACGCCGCGCGAACTGCCCGCGCCCGACGTGGCGTCGTACATCTCCAACCAGTTCAGCCGCCAGAGTCAGTGGCCGTGCCAGGGCGAGGCGATCCTGCAGGCGAAGGCCTCCGACATCGCCCAATGGGCCGGTCGCGACGCCATCGTCGAAGAGATCACCCCGACCAGTTGCCGGCTGATCCTGTCCGGCTGGTCCTGGACCGGCCTGGCCGCGAACTTCGGCATGTTCGAGTGCGACCTCGAGTTCGTCGGTCCCCAGGAACTGAAAGACGCCGCAACCCACCTCGCCAACCGCTACACCGCGGCCGCCTCATGAGCTCCGAGGTCATCGTGGCCGACGCGCACGCCTGGCACACGTGGCTCAGCGAGCATCATCAGGCCAACGACGGGATCTGGCTGGTGCTCGCCAAGAAGAACGTGACGACGCCGACGAGTCTCTCCTACGACCAGGCCCTCGACGAAGCGCTCTGTCACGGCTGGATCGACGGTCAGCGGAAGGGACGCGACGACAGCACTTTCGTGCAGCGGTTCACGCCGCGGCGCGCCCGCAGTCTGTGGTCGAAACGGAACGTCGGAATCGTCGCCCGGCTGGAGCGCGAGGGCCGCATGGTGGCCGCCGGCCGCGAACAGGTCGAACGCGCCAAGGCGGACGGCCGGTGGGAGGCGGCGTACGGCGGCTCCAGTGACATCGAGGTTCCGGCCGACCTGGCCGAGGCACTCGCCGCCGAACCGCGGGCGCAGGCGATGTTCGACATCCTGACCAGCGCGAACCGGTTCGCGGTCCTGTACCGGGTGACGTCGCCGAAACGAGTAGAGACCAGGGCGCGGCGGATCGCGCAGGCCGTCGAGCAGCTCGCTCGGGGGGAGACGATCTATCCGCAGAAGCGGACGCTCTGATCAGTACAGGACTGGGTTCATCGGGGAGGAGACCTGGTCGCCGGGCTGGTTCCCGGGCATCCAGGTGGCGAGGTCGGCTTCCTGGAACTTGTTGGCCGGTGGGGAGATCTCCATCGCGGCGTCGACGTAGATGATCGTCATCACCCGCCGCGGTACGTCGGTCTGGTTCGGCGGTGCGTGGTGGAAGGTCCAGCCGAGGTGGTAGCTGACCTCGCCGAGTTCGTACGGCTCGGAGACCTCGGGGAAGTCCTGCTCGGCCAGCGCCTCCTGCAGCACGCGCTCGGACTCGTCGCTGATCGGCAGGTCCCGTCCGTGTTCGAAGACGTGGCTGCCCGCGGCGAACGACAGCGGACCCATCTCCATCGGCGTCTCCTGCAACGGCACCCACACCGTCACACACCGGTCGGTCGCGAACGGCCAGTAGTACTGGTCCGCGTGCCACGGCGTGACGCCGCCGCCGGACTCCTTGTAGAGCGCCTGGTCGTGGTACAGCCGCACCGACTGCACACCCAGCAGTTGCGCCGCGATCCGGGCCAGTCGCGGCGACGACACGAACTCGAGCACCTGCTCACTGTCCTGCCACAGGTTCATCACCTGCAGGAACGCCTTCCCGTACGTGTCGCGCTCCTCCAGCGGCAGGTCCTGGGTGTTCAGCTCGATCACCTTGCCGGTGATCTCGGGCTCGTATGCCGCGATGGTCTCCGGGCTGAGCACGTTCTTCAGCTTCACGAATCCGTGCTCGGCGAAGTGGGCGACGGCGGACCGGCTGAGGGTGTAGTCGGTCACGAGCTCCGGGCGGGTCAGAGTCATGCCTCCCAAGGGTTCCGGTGCCTCCAATCGATGTAAAGATCAGTGATCAAATCTTTGCGGTTTGTGCGAACCGGTTCAGTGCCGCCAGGATCAGTTCGTTCGTCCGGCGCCCACCGGCCCCGTGGCCCTCCTGCTCGACGAGGTGCAGCTCCGCATCCGGCCAGACCTGAGCCATCCGCCAAGCGATGTCCGGCGGGCCGCTGATGTCCAGCTTGCCGTGGATCAGCACCCCCGGAATCCCCGCCAGTTTGTGCGCCTCGCGTTCCAGGACACCTTCGTCCAGCCAGGCCGCGTGACCCCAGTAGTGCGTGACGAGCCGGGCGAAGCGCAGCCGGAAGACCGGATCGTCGTACCGGGAGTCCGGCTTCCAGCCCGGATGTGTCCGGACATGGGTGTCCTCCCAATCGCACCAGTCCTGCGCCGCCTTCGCGCGGACGGCCGGATCCGGGTCGTGCAGGAGCCGGCTGTAGGCGAGCGGCAGATTCCCTTCCCGCTGGTCTTCCGGTACGCCGTCGCGGAAGCGGGCCCACTCCTCCGGGAAGATGCGGCCCATGTCCCGGGTGATCCACTCGACCTCACGCCGGGTCGTGTTGGTGACGCTGAACAGAACGATCTCCGAGATCGCCTCCGGATGCTGCTCGGCGTACGCGAGTCCGAGGGTCGCGCCGTGGGACGCGCCCAGCAGCAGCCACTTCTCGATACCGAGCAGGGTGCGGATCTGCTCGAAGTCCGCGATCAGGTGGGCGGTGGTGTTGGTGCTCAGGTCCACGTCCGGCTCGGCGGCGTCCGGCGTACTGCGGCCGCAGTTCCGCTGGTCGACCAGCACCACCTTGTACACCGACGGATCGAAGTACCGCCGCCACGAGGCACCGGCCCCGGATCCCGGTCCGCCGTGGACCACCACGGCCGGCTTGCCGTCCGGGGTGCCGCAGACCTCCCAGTAGACGCGGTGGCCGTCACCGACGTCGAGCAGGCCGTGGTCGTACGGCTCGATCTCGGGATACATGGGCGACTCCTCTGATCTAACAGTGCTGTTATATCCAAAGTAACAGCACTGTTAGGTCTACAGCACCCCGGTATAGGTCAGCGCGAAAGTGCCGCAGGGGAAGAGGAACAGCGAGGCCAGCACGATCACACCTTTGAACGTCTGCCCCGGCCCGATCAGCCGCCGGTACGCCGCGATCAGCACCGGCACCATCACCACCTCGAGCACCAGCATGCTGCGCGGGATGATCGTGTCCGTCGCGGCCAGGACCACTGACAACGCCGCCGCCGCGATCCAGGCACCGAACCCGATCAGGTACGTCGTCCGCGCGCCGAACCGGACCGCGATGGTCTGGTAGCCGGCGGCCCGATCGGCCTCGAGATCGGCGAGTGTCGTCGGCAGATACAGACCGACCGCGGCCAGCGTGCCCTGCAGGCCCATCAACCACGGGAAGTCGCTGAGATCGGGATTCACCGCCGCCCATCCGGCGAGCGGTCCGAACGCGCCGAGCGCCAGCGCGTTCACCGCGACGTCGAAACCGGCCCGCGTCTTCAACCGCACCGGCGGCACGCTGTAGGCGTAGCCGAGAAGAACGGCGAGCAGCACCCCGAAGGCGAACACGATCCCGACGTGCAGGCTGATTCCGACCGCTGCGACCGCGGCGGCGAAAGCAAGCCGCTTCACGGCCCGCAGCGTGATGCGGCCGTCGAGCAGTGGGGACTTCGACTTGCGGGGATTCAGCCGGTCACTCGGAAGGTCGTACGCGTCGTTGATCGCCAGCACCGCGAGCCAGACCAGCGGACCCATCACGACGGCGCCGACGATCAGTCGCGGCCACTCCTCGAGCGGCGGAACGAGCTGCCGCGTCGCGAGCAGGATGCCGACGTAGTACGGCACGATCGACACGACCCAGAAGGCGGGCCGTCCGACCGCCAGCACGTCCCGAACTCGTGGTGTCGCTGTCCGAAGTCCCACCGTCGTGGTCACATCACCACTCTGCTCCCGACGGCCGGGACCGGTCCTCCTTCCGGAGAGTGAACCCCCTCACTCTCACGGTTGAATGTGAGCAACGGAACCCTTCTCCAACGCGACCCAGACCGATCCGTCGGCGTCCAGCACCAACCCGTGCGGCTCCGAACCTGCGCCCAGGTCGATCTGTTCGATCAGGTTGCCCGCGGCATCCAACCGGGCGACCGCGGCCGCGCCCCACAAGGTGATCCAGCACCCGCCGTCGTCCGTCGCCACCACCGCATGCGGCTTCGAGTCGGCCGGTAGCGGGAACTCCTCGATCGTGCCGTCGGGTGTGATCCGGCCCGCCTGCGCGGCAAGGATCTCCACGAACCACACCGCGCCGGCACCGGCACTGATCCCGACCGCCCCGACCGCCTCGGTCGGCAGTGGGTATGCCGTCACATCGCCGGTCGTGGTCATCCGCCCGATCGCGTTGCCCTGGTTGAGCGTGAACCACAGGTGGTCAGCCGCGGTGATCATCGCCGGGAACGCCCCACTCGTCCCGATCGGGTACGTCGACACGTCGCCGTCGAGAGTCACGCGTCCGACCTGATCCGTGTCCATCAACGTGAACCACAACGCGTCATCGGGTCCGACGCAGATCCCAAACGGCGACCCGGGCACATCGAAGCTCGCTCCGTCTGAGCGCCCGATCCGGTTGTCACCGCTGCGGGTGAACCACAGGGCATCGTCCGGACCCGGCACGATCACACTCGGCCGAGAATCTGGCGCACCCAGGTCGAAGCGATCCCCGGACAGTCGAGCGACCACGCCGGCGTGGACGAGCGTCGTCCATACCTCGCCGTTGGCGACGGCAACGCCGTACGGACCCTCGTTCGGTCCGGCGACAGTGAACTCAGTGACAGACAAGGCTGGCCTCCTTCAGATCGAGCACCGCGCCACGCCAGCCTGAGTTGAACCGGCGGTCATGGCTGACCACGACGAGCGCACCGGCGTACCCGTCGAGCGCTGCCTCCAGTTCCTCCACCAGCGCGAGCGACAGGTGGTTCGTGGGTTCGTCGAGTAGCAGGACGTCGTACGGCGTGGACAGCAGGCGGGCCAAGGCGAGTCGGCGGCGTTGGCCGGTGGACAGTGCGCGGACCCGGGTCTGCAGTTGGTCCGCCCGGAAGAGGCCCAGGTCGGCGGCGCCGTTGAGCGCCTCGCGGAGGGTGTGGTCAGGTCGTGCCTCGGTGCTCTCCTGTGGGAGGTAGCCGATGCGGCCGCGGCGTTCGACGTACCCGGAGTCCGGGTCGAGCCGGCCGGCGAGTACGTCGAGCAGGGTGGACTTGCCGACACCGTTCGGTCCGGTGAGCAGGAGTCGGCCGTTTACCTCGAACGAGATCGGCTGCAGCCGGTCGGCGACCGAGACTCCGACCGCGTCCAGGCCGGCCGGCGATCCCGTCGTGCGCAGGGATGCGGTGAACTTCAGCGGCTTGGCCGGCACCGGTGGGGGATCATCCTCCAGTCGGCGGAGGCGTTCCTTCGCGTTGCGGATCTTGCTGCGCTCGGCCTCGTTGACGCGACCGGTGGCGCGGTCGTACGCGACCTTGTTGTTGTCCTTCATCGCGCCCCGGTGCGAGACCCGGTCGGCAGTGGTCCGGACGGTGACGCGCATCGCGGCGACCTCGTCCTCCCAGAGTTGGCGGGCCTGCTCGAGCCGGGCGCGTTCGGCCGCCTTCTCGGTCAGGTAGCCCTGGTAGCCGTTGCCGTAGCGGCTGATCCGGTGTGTGTCGCCGTCGACCTCGAACAGTGTCGATGCCACCCGCTCCAGGAACGCCCGGTCGTGCGAGACCACGACGGTCGTGCCTCGCCTGGATCGGAGGTGATCCTCCAGCCAGATGGCGGCGGAGATGTCGAGATGATTCGTCGGCTCGTCGAGCAGCAGGATCTCGGGGGAGGACGCCAGTACGGCGGCCAGGTGCAGGCGGGCGAGTTCGCCGCCGGAGAGTGTGGACAGCACTCGGTCGCCGGGGAGGTCGCTCAGGCCCAGGCCATGAGTGGCTCGGGCGAACCGGGCGTCCGCGTCGTACCCCTCACGGACTTCGAAGGCGGTCTGCAGGTCGCCGTACTCGTCGAGGACGCCCAGGTTGCCGGCGGCAAGGAGTTGCTCGAGTTCGCGCAGCCGGGACTCGATCCGGCGGAGGTCGGCCAGGGCGTGGTCGGCGAGTGCGGCCACGTCGTGGTGGCGTTGCAGCGGGTTGTCCTGGGCAAGGAAGCCGATGCTTCCGGCTGCGACGACCGAACCGTCGGTGGGCGGCTCGAAGCCGGCCGCGATCCGCAGCAGGGTCGACTTGCCGGAGCCGTTCTCACCGATCAGCCCGCTGACCTGTCCCGGTGGGAAGGCGCAGGTGATCTGGTCGAGGACCGGACGGTGGTCGTAGGACTTGGTGAGGTCGTGCAGGGACAGCTGGGTAGACACAGGGATCCTCCTGACGCGCGCGGGGTTCGTTGCGGAACGGCCGGGGGTCAGAAGATCACTGCTACCTCCACTAATGCGACGACAGTTGCGTTAAGATGATGCCATGACGACGGGTGAGCGCGCAAGCAGACCGGGCGGGCGGACCGCTCGGGTGCGGGCCGACGTCCTGGCGGCGGTCGAGGCCGAGCTCGCCGAGCACGGGTACGACGGGCTGACGATCGACGGGGTCGCGGCCCGGTCCGGTGTCCATCGGACCACGGTGTACCGGCGGTGGAAGACCGTCGCCGGGCTGCTCGTCGACCTGCTCCAGGCCGGGCTCGACGACTCGTGGGAGCCGGCCGACACCGGGTCGCTCGAAGGGGATCTGGTCGAACTCAACCGCGAGGTGCACATCGCGCTCACCGAGCGTCCGTCGATCACGCAGGCGGTGATCGCGGCGTCGTTCCGTACACCGGAGGCCGCGGAGGCGCTGACCGCGTTCTGGGCCGACCGGTATCGCCGGAGTGCGGTCGTCGTACGGCGGGCCGTCGTACGGGGTGACGTGGAGCCGGCGACCGATCCGCATCAAGTGGTGATGGCGGCGACCGCGCCGCTCTACCACCAGCTCGTCCTGCTCCGGCAGCCGCTGTCCCGGGCCGCGGCTGACCGCTACGCGAGAGCGGCCGCCGCGGTAGCTCTCGCGGGCATAGGCTCCAGTCACGCCTAAGTTGAGGAGAGAGCTTTGACTGGACGTCTGACGAACGAGGTCGTGCTGGTGACCGGGGCCGCGCGCGGCATCGGGCGGGCGGTGGCGGCGAAGGCCGCTGAGGAAGGTGCCGCGGTCGCGCTGGTCGACGTACTGGCCGATCAGCTCACCGCGACGACCGCCGAACTCCAGGAGACCGGTGCCAAGGTCGCGGCCGCGGTCGGCGACATCACCGACGAGACCTCCGTCCGGCAGGCCGTCGAGAAGCTGACCGACGACCTCGGCCGGCCGATCACGGTGCTGGTCAACAACGCCGGCAAGAACGCGTACGCCGACGCGACCAAGATGACCGTGCAGGAGTGGGACAGCGTCTTCGACGTGGACCTGAAGGGCGCCTGGCTGATGGCGCGGCAGGTGCTGCCGGCCATGATCGAGAACCGGCACGGCTCGATCGTCAACATCGCCTCGATCCACTCCAGCCTGACCACGGCCGGCATGTTCCCCTACGCCGCGGCCAAGTCCGGACTGGTCGGGATGACCCGCAGCCTTGCCCTCGACGTCGCCCCGCACCAGGTCCGCGTCAACGCCGTCAGCCCCGGTTACATCGGCACCGACCTGCTCGAGGAGTTCTTCGACACCATCCCCGGCGAACGCGAGAAGGCCCTCAGCGTCCACCCCCTCGGCCGCATCGGCACCCCCGAGGACGTCGCCGAAGTCGTCTGCTTCCTCGCCTCCCCCGCCGCCGCCTTCGTCACCGGCGCCAACTGGTCCGTCGACGGCGGCCTCGGCGTCCGCTACGCGTAGTCAGCCCGCTCAGTTGGGGTTGTAGGCGCAGTCGGTGGTGAGGTCGGCCGGGTGGGTGGGGGTGGTTGTGGGTCTGGTGGGTTTGGTGGTGGGGCGGCGGGTGGGAGTTGTGGTCGGGCGGGGTTTGGTGGCGGGTGGGTTGAGGGCGGTCTGGACGAGGGAGCGCATGGCGGCGTAGTTGGGGTTGCGGCCGTTGGGGTAGTTGCGTTCCTTGTCCAGGTCGATGTTGGTGATCTTGGCGGACTTGACCTTCTCCCCGAGGGTGATGAAGTGGCGAAGGAGGTCCTGCGGGATGTCGGTGCGGATGAGTTGCTCGCCGGCCTTGGCGATGGACTGGTAGTTGGCGAGCACGTTCTGCGGGGTGGCGCGTTCGACGATCGCCTTGATCGTGCAGCGCTGCCGCGCCTGGCGGGCCACGTCGGCACCCGGGACCCGGTACCGGCCGCGGGCGAACCAGAGGGCGTCGGTGCCGTTCAGCTTCCGGTTCGGGCCCGGCTCGAGGTAGCGGCTCGGCGGGATCTGCTTGTCGTCGTTCCCCCCGACCGGGACGGGGTAGTTGATGTTCACCGTGATCCCGCCCAGCGCCTCGACCACCTGCTCGAACCCGGCCAGGTTGATCTGCACGTAGTAGTGCAGCTGCAGCCCGAGCGCCTCCCCGACCGACAGCTTCAGTACATCGGCGCCCTCGTTGTCCGACGGCCCGAGGATCCCGTGATGCAACTCCGGCACCTTCCGGTACATCGCGTCCAGATAGAAGTTCGACTGCTCCTTCGGACCGTTCGGATCCCAGAAACCGGTCGGGTAGATCTTGTACAGCGGCGAGTTCTTCGGGAACGGCATCCGCATCCAGTTCCGGGTCAGCGAGATCAGCGCGGTGTCCCCGGTCTTGGTGTCGATACTCGCGACCATCACCGTGTCGGTCCGCGTTCCGTCCCGGCCTTCGCCGTCGTCCGCGCCGAGCAGCAGCAGGTTCAGCCGCGGGAACTGCGCCCACACGTCCTTCGTGTTGGTGATCGTCGGCCGGGTCTGGCTCTTGGATTTCTCGTTCCCGAACACCTTCCGCACCAGACTGCGCTGCGCCATCAACGTCTGCGCGCCGAGCGCAGTACTCGAGGCCAGACCGAAGCACACCAGCCCGACCACCACCGCCCCGAACAGCCGCGACGCCGGCCGCGCCGCCAGCGGCCGCAGCATCTTGTACGACGTGACGAGTACGACGACCCAGCAGAGTGCGACCGCACTCAGCCCGCCGACCATCCACAGCAGCAGGTCCGGATCCAGTGCCCACGCGATCACGTCGTCCCGGCGCTTCAGACCGACGTACGCCGCCGCGCCGTACAGCGCGAGGCTGATCGTCGTCACCAGGACACCGAGCCGGAACCGCCGCGCGAGCAGGTACGCCGTACCGGGAAGGAGCACACCGACGACCGCGAGCGCGAGCGCGCCGAGGGAGGACCGTTGCCGCGACTTCGACGGCCGGGCTCGACCGGGCCGGGCGGCGCGACGGGCTCTGCTGCTCGGGGACACGGCGCTCCATCGGTCGGCGGCAAGACAGGTGGACGCGTCCCCGGTGCGCGTCCCCTTCGTTCGATTCACTGACCGGACAAAAAGTTCGGCAGGGATTTCCGGCCTGGCAGGATGTGGTGGTGACCGACATTCAGGTACGGCGGGCCAAGCCGGACGATGCGGACGCCTTGGTCCGGCTCCGCGGGCTCATGCTGGCGGCGATGGGCACCGATATCGGCGGCCCGGACGCGCCGTGGCGTGAGATCGCGCGGCAGTGGTTCGCCGAGCAACTCAGCTCCCCCGAAACGTTCGCGGCGTACGTCGTCGACGACCCGGCCGTCGGTGTGGTCGCGGGCGCGGCGGGCAACGTCTACGTCCACCCGCCGGGCCCGAAGGACATCACCACGCTCCGCGGCCACCTGTACAACGTCAGCACCGAGCCCGGCTTCCGCCGCCGTGGTCTGGCCCGGGCCTGCGTGGTCGCGCTGATGGACTGGTTCCGCGACGAGACCGCCGTCGGCCAGATCGAACTGCACGCCACGCCGGACGGTATCGACCTCTACCGCGCGCTCGGGTTCATCGAGGCGAGCTACCCGACGCTCCGTCTGCGCTTGGGCTGATCCTTCTCCACCGGTTGGCGGAGAAGGGTTAGTGGGCACTCGGGCAAGAACGGAGTGAGAATGCGCTCAGAGGGGCGCTGTGAGGAGCTCGCCAGATGCGCCGTTGGAGTGTTGTCAGGATGACCGGGTTGGCGGTCGCCGTCGTGGTCGCGATCGGTGCGTTGTACCAGCTACCGGCCAGTCCGTTCGCGCGCACCGGCTACCCCGAACGCCCCGCCCCTTCGACCAAAGCAGCCGCCGCCGAGACTGATGGGCAAGCCGTCCAGCAGCCGGTCAAACCCGTTGATCCCGGCGATCGATCCTCGTCGACGCCGGTGCGCCCCCAGCCGGTGATCACCTACCCGGCCCGCGGCACCGTCTCGTACGCCGTTCTGCCGGAGAATCCGGCGGTTATCGGCCGGTCCGGCCGGCTGCTCACGTTCCAGATCGCGATCGAGGGCGGTATCAACGGCATCGACCGGATCGCGCTGGCGCAGTTCGTCCGGGCGACGTACGGCGCACCGCAGGGCTGGGCGTCCGGCGGGCAGTGGCGCTTCCGGCAGGTCGGTCCGGGGGAGAACCCGGACTTCACTCTGATGCTGGTGACTCCCGCGACGCGCGACACCATCTGCGGCGGCGGATACGATCGCTACACCAGTTGCCGGATCGGCGATCGCGTCGTGCTCAACATCGCGCGCTGGGTGCACGGCGTCCCGAAGTACGGCGCGTCGCTGGCGGCGTACCGGCAGTACATGATCAACCACGAGACCGGTCACCGGCTCGGCCGCGGCCACGAATTGTGCCCGGGACCCGGCCGGCCGGCGCCGGTCATGCAGCAACAAACGCTGGGCCTGCACGGCTGTACGCCGTACTCCTGGCCCTACGCGAACGGCGTCCGCTACAAGGGCCGCCTGGGTCAGTACAACGACCCTATTCCTCGATGATCGACAGAATGTTGCCCGCCGGATCCTTGAACCAGGCGAGCGGCGGGGTCAGTTGTGCAGAGCGGCGGCTGGGAAGGACTGGGTGACGGTCGCGGTGACGGCGGCGGACTCGAGGCCGTCGGCGACAGTGTGCAGCAGCCGGACCAGGTGGGCGGCGTCGGTCGGGCCGAGAATGCCGGTGACGACGTCGAGGACGCGGACGGTGAGACCGTCCAGCTGGGACAGGCGGGCCTGACCCAGTGAGGTGACGACCAGGCGCGGGTCCGTCCGGACCATGCCGAGGGCCTCCAGTTCGGCGATCGCCAGCTCGGCCTCGCCGGTCGTCGTACCGACCTGGTCGGCGACCTCCTCGGCAGTGGTCCGGCCGTTCGCGACCGCGCTCAGCGTCAGCGCCGTCGGCATCTTCATCCCGACCGCGTCCTGCAGGCCGAGGATGAGCGGGTGGGCGTGCCCGCGGACGCGTTCGACCGCGTCGAGCAGGCGGAGCGCGTCGCCGACATCACTGATCAGTTGCTCGGTTTGAACGGCGGCGAGAGCGGTGGGTTGGATCCGATCGGGTGCTTGCACGACCCCGTTGGCACCCCGATCGGGCACGGCCAGGGCCTTGGTTCCAGCGTCTTCGATGGTCACGTAAACCAGCGTACGGAGTCCCGCCGACAGCCCGGCGTGTCGTTCCTGAGGAAACGCTGTGAATTCGTATTCGAACAAAGGCTCGAAGAATTCGATTCTGGTCGGTCTCGAAAAAGTGTCCCGAATCGCGATCGGGGCGTGACTTACGGTCCGCGTCCTCCGTTGGATCTGACGTGACGGTGAACACACGGCGCACCGACACCGCGCTCGCTCCGCGCTCCCAGGCCGACCACCCCTTTGAGCAACAGCCAGGAGGAAAAGTGACAACCGCCACCGCCACCCAGACGTCTGAGCGCCGACGCGTCCGAGTCTGGTTCGGTGAGCACGTGATCGCCGACTACAACGCCGAGCCGGCGTTGGCCGAGCGGTACGCACACGCCATGAGCCGTCGGTTCGCCGGCCTCCGGGTCACCAACGACCCGATGCCTGCCGTCGACCGGCTCCCCGACCCCCTGCCCGGCGAGCGCATGTGGGACGTAGCACCCCGCTGAGAAGCAACCGGTACCTTTACGCGTTCCGTATCTCACCAGACAACCCACCCGGAAACGCGACCGGTCGAGAACCTCACCTCGATCACCAAAGGTGCCGTTGGCGGCAAGCGGGCGCTGGCGCTCTGCCCCCCGCTTGCCGCCTCTCTCCCCTGAATGCGCCTGATTGCACGACCTGAAGAAGAGACCCCGTCCGCACCGGTTCCCCAAGGCCGGTGCGGACGTTTCTTGTTCAGAGGCCGGCGTAGTACTCCGGCTTCATCTGGATGAGCTGGACGTAGTTGCCGTCCGGGTCGACCAGGGTGGCGAACCAGCCGACCCCGCGGTCCTCCGGGTGCACCAGCCACTCGACGTCGAGGGTGCGCAGGTGGGCGGCCGCCGCCTCGATGTCGTCGACGGCGAAGTTCACGATGCACCGGCCGGGTTCCGCGGTCTTCGCGGCGACGTCGTCGCGCTGCTCGATCACCAGGCCGAAGCCGCCGAGGTTCAGGTTGCCGTAGCCGTCGACCTCGGCGTGGAAGCCGTCGCGGTACCAGGTCTTCAACCGCTCCGGGTCGGTGCTGCCGAGCAACATGCTGTTCAGAACGGGTTGTCCCATATGCCTCTGTCCTTCGTCGGGAGAGCTGCCGATCAGCTCACACACCCGGTACGTCGGAACCACCCGGGCGGCCTCGACACGAGCCGATGAACCTCTCGACGATCGGACCGAGCACATCGGGCTCGACGTCGTGCGGATGACCGTCCATCGTCAGCCGCCGCCCGTCCGGGAGCAGATCGGCGACCACCTGCGCGGTGTTGCGTCGCCAGTCCCGGCTCTCGCCGCCGTCGATCACCAGGGTGGGCATGGTGATCGCGGTGGCCCAGTGGTCCGGGATGGTGAAGTCGCCCATCACGAGGACGTCGTACGCCAAGGTCGGTGCCAGCGCCTCCAGGTCCTTCCAGAGTGGGGCGGACCGCATCGGCGCGAGGACCTCGGCCGGCATCTCGACCGCCTGGACCAGGAACAGTTCGGTTGCATCGCCGTACCGGTCCTGCTTGACCAGTTCCTGCAGCCGGACCGCGAAGTCGGCCGCGAGCCGCGGCCGGGTGTCGTCGATGATGAACGGCGGCTCGATCAGCAGCAGTCCGAAGATCGGTACGCCGTACACCGCCGCCTCGGCCGCGAGCACCGCGCCGGACGAGACACCCAACGCGTACGCCGGACCGCCCGCCGCGTCGACGACCGCGGCCAGATCCTCGAATTCCCGCTCCACCGACCACGGCAGCACCTCACCGCTGTCGCCGCGACCACGCCGGTCGTAGGTCACCGCGGTGAACTGCCCGGCCAGCCGCTTGGCCAGCGGGATGAACGTCCGCCGGTCGTTCAGTGCGCCGCCGACGAGAACGATCGCCGGGCCGCTGTCGCCGTACGTCTCCAGCACGATCGGCGTACCGTCGGCCGACGTGACGGTCGTTGTCCGAGGCAACATTGCTGATGGGCTCGCGGAACGCGCAGGCGCGTCGCCGTACAAGCCGCCGAGATAGGCGAACAGCTCGCTGTGGCCGTAGAGCCGAGGCTCGGTGTGGCGGGCCAACC
The DNA here is from genome assembly GCF_043197365.1 of Kribbella sp. NPDC049174. Classification (NCBI taxonomy): domain Bacteria; kingdom Bacillati; phylum Actinomycetota; class Actinomycetes; order Propionibacteriales; family Kribbellaceae; genus Kribbella; species Kribbella sp. NPDC049174. The sequence goes on along the minus strand of NZ_JBICSZ010000009.1, from coordinate 107,699 downwards.
CTTCGAAGTACCGCTCGTACCGTCGCCGGGTCGTCTCGAGCTCGCCCACTTCCTCCAGTCGCTGCAGGCAGAACGCGCGGACTGTCTCCAGCAGGCGGTACCGCGACCCGGACGTCCCGTCCACGCGGACGACGAGCGACCGATCGACCAACCGGCTCAGCAACTCCGCGACATCAGCCACCGGTACGTCGTCGCCGGCACACACCGCCTCGGCCGCGGCCAGTGTGCAGCCGCCGGGATGTGGTGCGAGTCGGCGCAGCACCGCCCGCTCCGGTTCGCCGAGGAGATCCCAACTCCACTCGACCATGGCCGACAGCGTCTGTTGCCGATCGGGTAGACCGCGCTGTCGATAACGATCGTCGAAGCGGTCGACCAGGTCGCGGACGCCCATCGCCGCCACCCGGCTCGCGGCCAACTCCAGTGCGAGCGGAAGCCCGTCGAGCCGGCGGCACAGCGCAACGACAGCTGCGGCGTTGTCGGCGGTCAGGCTGAAGCGCGGGTCCGCCGCCGACCCGCGCGCAACGAAGAGCTGAACGGCCGGGCTGTCTGCCGCGTCCGTCTCCGCCGATGGGAGATCCAGCGGCGGCACCGGCCAACGATGTTCGCCCGCAACGGTGAGCGGTTCCCGGCTCGTGGCGAGAATCCGCAGACCGGGCGACTCCCGCAGCAACCGGGCAGCCACCTCCGCGGCTGCCTCGACCACGTGCTCACAGTTGTCGAGGACCAGTAGCCCGGTCGTCGCTTCGACCAATGCCGACACCTCGTCGGCGCCGGCCCCTGCGTCCAGCGCGGCGAGCTCGACCAGCCAGGCCTCGTCGCCGGTACGACGCGCGGCCGCAAGCGCGAGGCTGGTCTTGCCGACGCCACCCGCTCCGGTCAGCGTCACCAGTCGCGCCGACGCGAGCCGCTCGACAACCTCGTCCACAGCGGCATCCCGGCCGATCAACTCGACCTCGGTCGGCAGATTGGTCCGTGCAGGCTCTCTGGCTGCCGGCGCCTCGGTGAGGACCTCCTGATGCAGCGCGACCAGGTCCGGACCCGGATCGAGCCCGAGCTCATCGGCCAGCCGATGCCGCAGGTCGGCGTAGCTCTCCAACGCCTCCGCCTGCCGGCCCGCTTGATGCAGCGCCCTCATCTGTACGGCGCGCAGCCGCTGCCGCAACGGGTTCCGGGCCACGAGTTCGGCCAGCTCGGCCACCAGTTCGTCGTACTCACCGAGCACCAGCCGCGCCTCGGCGTACGCCTCCTGCACGGCCAGCCGCTCCTCGTCGAGCCGGTCGATGGTCGCCCGGGCGAACGCGTCCTGCGCGACATCGGCGTATGCCGGACCGCGCCAGAGCGTGAGCGCGTCGGCTAACGTCGCGGCGCGCATCCGCGCGTTGCCGGTCTGCCGCGCCCGCGCCGCGAGTGCGCGGAATCGACCGGAGTCGACGGCCTCCGCGGCAACGGTGATGAGGTAACCGGCGGGCGTCGTCTGCACCAGGTCGCGGGCGCCCGGCTCGGCCTCGTCCAGCGCCTTGCGCAGCTGGGAGACCCGGGTCTGGAGCGTCGCGGTCGGATTGACCGGCAGCTCGTCGCCCCACAGATCGTCGATGATCGTGGCTGCGGCGACCGCGCGACCCGCGTGCAGCAGGAGATCGGCCAGCAGCGCCCGCACTTTGCGATCAGGAAGCCGCACCACTTGGCCGTCGTCGGTCCACCCGGTGACCGGCCCCAGCACGCCAAATCGCATGCGGCTCAGCCTAAGACTTCCAAAGTCTTTCTGAAGTGGCCGGACGCAGGCTTACCGCCATGACAACCACAACCAAGCAAACGGCACCACCCCTGCTGCTCGCCGGTGCACTCGCCGGCCCGCTGTACGTCGGCATCGGCACGATCGAGGCGATCGTCCGGGACGGCTTCGACATCCGCAAGCACTCGCTGAGCCTGCTCGCGAACGGCACCGGCGGCTGGATCCACTCCACGATGATGGTCGTCACCGGCCTGCTCACCGTCGTCGGTGTTCTCGCCTTGCGCCAGGCGGGACTCCGGTCCCGCTGGGCCATCGGCGGTCTCGTCGTCTACGGCGCCGGCGTCGCGGCGGCCGGGTTGATGCGGGCCGATCCGGCCCTCGGGTTCCCGCCGGGGACGCCTGATGCGATGCCCGAGACGATCAGCTGGCACGGGTTCGGCCACGTGATCGCTGGGTTCCTCGGCTTCATCGGTCTGATCGTCGCGTGCTTCGTGCTCAGCCGTCGGTTCGGCCGCCAGGGTGACCGGCGCTGGTCCCGCTTCTCGCTGGTGACCGGTGTGGTCTACCTCCTCGGCCTGGTCGGCCTCGGCGCCGGCAGCGGCACGGCCGCCGTCAACCTCGGCTTCACGGTCGCTGTCATCCTGGGCTGGACCTGGATCACCTTGCTGATGCTGCGCGCCCGCGCGGAGGGAGTCTCCGATGAAGTTCACGGCTGAGCTCGAGTCCAGCGGCAAGACCGCGGCCGGTTTCGAGGTACCTGCGGACGTCGTGGAGGCACTCGGCGGCGGTGGGCACCCGAAGGTCAGCGTGACCGTCAACGGGTTCACCTTCCGCACCTCGATCGCCCGGATGGGTGGCCGGTTCATGCTCGGCGTCAGCGCGGAACGTCGTACCGTTGCCGGGGTCTCGGCCGGCGACGTACTGGAGGTCGACGTCGAACTCGACACGGCTCCGCGTGAGCTCGACGTACCCGAGGAGCTCGCCGCGGCGCTCGCGGCCGACGTGGCGGCGCAGGAGTTCTGGCAGACGCTGAGCTACAGCAAGCAGCAGTGGCACGTGCTGCAGGTGACCGGTGCGAAGACCGAGGAGACCAGGGACCGCCGGATCGAGAAGTCGATCGGGATGCTGCGCGAAGGGCGGGCCCGGTAATGCGATTCATCGCCGTACTGCGCACGTCCGAGGCCCACGGCTTCCCACCACCCGCGCTGCACGAAGGCATCGCCGAACTCGGCGCGGAGGCCGCCCGCAGCGGTGTCCTCGTCGATACGGCGGGCCTGCTCCCGATCGCGACCGCCACCCGCGTCGGTGTGCGCGCCGGCCGCCTCACCGTCACCGACGGTCCGTTCGAAGACCCGGCCCCGCTCGGCGCCTACGCCGTGTACGACGTCGCCACCCGCGACGAGGTCGTCCACTGGACCAAGCGCTTCATGGACCTACACCGCCGCACCTGGCCCGGCTGGGAAGGCGAATCCGAAATCCGCCAAATCTTCGGCCCCGAATCCTGACCGCCTGCCACGAGGTTCTGATGGCAAGTAAAGTAGCGATACTGATACTATAGTTGTGATATAAAAACTATAGTAGGGATTCTGATGGATCTGTCGCAGCCGATCAGTACTGTGATCCCGTCGCTCGACGGTCCCGTCCTGGCTGTGCTGGCTCGGACCACCGAGCCGCTCACCGGCCGGAGAGTCCAGCAGTTGGCTGGGGTGGGTAGCGAGCCCGGCGTGCGGAAGGTGCTGCAGCGGTTGACGTCGACCGGCTTGGTCGGTGCGTCACAAGCCGGCGCGAGTATTTTGTACACGCTCAACAGGCAACACCTCGCCGCAGCCGCGGTTGAGCAGTTGACCACCATGAGGCAACGACTGATCGACCGGATTCGCGCCGCCATCGACGACTGGGCGATCCCGCCGGTCCACGCGAGCCTGTTCGGCTCGGTCGCTCGTGGCGACGGAGGGCTCGACAGTGACATCGACATCCTTCTGATCCACCGGGACTTCCCTGACCCACTGCCTGCCGAGTGGGCGGGCCTGGTCGGCGATCTCGCCGACCAGGTGTTCCGCTGGACCGGGAATCATGCCCAGCTGTACGAGCTCAGCCTTGCTCAGTTGGACGAGCACCTCGCCGCCGACGAGCCGATCGTCCAGGAGTGGTCCCGCGATGCCGTGACGGTGGCAGGCGTCGGGTTCCGTCACCTCCGGAGCGCGCGCCGGATCGCCCGATGACGCCGCGAGCCTTAGGCCGGACGCAGCCATGCGGTCGGGAGCAGGCACGGGTCCGTCTCACCCAAGCCCGTGCGCTTCTCGAGGTCGCCGCCCTGGTGGCTGCGGTCAAGCAGGCACAGATCCTGGTCGACGGTGCCGAAACCGTGCTCAGGAGTTGAGCTGCTCTCGCTTGTGCGACGGAATCGCTGGTTTCGTCAGCAGTATGAGCGGCAGCCGTGGTCGGGGCCGTAGGTGCGGCGGGCTTTGGTGACTGCGGTGACGGGGGAGAGCTGATGGCCGTTGCGCCATGCGTTGAGGAAGGGTTGTGGTGATACCGAGCCGCGGCGGATCCACCACTTGCCCGCGGTCGTCGGCCAGCTGATGCCGAAATGGAGGTGGGGTGGGGTGATGCGGGCGCTGCCGGTGTTTCCGATTGAGCCGAGCGCCTGCCCGGCGCGGACCCGGAGACCTGGTGTGACTTCGTTGGGGATCGCCGACAGGTGTGAGCCGTAGTACCGCACGCCGTCAACCCCGACCACCGAGACCGACAACCCGCCGCGGTCCCGGCCGACGTTGGTCTTCGAGTCCCAGTTGTCCACCCGGATCACCTCGTCGACCCGACCATCCACCGGCGAGACGAAGCTGCATCCCTTCGCCGCGAAGATGTCCGACGCAGGATAGTCATGATGACTCTGCGACGCGGACGCTTTACAGCCCCGGATCGGGAACACGTACACAGTCCTTGCCGTTGGCAACACAGTCGACGGACTGGGCGTCCTGGTCGGTTCAGTCGAGGCGCTGGCAGTCCCGGTGGGTGTCGGCGAACGAACGGCCGGCGCGTCCGACTCAGTGTTGTCGAACGCGCCGGCCGACGAAAGTGCGACCAGACCACCGGCTGTGACCACAGCCGCGGCTGCCAGGAACACCGCCCAGACAGACCGCCTCACGAGAACCAGAAGGCGTTCACGGTCGCGGTCGAGTACACCGTCTCGCAGGGAATGCCGTTGTTGTCGGCATCCATCCGGGCCGGCCGGTTGTAATACCACCAGTAGGCAACGGCTTCTCCGTACGTCGCTCCGCGCGCAGCCAGATCCCGACAGAACAGCCCGGCCGTCAGCGCCCGGACATCACCGACAGGTGAGCAGGACGAAAACACTGACCGCGACTCCGGCCAGGGCCGCCAGCGTCGCGTTGCCGCGATCCGGGCCGGTGAGCTTGCGATGTTTCGTGACAGAACGCAGTTCTCCATTCATGGTTTCCCCCGCGCTCATTGAAACGTCGTCGCTCTGCGTTGTCCATGGGTGGCGTTCACCGGGACAACATCTGGTGGTCATGGAAAAGGGTGATGATCGCGGCGGATTCCGCCATCCGAGAGGACACACGATGGGCCACTCCCACGACCACGGACAGGGTCACGGCCACGGGCACGGGCATGACCACGGGCATGACCACGCGCACGGGCACGATCATCACCACCCGAACACCGAGCTGGACGCGGCCACGCTGGCCGCGCTGGACGAATCGGTGCCGGACGGTGATCTCTCGCCGAGTGAGGTGTCCCGGCGGGCGCTGCTGCGGTCGGCCGGCATCCTCGGGGGTACGGCGGCGCTGGCCGTCAGCGGAGCCCAGGTCGCCGCGGCCACGACCCCGGCGGCCGCCGCTGCCAGGGACGGCTGGATCTTCCGGCCGGGCAACCGCCCGAACGTCTGGCTGGCCGGCGACCACCACATCCACACGCAGCTGAGCTCCGACGGTCTGTACCGGGTGATCGACCAGGCTCGGCATGCGGCGGCGTACGGGCTGGACTGGCTGGTCATCACCGACCACGGCGGCGCGACGCACGCCCGGATCGGTGTGGATCTGGTCAACCCGCAGATCAAGGCGGCCCGCTCGGAGTTGCGCGACACGCTGATCTTCCAGGGGCTGGAGTGGAACATCCCGGCCGCCGAGCACGGCACGGTCTTCGTCGCGCCGGGCAGCCGCGAGGTCGACGTACTGAAGCAGTTCGAGAACAGCTACGACGGCAGCGTGAAGGGCGCCGGGGCGAACACACCCGTCAACGAGGCGCTCGCGGTGTCCGGCATCCAGTGGCTCGGTCAGCAGGTGGACAAGCGCCGGGTCGCGGACGCGCTGTTCCTGGCCAATCATCCGGCCCGCAACGGCATCGACAGCCCGCACGAGATCCGCAACTGGCGTGACGCCGACCCGCGGATCGCCGTCGGCTTCGAAGGTGCACCGGGTCACCAGGCGGCCGGCCTGCCGCAGGGCATCGGCGGTGCGAGCGCCCGCGGCTTCTACGGCAACTCGCCGAACGCGAACTCCTTCCCCGGCTATCCGGCCGAGAGCTACCGGACCTGGGGTGGCTTCGACTGGATGACGGCGACCGTCGGCGGCCTCTGGGACAGCCTGCTCGCCGAGGGCAAGCCGTGGTGGATCAGCGCCAACTCCGACTCGCACGTCAACTGGAACGAGACCGCCCGCCGCCCCGACGGCTCGAGCCAGGCGCAGTTCGACCGCGACGGCCGCTACATGGACCCGGTCTACGGCAACGCGGTCAACTCGACCGCGGGCGACTTCTGGCCCGGCTTCTACAGCCGCACGCATGTCGGTGCGGGCCGCCGCGACTACCTCGCGGTGATGGAGGGTCTGCGCAACGGCCGCGTCTGGGTTGACCACGGCGCACTGGTCAAGGGTGTCGAGGTCGAGGTCCGTGAGGTCGGCAAACGGTACGGCGAACCGCTCGGCGGAGCCCTGATCACCCGCAGTGGTCGCTCGCTCGAGCTCGTCGTACGGATCACCGCGCAGACGCTGCCGAACTGGGCGAACTTCGTACCGACCCTCAACCGCGTCGACGTCATTCAAGGCGCGGTGACGGGACCGGTCGCGGACCGCGACACGTTCACGACGCCGAGCACCAAGGTCGTCCAGCAGTGGGACACCTCGGGTCGCCGCGGCACGTTCGAGCTGGTGTACCCGCTGGGCAAGGCGGAGGCGCCGTTCTATGTCCGCGTCCGCGGCACCGACGGGAAGCGCAGCCAGCCCGGGTACCTGGGCGCCGCGATCGACCCGGCCGGTCCGCAGCTCGACGTGGTTGGCGACGCGGACCCGTGGGTCGACCTGTGGTTCTACACGAACCCGATCTGGGTGCTACCGAAGTAGGGAATGACACCACAGCCATGATCATCGCGATCGACGCGGACAGCCGGGACACGGCCGAGGCCGACCACCTGCTGTACGACCTGCTCGACGTCGTGGACCAACCGGTCGTCGCCTGCACCCACATGGTGTCAGGCGGCGACCGCCCGCACGTGGCGGTCTCGCTCATGAGTGCGGCGGACCTGGCCGACGACATCCGCGACCACTTCGCCGATCACACCGTCGGCCTCGCGATCACCCGCCCGGGCGCGTCCGAGCCCGAACTCGCCGGCCCGAGTCACCTCGTCCGCGGCGCGTACGTCGCCGCCGTCGAAGCGGCCCTGGGTACGGCGGGACGCGCGGTCCGCTGGCCTGGACACGAACAGGCCCACGGCGTCCTGCCGGCTGCGGAACTCCGCACCCGCTGCGGTATCGACCACCTCGAAGCCGTCGGCGGCCTCGCCATCACCGACGACTCACTGATCGACACGCGAGACTTCCTCCGCCCAGTCCGACGTGGCGGCCGTCTCGTCCTCCAGGTCCAGCCCGCCGCCGGCGACGTACTGATCCCTTTCGAACTCCAGCACCAGCAGAAGTGCTGCGCCGACCACTAACGCCGGTCGTCCCAGGCGACGGACGACTGCAGTACGTCGGGAAGCGGGCCGACGACCCCGAGTCGTTGGGTGCACCGGGTCAGAGCGACGTACAGATCGCGGAGACCGCGGGGAGACTCGATCAGGATGCCGTCGGGGTCGACGACCAGGACCGAGTCGAACTCGAGGCCCTTGGCGCCGGCGGCGTTCAGCACCGTCACGTCACTCAGGTGCGCCACAGCCTCCTGCACCAACTCGAGGCGACTGCGTGACGTGATGACGCCGACCTGCCCGTGCTGCGTCTCCTCCGCGGCGACCTTCTGGACGTACGCCGCCTGATCGGCAGCCGCGATGTCCGCGTGCCAGGGCTTCACCCCGGTCGACCGAACCGAGCGCGGCGCCTTCGCCCGTGGGTCGACCTCGCGGAGTACGTCGCCGGCAAGCTCCATCACCTCGGCCGGGGTGCGGTAGTTGAGCGTCAGCTCGGCCAACCGCCACCGATCGCCGAAGGTGGAGCCCAGCGCGCCTTCCCAGCTCGTCCCGCCGCCGACCGCACCGGTCTGCGCGACATCGCCGACCACGGTCATCGACCGCAGCGGACACCGTCGTGCGATCGCCCGCCACGCCATCGGCGTCAGCTCCTGCGCCTCGTCCACGATCACGTGCCCGTAGGTCCACCGCCGATCCGCCGCGGCCCGGTCGGCCAGCGTCCGATCGTCCTCGGCCTGGTACCGCTCCGCGAGCATCTCGGCATCGAGAATGTCCTTCGCGGTCAGCACTTCCGACTCGTCGTCCTCGTCGAAGTCGGTCGAGGCCGAACCGGTCAGCACGTCCAGCGAGCCTTGTGCGTAAGCGATCGCCCGGGCCCGGGCCGCCTTCTCCCGAGCCGCCTCACGCCCGTCGTCACCGAGCAGCTCGGCCGCTTCGTCGAGCAGCGGTACGTCGGACGGGCTCCAGTCATCGCCGTACCGCAGCAGGTGTTCGCGATCGAGCACGCTCAACTGCGGCGCGGCCAGGGCCAGCCGGTCCTCGTCGCCGTACAGGTCCTCGAGGAGTTTCTGCGGGCTGAGCAGCGGCCAGAGCTGGTCGAGCAGAGTCTGGACGGCCGGCTCGGCGAGGACCTCCTTGCGCAGTTCCGCGAGGTCGTACTCGTCGAGCAGGTTCTCGCCGCCGAGTGGGTCGGCGCCGATGATGTCGGCGTACTGGTCGGTCAGGAAGTCGACGATCTCGGTCAGGAAGAACGGCCGGGCCTGGTTGTGGGTCAGCTGCCGGCGTCTCGCCCGCTCGCGCGCGTCGACACAGACCTGAGGGTCGAGCCGGAGCACGGTCTGTTCGACGGTGACGTGAATCGGGCGATCGGGGACCCACTGCCGGTCGGCGACCGCTTTGGCGATCACCTCGGCCATCACCGCGCGGCCCTTCACCTCGGCGCTCTCCGCGACTTCCGGCCGGGTCGCGGTCACGCCGGGGAACAGTTCGGCGACGGTGACGAGCCGGACACCGTCCTCACCGAGTGACGGCAGCACCTCACCGATGAACCGCAGGAACGCCGGATTCGGCCCGACGACCAGAATTCCGCGCTTTTCCAGCTGTTCACGGTGCGTATAAAGCAAATAGGCGGCGCGGTGCAACGCGATCGCGGTCTTACCGGTTCCCGGACCGCCCTGGACGACCAGGATTCCGGGAAGTTCCGAGCGGATGATCCGGTCCTGGTCGGCCTGGATCGTCTGCACGATCGACTCCATCCGGCCGGTCCGGCGGGCGTCGAGCGCCTTCAGCAGGACGGCCTCGCCCATCACGCCGGTGCCGGGCTTGGACGCGTCCGGTGCGTCCCGCTCCAGGTCGAGCTGCTCGTCCTGGACGTCGATCACCTTGCGCAACCGGGTCTGGATGTGGCGACGCCGGACCACACCCTCGTTCGCGACCGCGGTCGCGATGTAGAACGGGCGGGCTGCCGGTGCGCGCCAGTCGACCAGCAACGGTTCGTAGTCGTCGTCGTGCAGTCCGATCCGGCCGAGGTGCAGGGTCTCACCGTCGGCAGCGTCCAGGCGGCCGAAGTACAGACCCTCCTCGGCGGAGTTGAGCCGGGCCAGCCGGACGCTCAGCTCGCGGAGCCGGCCGTCGCGCTGGTGCAGGGCCTGGGCGTTGCGGGTGTGGACCAGCTGCTCGTCCTGCTTGCGGCCCTCGGTGTGCTCGCGCTCGGCGTCGAGCGCGGCGTAGAAAGTCGTCAGGTGATTCTGCTCAGCCTGGACCGGATTCGGCAATTCCAACCCCTTGTGATAAAATGCACCGCGTTGGCTCCCGGGGACCATTTCTGCATTTCCTCTGGTCGCAGCCACAAATCCGTGAGTTTATCCCGGTTCCCGCATTTTCTGAACTGCGTGCCACGACGAGGCTTGACCTCAAGTCGTGTTGAGGTACTAGCGTCCCCGACGTGACCGTTCATCCGCTGCGGCTGGCCCTGCTCACCCGCAACGTCGACGCCGGTCGCTTCGGCACTCTGGTCACCCGCTGGTTCGCCCGCGAGGTCGAGCGGTACGACGACTTCAAACTCGATCTGATCGACCTGAGCGCCGTACCGCCCGATGCTCTCCGAGCCCGGATCGGTGAAGCCGATGCTGCGGTGATCGTCACCGCCGAGTACAACCACGCCTACCCGGGCGACCTCAAGACCGCGATCGATGCGGTCCGCCGGCCCTGGTACGGGAAGCCGATCGCCTTCGTCGTGTACGGCGGCCGATCGGGCGGACTGCGCGCCGCCGAGCAACTCCGGCTGGTCTTCGGCGAGCTGCACGCGGTCACGATTCGCGACACCCTCGGCTTCCACGAGACCGACTTCACCGCTGACGGCGAGCCGATCGACCCGACCACCCCGGCCGCCGCCTCCGCGTTGCTTCATCAGCTCGCGTGGTGGGCCAGACCACTGCGCGACGCGCGCGAACAAACGCCGTACCCGGAATAGGCTGCGGCCGGGCGCGGTTGCTGGTTCAACGTGAGCGCCGAACCGATGCCCCTGTCCGTGCTCGATCTCTCGCCGGTGCCGACGGGTTCGCGTCCGTCCCAGGCGCTGCACGAGACCCTCGAACTGGCCCGGACCGCCGAGGCCGCCGGGTACCACCGCTACTGGCTGGCGGAGCATCACAACATCCCGAGCGTGGTCAGCTCGAGTCCCGAGGTGATGATCGCGGCCGTTGCCGCCGCCACCTCGAGCATCCGCGTCGGCTCGGGCGGCATCATGCTGCCGAACCACTCACCGCTGAAGGTCGCCGAGACGTTCCGCGTGCTGGCCGGTCTGCACCCCGGTCGCATCGACCTGGGTATCGGCCGTGCACCCGGCACCGACCAGCGGACCGCGCTGGCCCTGCGCCGCAGCCGGGAGGCACTCGGTGCCGACGACTTCCCCGAGCAGTACGCTGAACTCCGCGCGTACGCCGAAGGCTTCCCGGCCGGCCACCCGTTCGCGCCGATCTCAGCGCAACCGGACGACGTACCGCTGCCGCCGGTCTGGATCCTCGGTTCCAGCACATACGGCGGTCAGGCCGCAGCCGCACTGGGGACGGGCTTCGCGTACGCCGGTCACTTCGGCACCCTGGACCCGGCCGGCGTGATCGCGTCGTACCGGGAGAACTTCCAGCCCTCGGACCACCAGTCGGACCCGCACGTCATCCTCGCGCTGGCCGCGATCGTCGCCGACACGGAAGAACGTGCGCAGGAGTTGGCTCAGGCCAACGCCCTCTCGATGCTTCGCCTCCGCTCCGGACGCCCCGGCCCGCTGCCGTCGCCCGAGGAAGCGGCCGCCTACCCGTGGAGTGATGCGGAACGCGCCGCCGTCGAGGAGTGGTCCGGCCTGGTCTCCGTCGGCACGCCCGATCAGGTCGCCGCGGACCTGTCCCGTCGCGCCAAGGCAGCGGACGCCGACGAACTGATCATCACCACAAATATCCACAGCCCGGCCGAGCGCCGTGACTCCTTCCGCCAGTTGGCGGCGGTCTGGGGTCTCAAGCCCCGTTAGTCACCCCGCCGCGGACGTGCTCGAAGATCAGACTCGTCTCGGCATGCACCACGGCTGGATCAGCGGTCAGATGATCCAGCACGAACTCACGCAGCGCGTCCGGCGACGCCGCCGACACGTGCAACAGGTAGTCGTTCGCCCCGCTGACATGGAACAGCGACAGCACCCCCGGTAGCTCCGGCACCTTCGTCCGGAACCGGTTGATCTCGTCGCGCGAGTGCGCCCCGATCCGCACCGCCACCAGCGCCTGCAACGGCTGCCCCAGCGCGCCCAGGTCCACGTCGGCGTGGAAGCCCTTGATCACCCCGCGCTCGCGCAGCGACCGGACCCGCATCAGGCAGGTCGACGGTGCGATCCCGGTCGCCTCCGCGAGCGCGTTGTTCGCCATCCGGCCATCGGCGGCCAGCAGCCGGACCAGCTCCCGATCGACCTCGTCGAGCCCGCCGGGCCCGGTGCCCGGCGCCGCCCGCGGGGCCGGTCCAGGCGTCCGACGATCCTTCGGCATGACCTCACTGTAGATGTCCTCCACAGAATCCACAGCATGTGGATGAGCCTGTGGATGAATTTTCTTCGGAACTCTTGCGGTAAATCCGCAGAAGATTCCATCCTCATCGCCCAGCAGCCCTGAGCAGCCGAGGAGGCAGGCATGACCCAGCTCGACACCCGGTCGGTGCACGCCGGCCGTGACGACCTGACCGCGCTCGGCGTGCACGTCCCGCCGATCGACCTGTCCACCACCTACCCGCTGCCCGGTGTGGCCGCCGGTGGGACGTCGTACGACGAACTGACCCAGGGCAACGGCCCGGATGGCGGCAGCCTCGTCTACCAGCGCCTGTGGAACCCGACCGTCGCCCGGTTCGAGGACGCCCTCGCGGAGCTCGAGCACACCGACGGCGCGGTCGCCTTCGGCTCCGGCATGGCCGCGCTCACCGCCTGCCTGCTCGCCACCGTCGCGGCCGGCCGCCCCCACGTGGTCGCCGTACGCCCGCTGTACGGAGGCTCGGACCACCTGTTGTCCACAGGCCTCCTGGGTACGACGGTCAGCTGGGCGAAGGCGACCGAGGTCGCGGCGGCGATCCGGCCGGAGACCGGGCTGGTGATCGTGGAGACGCCGGCCAACCCGACCGTGCAGCTGGTGGACATCGCCGCGGTCGCTCGGCAGGCGGGAGACGTACCGGTGCTTGTGGACAACACGTTCGCGACGCCGGTCCTGCAGCAGCCGGCTCGTCACGGGGCGAGCCTGGTGCTGCACTCGGCAACCAAGTACCTCGGCGGCCACGGCGACGTCATGGGCGGCGTCGTCGCGGCCGGCGTGGAATGGATCACCCGGCTCCGCCAGATCCGGGCTGTGACCGGTGGCCTGCTGCACCCGTTGGCGGCGTACGAACTGCACAGGGGACTGCAGACGCTGCCGGTGCGAGTGCGGGCGCAGCAGGCGACCGCTATGAAGGTGGCGGACTGGCTGAGCGCCCAGCCCGCTGTGGAGACGGTGTACTACCCGGGCCTGTCGGACCCGCAGGAGCTGATCGGCCGCCAGCAGGCCGGACCGGGCGCAGTACTGGCATTCACTGTCGCCGGCGGGTACGACGCCGCGGCACGGGTAGCCGGTGAGCTGAAGCTCATCACGCACGCGGTGTCGCTCGGTGGTGTGGACACCCTGATCCAGCACCCCGCCGCACTCACCCACCGATTGGTCGCACCCGAAGCCAAGCCGTCCGACGGCCTGCTCCGTTTGAGCCTTGGCCTGGAAGACCCCGAAGACCTGACCAGCGACCTGGCCCAGGCGCTCGCCCAGGTCTGAACCGTCAGGCCGCCACCGGCGTGGGACGGCTGAGAACCCGATCGATGATCCCGTAGTCGAGCGCCGCCTCCGCGGTGAACCAGCGGTCGCGGTCGAAGTCGGTCTCGATCCGGTCCACCGACTGACCGGTCCGCTGGCTGATCAACTGCGCCAGGTCCGCCCGCGCCTTGATCGCCTGCTCCGCCTGGGTCTTGATGTCGGACGCCGTACCGCCCATCCCGCCGGTCGGCTGGTGCATCATGATCCGCGCGTGCGGCAGCGCGAACCGCTTGCCGGGTGCCCCGCAGGTCAGCAACACCTGACCCATCGATGCGACCATGCCCATCGCGTACGTCGCCACGTCGTTGCTGATGAAGCTCATCGTGTCGTAGATCGCCAGCCCGGCCGACACCGAGCCGCCGGGGGAGTTGATGTAGAGCGAGATGTCCGCCTTCGGGTCCTCGGCGTTCAGCAGGATCAGCTGGGCGCACAGGGCGTTGGCGTTCTCGTCCTTGATCTCGTCGCCGAGGACGAGGATGCGCTGCCAGAGCAGACGCTGGTAGATGTGGGCGTCCAGGTTGTTCGGAAGCTGAAACTCACTCATGCCGTCCAGCCTGCGCGCCACGCTCCGGAAGTGCCCGGGAATCTGCCCGTGGCAGATCTGCCCACCGCAGACCTCGGCGGGATGGCACACTCGGTACAGGACATCCGGAGGCGAGGAGGGCCAGTCGTGTTGCTACGCCAGGTGATCGGGAACGTCTTCCGCCGGCTGCGGCGCGAGCGGGGGATCACCCTGCGCGAGCTCGCCGAGCTGGCTCAAGTGTCGGTCCCCTACCTGTCCGAGATCGAGCGCGGCCGCAAGGAACCGTCGTCCGAGATCCTCGCCGCGATCTGCCGTGCGCTGGACCTCGAGCTGACCGACCTGCTGGCCGAGGTGCAGTTCGACCTGGCCACCGCGGTCCGGGCCACGCTGCCGATCCGCCTCCAGACCGCCGCGATCCGCGTCGAGGAGTCGGGGCCGCAGCGGATCACCTCGTCCCCGCGCGCGTACTCCGGCTCGGCCCAGGCTTTCTGCCTCGTCGCCTAGCTGGTGCGTTGGTATGACAACCCGGCCGCGCGGGCCTGGCGTACGACGCCTGCGCCGGCCGAGGTGCTGGCGTTCCACCAGAGCCTGCCCGGCTACCGCCCGACGCCGCTGACACCTGTCCCGTCGCTGGCGGCGGAGCTGGGTGTCGGGCGGGTCCTGGTGAAGGACGAGTCGCAGCGGCTCGGCCTGCCCGCCTTCAAGGCGCTCGGCGCGTGGTGGGCGATCCACCGCACGCTGCAGGATCACCCGGGACCGGTGGAGCTCGTCACCGCGACCGACGGCAACCACGGCCGGGCGGTCGCTCGCCGGGCCGCCATGCTCGGTCTGCCGTCTCACGTGTTCATCCCCGACGTTGTGAGCGACGCGGCGATCGACGCGATCCGCTCCGAGGGTGCGACGGTGACCGTCGTACCGGACTCGTACGACGCCGCGGTCGCCGAGGCAGCGTCGTACGCGGTGGACGACCGGCTGTTGATCCAGGACTCCGCGTGGCCTGGGTACGAGGTGGTGCCACAGCACATCGTCGACGGCTACTCCACTCTGTTCCGGGAGATCGACGTACAGCCCGACCTGGTCGTCGTACCAATGGGTGTGGGCTCGATAGCCCAGGCTGCCGTCACCCACTACCGCAGCGGCTCGTCCGCACCCGCTCTACTCGGCGTAGAACCTGCCACCGCCTCCTGCGTCACCACAAGCCTGCTGGCCGGCGAGCTGGTCACCGTCCCCACCGGCAAGACAGTCATGGCCGGCCTGAACTGCGGTACGGCCTCCACCCTCGCCTTGCCCGTACTCCGCTCCGGCCTCGACTACTCGGTGACAGTCGAAGACGACGATGCTCTCCGTGCGGTGGACGACCTGCACGCAGCCGGCATCTCCTCAGGCCCCAGCGGCGCCGCCACCCTCGCCGGCCTCCGCGCAGCCCGCAACCGCCTGCACCTCACCCCCAACAGCACAGTCATCCTGATCAGCACGGAGGCAGCGTGACCGACATCCGAGTGCGGTTCCCGGTTGATGATCGGGAGTTGTCGGCGTTGCACGCTGCCGCGTTTGGGGGTGCGGTTGAAGTGCAGGCGTGGGGTGCGCGGTTGGAGCGGTGGGCGCTGACGTGGGTGGGGGCCTTCAGCAACGATCGGTTGGTCGGGTTCGTGCAGGTGTGCTGGGACGGTGGCGCGCATGCGTTCGTGCTCGATACCGCCGTACACCCGGATCATGGGCGGCAGGGCATAGGGAAGCGGCTGGTGCTGGCTGCGGCGGATGAGGCGAAGGCGGCCCTGTGTGAGTGGCTGCATGTCGACTTCGAGCCACACCTGACCGCCTTCTACCTCGAGGCCTGTGGATTCCGGCCCACCGATGCGGGTTTGCTCAAGCTGAGATAGCCGTCAGCCGCTCGGTCGAGATGCAGGAGGTCAGGCAGCGTTCCTTCGCGTCGCCGAGCAGGTCCGCGGTCCACGTGGTGAAGCCGCCGTCGCCCAGATCTGCACCGTCGCAGCCGATGCCCAGCGCCGTACCGGAGTAGTAGTTCGCGCTCTTGGTCCGCTCGGTGTCCTCGACGAGGTCGGTCTTCAGCGCCGGGCGGACGGTGTCGTCGATCCGCTCCCGCACAGCCGACGGCGTGAACGTGGTGAAGCTGAGCTCGGCGCCGTCGCCCAGTACGTCGTGCCAGAAACGCAGGTGATCGATCAGCAGCTCGGCCTCGGTCCGGCCTGAGCCGGTGTCCCGCGCACTCGACACCAGCACGAACAGCTGGAAGTGCGCGAACATCCCCGGCCCCTCGACGGCCTGAGCCCGGACGACCCGCTGGCAGGTGGCCAGATCCACCCGCGCCTGACCGGCACGACGTCGTACGGCGGCCTCGAGCGCGAGCTCGTTGGTGGGATCGCTGGCGACCTCGGTACTGCGGATCGTGCTGAGCACCTGGTGCTGATTGATGTTCGAGACGACCGAAGACGTGCCGAGCGGTGTCACCGGAGACAACTCGACACCCGCGAACCGCTCCGGCAGCGCCTCCCACAGCCGCTGCTGGGTCTTCACGAGCTGCCGCGGATCGGTCGGCGACGGCTGCACGAACCGGTCCTGCTGCCACCGCTGCAGCAGCCGCGCCGGCGTCACCTTCGCGGCCCGCTCCCGACTCACATCCAGCAGCACCGACTGCAGATCCGACGGACTCAACCCGTCGACCAACGCCTCCCGGCTGCCTTCCGGCAACCGCGCCCAAACACGTTCGCTCACATCACCCATCGCTCTACTCTGTCCGATTCAGGGCCGCCGGCGCTCCTCATTTAGGCCTGGGGCGATGGCACACTGAGGCGTTCGCGGAGGACTGTCGGCGGGGGCAGGTAGCTTTCGGGACTCGACGAGCTGGGGGTGGGGACATGACCGAAACGACGGCGGTTCCGGCGGAGCTGGAGCAGGTGTTGCGAGCGGCGCTGGAGTCGCTCGCTGACCGGAATGCCGCGTTGCCCGAGAGGGTCGCGGACTACGTGCTGACCGGCGCGCCCGAGTCCGCGCTGGCTGGGTTGGGCGACCCCGACGACGCTCTGAAGCTGGCACTTCTGCATCCCCACTACGAACGAACAGCGGCGACGCGAGCCCTGCCTGCAGTTGTCCGAGGCTGGCCGCGGTTGCCGCTCGAGGTGCTCGGCCGCTGGGCACGGGTGCTCGGCGCATGCATGGCCGGTGGACTTCAGTGGGTCCAGCTCGATCGGGTCGGCGGGCGACTGTGGCCCGAGGCGCTGATTCTTCAGCTCGGGAACGTCTTCACCGATCAGTACAACACGATGTCGCTGCCGCTCCACGCCCTCGACCACGCGCGCTTCGAGGAACTACTCGTTGCCGACGGCCTCGAGCCGTCGGCCCTGCTGACCATGGCCTTCACCATCGGTCGGACCACCTCGATCGGCTATGTGTCGGACTGCCGGCGCGAGCTCATCCAGAAGCTGGCCGGGTACGACGACGCGGTGCACCGGCACACCGAGGCGATCCGGGCGGCGATCTCGGTCGACAAGGTCGCGGACCAGCAGTCGGTGCTTGCGATGCTGCTTCCGCTGACCGCCGAGACGCTGACCGGGTTCGCACCGGAGATCGCCCGTATCCTCACGTCGTCCAGTCAGCAGGTTCGCAAGGACGCCCGACCGCTGCTCGCAGGGCCTGGCGTCATGGCCGAGCTGCGACAGTTGGCGGCGAGCGGCAAACCCGAGCAACGACTGCATGCCTTGAAGCTGCTGTGGGCGTCCGACAGCCCGGAGCTGCGTAGCTGGGCCGAGGAGTGTGCCGCGGCCGATCGGGCGGCGAGCGTCCGTGACCTGCTGAAGGACTGGAACACCGCGACCGTCGCAGACGAGCTTCCGCCGCTGGACCTTCCGGTCGTCGACCTGCGCGTTCCGCTGACCGACGACATCCGCGAGCGGCTGCAGAGCATCGTGGCGCAGCAGATACCGGGTCACATGGTGTCCCAGGCCCGTCGATTCGGCCTGCGCACCGGGCTGAGCGATGACGATCTGCAGGCCGTGCTCGAGACGCTGGAGACCGGACAGCCCGTCGGTGTCGTCGCCCCCGACGACGGGGTGTCGGAGTACTGGGCCCATTGGACGCTCAGTCGGCACGCCGCGGCGCTGGGACCGGTCGTGACGACCGTCCTACTGGCTCGATGCGGCACTCTGGTGAACCGCTTGGGCGAGATGCCGGGCGACGTAGCTCGCATCTTCGACGAGCTGTTCAAGGACACCGGACACCCGACGCTCCTGGAGCTGGCGGTGCTGTTGGAGACGCTGGGTGTGGATGGCCGCGCCGTGATCGCGGACAGGTTCAAACGCACGTACGGCGGGCTCGGCGACGATTGGCCGGAGGAAGCCGTTGCCCCGTTCGTCCAGTACGCGTTGCCTCAGTTCCTCGAGCTGCTCACCACCGCGTCGAGCGATTGGTACACCGACGACAAGGCGCCGTTCCGTGCCCTGGCGATGCTGCCGGCGTTGCCGCAGGACGCGGTCGACGCGCTGTTCGGCGTCGCGCTCGGTCCGCGTAAGACCTCGCGGCGGGACGCACAGGACATCTTGGTGCGGGCGAAGGGGGTCGAGGACCGCATCGTCGCCGCGCTCACCGACGGCAAGGCGGATACCCGGACGAACGCCGCTCAGTGGCTGCAACGGCTGCGGTACGAGTCCGCCGTACCAGCGCTGGAAGCCGCAGTGGCCAAGGAGAAGAACGACGTCACCAAGGGCGCGCTGCTGGACGCTCTGCAGGCCTACGGGCTGCCGGTGGAGAAGTACGTCGACCGCGCCGGGTTGGCGAAGCAGGCCGAGACCGCACTGGCCAAGGGGCTTCCGAAGGGCCTGGAGTGGCTGCACTGGGAGGGCCTGCCGCCTGTGCACTGGGCGGACTCGGGTGAGGCCGTTCAACTGCCGATCTTGCGGTTCCTGATCGCCCAATCGGTCAGGGCGAAGTCACCCGAGCCGAATGCCCTGCTCCGCAAGTACTGCGGCCTGTTCGTGTCGAGTGAACGGGAGGAGCTCGGTCAGCATCTGCTCGAGGCTTGGCTGGCCCATGACACCACCCCGATCCCGATGGACGAGGCGCTGAAGCTCGCCGAGCAACAGGCCGCTTGGCTGCACCCGTACATGAACAGCAACCCGCAGTACTACCAGGGCGATCCGATGCTCGGCATGAGCGAGCAGGAGATCGTCGCCCGCCTGCTGCCCGGGTTCGCCCGGCAGCCGGCCGGCTCGGCGACAGCGTCCAAGGGCCTGCTGGCGGTGGTCGCCGCCTGCGCTGGTGAGCGAGCCGCAGCTCCGGTCGGCAGGTATCTGAAGGAGTGGTACGGCACCCGGGCCGCGCAGGGCAAGGCCCTGATCGCGATGCTGGCCTGGATCGATCACCCGAGTGCGACGCAGCTGATGCTGTCGGTTGGATCCCGGTTCCGGACGAAGAGCTTCCAGGAGGAGGCGACCCGGCAGGCCGAGGCTTTGGCCGAGCGGAAGGGCTGGACCCTGAGCGAGCTCGCCGACCGGACCATCCCGGTCGCCGGGTTCGACCCGGACGGCCACATCGAGCTCAGCTACGGCGACCGCGTGTTCACCGCCGTGCTGCGACCGGATCTCACCATCGAGCTGCGGTCCCCGGAGGACAAGAGGATCAAAGCGCTGCCGGCGCCGCGACAGTCCGACGACGAGGCAGCGGTCAAGGACGCCAAGAAGGCGCTCACCGCTGCGAAACGGGAGTTGAAGGCGGTCGTCCAGTTGCAGACCGAGCGCTTGTACGAAGCTCTGTGCACTGAGCGGACGTGGCCGGCAGACGACTGGGAGCGGTACCTCAACGGCCATCCGATCGTGCGGTACCTGACCCAGCGACTCGCCTGGGTGGCCGACGGCGAGGTCGTGTTCCGGCCGCTCGACGACGGGACGCTGACCGACGTGGACGACAGCCCGGTGAAGCTGGCCGACGACACCGAGATCGCGATCGCACACGACAGCCTGCTCGACGAGGAGACGGTGCGCAGTTGGCAGCAGCACCTGGACGACTACGAGGTCGTGCCGCTGTTCCAGCAGTTCGGCAAGGGCACCTTCGGGTTGCCGCCGGACCGTGCGGACGACAACTGGCTGCGGGACTTCGAAGGGCATCTGCTGGAGGCGTTCGCGCTCCGCGGACGGGCCGGGAAACTCGGCTACACCCGCGGCGGCACCGAGGACGGCGGCTGGTTCTACGAGTACGAGAAGCGCTTCCCGACGCTGGGGCTGACGATCGTCGTCAGCTTCACCGGGAACCCGCTGCCGGAGCAGAACCGGACGGTCGCGCTGAGAGCGGTCGGCTTCCGGCAGAGCCGTCCGGGCGAGAGTGGGGCCGTCACGATGCTGCGGCTCGCCGACGTACCGGCCGTGCTGCTGTCCGAGGCGTACAACGATCTCCGGCTGATGGCGTCGGACGGCTCCGGGTACGACCCGGACTGGGAGAAGAAGTCGGAGTACTGATGCACAAGGCAACGATCCTGCGGGCGCCCGCGGAAGAGGTGTACGCCGACGAGCTGACCCGGCTGGCCGCCGCGGACACCGGACCACGGCCGGAAGGCTGGAACCTCTCCCCGCGGGCGGTCCGGACCTTCGTACTCGGCGACCACGAGCTCGGCGTACAGCAGAAGTTCTACGGCGACGACGCACTGATCGATCGCTGTGTGGTGACGCTGATGAGCAACCGTGGGCTGCTGCTGGTCGGCGAGCCGGGGACGGCGAAGTCGATGCTGTCGGAGCTGTTCGCGGCCGCGATCGGCAGTGACTCGACCTGCACCGTCCAGGGCACGTCGGGAACGACCGAGGACCAGATCACCTATTCCTGGAACTACGCGCTGCTGCTCGCCGAGGGACCGACCCAGCGTGCGCTGGTGAAGGGACCGATGTACCAGGCGATCGAGCAGGGCAAGGTGTGCCGGTTCGAGGAGGTCACCCGGGTCCAGCCGGAGATCCAGGACGTGCTGATCGGGCTGCTGTCGGACAAACTCGTCCACGTTCCGGAGCTCAGCGGCGCCGAGTCGACGGTGTTCGCGGCGCGCGGTTTCAACGTATTGGCCACGGCCAACCTGCGCGATCGTGGCGTCCACGAGATGTCGAGCGCGCTGAAGCGGCGGTTCAACTTCGAGACGGTACGGCCGATCGCCGACCGGCGGCTGGAGGAGCGGCTGATCAAGCAGCAGACCGCCGCGTTGCTGGCCCAGTCGAATGTCGAGGCCCGGCTGAGTGATGACGTGGTGGAGTTGCTGGTCACCGCCTTCCACGACCTACGGGACGGGGTGACGGCCGAGGGGACGGTGATCGAGCGGACCAGCGCGGTGATGTCGTCCGCGGAGGCGGTCGCGGTCGGGTACGCGGCCGGTCTCGACGCCGAATACTTCGGTGGCGGTGAGGTCGGCGGTGAACACGTCGCCCGGCAGCTGATCGGGACGGTGCTGAAGGACAACCCGGACGACGGGAAGAAGCTGCGGCACTACTTCGACGTGGTGGTGAAGCAGCGGGCCAAGAGCGACGACCGCTGGCACCGCGTCCTCGACGCCCGCCGCGAACTCGACCGCTGAGGCCGGCGTTCGATGGCGACCGATGGTCTTCTGACCACCGCGGGCGTGCGGGAGTTGGCCGCAGACCTGGTGCGGGACGACCTCGTCGTGGTGCCCGTCCGGCACCACAGTCCGGCCTGTGCGTTGCTGGTACGACGGATCATCGCCGAGCACCGGCCCAGCGTCGTACTGGTGGAAGGACCGCGCGGGTTCACCCCGATGATCCCGTTGCTCACCCATCCCGAGGCCCGGATGCCGCTGGCGATCTACACGTACGCGGTGCGCAAGGCCGACCGATGGGCCGGCTACTACCCGTTCTGCGACTACTCACCCGAGCTGGTCGCGCTGCGGGATGCGGCCGGACGGGGCATTCCCTGCCGGTTCATCGATCTGAATCTCGCCGAGCAGCATCTGGCCGAGGAATCGTTGCCGGCCGGTGGGGAAGAGGGCGTCTCGCTGCTCGACGAGCGGCACTTCCGGCACAGCGAGAGCCTCAAGCTGCTGGCGGCGCGACTGGGTTGTTCGGACGACGAGGACTTGTGGGAGCTGCTCTTCGAGGCCGACGCGAGTACGACGGATGTGAGTGAGCAGATCGCGCGGATGGCGGCGTACTGCCTGCTGGCTCGCGCTGACCGGACCGCACAGGAGCTCGCGGCCGATGGCGCGACGGCTCGCGAGGCGGGGATGGTCTGGCACATCCGTACGGCGCTGGCGGCGCGGTCCGGCACCGAGGGGCCGGTGATGGCGGTGGTCGGCGGGTTCCACGCGGTGGCGCTGCCGGAGCTGCTGGCGGCGCCACCACCGCGGCCGAGCTTCACGCTGGGGGCGGTCTCGGGCGACTCCGCCCTGATCCGCTACACGTTCGAGCGGTTGGAGCGGCTGAACGGCTACAGCGCCGGCATGACCTCACCGGCCTGGCACCAGCGTCTCTGGCAGAGCCTGATCGATCCACCGGCCGGTCAACATCCGCGTGTTGCTGCGACTTTGACCGCGTTGCTCGACATCAGCGCGGAGCTGCGCGACCGGCACCGTGTCCCGCTGGCGTTGCCGTCGGTCTCGGCTGCGTTCGACCAGGCGCTGCAGCTTGCCGCGCTCCGCGATCGTCCTGCCCCGTTGCGCAGTGACCTGCTCGACGCCGTACAGAGCTGCTTCGTGAAGGGCGACATCGATGTCGAGGGCGTCCTCGTCCGCGCTGCAGCCCAGCACACGCTGACTGGTGATGCGATCGGTCAGGTCCCGCCGGGAGCCGGTCGAACTCCGTTGGTCGAGGACGCGCTGCAGCGGTTACGCCGGCTTCGGTTGCGAGTGGACGAGCCCGGTCGGCAGAGTACGTCCCTCGACATCTATCGCAACGCGACGCATCGGGAGACGTCGCGCCTGCTGCATGGGCTGTTGGCGCTTGACGTCCCGTTCGCGCACCGGTCCGCGGGCCCGGACTTCGTCCACGGCTTCGGGCTGGGGCGGCTGCACGAGAAGTGGGACTACGCCTGGTCGCCGATCGCGGAGGGCGCGCTGGTCGAAGCGTCCGTGTACGGATCGACCGTGCCGACTGCGGTCAGTACCCGGTTCGCCGAGAAGCTGGCCGCGCTGCGCACGACCTCGACGACCGCATCCGGAGCGGTCGGTCTGCTGGCGGGCGCGTGTGTGCTCGGTCTGCACGAGCAGGTCGGGGAGACGCTGGAGCTGGTCCGGGACAGCATCGCCGCCGACGCGTCGTTCGCCGAAGTGGCGACCGCGGTCACCCAGCTCGGCCTGCTGTATGAGGCTCGCGAACCGCTCGAGGCACGCAAACTCGACGCGGTGCCGTCTTTGCTGCGTACGGCGTACCAGCGGGCGATCTATCTCGGCCGGCAGCTGATGGGCGACGCGGAGTCGACAGCGGACGCGCTCGTGCGGCTGCGCGATCTGCTGGTCGCGGAAGCGGGCAGCGACCTGGACGCGGACCTGTACTGGGACTTGGTCGACCGGATCGCGGACGGGCATCCCGAGCCGTTCGTCCAGGGTGCCGCGAGCGGTATCGCCTATTCGGCCGGCCGGGTTGACGCGGACGGGGTCGTCGGGCGGGTGACGGGTCATCTGGCCGGCGGGGTTTCGCCCGCGGCCGGAGTGGCGTTCCTGTCGGGGTTGCTGATGACCGCGCGGGAGGCGGCGTGGCAGGAGCAGCGGCTGCTGGTCGAGCTCGACCGGCGGCTGACCGGCTGGGACCAGGAGACGTTCGTCCAGCATCTGCCGGAGCTGCGGCTCGCGTTCGCTGAGCTGACACCGAGCGAGACGGATCGCGTGGCGACAGTGGTCGCGGCGATGAAGGGGCTGGCCGAGTTGGGCACGTTGCTCGTCACCACGGCCGACGCGGGAGAAGTCCAGCAGCGGTTGCTGTTGTCCGAGCAGGTCAGGGCGCTGCTCGAACGAGACGGCCTCGCGGGCTGGCTGGCCGGGGGTGACGGGACATGACCGTCGAACGATGGCGGCTGGTGCTGGGCCGCTACTCGAGCGGACAGTTGGGCGATCCGGCGGCGGGCAGTGACCAAGCTCGAATGGAAGCTGCGCTCGACTACCTGTACGGGCGTGAGTACGGCGGTCGCGGTGTGCGCGGATCGTCCGGGGCCGGCGGGGAGACTGCTGAGCTTATGCCCGGTGGCAGTGGCGCCTCCGCCCCGGCGCTGGTCGAGTGGTTGTCGGAGGTGCGCGAGCTGTTCCCGCGGGAGACGGCGGAGATCGTCGAGCGTCACGCTCTCGACCGCTACGGCCTGACCGAGCTGATCACGGATCCCGAGACGCTGGAACGTCTCGAACCGGACGAGGATCTGCTCAAGACACTGCTCGCGCTGAAGGGACACCTGGGTGAGGAGACCCTGGTCGTCGCGCGGCGGATTATCCGGCAGGTGGTCGAGGAACTCCGCCGCCGGCTCGAGCACAAGGTCCGGGTCGCGCTGTCGGGCCGGCTCAACCAGCACCGGCACTCCCCGATGAAGGTGGCGGCGAACTTCGATCCGGTCGGGACGATCCGGCGCAATCTGAAGCACTACGACCCGGGGGGGCAACGGCTGGTACTCGCCGAGGTGCTCTTCTTCGAGCGCAACGCGCGCCGGCTGCCTTGGGACATCATCGTCTGCGTCGACCAGAGCGGCAGCATGGCCGGCTCGGTGATCCACAGCGCGGTGATGGCGGGGATCCTGGCCGGGCTGCCCGCGTTCCGGGTCCGGCTGGTCGTGTTCGACACCTCGCTGGTCGACCTGTCGGAGCATGTCGACGACCCGGTCGACGTACTGATGCGTGTCCAGCTCGGTGGCGGGACCGACATCGGCAAGGCGCTCAGGTATTGCGCTCAGCTGGTGGAGAACCCGCAGCGCACCGTGCTCGTGCTGGTCACCGACTTCTGTGAAGGTGGTCCGCTGCCGGCGCTGGTCCGGGCGGTGCGCGGGCTGGCCGAGGCACGGGTCAGGTTGCTCGGTCTGGCGGCGCTGGATGGTTCGGCGAATCCGTTGTACGACAAGCAGATCGCCGGCCGGCTGGCCGATGAGGGGATGGAGATCGCGGCGCTGACACCGGCACAACTGGCGTCCTGGCTGGTTGAGGTGACGAGATGAGTCCGCGTACGGCGCTGGTCGAGCTGCTCGGCCGGTACGACGATGACGCTTGGGCGGCGCTGGCGACGAAGGGGTTGTTGCGGCGGGCGCGCAAGGACCTCACCCAGCTGACACCGTCGATCGTTGCCGAAGGCCCTGAATCGGTCGAGGTCGCGGTCGGCGAAGTGACTGTCACCTTCGGGCCGGCCGGTCCGGCTGTGGCGACTTGTACCTGTGCGAGTGGATCCACGTGCCAGCACGTCGTCGCGGCCGGGATCTGGCTGGGACTGGGTGGAGGTGCGGAGGCCGCGTCTGGCGGCGCTGGGCCGACGTCCTCGCCGGCTGTCGTCGCGGGTGATATGGCTGGGCTCGGGGCCGAGTTGCTGGGTGTGGGGCGGGCGGAGTTGGTCGAGTTCGCGGGGTCGGCCGGGTATCGGTGGGCTCGGGGGTATGTCGAGGATCTCGAGCTGGAGGAGGGATTCCGGGTCGAGGGCGGGCAGCAGTTGGTGCTGTCGTTGGTGAGTCCTCGGGTGAGCTTCCGGTCGATGGGTGGCGGGCTGGCCGGGATGGTGCCAGACAGCAAGCTGCCCGCGGTGGAGAAGTATCAGGTCGCGGCTGTCCTTGCCTACCAACGGGCCAACGGCAAGGAGCTCGAGCCGATCCGCCGTCGTGAGCCGTCCACAGTCGGGGCGACCGTGGGCGACGGGCGGGTGGCTGTGCGCATGGCCGTCGTACAACTGCTGACTGACACCGTGAGGCTCGGGCTTTCGCATCTGTCGGACTCGATCCTGCAGCGGTACGAGACGCTCGCCGTGTCGGCGCAGGGTGCGGAGTATCACCGGCTGGCGCGAGCGCTGCGGGCGATGGCCGGGCAGGTGGAGTTGGCGCTGGCTCGATCGGCTCGGGCCGACGAGCGGTTCCTGCTCGAGCAGGCGGCGACGACGTACGCGCTGGTGAGTGCGCTGGAGTCGATGGGCGACGTACCGCGGCTGGTGGGGACTGCTCGGGGTCGCTTCGACACCGCGGGCAAGCTGGAGCTGATCGGTGTGGGTTCGGTGCCGTGGCGGTCGGCGTCGGGGTTCGCCGGGTTGACCGCTGTGTTCTGGGCGGCGGCCGACGACCGGTTCGTCGCTTGGACCGACAGCCGTTCGCAGGGTGTGCTGTTCGACCCGCGCAATCGGTACGACGCTCCCGGGCCGTGGTCGGGGATGCACAGCCCGGCCGAGGCCACCGGTTCGAGCGTGAAGCTGGCGAATGCCCGGCTCACGTCGACGGGGCAGTTGTCAGGCGTCGACAGCACTCGCGCCTTGGTGGTGCGACAGTCGGGCGCCGAGATCGCGGCGGCGTTGCCCGCGGTGAGCCGGTGGGCGGGGTTGGCCGGTCGGCCGGTGAGCCTGCTGGATCCCGCGGACCCGCTGCGGGAGTGGGCAATCCTGCGGCCGGCGGGCTTCGGTCCGGCGTCCTTCGACCAGGCCATGCAGCGGCTTGAGTGGCCGGTGACGGACGAGGCAGGCGACGTACTGCCGTTGCACTTGCCGTACTCCGCCGAGACACAGCACGCCGTCGCCCGGATCGAAGCCCTGCCGACGCCGGCGCCAGGAACACTCGTCGTCGCCAAGATCCGCCGCACCGCCGAGGGGGTCGTCGGCGAGCCGCTGAGCCTTGTCCACCCTGACGCTCCGGCCGGAAGCGCGGTCGATGCGCTCCACTTCGGCCCGGAACCGGTCGCCCGGCCCCGGCCCATGACCGGACCGCGAGCGTCGTCCACCGCAGCCCCACCACCGCAGCTCCTGGACCTCGCCAACTGGCTCGTCCGCCAGGCAGAACGTGGCACCGCGGGCACGTCACCCGGCGCCTTCACGGCCGAGCTGACGCGGCACCGCCAAGCGCTCAGCTCAGTCGGCTTCACCGTCGTTCCAGCCACCACAGAGTCCCCCGATCCGGCTGCGGTGTTGCTGCGGTCGCTGTATCTGACCCTGCAGATCACCCAGCTCCTGACCGGTGCCACCGCCTGAACCGATGCTCTGTACCTACTAGTATGTCGGTAACCGAGCGAGAGGGTGGACCGTGGATGCGATGCAGTACGAGATCACGTTGCCGACGGACTACGACATGGGGATCATCCGGCGGCGGGTGGAGGCGACCGGGCATCGGCTGGACGACTTCGACGGGCTGGGGGTCAAGGCGTACCTGATCCAGGACCGGGCCAATGGCGCGATGGTCAATCAGTACGCGCCCTTCTACCTGTGGAACGACCCGGCGGGGATGGGGCGGTTCCTGTGGGGTGGCGGGTTCTTCACCGCGATCTGTACGTCGTTCGGTCGTCCGCCGGTCCGGCACTGGACCGGGGTGGAAGCGCTGGCCGGTCCGGACGTCGATCAGCCGGCGCTGAGCGCGACCAAGCACACCTGGCAGCTGTCGTCCGACGTGGACCCGGCCGATCCGGTTGCCGAGGCGCTCGAGACCGTCCGGAAGACCGCGGCCGGTGCGGATGTCCACAGCTCCGCGATCGCTGTGGATCCCACGCGCTGGGAGGTTGTGCACTTCACCTTGTGGTCCTCGCCGGAGCCGGGTGCGGCGCCGGGCACGCGGTACCAGGTCCTGCACTTGTCCACACCTGGAACAAAAGACCTGCTCGGGCACTGATTTCCCCGGTATCTTTCAAGACATGAGGTACACGAGCCCGCACCTTTGACGCACTGACCGCCTACCGAAGAGCCTGTCCAGCCGCATCGTCGCGTACGAGGCGCTGCAGGACTTCATCCCGCTGTATCCGCTGTACCAGCTGCTGTTCGCCGACCACGGATTGTCGCCCGCCCAGATCTCGATCCTGTTCGTCATCTGGTCGACGACCGCGTTCCTCCTCGAGGTGCCGTCAGGCGCCTGGGCCGACACGTACTCGCGGCGCAAGCTGCTGGTCTTCGGTGCCCTGCTCAGCGGACTCGGGTACGCGGCGTGGATCACGGTGCCGTCGTTCGCCGGTTTCGCGCTCGGCTTCGTCCTGTGGGGTACGTCGTCCGCGCTGATCTCCGGCACGTTCGAGGCCTTCGTGTACGACGAATTGGCCGCGCGCGACTGCACCGACAAGTACGCCGGACTGCTCGGCCGAGCCAGGTCCGCCTCGCTGATCGCCAACCTGGCCGCGACCGCCTTGGCCGCGCCCTTGTTCGACCTCGGCGGCTACGTGCTCGCGGGTGTCGTCAGCGTCCTCAGCTGCCTGATCCAGGCCGCTGTCGCCCTGACTCTCCCGGAGGCTCCACCGGTCGAGCCTGCACAGCCCGAGGAGGACGAGCCGCAACCGACCTCCACCCGGACCGCGCTCGCCGAGTACTGGTCGATGCTGCGGGCCGGTGTGACCGAAGCCCTGACCAGCCGTCCGGTCCGAAGAGCCGTGGCGCTGGTTGCCTTGCTCGGCGGCTTCCTGGCGTTCGACGAGTACTTCCCGTTGCTCGCCAGAGATGCCGGCGCGTCCACCACCTGGGTGCCGTTGCTGATCGCCGGGACCGTTGCCGCACAGGCGATCGGCGGCGCACTGGCCGGACCGGCGTACAAGCTGCCGGCAACAACCTTCGCGATCGGTCTCGGAGCAACGGCGGCCCTGATCGCCTGGGGAGCGTTGAGCGGAACGGCCTGGGGCTTCGCCCCGATCGCGATCGGGTACGGCGTGATGCAGCTGGTGATCGTCGTCGCGGAGGCGCGGCTGCAGGACTCGATCACCGGTCCG
The DNA here is from genome assembly GCF_043197365.1 of Kribbella sp. NPDC049174. Taxonomy (NCBI): domain Bacteria; kingdom Bacillati; phylum Actinomycetota; class Actinomycetes; order Propionibacteriales; family Kribbellaceae; genus Kribbella; species Kribbella sp. NPDC049174. Next base: position 78,836 of record NZ_JBICSZ010000009.1, on the reverse strand, counting down.
GCCCGAGCGACCGTGACGTCGGTGTCCGGCTTCTTCGCCGAGGTCTTCGCGGTCGCGGTGTACGCCGGCTTCGCGCTGGGTTCGCTCTGGTTCAGCATGTCGATCCTGGTCGCCGCGCTGACGATCCCGGTGCTGCTGACGGCGCTCGTCGTACCGTTCGCGCTGCCGGCGGCGAAGAATTCGGTGTCCACCGAAGTGTCGGACGCCTAGCGTCAGGGGCATGAAGAAACAGGGCGTGCTGGCAGCGGGTGCGGCAGCGGTGACGGTGGTGGCGTGGGCGTCGGCCTTCGTCGCGATCCGTCATGTCGGCCAGGAGTTCTCGGCCGGTGCGCTGTCGCTGGGCCGGTTGCTGGTCGGCAGTGTGCTGCTGGGCGTGTTCGTGTTCCTGCGGCCGCGGCGTTGGCCGGCCAAGGGTGACTGGAAGTTCCTGCTGCTCTGCGGCCTGTTGTGGTTCGGCGTCTACAACCTCGCGTTGAACGAGGCCGAGCAACGCCTCGACGCCGGCACGACCGCGATGCTGGTGAACATCGGCCCGCTGCTGATCGCTTTGCTGGCCGGGGTTCTGCTGCACGAGGGCTTCCCGCGTCAGCTCGTGTTCGGCAGCATCGCCGCGTTCGGCGGGGTGATCCTGATCGGCCTGTCGTCGTCGGAGGGACGGGCCGAGACATGGGGCGTCGTACTCTGCCTCGTCGCCGCGGCCGCGTACGCGATCGGGGTCGTCGCGCAGAAGCCGCTGCTCGCCAGGCTGCCCGCGCTCGAGGTGACCTGGCTGGCCTGTGTGATCGGCACGATCAGCTGTCTGCCCTTCACTCCCGCGCTGATCCGGGAGTCCGCGGACGCGCGGCCGTCGACCATCTGGTGGATCGTGTTCCTGGGTGCGTTCCCGACCGCGATCGCCTTCACGACCTGGGCCTACGCGCTGGCGCGGACGACGGCCGGCCGGATGGGTGCCACGACGTACCTGGTCCCGCCGCTGACGATCCTCCTCGGCTGGCTCCTGCTCGACGAGAGCCCGGCGCCGCTGGCCTACCTCGGCGGTGTGCTCTGCCTGATCGGTGTCGCGATCTCGCGCTATCGGCCGCGCCGGACCGAGGCGCCGATCCCGGCCGTCAGCACGGTCAGCCCGGACTCGAACCCGCTGTCGAAGTCGTAGGCGAGACCCTCTGGACCCAACTCGCCGACCACGCGGGCGAGGGTCGGCGCCTTGCCCACGGGCAGTGCCTGCACCCGGGTGAGCAGGTCGGGAGCCAGGTCGAAGCTCTCCGCGCGCACCGCGGTCTCACCGAGCGCGAAGCCGTGGATGAAGTCGATCAGCGTGTTCACCGACTCGAAGATCTCCCGTGGCGACAGCCCGGCCCGGTCGAGCGCGCGGTAGAACGGCTCTACGACGACGACTACGACCTCTGACACCGCCGACGTGTCGGACAGCACCTGCAGTGCGAGGTTCGGATGCGCGCGGAGCGCGTTGCGATAGGCCCGCGCGGCGTCCTTCAGTTGCTCCTGCCACGGCACCGCCTCACCCGGATCGACCTGCTCCAGCCCCGCGAACACCAACTCCGCGAGCCCGGCCAGGACGGCGGCCTTGTTCGGCAGGTGGTGGTAGAGCGACATCGGGTTGACCCCGAGCGCCGAGGCGAGCCGGCGCATGGTCAGCGCGTCGATGCCCTCGTCGTCGACGATCCGCAGCGCCGCCGTCAGGATCGCCTCCCGGCTCAGCCGCTCCTCGCCGGCCCGAGGCCGACCGGACCGCTTGCCAGCATTAATCATACGTCGTATGGTACATAACCATACAGCGTATGGAAAGGATGCCAGGATGAAGCCGTTGGCGGGGAAGGTTGCGTTGGTGACGGGGGCGACCCGGGCGGCCGGGCGGGGCATCGCGGTCCAGCTCGGTGCTGCCGGTGCGACTGTGTACGTGACCGGGCGCAGCACGCAGGCGCGACGGTCGGAGATGAACCGGCCGGAGACGATCGAGGAGACCGCGGCGCTGGTCGACCAGGCCGGCGGTCACGGCATCGCCGTACCGGTGGACCATCTGGACCCCGAGCAGGTCCGTGCTCTCGTCGACCGGATCGAGAGCGAGCAGGGTGCGCTGCACATTCTGGTGAACGACATCTGGGGTCAGTTCAGCGAGCCCGAGTGGGAGAAGACCGTCTGGGAGAGCGATCTCGACAACGGTCTGCGACTGCTCCGGCTCGGCGTCGACACCCACGTGATCACCAGCCACTTCGCGTTGCCGCTGCTGATCAAGTCACCCGGCGGACTGGTCATCGAGATGACCGACGGCACGAACGAGTACAACGCGGACAACTACCGCGTCTCGTTCTTCTACGACCTTGCCAAGGGCGCGGTCAGCCGGATGGCGTTCGCGCTCGCGCACGAGCTCGACAAGTACGACGCGACCGCCGTCCTGCTCACCCCCGGCTGGCTGCGGTCCGAGGCGATGCTCGAAGGATTCGGCGTGACCGAGGCCAACTGGCAGGACGCGACCGAGCGGATCCCGCACTTCGCGATCTCCGAGAGTCCGTCGTACGTCGGCCGCGCGGTGGCGGCCCTGGCCGCGGATCCCGACGTACGGCGCTGGAACGGCAAGTCCACCTCGAGCGGCGAGCTCGCCCAGCTCTACGGCTTCACCGATCTCGACGGGAGCCGGCCGGACGCGTGGCGCTACATCGTCGAGGTGCAGGACCCCGGCAAGCCTGCCGACACCACCGGCTACCGCTAAAGCCGGTACGGCGGGCAGAGCTCGCTGCCTGGCCCGGGCGTCGCCAGTGGACGTGCGTCGCTCTGCAATGCCGCATGTGGGTGGGCGGCCGCGATCGGGATCCCCGACGCGGCCGCCAGCGCGAGCACTTCCTGGCGCGACGTCACGGCCCGCGCGGGATCGCGCTCGTACAAATAAGTGAGCTCAGGCCACCGGGCCTGCGCCGGATGGACCAGCACATCACCGCCGAGCACCGCCCGCTCGGTCACCACCGACTGATGGCCAGGCGTATGCCCCGGTGTCGGCAGCAACCGCATCCCGCGCAGTCCGACCTCACCGTCCACCACTCTGAGCTGCCCGGCCTCGACGATCGGCCGGATCATCCGCTCGTACGTCGCCCCGCCGCGCACGTGCTCGAGCTCATCCCGCTGGACGACGTACTCCGCGTTCCCGAACCGCGGCCGCTCACCCTCAGCGCTCCACCCCACGTGATCCAGGTGGACATGCGTCAGCACCACGGTGTCGATGTCGCTCTCGCGAACCCCCACCTTCTCCAGCAGGCCCGGCAACCGCCCACTCACCCCCAGCCACTCAGCTGCCTCACCACCCGCCGGCCCGACCCCGGCATCAACCAGTACGACGCCCGCATCCCCGATCACCAGGTAGCTGTGGAAATGCAGCCACCACCCGTCAGCCCGAACATTCCCCGGCGCCAGCTCCGCGGTCCAGTCCGCGTGCTCGGCACTCCACCCCGGCAATGCCTCCTCGACACTCTCCGGAAACACCGCCACCGCATCACACAACACCGTCACGTCCACGCGCTCAGTCTGCGTTCAATCTGGGTCAGGGGAGGAGCATCCAGGTGGCCAGCGCGGTCATCAGGATCGCGATTCCGGAGTCGAGGAACTGCCACGCGCGAGGACGGGCGAACAGCGGGGTCAGCTTGCGGGCGAAGAAACCGAGGGCGAAGAACCAACTGAACGACGCGGTGACGGCGCCGAGGCCGTAGATCCAGCGGCCGTCAGCGCCGCGCTGGTTGGCGAGGGAGCCGAGCAGGACGACGGTGTCGAGGTAGACGTGCGGGTTGAGGTAGGTGAACCCGAGGCAGGTCAGGAGGACGCTGCGGAGGGCGGCCGGGGCATGGTCGGCGGGGCTGATCGCGCCGGGGTTCAGAGCGCGCCGGAAGGCGAAGGCGGCGTACACGTAGAGGAAGGCGGCGCCGCCGTACGTCGCGATGTCGAGAGCGAGCTCGCTGCGGGTGAGCAGGGCCCCGAGACCGGCGATACCGCTGGAGATGAGGAGGGCGTCGGACAGGGCGCAGACCAGGACCACCGGTAGGACGTGCTCACGGCGCAGGCCCTGACGCAGGACGAATGCGTTCTGCGCGCCGATCGCGATGATCAGGGACAGCGTCGTGGCAAAGCCGGCAAGGAGGGGCATGCGTACGACGGTAGGCAAGCTCCACGCCATCAGACCAGCTAAAGATTCTCACGTGCCATTAGCATGGCTTCATCATGCAGATCGACTCCGCACAGCTCGACACCTTCGCGGCCGTGGTCGACGAAGGCAGTTTCGACGCGGCCGCGCGACGGCTGAACATCACACCGTCGGCGGTGAGCCAACGCATCAAGGCGCTGGAGGGCCGGCTCGGCCAGGTCGTGGTGATGCGGGGCAAGCCCGCGCGGCCCACGGAGGCGGGTCAGGCGCTGCGAAGGCTCGCGCGCCAGGTCTCGCTGCTGGAGCTCGAAGCGATCGCGGCGGTTCGGGGCCGGGCGGACACCCTCCGGCTGCCGATCGCGGTGAACGCGGACTCGCTCAACAACTGGTTCCTGCCCGCGATGCTCGACTTGTCCGAGCACCACGCGGCGCGGTTCGTCGTTCATCAGGAGGACGAGGAGCACTCCGCCGAGTTCCTTCGCAACGGCACGGTGCTCGCCGCGGTGACCGCGGATCCACGGCCGGTCCAGGGCTGTCGCGTCGTACCGCTGGGCAAGCTGCGGTATCTGGCGGTCGCCACGCCCGATTACGCCGACCGCTGGCTGGCCGGGAAACCGTTGCCGGAGGCACTCGCCGAGGCGCCGATGATGGTGTTCAACAGCAAGGACCAGCTCCAGCATCGGTTGATGCGCAAGGTGACCCGGCGGAAACTCGACCCGCCGTCACACGCGGTGCCCGCGCCGGGCGCGTTCCATCAAGCGGTCCGGATCGGCCTCGGCTGGGGCATGATCGAGGACGAGGTCGCCCAGCCCGAGCTGGCCGCCGGCCGGCTCGTAGAGGTTGCCCCTGGCAAATACATCGACGTCCCCCTCTACTGGCAGCACTGGAAGCTGCAGTCAACGATCCTCGACGCCCTCACCGAAGCGGTACTGCGAGCAGCGTCGAAGGGCCTCCGCAAACCCTGAACTCAGTCCCAGCGCATGGCCTCAGAGCGGCCGGTGCATCACGTGGAGGCCGACGTACCCGTGCTTGGGGTGGTTGAAGGCCTCGGGCACGGTGCCGATGATGGCGAAGCCGAGCTCCTGCCAGAGGTGGACGGCCGACTCGTTCGTCTCGACCACCGCGTTGAACTGGATCGCCCGGAAGCCTTCGCGGGTCGCCCAGTCGATCATGTCCTCGCACAGCAGCCGCCCGACGCCCTTCCCGCGCGCCGCCGAGTCGACCATGAAGCTCGCGCTGGCGACATGCGAGCCGGGCCCCGGCCGATTCGGATACATGTTGGCACTACCCAGCACGGTGCCGTCGTCATCGACCGCGACCGTGGTCCGGCTCAACGGATCGGCCGACGGCGACATCCAGAGCGCGCGGCCCTGCTCCTCGGTGAGGTCCGGGTCGTAGGCGTAGGTCTCGCGCGCGGTGACGATGTCCTGAAAGAACGGCCAGATCGCCGCCCAGTCGGTCCCTACCGCGTTCCTGATCTGCACTGTCATGGTGCGAGAAGCATCACCTGCGCGGCGGCGGAAGCCAAGCGCATATCGCGGGAGCGAATAGACTCGCTGGGGATGACAAACACGGTGGTCCATGGGTTGCCGCGCTGGAGTCTGGCCGTGCCCCCGCTCGCTCTCGTCGTCCTGGTGCTTTCCTGGGGTCGTGATCTGGGCGCAGTCCTGCTGATCCTGGTCTGCGCCGGTCTCGGGGCCGCTGTGATCGCGGCCGTCCACCACGCCGAAGTGGTCGCCCACCGGGTCGGCGAACCGTTCGGCACGCTGATCCTCGCGCTCGCCGTGACCGTCATCGAGGTCGCCCTGATCGTGACGCTGATGGCGTCCGGCGGTGACAAGGCGTCGACCCTGGCGCGGGACACCGTGTTCGCCGCGGTGATGATCACCTGCAACGGCATCCTCGGGTTGTCCCTCGTCGTCGGCTCGCTGCGGCATCACGTGCAGGAGTTCCGCGTCCGGGCCTCCAACAGCGCGCTGACCGTGATGATCGCGCTGGTCACGCTCAGCCTGGTGCTCCCCACGTTCACCACCAGCGCGCCCGGTCCGCAGTTCAGCGGGCCCCAACTGGCGTTCGCCGGTGTCGTCTCGCTGGTGATGTACGGCGTCTTCGTCTTCGTCCAGACCGTCCGGCACCGCGACTACTTCCTGCCGGTCTCCGCCGGTACGCCGTCCGTGCTGCGGCACCGCGATGTCGACGAGCCGGTCGCGACCGTCGACGAGGACGATGCGGAGCACGCGGCCGCGCCGAGCACGAAGGTCGCGCTGCTCAGTCTCGGACTCCTGTTCGTCTGTCTGGTCTCGGTCGTCGGCCTGGCCAAGACCGTGTCGCCGAGGCTCGAGTCCGCGGTCGAGTCCGCCGGCGCCCCATTGGGCGTTGTCGGTGTCGTCATCGCGCTGCTGGTGTTGCTGCCGGAGACGGTTGCCGCAGTACGTGCCGCACTGCGGAACCGCCTCCAGACCAGCGTCAACCTCGCGCTCGGCTCGGCGCTGGCGAGCATCGGCCTGACCATCCCGGCCATCGCGATCGCCTCCATCTGGCTCAGCGGGCCGCTGGTGCTCGGCCTCGGTGGCAAGGAGATGGTGCTGTTCGCGCTGACCGTGGTGACCAGCATGCTGACGCTGGCCACCGGTCGGGCGACGCTGCTGCAGGGCGCCGTACACCTGATGGTGTTCAGCGCGTTCCTGTTCCTGGCCGTAAGCCCTTGAGGTAGGCAATCGCCTCTTCTTGATGGTTGTGCTCGGCCCAGCCAAGTGCGTCGCCGCCGTACGTCGGATCACGCTGCTCCGGGTCGGCGCCGAGCTCGATGAGCTTCTTCACCGTGTCGAGGTGACCGTAGAGCGCGGCCTGGTGGATCGGCGCGGACCACCCCATGAGGTTGAGGTCGAAGCCCAGACTCTTCAGCGGTTCCAGCGCCTCGGTCCGGCCGATCTCGCCGGCCCGGAACGGCAGATGCGGCTCGCGGGCGACGGCCCGCGCGGCCAGCTCGGGGCTGATGTCCGGGGTCTCACCCCGCATGATCGCCGCGAAGACCTCGTGAACCTCGTCCAGCGGCGCCGCACCGCGAGCGCGCAGCAGCTCGGCGATCTCGGTGTGTCCCTGCACGGCGGCCAGCTCATAGGCCCGGTGGCCGCCGAACCCCGGATGCTCGGTCCCGCGCCCCTCCGGATCGGTGCCTTGGGCAAGCACCAGTTCGACCCGGTGGAGCAGGCCTTCCGAGGACGCGAAGACCAGCTCGTCCTCCAGGAGTTGCTGCGGCGTCGGGTGCGCCGTCGTCATCCGCTCGTGCCACGGACCACCGTCGCCACGGCCCAGCCCGTACTCGATCAGCAGCTCCAGGTGCACGTCGTCGTACGGCGGAGGAGCGCCAGGACCGCAGTTGTACATGGTCTGGCTGTCGTTCGGATCGGCGCCGGCGTCCAGCAGCACGCGGGCGAGCTCGACGCGGTCGCGATGCGGTGGCTGATCGCCTTCGCCCCGGCCGAAGACCCCGGTCAACGCGGTGAACGGCGACGGCAGGCCCTGCCACAGGTAGCCCGCGTTCGGATCCGCGCCATGCTCGAGGAGCAGCCGAGCGATCTCCACCTGATGGGGTGCGTCGAGGCGACTGTAGGTGAGATAGAGCAACGGCTCCCAGCGGTACGGTCCGCCCTCTTCCCTGGCCCGCTGGGGAAGCTCGTCCCGCACGGCGTCCAGCTCGCCCGCCACCACCTTCGTATAGATGTTGCTCAGGGCAATGTCCGGGAAGCGGTCGAGCAGTTGCCGCGCCGAGCGTTGCCGAGCGGGATCGTCCTGCCCGTAGTGCAGGGTCGCCAGCCGGAGAAACTCGTCGGCCCGCTGCTCGGGAGTGTCGAGCGGTCCGCCGATCTCCTGGCGGTGCGGTGAACGGCTGTAGCGGTCGACCAGCTCGAGATGCCGCACGATCCGCGGCCAGCTGGGGAATCCGTAGCTCCGGGCGATCACCAGTTGCGCATCGGCCAGCGACTGCACGGGATGGAACTCGTCGGCCAGCGCGAGGGCCTCGGGTTCGTCGGCACGGACCTGCTTGAGCAAGGTCTTGGCCTGCTTGCGCAGGTGATCCAGGTGCGGGTCGTTCGGGAGATTCCGGGTCGGCATCGCGACCTCCTCTCTACGAGCCTGCTGTCCGCGTCGTCAGGCGAGAAAGGAGGTGAACACCTACCGCACAACTCGATGATCAGGTGGGCTGAGCCCTTCCCGCGGACCGGTGGCACCCTGAGTGCCTACCGAAACTGTAGCCCATCAAGGTTTCTCCATCCACCACTCGACGAACTCGTGCGCGCGGTCCTTGTCGAGCCGGATCACCCACAGGTTGCTGAACTCACTCGGCGGCTGGGTCTGGTACGTCGTCCAGCCGCGGACGAACCCGACACCGTCGCCGAACCCGAGCACCTCGTACTCGAAGGTCGTCTCGCCCGGCGCATCCGAGACCTCCAGCCAGGCCGTCACGATCGCGTCCCGGCCGAGGACCGGCTCCTCATCCGGGCGGCGGTACCACGCGGCGTCCTCGGTCCAGAGTGCCGCGATGTCCGCCGGATCGTTCGACTCCCATGCCTTCCGGTACTTCGCCACCCACCGATCCAGCTGCTTCTCCTTCACGTCCGACATCCTGCCGCAGCACGAGACCCAGCTCACGTCGATCGCTACTTGAACATGTTCAAAAATCGGCCGTAGGCTCAGGCCGTGACTAAATCTGAACGTGTTCAAATTGTGAGGACGTGGTGAGCATGACGGTGGCGACGTACCTGATCTACCTGCTGATCGCGGTGCCGCTGACGATCTGGGTGGCCCGCACGCTGAGCCGGAACGGCCGGATCTTCCTGGTCGACGTGTTCCACGGCAACGAGGACTTCGCCGACGCGGTGAACCGGCTGCTCGTGGTCGGGTTCTACCTGGTCAACCTCGGGTTCGTGACCCTGTTCCTGCGCAGCGATGCCGCTGTCCTGGACGCGCGGGGGGTGTTCGAGCAGCTGAGCGTGAAGCTCGGCATCGTGATGCTCGTACTCGGTGCGCTGCACCTGATGAACGTGTGGATCTTCAACGCGATCCGCCGCCGCAGCCGGATCGAGGAGATGACCAACCCACCGGTGCCGCCGGACAACGTGCTCCCGGCCGGTGCACTGGCCGGCACCGAGCCACCGCCGCGCTTCGGTTACTGATCATGCGCGAGTTGACCGTCCTGTACGACGCGGAGTGTGGACTGTGCCGCCGGTTCAAGGAGTGGCTGGCGGCGCAGCGGCCGGCGCCGAACGGGCAGGGCGGGGTGGTGCGCCTGAGGTTCGTCGCGGCGGGGTCGACGTACGCGAAGGCGCTCTACCCCGAACTGGACCACGCGGCCACACTGCGCGAGGTGACGGTGGTCGCCGATGACGGGTCCGTGTACGTCGGCGACCGGGCGTGGATCGTGTGCCTGTGGACAACCTGGGAGCACCGGCACACCGCCGTACGGCTGGCGAGCCCGGCGATGCGGCCGGTGGCGCGGGCGATGGTCCAGGCGGCAGCCGGGTTGCGCAGCTGGACCAGCGTGCGGGGTGGGGGTGACTACGCTGACCGATGTGACGGAACGTGCGACGTCGAAGGGTGAGCAGACCCGGGACCTGATCCTGTCCACCGCGCTGCGGCTGTTCCGCGAGCAGGGGTACGGCAAGACCACGATGCGTGCGATCGCCACTGAGGCAGGCGTCTCGGTCGGCAACGCGTACTACTACTACAGCTCCAAAGAGCATCTGATGCAGGCGTACTACGACCACCTGCAGGACCAGCACCGGGAAGCCGTGGAGTCGATCCTGGCGTCGGAGAAGTCGTTCGTTCCGCGGTTGACAGGGGTACTGCGGACCTGGCTCGACGTGTCGGCGCCGTACCACGAGTTCGCCGGGACGTTCTTCAAGACGGCGGCGGAACCGAAGAGCCCGCTGTCACCGTTCAGCGAGCAGTCCCGGCCGGCGCGGGAGGCGAGTGTCGAGATCTTCCGCCGGGTGGTCGACGGCTCGGATCTCAAGCTGCCGGCCGACCTGAAGGCGGAGCTACCCGAGTTGCTGTGGCTGATGCAGATGGGGATCGTGCTGTTCTGGGTGCACGACGACAGCGAGGAGTTGCGCCGGACCAAGGCGTTGATCGATCGCTCGGTGCCGCTGGTCGACCGGCTGCTCCGGCTGACCCGGATCCCGGGTGTGCGCGGGGTGGTCAACGACATCGTCGGCCTGATCCGCTCGATCAAGCCCTGACTACTCGCCGGTCAGGCCGTCGATCCGCTCGCGGAGGAGGTCGGCGTGACCGTTGTGGCGGGCGTACTCCTCGATCATGTGGATGTAGACGTAGCGCACCGAGTAGTCGCCCTCGTGACCCGGTCGCAGGAACGTGTGGTCGAGGTCGTACCGCGCGGCGATCTCGTCGGAGGCCTTGACGATCTGCCGGAAGTCGTGGACGTCCTGCTCGGCCTGTGCCGGATCGGTGAGGTCGAAGTCGCCGTCGGGGTGCTCCGCGGACCAGAACTTCGGCTCGGCCGGCAGTTGGGCGAGGGTGCGATGGAACCAGTACTTCTCCACCTCGGTCAGGTGCCGGACCAGACCGATCAGCGACATGCTGGACGGCTCGGCGCTGCGCTGGACCAGCTGCCCAGCGGTCAGGCCGGAGATCTTCCACAGCAGCGTGCCGCGGTGGAAGTCCAGAAAGCCTTGGAGGAGCTCGCGTTCACTTCCGGCCGTGGGGGGATCCACCCGGGATTCCGTCGTAGTCACGGACTGAACCTAGCGGTGTGACGTGTCTCCTGTGCACAACTGACGAGGGTTTGCCCCCGGGTGCCGTAGACTGCTTACGACGGCCCGCCCAGTTCTGCCTCGGGCCGGAGAGCGCAAACACACTGCGCCAGCAGTCGACTACCACGCGCCGCGGCCGGAGCCGCGCCGGGCAGGACGACCCCCCGACATTTTGGAGTACTACATGGCGGTCCGCCGCCCCACGTCCACATCCACGCAATCCGCCCAATCCTCTTCCGCTCCCCGGTCGCGCCCGCGCCGCCGTCGCGGTGCGACCGCCGGCCAGCCGAAGGTTGCTGACAGCAACAACACCGTGACCGCCTCGTACGACGAGGTCGCGCCGATGGTTGTCCCCGACAACCTCACGTTCGCCGATCTCGGCGTACCGGCTTCGCTGGTGTCGGCGCTGTCCGTCACCGGAGTGACCAAGCCGTTCCCGATCCAGGCGGCGACGCTGCCGGATTCGCTGGCCGGTAAGGACGTTCTCGGTCGCGGCCGGACCGGTTCCGGCAAGACCTACGCGTTCGTGCTGCCCGTGCTCGCCCGGCTCGCCGCAAGCAAGTCGAAGCGCCGGGCCAACCACCCCCGGGCGCTGATCCTGGCCCCGACCCGCGAGCTGGCGACCCAGATCCAGGCGTCGATCACCCCGCTGACCGACGCACTCGACCTGCGCACGATGACGATCTTCGGCGGTGTCGGCCACGGCCCGCAGATCACCGGTCTGCGCAAGGGCGCCGACATCGTCGTCGCCTGCCCGGGCCGGCTCGAGGACCACCTCAAGGCCGGTCACGTGAAACTCGACGCGGTCGAGATCACCGTGCTCGACGAGGCCGACCACATGGCCGACCTCGGCTTCCTGCCCGCGGTACGGCGGATCCTCGAGGCGACCCCGAAGAACGCCCAGCGGCTGCTGTTCTCAGCCACGCTGGACGCCGGTGTCGACGTCCTCGTGCAGCGGTTCATGACCGATCCGGTCACGCACAGCGTCGACTCGGCCCGGTCGCCGGTCTCGAAGATGACCCACCACGTGCTGCACGTCCAGGCCGACAGCCGGCTGCCGGTGCTGGTCGACCTGACCGCGGCGCCGGGCCGGACACTCGTCTTCACCCGGACGAAGTACGGCGCCAAGTCGCTCACGAAGAAGCTGATCGCCCAGGGCGTCCCGGCCGTCGAGCTGCACGGCAACCTGTCCCAGGGCGCCCGGACCCGGAACCTCGAAGCCTTCGGCAACGGTACGGCGAAGACGCTGGTGGCCACCGACATCGCGGCGCGGGGTATCCACGTCGACGACGTCGCGCTGGTCATCCACGCGGACCCGCCGATCGAGCACAAGGCGTACCTGCACCGCTCCGGCCGTACCGCCCGCGCGGGAGCCGAGGGCACCGTCATCACCTTGATGACGGACGACCAGGTCCGCGATGTCCGCGACCTGACCCGCAAGGCCGGTATCGCCGCGAAGGTCACCAAACTCACCACCGGCGACCCGCTGCTCACCAAGCTGGCTCCCGGCGAACGCATCTTCGTCGAGCCGCCGGCCAGGGCTGCCCAACCGGAACGCGACAACGTCTCCGCCGGTCGTGGGTCGGGCCGCGGGAGCCGTCGCCGCGCCCCCCAGTCGAGCGGCGAGCGGTCCGGCGGTCAGCGGTCTGGCGGTCAGCGGTCTGGTGAGGCCGGCGCTGCCAAGGCAGGCCGCCCGGCGCGTGGTCGCGGCCGCACCAAGTCCGCGAGCACGCCGAAGACCTACAGCACCAGCACCCCGGGAGCCGGCGCCCGCACCGCCGGAGCAGCCGCGTTCTCCGCCGGCAGCCGCGCCGGCGCATCCCGCCGCGGTCGCTGAACGTCCGTCCGTTGAGAGGCCTGGTCAGGCATTGCCTGACCAGGCCTGTCGCAACTCCGTTACGTTGGTAACGTGCCAACCGTTACAGCGATCAGGACAGTCCGCGGCGACATGCCGCCGGGGCAGCTCGGTGTCTGCGACTCGCATGATCACCTGTTCTTCCGTACGGCGGTGTTGCCAGGCCAGGAGCTGGACGACGCGGACGCGGCGCTCGCGGAGACGCGCAACTTCGCCGCGGCCGGTGGACGGGCGATCGTGCAATGGACACCGCATGGGTTGGGGCGGCGGGCTGGGTTGCTGCCCGGGATCTCAACCAGTACAGGGGTTTCGGTCGTCGCGGCGACCGGGCTGCATCGGGCTGAGCACTACCCGGCCGGCTTCGTCGAGGCGGTGCGGTCCCGGCTGGCGGAGATCTTCGTCACCGAGCTCATCGTTGGCATCGGCAACAGTTCGGTGCGGGCCGGGTTGATCAAGGTGGCCGGTGGGTTCCATCTGCTGGACGCGCATGCCCGGTTGGTGATGCGGGCCGCGGCCGAGGCGCATCACGCCACCGGTGCGCCGATCGGGGTGCATCACGAGCTCGGCTCGGCGGCGGACGCCGTACTGGATCTGCTGGTCGACGAACTCGCCGTACCGCCGTCGAGTGTGATCCTCGGGCATCTGAATCGGTCGCCTGATCATCGTGTCCATCGGGAGTTGGCCGAGCGGGGTGCGTGGCTGGCGTTCGACGGGCCGTCCCGGGCCAACAACGCGACCGATCCGTGGCTGCTGGATTGCCTGGCTGCCCTCGTCGATGCCGGGTACGGCGACCGCCTGCTGCTCGGCGGCGACACCACGACCGCGCGGGCCCGGGCAGCGACCGGCGAAGGGCCGGGCATCCCGTATCTGCTCACTCACCTGCGGCCGCGGATCGAGCGTCACCTCGGCGCCGACGTGGCGGAGGCTGCCTTCGTGGCGAACCCGGCGCGCGCGTTCGCGGCGGAGTGGCGAGCCTGACCGCCGGTCACCCGGCGGTACCGTGCGGCCATGAGTGTGATCGCGCAGGTGTTCGTCGTCGTGGCGGGGGTCTTCCATCTGGCGGTGTTCGCGATGGAGAGCCTGTTGTTCCGGAAGCCGAGCACGTACCGGCGGTTCCTCGTCAAGGACGACGCGGAGGCCGCGATCGCGCGGCCGTGGGCGTTCAACCAGGGCTTCTACAACCTGTTCCTGGCCCTCGGGGCGCTCGGCGGCCTGATCGCGGGCGGTGACAAGGGGCACGCGATCGCGCTCTTCAGCTGCGCGTGCATGGCCGGCGCCGGGATCGTCCTGATCGCCTCCGACCGCCGGATGGTTCAGGCCGCCGCCTCGCAGGCCGGCCCGCCGATCCTCGCGCTGGTGCTGGCCGCCGTACTCTGAGGGTTGACTTAAAGTCCACTTGATGTCCGAGGGTTCTCGGCATGACCACGACAGCCGCGGACCCGAACAGCACCGAAACCGACGCCACGACCGGTGGGGTGCTCTCGCCGCAGTACCGGGCGCTGACCGTCGGGATGGTCGCGCTGATCACCCTGGTCGCGTTCGAATCCCTGGCGGTCACGACCGCGATGCCGACCGTCGCCCAAGCGCTCGACGGGCTGTACCTGTACGCCCTCGCGTTCGGCGGACCGCTCGCGTCCGGTGTGGTGGCGATGGTCATCTCCGGCACCTGGAGCGACCTCAAAGGCCCGACCCGGCCGCTGTGGCACGGCACCGCCTGGTTCCTCGCCGGCCTGATGATCGCCGGCCTGGCACCGACGATGGAGGTCCTGGTCGTCGGCCGCATCATCCAAGGCTTCGGGTCCGGCCTACTCACGGTCGCCCTGTACGTCGTGGTCGGCCAGCTGTACCCGGCCAGGCTGCGGCCCCGCATCTTCGCCGCGTTCGCCACCGGCTGGGTCGTTCCCTCGCTGGTCGGCCCGGCGATCGCCGGTTTGATCGTCGAGCACGCCAACTGGCGGATCGTCTTCCTCGCGGTACCGGCCATCGCGATCCCGGCGGCGCTCGTGATGCGCCCGGGACTGGCCCGCGGCAACGCGCAGGAAGCACGGACGGGTCGACTCTGGGACAAGCGGGCGCTCTGGGCGGTTGCGGCCGCGGTCGGTGTCGGCCTGCTCCACTACGGCGGCCAGCAGCACGGCGGTCTCCAGCTCGTACTGCTCGCCATCGGTCTGGCCGGTATTGTCGCGTTCGCGCCGAAGCTCCTGCCCAGCGGCACCTTCGCCTTCAAGCCCGGGCTGCCGTCGGTCGTCGCCCTCCGAGGCCTGGTCGCCGCGGCCGGATTCGGCGCTGAGGTGTTCCTGCCGCTGATGCTCACCCGGGAGCGCGGTCTGTCCCCGGCTGTCGCCGGCCTGGTGCTGACCGTCAGTGCGCTGAGCTGGACCGCCGCCTCGTGGTACCGCGGCCGACCGAATCAGCCGTTCTCCCACGCGGTCTTCCTGCAGGCGGGGATGGTCGCGATCCTGCTCGGCATCGTCACCGCGGCCCTGACCCTGAACGAGAACGTCCCGGTCGTCGTCGGCATCCTCGGCTGGAGCCTGACCGGTCTCGGGATGGGGACGGTCTTCCCGACCCTGTCGGTGCTGGTGCTCGAGTACTCCGAGCGGGACGAGCAAGGCGCCAACAGCTCCGCGCTGCAGCTCAGCGACTCGTTGTCCACTGCAACAGTCCTGGCCGTCGGCGGCTCTCTCTTCGCCGCCCTCGAGCCACACTCCGCCATGACGGCGTACCTGGTCGCCTTCGGTCTCCCCGCCCTGCTCGCGTTGCTCGGCGTACAGGCCGGTCGGCGTACTACTCCTTCGAGCCTGTGACGGCGATGCTCGCACCCAGGCCGATGATCATCAGGCCGCCGGTGCCACCGACCAGCTCGAGCCGGCGAGGTGAGCGGGCGAACCACTCGCGGGCGGTGCCGGCGACGAGCGCCCAGACACTGTCCGAGACGAGGGCGATCAGGATGAAGATCAGGCCGAGCAGCAGGATCTGGAGCCACGCCGGGCTGCTCGCGCTCTTGTCGACGAACTGCGGCAGGGCGGCAGCGAAGAAGACCGCCGTCTTGGCGTTGGTGACCCCGACCAGGAACCCCTGACGCATCGTCCGGCGGCTGTTGCCCGGCTTCACGCCACTCGTCATCGCCGCCACCAGCGACTTGCGGGTGCGGAAGGCGTGCACGCCGAGATAGATCAGGTACGCCGCGCCGGCCAGCTTCACCATGGTCAGGGCGACCGCGCTGGCGGCGATCAGGGTGCCGAGGCCGAGGGCGACCGCGATCAGCATCACGGCCGCGCCGATGGTGTTGCCGACCATCGTCAGCACCGCCTCGCGCCGCCCGACGGCCAGTGCGCGGCCGACGATGAACAGCACGCTCGGACCGGGCACGACGATGATGATGAACGCGGTGATCGCGAAGGCGACGAGGTGATGAGCGGACGGCATCTCCTCAGAGTAGGTGCCGCACCGCCGGAGCGCAGCGGAGAATCCGCCGGGTGGGATACGTCACCGCCACGCCGTAGCTCGTTGACCCTTGCCGAAGCCCACCGCTACGGTGCGGGAGACAACCTGCGGTGCCATGAGGGAAGCCGGTGCAAGTCCGGCACGGCCGCGCCACTGTGAGCGAGCTCAGCTCGTGAGTCAGGACGCTCGGGCACCAGCAGCCTTTCGAAGGGGACGCGCACTTCCCCAGGAGGTTCTGATGGCAGTTCCTGCCCGCACTGTCGCCGTACCGGCCATTTCACCCCGTCTGCTCGCTGTGGCGCTGCTCAGCGTCGGTCTGATGCTCGTGCTCGGCTATCTGGTCGCGTTCGACCAGGGCGCCGTGTCTCAGTCGGGCATGTACCTGCACGAGCTGATGCACGACGGCCGCCACCTGCTCGGCGTCCCCTGCCACTAGACGCATGCGCACCTTCGGATCGCTCCTGGTGCGCGGACTGATCGTCGGACTCTTCGCCGGCCTGTTGGCCGGAGCATTCGCGTACACGATGGGCGAACCACACATCGATGCCGCGATCGCGATCGAGGAAGCCGGTGCCGCGCACACCCACGACCATGGCGATGCTGCCGCATCGTCCGAAGCGGAAGGACCGCTCGTCAGCCGCGACGGCCAGCGAGCAGGGCTCTTCCTCGCCACCGCCCTGTACGGCGTCGCCCTCGGCGGCATCTTCGCCGTCGGCTTCACCCTGCTCCGGCGCAAGCTGCGGACCGGCAACGACTCGTACGCCGCGCTGGGCCTGGCCGCGGCCGGATTCATCGGGATCGTGCTCGTGCCGTTCCTGAAGTACCCGCCGAACCCGCCGGCGGTCGGCGACCCCGAGACGATCACCCGCCGGACCGTCACCTACCTGCTGACGCTGGTGATCGGCCTGCTCGCGGTCTGGGCCGGCGTCGCCGCCTCCCGATGGGCAGCCCGGTACGGCGACATCGCCCGGCTGGCCGGTGGGGTCGCGGCCTTCCTCGTCACGATCGTGGCGGCGTACCTGATCCTGCCCTCGATCAACGAGGTTCCGGGGTCGTTCCCCGCTACGCTGCTGTGGCAGTTCCGGTTCGCCTCACTCGGCACGCAGGCGACCCTGTGGCTCCTGCTCGGATTCGGGTACGCCGCCGCGGTGGACCGCCGGCTGTCCCGACAGAAGGTGGTAGCTGCTTGAGTGCCTTGATGCTGGTCGCCCATGCCCTGACCCCCGCGCTGCGTGGCCTCGTCCTCGGTGGTGACGCCGAGCCGGACCACGCGAGCCTGTCGGCGGCCCGTGAGCTCAAGCTCGAGGCCGACGCCGCGTACGCCGGGCCGGAGCAGGCAGCCGTACGCACGGCTGAAGCGCTCGGCCTGACCGCCGTGGTCGAGCCGGCGCTGCGGGACCGCGAGTACGGCGAATGGGCCGGCCGCGAGCTCGAGGAGTTGCTGGCCGCCGAGCCGGAGCGGGTCGCCGCCTGGCTCGAGCGGCCGCACACCGCCACGCCCGGCGGCGAGACCGAGAACGACGTACTGATCCGGGTCGCGGACTGGCTCGGCGACCTCGCTCAGCGCGACGACCGCAGTACGGCCGTGGCCGTGGTCCACCCGGCGGTGGTCCGGGCGGTCGTCCTGTACGTGCTCGACGCACCGGCCGAGTCGCTCCGCCACGTGGACGTCCGCCCACTTGCCGCGGTCACCTTCACCCACCACGCCGGCTCCTGGTCACTGGCGTTCCACTGACCCCGGGCGGGGGATCGCCGGTGCTCGTGGCACAGGACTCGCGGCGCGACGTCGCGGGGAGTCGCGGTCTAGGTGTATGACGGGTGGTGTCACCGAAAGGACCCACGCGTATGACGCTCACGCAGTCCCGGAACTTCCTCCGCTCGGAACTGGTCGCGGTCGCGGCGATCGTCGTACCGGACCAGACACCCGCGGTGACACAGGACGTCGGTCCGGTGAGCCAGGGAGCGCTGTCCGACGACCGCGGCCCCGAGTCCGTGTGCACGATCACGGTCGAGACCGGCGACCCGACCTCGCCGGACCCGAAGGCGCTGATCACCTTCGCCGCCGAGACCCTGGAGTCCCGCGGCTGGAAGGTCGAGACCGAACCGGCCGACGACGACAAGTACCGCGTCACCGCCCACCGCGACGGCTACGACCTCGCCGTCGACGCCCGCAGCACCGACTGGCGGATCACCTTCACGGGTCAGACTCCGTACGTGGACGACCTGTAAAGGTTCTCTCCCACGCGTGCTACGCCGTCGCTCCTAATGAGCGCGCGGTCGAACACTCGGCCGACCGCTGTCCGCAGGACGTCTGTCCGTCACGCCGCTCCTGAGTCACCGATGCTCGCCACCTCATCACGGGTCGTTCGCTGACGGGCGCCGGCCCGTGTAGCCAACCGCGCGACGAAGGAGCGACTGTGTAGCACGCGTGGGACAGATCCGTCAGCTGGTGGCAGCCCGTTCGGCCGCGCTGCGGAGGACGCAGAACTCGTTGCCTTCGGGGTCGTGCATGGTGACCCAGCCGGTGCCGTCGGGTTCGCGGTGGTCGTGGGCGATGGTGGCGCCGAGGGTGAGCAGCCACTCGACCTCCTCGTCGCGCGGGCCGTCCGGTTCGAGGTCGAGGTGGACCCGGTTCTTGACCGCCTTCTCGTCGTTGTTCTGTTCGAACAGCAACGTCATCTTGTCCGTCACGACGGCGGCGTACGGGTCGCCCGGCTGGTCGTCGTCCGGTCGGGGTGCCTTCAGCACCTTCAGCCAGAAGCCGGCCAGCTCATACGGGTTGTGGGAGTCGAAGGTCACCGTTCGCACGCGAGATGTCATGCGCGGAGACTACTTCCGGAAGAGCAGGCAGTCCTGCGGGATGACCGGGTCCGGGGAGGGCGTGAAGCCGGCGGCGACGGCAATCTCGGACAGGCGCTCGGGTTGCCAGCGATGGACGTGCACATTCATCGGATGGCCGCCGTACCCGGTGGTCTTGTGGGTGGACTCGTCGCCGAGGTGGAACCCGAGCAGGAGGATCCCGCCCGGCGCCAGGACGCGGTGGAACTCGGCGAACGCCTGCGGGACCACGTCACGCGGTAGGTGGATGATCGACCACCATGAGATCACACCGCCGAGCCCGGCGGCCGGCAGGTCCAGCGCCGTCATCGAGCCGACCCGGTAGTCCAGGTCCGGATGGTCTCGCCGGGCGACCTCGATCATGCCGGGGGACAGGTCGATGCCGGTCACCTGTAGGCCGCGCTCGGCCAGCAGGCTGACGACCCGGCCGGGGCCGCACCCGACGTCCAGCACCGGCCGCCCGTCGGCGAGCTTCGCGAACAGGTCCAGAGCGTCGGCCTCGAACGACGGACCGTCCTGCACGAGTTCGGCGTACGAGGGGGCGACGGTGTCGTACGACGTCCGGATGTCGTCGAGAAAATCTGTCACCCGGCCGACCCTAGGACCGGCCGGGGACAGTTTCGGTTCAGGCCTTGCCGAGGGACTGCCGCTGCTTGCCGAGACCCTGGATCTCCAGCTCCATCGTGTCGCCGGGGGCCAGGTACGGGAAGCGGCCGGACAGGGCGACGCCTTCCGGGGTGCCGGTGTTGACGATGTCGCCCGGGCTGAGCGTCATGTACTGCGACAGGTCGCGGATCAGCGCCGCCACGGAGAAGATCATGTCCCGGGTGTTCGAGGCCTGGCGCGGCTCGCCGTTCACCCAGGACTTCAGGTCGAGGTTCTGCACGTCGCCGACCTCGTCCGCCGGGACCAGCGCCGGGCCGAGCGGGTTGAAGGTCTCGCAGCATTTGCCCTTGGACCACTGCCCGCCGGACTGCTCGATCTGGAAGGCGCGCTCGGACACATCGTTCGAGACGGCGTACCCGGCGACGCAGGCCAGGGCCTCCTCGTCGGAGTCGACGTACCGGGCCTCCTTGCCGATGACGACGGCGAGCTCGACCTCCCAGTCGGTCTTGGTCGCGCCGCGCGGCACGAGCACCTCGTCGTACGGGCCGACGACGGTGTTCGGGTGCTTGAAGAAGACGATCGGCTGCTTCGGCGGCTCGGCACCGGACTCGGCCGCGTGGGCGGCGTAGTTCTGGCCGATGCAGACCACCGCGGCCGGCCGGGCGATCGGGGCGCCGATCCGCAGGCCCTCCACGTCGACGACCGGGAGCTCACCGGCCTCCAGGGCGGTCCGGGCGCGGGCGATGCCGTCGGAGGCGAGGAAGGCCCCGTCGATGTCGGCGGTGATCGAGCTCAGATCGTGAACGGTGCCGTCGGCGGCGCGCACGTACGGGCGCTCCTCGCCGACCGCGCCGAGGCGCAGCAGTTCCACAGGTATCTCCCTGGATGAGGACGGATCACACTTTGTCGAACATCGGCCGCAACCGGGCCCGGGAGGCCTCGATATGCGCCCGCATCGCGGCGGCCGCTTCAGCCGGATCGCCCTTGCGGACCGCGGTCACCACCGTCTTGTGCTCTCGCAACGCCTTCGTCGCGATGCCGCCACCGTAGTACAGCCGGAACAGGTGCAGGTGGCAGTGTGTCCGGGCGAAGGACAGCCGGGCCGTCTCGTTCCCGGACAGCTCCAGGACCAGGTCGTGGAACCGCTGGTCGTGCGCTGCCATCGCCTTGTAGCTCTCGTACGCGGGCCGGTCCGGTACGTCGGTGTAGCTCAGCATCTCCGCCTTGAGCCGGGCCAGGTCCTCGGCGCCGGCCCGCTCGGCGGCGCGCCCGGCCGCCCACGGCTCGATGTGCAACCGGTACTCGAACAGGTCCTCGAACTCGGCCGGTGTCAGCCGGGACGACACCCGGTAACCGCGCAGCGGCTCCTTGATCACCAGACCGTCGGACTCCAGCCGGGCCAGCGACTCCCGGATCGGGGTCTGCGAGATGCCCAGCTCGCGGGTCAGCGCGTCGATGTTCAGCCGGGTGCCCGGCTCGACCACGCTGTCCATGATCAGGCCCTTGACCGTCTCGTAGACGTCATCGCTCAGTACCTGTCGCTGGGGCAGGCGCGTGAGCTGCCCCGCCAGACCCACATGCGCATCCGTCACAGTCGCTCCTCCCGGGAAGCCCTCATTCTGCCCCACTCTTGACGGCTCCAGTGTGAAGCGGCAGCATCAGCTTCGCAATATCCTATAGGATCTGGGAGGCATCACGGTGAGTACGGCGATCGTCCGGGCCGAGGCGTTCCTGGTCGACCTCGAGGTCGAGACGGTCCGGACCGACGCGGTGCAGTCGTTCCTCAAGCAGGAGACGATCTTCGTCTCGCTGGAGACGGCCGACGGGCTCAGCGGACTGGGGTACTCCTACACGATCGGCACCGGCGGCACCGCCGTACTCGCACTGCTGCGGGACCATCTACTGCCGCGCCTGGCCGGCGTGGACGCGCGCAACGTCGAGGCGGTCTGGTCGGACCTGTTCTGGTCTACCCATGCGACCACGGTCGGGGCGATCACCTCGCTCGCGCTCGCGGCCGTCGACACCGCGTTGTGGGACCTGCGCTGCCTGCGGGCCGGCGAACCGTTGTGGCGGCTGGCCGGCGGCTACCGGCAACGAGTTCCGCTGTACGACACCGAGGGCGGATGGTTGCACCTGACCACCGACCAACTGGTCGCGGGCGCGCTGGCGTCGCAGAAGGCGGGCTGGCCCGGCGTCAAGCTGAAGGTCGGCAAGCCCCGGGTGCACGAGGACCTCGAGCGGCTGCTGGCCGTGCGGGAGGCGGTCGGGCCGGGGCTGGACATCATGGTCGACGCCAATCAGTCGATGACGTATCCCGAGGCTCGCCGTCGGGCCGCGGCGTTCGAGGCGGTGGATCTGTCCTGGTTCGAGGAGCCGCTGCCGGCCGACGACGTGACCGGACACGTTCGCCTGGCCGAGTCCACCTCGATCCCGATCGCGGTCGGTGAGTCGCTGTACTCCGTGTCGCAGTTCCGGGAGTACGTCGCTGCCGGAGGGGCCGGGATCGTCCAGGTCGACGTGGCCCGGGTCGGCGGGATCACGCCGTGGCTGAAGGTCGCGCATCTGGCCGAGACGTTCAACCTGGAAGTCTGTCCACACTTCCTGATGGAACTGCATGTCAGCCTGACGGCCGCCGTACCGAACGGCCGGTACGTCGAGCACATCCCGCAGTTGCGGGCGATCACGCGGTCCGAGATGGCCGTGGCCGACGGTCATGCGGTGGCTCCGGACACGCCGGGGCTCGGGATCGAGTGGGACCGGGACGCGATCGACGACCGGCGCGTCGGGTGACCGCCGGCGTACGGCTACGGTGTCGGGTGATCTCGGAAAGGACCACAGTCGGATGAGCAGAGTCGACGCGCACCATCACATCTGGGACCTGACCGTCCGCGAGCAGAGCTGGATGGCCGGTCCCGAGATGGATCCGATCCGGCGGAGCTTCTCCATCGACGACCTGGCTCCGCAGGCCGCGGCCGCCGACATCACCGCGACCGTCCTGGTCCAGACCGTCGGTCTGGTCGACGAGACCGTCGAGTTCCTGGAGGTTGCTGCCAGCAACGACCTGGTCGCGGGCGTGGTCGGCTGGGTGGACCTGGCCGCTCCCGACGTGGCGGACGCCCTGACCGGATTGCAGGCCCGGCCGGACGGCTCGTATCTGAAGGGCATCCGTCACCAGGTTCACGACGAGCCGGACGTCGACTGGCTCCTCCGCCCCGACGTTCAGCGCGGCCTGGCCGCCGTAGCCGACGCCGGTCTCGTCTACGACCTCCTGACCAAACCCCCACACCTCCCGGCCGCCATCGAAACCGTCCGGGCCCTCCCCGGGCTGACCTTCGTCGTCGACCACATCTCCAAGCCGGCCATCGGCGATCCGTTGGACCCGTGGGCCACCGACCTCCGCCAGTTGGCCGCCCTCCCCAACGTCACCTGCAAACTCTCCGGCATGGTCACCGAGGCCTCCTGGACCGACTGGAAACCGTCCGACCTCCAGCCGTACGCCGACGTGGTCCTCGACGCCTTCGGCCCGGACCGCGTCATGTTCGGCTCCGACTGGCCCGTCTGCCTCCTGGCCGCCACGTACGCCGACGTCGTCCAGGCGGCCGAGACCCTCACCGCCAACCTGACCCCACCCGAGCGCGAAGCAGTTTTCACGTCCACCGCTACCCGCACCTACAACCTCTAGGACCCGTCGGCGCCCGGCGCGAACTCCACTCGGACGCCCAGCAGACGGACCGGCCGCTTGAGTTCGAACTTCTCCAGGAGGGCGAGGGCTGTGGTGGCGATGACCTCGGGGTCCTGGGTGATTTCGGGGAGTTTGCGGCTCTTGATGGGGGTGTAGAAGCTGGTGAAGCGGATCTTGACCCAGATGCGTTGGATGCTGCGGCCCTCGGCGACCACGTCGCGGGTGACCTCGACGGCGATCCGGCGGAGTTGTTCCTCGACCTCGGCGCGGTCGGCCAAGTCGAGTGGGAAGGTCTCCTCGCGGCTGCGGGACACGGGTTCGCGGGGCACGTCGGTGACCTCGGTGTCGCCGAGTCCACGGCCGAGGGCGGCGTACCAGGCTCCCATCTTCGGGCCGAAGCGTTTGCGGAGAACGTCGAGGTCCGCGGCGGCGAGGTCGGCCACGGTGACGACGCCGAGCTCGTTCAGGTTGCGTTCCATCCGGCTGCCGATACCCCAGAGTTCGCGCACCGCCCGGTGGTCCATCACCTCGCGCCAGTTGTCACCGGTCAGCCGGTAGACGCCCTCGACATCGCGCCGGCCCGGCGACGCGTCCGTCGTACCCGCCTCCTCGAACGGGACCGCGTGCGACCGCGGCTGCTTCGCGAACGTGGTCGCGAGCTTGGCCCGGACCTTGTTGTCGCCGATGCCGATCGAGCAGGTGAGCGTCGTCCGCTCGAACACCGCCGCGCGCAGGTCGGCGGCGAGTTGCTCGGGGTCGTCGGTCTCCGCCCCGACGAAGCACTCGTCCCAGCCCCAGACCTCGACCACCACCGGGAACGACCGCAGCGTGTCCATCACCTCGGTCGACGCGGCTTCATAAGCCGTCGGATCCGAAGGCAGGTAGACCGCCTGCGGACACCGCTTGTACGCCGCCCGCACCGGCATCCCCGAGTGCACACCGAACTCCCGGGCCTCGTACGACGCGGTGGCAACGACCTGCCGTGGCTGAGTCGGATCACCCGACCCGCCGACCACCACCGGCAAGCCCTTCAGCTCCGGCCGGCGCCGGATCTCCACAGCCGCGATGAACTGATCCATGTCCACATGCAGGACCCACCAGTTCGCCGCGTCGCTCATCAGAGTTGTTTGCGCATCTGCTGCGAGGTGACGGTGTAGCCGAGGGAGGTGTAGAGGTTGATCGCGGTGGTGTTGTTGCCGAACACGTTCAGGTCCAGCTGGCTGTGGCCGAGGCGGCGGCACTCCTCCTCGCCGGCGAGCATGATCGAGCGGCCGTAGCCCTTGCCGCGATGCTTCTCGTCGACCTCGAGGCCGTAGATGAACGGGATCCGCGTCTTGGTGGTGATCCACAGGCTGCCGACCGGCTCGTCACCGTCGCAGGCCATCCAGATCACGTGCTTCTCGGTGTCCCGCCCGTCGGGCAGCAGCTTCTCCACTTCACGGTGAGCGACCTCGATCGCCTCCTCGGGGCTCAGCCCGCGAGCCGGTCCCATCCCGGCGGCGAACGACTCGGCGTTGTGGTGTCTCCAGACCTCGAACTCTGTCTCGGTCATCGGGCGGAGCGTCACGGGCGGCGTGGTCATCTGCCGACCATAGCGCCGGGGTTTGCGCGGCGGGTACCAGAACACGTGATGACCTCACGGTCGAGGAAGTCGACATGAGACGGCGCAAACCGCCTGCCGGGGCGGTCGCGAAGGCGCCGGTCGGCCTGCCGTACCCACTGATCGAGAACTGGGAGTGGCAGGACCGGGCCGCCTGCCGCGACGTCGACCCGGACCTGTTCTTCGCCGCCGAGTCCGAGCGCGGCCTGCGCAAGCACGCCCGCGAGGTGCTCGCGAAGTCGCTCTGCGGGACCTGTCCGGTACGGCGCGAGTGCCGCGACCACGCCCTGGTCGTCGGCGAGGCGTACGGCGTCTGGGGCGGCACCACCGAGGAAGAACGCGAACCCGTCCTCCATGCCCGCCAGCACTGAGCCGGCGTGGTTACCCGCCGGTTAGCCTGGAACGCATGGAGCTGACTTTCGACCTGGCCGAGAAGTTCCTGGCCGCGCAGCCTTTCAGCGTCCTGCTGGGTGCCCGGCTGACCGCCTTCGGCGACGGTGGAGCGACCCTCGAGCTCGACATCCGCGACGACCTCAAACAGCAGAACGGGTTCCTGCACGGCGGTGTCCTCGGCTACGCGGCCGACAACGCGATCACCTTCGCCGCGGGTACGGCGCTCGGCCCCGAGGTGCTGACCGGCGGCTTCACGATCAGCTACCTGCGCCCGGGTGCGGGCGCCGTACTGCGGGCCGAGGCGAAGGTCGCGCACGCGGGCAGCCGGCAGGCGACCTGCACCTGCGAGTTGTCGACGATCGACGGCGACGGCAAGGCCACGCTCTGCGCCGTCGCGCAAGGCACTGTGATCGCCGCGCGTCGCTGACGGGCGATCACAGCGCCGGACCGACGATCAGTCGAAGAGCTCCTCCAGGAAGGACTTCTTCTTCTTGCGCGGGTACTGCTGGTTGCCGTACCGCGGGTCGCGGCGACGGTCGTCGTCGTCGTAGTGGCGGCGGTCGTTGTCGTACCGGCGATCGTTGTCGTAGCGCCGGTCGTCGTCGCGCCGCTTCTCCTCGTAGCGAGGCTGCTGCTGCGCCGGCGCGTTGAACTTCAGCTCGGCGTCGACGAGCCGCTCCAGTTCACCGCGGTCGAGGAAGATGCCGCGGCACTCGGTGCACTGGTCGACGGTGATGCCGCTGCGTTCGTAGGTTCGCATCGCGCCTCGGCACTTGGGACAGGTCAGGCTCTCCATCCAGCCACCCTAAGTGACGATTTCCCCGAAACGCCGCGACTTCAGGGAACTCTCAGGTTTTCCACCGATAGGCTCGATCCTGTGATGCAGGTCACAGGTCAGGGGTCTCACATCCGGACGGGTCGTCTCGTCAGTGGTGTGTGTATGGATCCGGAATCTCTCCCCTGTGGAAGGACGTCATGAAGTCAGCGTTTGAAACCCTTCGCCGTGACTTCGGCGGCGACATCATCGAACCGGGCGGAGCGGAGTACGAGTCGGCCAGTCGATCGGTGTTGGTCGAGGGCAGTCCGGCTTGTGTCCTCCGGCCCAAGAGCGTCGAGGACGTGCAAGCAGCCGTCGGATTCGCGGCCGGCGCAGGGCTTGCCCTGTCCGTGCGCGGCGGCGGACACGGCTTCCCCGGCTTCGGCACCAACGACGGCGGCGTTGTGATCGACCTCGGCAAGCTCGCGGCCGTGGAGGTGATCGACGCCGAGCGCCATCTCGTCCGGATCGGCGGCGGCGCCACCTGGGGTGAGGTCGCGGCCGCCCTGGCCCCACACGGTCTGGCGATCTCCTCGGGCGACACCAAGAGCGTCGGCGTCGGCGGACTGACGCTGAGCGGCGGCATCGGCTGGAAGGTCAGGAAGTACGGCCTGGCTCTGGACAACCTGGTCGCCGTGCACCTGGTCACCGCTGACGGAGAGGTCGTACGGGCGAGCGCAGCGGACAACCCGGAGTTGTTCTGGGCGCTCCGCGGTGGCGGCGGCAACTTCGGGATCGTCACCGCCTTCGAGTTCGCGGCACACCCCACGACGGACGTGTTCCACGGCCGGATCACCTTCCCGGCGGCGGAGGCGGCCACGGTGCTCCAGGGCTGGGCGGACTACCTTCGCACCGCGCCCGAGGAGCTCACCTCGATCGCGAACATGGCCAACCCCTTCGCCGGCGGACCCGAGGCACCGGTCGAGATCCACATCGTGTTCGACAGCGATGACCCGGGTCTGGCCGAGAAGGCGCTCGACCCGATCCGCCACCTCGGCACGGTGATCGTCGACGAGGTCGCCCTGACACCCGCTTCGGATCTGCTCGTGGACGGGATGACCCCGCCGCCCGGCATCCAGCTCGTCACCCGAAGCGCCTTCGTGGACAAGGATTCGGTGTCCGAGGTGCTCGAGATCCTCGCCGACGTCGGGACCACGGCGGGGACCCCGGTCATCTCCGTCCGCAGTGTCGGCGGCGCCGTGTCCCGCGTTCCCGACGACGCCACCGCCTACGCACACCGCCAGGCGGAGCTGATGTTCGTGACGACCACCGTGGGCCCGAAGCCGGCTCTCGACGCCGCAAGGCCGGGTCTGGACGCGATCTGGGGGAGACTCGCACCGCACGTCAGCGGCGCGTACGCGAACTTCCTCGCCACCGCGACCGAGGAGGATGTCGCCGCGGTCTATCCGCCGGAGACCTATCGGCGGCTCGCCGCGGTCAAGCGTCAGTACGACCCCGGCAACCTGTTCGCCGGCAACCACAACGTCCGGCCTCAATAGGCAGAACGGCGGCCCCGCCCTGGGGCCGCCGTCCTCGTCTACTTGAAGCGGCCGAGGAAGTTCGTCAGGATCGGGCCGGCCGCCTTGGCGCCGGAGGCACCGCCCTCGACGATGACCGCGAAGGCCACGTCGCCGCGGTAGCCGACCATCCAGCCGTTGGTGACGACCTTGCCGTTCTGGACCACCTCGGCGGTGCCGGTCTTGGCGGCGACGGCGCCGTTGCCGGCCAAGACCTTGGCGGTGCCGCCGGTGACGGTGGTGCGCATGAAGGTGCGCAGCGCCGCGGCAGTTGCCGCGGGCAACGGAGACGCGGCCGGTCCGGCGGCGTCCTTGGCCGGCACCAGGACCGGCTTCATCGCGGTCCCGTGGTCGACCGTCGCACCGATCATCGCGACCCCGAGCGGGCTCGCGGTGACCGTACCCTGACCGATCATCGACGCGGCCTCGGCGACGTCGTCCTTCGGTGCCGGCACCTCACCGCCGTACGCCGGGATCGACAGGTTCAGGTCCGGGCCGAGGCCGAACATCGCGGCCGCCTTCGTCATCCCGTCCTTCGGGAGCCGCCCGTGCTGGGAGATGAACGCGGTGTTGCAGGACTCGTTGAACGCCTTCTGCATCGTCCCCGCGCCGTACGCCGCCAGGCCGTCGTAGTTCTTGAACGACTTGCCGAACACGGTGATCGTGTTCGTGCACGGCAGCGCCGTCGCCGCGGTCTCACCGCTGCCCAGCAGCGCCGCCGAGGTGACGATCTTGAACGTCGACCCCGGTGCGTAGCGACCCTGGAAGGCGCGGTTGTAGTTGGTCGGCGTCGGCCCGTTCGCCGCCGCCAGGATCTGACCGGTCGAGGCCTGGACTGCGACCAGCGACGCGGGCAGCTTGCTCGTCGCCAGCGCGGCCTCGGCGGCAACCTGCAGCTTCGTGTCCAGGGTGGTCTTCACCGGCTTCCCGGCGGTGCCCTGCTGGCTGAAGACCGTCTTGATCGTCAGCTTGGTCTTCCCGTCCCGCAGCGTCACCGTCCCGCCCGGCGTCCCGGCGAGCTGCTGCTGGAACGCGTACTGCAGACCCGTCGTCCCGACCTGGTCCTGTGCGGACGCGGTCGGGCCGGCGTTCTTCAGCGTCTCCTCGGTCGCGGTCTTCATCGTCCCGATCACCGACCGGGCGAAGGACGACGTCGGCGGCAGCGACTGAGTGCCGCCCATCGTCAGCACCCCGGGCAGTTTGCCCATCGTCGGCCGCAGCTTCTCCCACTCCTCGGCGCGGATGGTGATCGCGTCGACGAACTGACCGGCCGGCGCGGCCTTCGCCCGGGCGGCGAGTTTCGCGCCGTCCACGTCGAGGTTCTTCGTGAACGCGGCGTACGTCGCCGGCGTCGCCTTGGTGCCCGCGGCGACACCGACGATCACGACCGGGCGGTTCGCGGTCAGTGGGACGTTGTTGCGGTCCAGGATCGAGGCGCGCGCGGGCAGGGCGCGGACCCGCTTGAGGTAGTTCGCGTCGCCGAGACCGGGGTAGATCGTGTCGCCGGAGGCCTTGATCTTCCACGCGTCGCCGACCTTCGTCGCGGTCGCCGTACTGGTCCACTTCATCGTGCCGATACCGCGCAGCTCGGCCTCGACCGCGAGGTTCTGCGTGCAGGTGTTGCCGTCGCTGCACTCCGGGTCGCCCTCCGGCGTCACCTTCACGGTGTTCGCGACCAGGGCGGAGTCGGTGTCGTCCAGGCGCTTGGCGAACACCGTCGGGTTGTCGGTCAGCGCCCCGGCCGCGTCCGGCTTCCCGTCCGGCGCCCAGGCGGCGACCCAGGCGGCGGCGAACTGCTTCACTACCTCGGCGGACGCCTGCTTCTCGTCGTTCGGATCCGGTGTGCCGCCGCTGCCGCCCGAGCTGTCGGAACAACCAGCGGTGATCAGCAGACTACTCAGACAGACGATTGCGGTGGTTCGCTTCACGTTCCCAACTCTCGCATGATGACGGATGGAGACCTGGCACAGTCTTCGGCGTGTGGCAGCAGGCCCACGAGGGCGAAACTACTCAAGCCACCCAAGGTACGACGCGCGCAAAGCCGCCGGAGTTGGCAGTCAGCGGTGAAATCGCCTGGTCACGCAGGTACTGATCGCCGGGATGAATCAGCGGCAAGAGGCAGGACGAATCGACGGCTCAGCCCAGGTGGATGACCGAGAACGGCGCGGACTCGGCGTCCCGCAGGATCGTCATCCGGCCGAAGTCGGTGTCGAACGGCTCGCAGACCACCCCACCGCCACCCGCGCGGACCTGAGCGACGGCCGCATCGGCCCCGGTGGTCGCGAAGATCGGCAGCCATTGCGGCGAGAGCGCACCGGCCGGCAGATCCGGGTGCAGTTCGGCGATGCCGGCGACCGGCCGTCCGCCGGCGTACAGAGCGGCGTACCTAGGCCCGTCGCCGCCGATCTCCTCCGCCTCGTAGCCGAACACCGCGACGTAGAACGCCTTCGCCGCCTCGAAGTCGCGGCTCAGCGCCTCACTCCAGACCAACGAGCCAGGGTCGGTACGACGATCTGTCCCGACGTGCTCGGCCGCCTCCCACAGGCCGAAGATCGCGCCGTCCGG
Organism: Kribbella sp. NPDC049174; assembly: GCF_043197365.1. NCBI lineage: Bacteria > Bacillati > Actinomycetota > Actinomycetes > Propionibacteriales > Kribbellaceae > Kribbella > Kribbella sp. NPDC049174. Next base: position 48,602 of record NZ_JBICSZ010000009.1, on the reverse strand, counting down.
ATCGGCCACGATCGCCATCAGCCCGTGCTGCTCGATGTCGGACGGCCTGACCACCATCCGGCCGCCGTGCGCCACCACCAGGTCGAGGGTCCGGTCCAGCTGATCCGTCGCCAGGTAGGTGGTCCAGCGACTCGGCAGGCCCCCGGGCCGTTTCGCGCCGATCCCGCCGACCTCCTGGCCGTCCACCGAGCACAACCAATACTCCCGGGTGTCCGGACGAACGCACTTCCAGCCGAGGAGTTCCGCGTACGACGCAGCCGCCGCCTCCGGGTCGTCCGCGGACAGGTCCACCCAGGTCGGCGTACCTGCCGGCCAGGGCCGGGTTAGTTCGCGCATCAGCCCTCCGGGAACACGTTGTCCGAGTCAGCCCCCAAACCTGCCAGGCACCGACGCGTCCGTCGACCGATCCAGCCACCGGACTGCGTAACGGTTCGGTCACCCCGGCCACGTCACGGGCGTATTCTGCTCCCTTGTGACGACCCGCCTAGCTCTCCACAGCCGCCTGATCCCGGGGACCGAAGAGGCCTACGAGATCGAGCACGCCCGCGTCTGGCCCGAACTGATCACCGTGATGCGCGCCGCCGGGATCACCGACTGGTCCATCTGGCGCAGTGGCCGCGACCTCTTCCACGTGGTCGAGTGCGACGACTTCGAGGCCGCCGTCGCGCAGCTCAAGGACAACCCCGTCGACCAGCGCTGGCAGCAGCACATGAGCCAGTTCGTCGAGGGTTTCGCCCAGAACCCGGACGGCCTGGCCGGTCAATCGCTACGCCACGTCTGGACGATGAGCGAGCAGCACGACTAGTCGTACATCTCCCACACGAGCAGCTCCGCGCCGTCGGGTCCCGCGGTCACGCGCGGTCCGTCGACACCGGTCAGCCGGGCCGCGTCCGCCGTACCGAGGTCGCCGGCGTCCTCGAGGCTCACGGTGCCTTGGGCAACGAAGAGATGGACGTACGGCGCTGACGGCAGGTCCACCGTGGCGCGCGGAGCCAGCCGGGCCACCGACAGGCCGGCGGACCGCTGGTTGATGTGGATCGCGGTGCTGCTCGCGTGCTTCGGCAGACCGGACGCGATCGGCACCAGTTCGCCGGAGGACAGATCGACCGAGGCCTGCTGGTACGACGGCTCGAGATCGAACTGCTCCGGGCGCACCCACATCTGCACGTAGTGCACGGGCTCGCCGCCGTCGTTCCACTCGGAGTGCCGGATGCCCGAGCCGGCGCTCATCCGCTGGGCCAGGCCCGGGTGGACGACACCGCTGTGTCCTTCCGAATCCCGGTGCGCCAGGGCCCCGCGTAGTACCCAGGTGACGATCTCCAGATCCTGGTGCGGGTGGGTGTCGAAGCCGGTGCCGGGGGCAACGGTCTCGTCGTTGTGGGCGAGCAGGAACCCGAACCCGACGTTCGCCGGGTCGTAGTGCGGCCCGAACGAGAACGAGTGCCGCGAGTCCAGCCACTCGCTCGAGGTCTGGAATCGCTCGTCGGCCCGCCGGATCTCCACACTCATGACATCTAGTAGTACCCCTTCTCGCCGTCCAGGAGCTCGCGCATCGTGTCCAGGTGGCCGACGTGGCGGGCGGTCTCCTCGACCATGTGGATCAGCATCCAGCGCAGCGTGGCCTTGGCCGCGCGGAAGTCGGGATGCTTGCCGACGTCGTCCAGCGAGTGCGACGCGACGATCTCGTTCGACTCCTTGCACTGGGCCTCGAACTCGTCCAGCAGCTGTGCCAGCGGCACGCCGTCGACCATCATGTCGGCGTCCTCGGGCTCCTCCTGGAACTGCGGATTGCCCTCGTACGACTGACCCAGGAACAGCACGTTGAACCAGCAGTGCTCGGTCCACCGCATGTGCGAGACGAGCCCGGCCGGCGTCATCATCGGCGACGTCGTCAGCACCGCCCGATGCTCGTCCGCCGCGGCCAGCCCCTCCAGCTTCCAGCGCACCAACGCCCGCTGCAGGTCCAGCCACCCGACCAGCTGCGTCCGCTCATCGGCCACCGGCGGCGGCCGCTCCCGAGAGAAAGTCATGGCCGGACCGTAGCGTGCGGCCACCCGGGCCGCATGGCAATAAAAAAGGGACTGCGGCCGCTCGGTGGGCGGCCGCAGTCCCAACCAGGGAGGAACGCTTGGGTCAGCCGGTCGGGTTCCCGTTGTCCGAACCGAGCGTCGCCGTCACGGTCTGGGTCTTGCCGTCGCGGGTCAGCGTGATCTTCACGTCATCGCCCGGGCGGTGCGAACGGACTGCGGCGACCAACGCGTCCCCTGACGCGATCGCCTTGCCGTCTACAGCGGTCACCACGTCACCCGCTTGCAGGCCGGCCTTGTCCGCCGCACCGCCGGACGTCACCTCGCCGAGGCGTGCTCCACTGGAGAGCCCGCCGGAAGACTGCGCGTCGCCGACCTGAACTCCGAGCCGCGCATGCGTGGCCTTGCCCTTGGCCACCAGCTCGTCGATGATCGGCTTGGCCTGGTCGATCGGGATTGCGAAGCCCAGGCCGATGTTGCCGCCTTCGGATTGTCCCGATCCTCCGGCGGTCTTGATCGCGCTGTTGATTCCGACCACCTGGCCGGCGAGGTCGATCAGGGCGCCGCCCGAGTTACCGGGGTTGATCGCGGCGTCCGTCTGAATTGCTGGGAAAACCGTCGTGCTGTCCTGCTGCTCGTCGCCGGACGTCACCGGCCGGTTCAGCGCCGAGACGATACCGCTCGTCACGGTCGCCTCCAGGCCGAACGGCGAGCCGATCGCGACCACGCCCTGGCCGACGGCGAGCTTGTCGCTGCTGCCGAGGGTGGCCGGGGTCAGGTCGGTCGCGTCCGCCTTGATCACGGCGAGGTCGGTGAGCGGGTCGGTGCCCTTCACGGTGGCCGGAACCGTCCGGCCGTCGTTCAGGATCACCGAGATCTGCGCGTTGCTGCCGGCGCCCGCCACCACGTGGTTGTTGGTGACGATCAGGCCGTCCTTGCTGATCACGATGCCCGACCCGGTCCCCGCACCCTGCGAGGTAGCGACCGCGATCTTCACCGTGCTCGGCAGCACCTTCGCGGCGGCGCTCTGCACCGAGCCGTCCGGTGCCGCGGCGGGCGCGGCCTGGTTGCCGTTCAGCGGGGCCGTCACCGACGGGCTGTTGCCGCCGGAGTCGTTCGTCGCCGAATAGACCGCCGCACCGCCCACACCGCCGGCTGTGCCGACCAGCAGAGCCGTTGCGGCGACCAGAGCCAGACCGAGCCGCTTGGGCTTGGCCGGCGCGGCTACCGCGGTCTGTGCGGGCTGCGGACCGAAGGGCCAGCTCGGGCCCGGAGACGTCCCCTGATGCGTCCCCGGCACCCCGAACTGGGGGTAAGCACTCCCACCTGAAGGGTGCTGACCCGGCCGCTGCCCACCCTGCGGCGCGAACTGCTGCTGCTGGTGCTGGCCGTAGCCACCCATCGGCAGTTGCTGCGTCCGCTCCTGCGGGTTGGCGCCGTACGACGGCTGCCCGCCCTGAGGCTGGCTGCCGGTCGTCGAACCCGGCGCGGGGTTGTCGGTCCCAGGCTGGTTCTGCGGCTGGTGCGGCTGGTTCTCGTTCATGACGAATACTGTGTCGGCCGGACCTGAGAAGGCCCTGAAGATCCCGTCAGAGCTACCGAAGAACTCTATGAAGATCCCCTGAAGGCTCAGTCAGCTCATCTTCAGCTTCCTTGGGTACGGCGAAATCGCGCGCTAGGACTCAGCGGGTCTGCGTCGCGGCGTGCGGCAGCCACAGCGTGAACTGGGCGCCGGCGCCGGGCGCGTTACGGGCATAGATCATCCCGCCATGCTGCTCGGCAGCATGCTTCACGATCGCGAGGCCCAGCCCGGAACCGGGACGGCTGCGCGCCTCACTGGAGCGGTAGAACCGCTCGAAGACATGCGGCAGATCCGCGTCGGAGATCCCCGGCCCGGAGTCCGTCACCGTCAGTACGCCGTCCAGCAGGCGGACCGTCACACGGCCGACCGGCTGACCGTCGGCATGCGCGGGCATGTCCTCCGGAATGCTGTACTTCGCGGCGTTGTCGAGCAGGTTCGTGACCGCCCGGCCGAGCAGCCGCTCGTCACCCCACACCGGGAACGGAGCGAGCTGGACGTCCCACTCCAGGCCCGGCGCGCGGCGTCGTACCTTGATCACCGCGTCCTCGACCACGTTCGACAGCTCGATCAGCTCGGCGTTGCGCACCTGTGGGGTGTCGCGGGCCAGCTCGGTCAGGTCGCCGATCAAGGTGGTCAGCTCGTCCATCTGAGCGCGTACGTCGTCCAGCAACTGCTGCCGGTCCTCCGGCCGGAGGCCGCCCCGCTTGTCCGCCTGGGCGAGCAGGTCGAGGTTGGTCCGGATGCTGGTGAGCGGCGTCCGCAACTCGTGCCCGGCGTCGCCGACCAGCCGCCGCTGCCGGTCCTGCGACCGCGCCAGCGCGGCCAGCATCGCGTTGAACGCCTGCGCCAGCCGCGAGATCTCGTCCGAGCCCGTGATCGGGATCGGCTGCAGATCCTCGGTCCGGGCGACATGCTCAGCGGCTCCGGTCAACCTGGCCAGCGGCCGCAGACCGGAGGCGGCGACGGCGTTGCCGGCCAGTGCGGCGCCGATGACGCCGAGCAGACCGACCGCCCACAGCACGATCCCGAGGTTGTGCAGCGTCTGGTCGATCGGCCCGAGCGACTGGGCCACGACGAGCGCGGTGTCGTCTCCGAGCGGTACGGCGACCACCCGGTAGTGCTGGTTGTTCGGCGAGCCCGCGGTGCGGATGCTGGGCTCGGTGCCGAGATCGGATTGCGCGACCGCGAGCTCTTCCGGGCCGATCGGCGGCAGGTACGACTTCGGGCTGCCGGCCGTTCTGCCGTCCCCGGCCAGCAGGCCCATCCGGATGTCGACCAGCCCGAGCGCCTCCGGCGGCAACCCCTGCATGATCTCGGGATTGGTCAGAACCGGGCCCTTGGCGGCCAGGGTGGTGCGCTGGATCAGGCTGTCGTCCAGGTTCCGGTACATCTGCTGCCGGACGGTCAGGTACGCCGCCACGCTGACGAACGCGACGGCCAGGCCGACCGCGACCGCGGCCAGCAGCGTCACCCGGGCGTGCAGGCTGAGCTGGTGCAGCTTCTGCTGCGCCCAGCTCTGCGTCCGGGCCGCCGTCGCGGTCACCCGATTCCCGTTGCCATTGGCAACGGGTGGTCCACCGGCCGGAGAGGGGTGCCGGCCGGGGGGACCGGGGTGCCGCGGGCCGCCCGGCTGGTCCGGGCGGTCGGTGTACGACGGGAAGTCGGGATCGGACGAACTCACGGTGGGGTGTCTCTCAGGACGTAGCCGATGCCGCGGACGGTGTGGATCAGCCGCGGCAGGTCGTTCACCTCGGTCTTGCGGCGCAGGTAGCCGATGTAGACCTCGAGGGAGTTGGCGGTGGTCGGGAAGTCGTAACCCCAGACGGCGTCCAGGATCACCGCGCGCTCGAGCACCCGGCGCGGGTTGCGGATCAGCAGCTCGAGCAGGGAGAACTCGGTCCGGGTGAGCGGGATCGGGGTCTCACCGCGGTGCACCTCGTGCGCGTCCACGTCGACCACGAGGTCGGCGTACTGGAGCACTTCGCCGCGCTGGCCGCCCTCACCGGGCGTGGTGCTGCGGCGGAGCAGGGCGCGGAGCCGGGCGAGCAGCTCCTCCAGCGCGAAGGGCTTGGTCAGGTAGTCGTCGCCGCCGGCGTCCAGGCCGTCCACCCGGTCGGCCACCGCGTCCCGCGCGGTCAGCACCAGGATCGGCACGTTGTTGCCCGCGGCCCGCAGGGCCTTGGTGGTCTCCAGACCGTCCAGCCGCGGCATCATCACGTCCATCACCACGACGTCCGGCTCGACGTTGCCGATCACCGCGAGCGCCTCGGCGCCGTCGGACGCGGTCACCACCTCGAAGTCGTTGAACTCCAGCGAACGGCGCAGCGAGTCCCGGACCGCCCGGTCGTCGTCCACCACCAGTACGCGCATCTCGTTCCCCGCTCCGCTCGAAGTTCCGTCACCGCTGGAAAGTTGCTTTCACCGCGAGATTAGGCCGTCTGCTTGAGAATCGCCTGAGAACCCGCTGATCCCTCGCCCAACACCTCCTGTCCACCTTAGGTTTGCGCAGGTGGACATCGTCGAATTCAGCCCTGAGCCCCACGAGTACACCTGGACCTTCGGCGGTGCCGCGCCGGTGCGGCGGGTGAAGCCCGGGACAGCCTTGAGACTCTGGACCGAGGATGCGTTCTGCGGGACCTTGCGCAGTACGGCGGACCTGGCCAGCGCCTCGTTGACGATGCCGTTCGTCAACCCGCAGACCGGCCCGTTCTACGTCGAGGGCGCCGAGCCGGGCGACACCCTGGTGCTGCACTTTGTCGAGCTCACCCCGGCCCGGAGCTGGGGTGCGTCCGCGACCATCCCGTTCTTCGGCGGCCTGACCAGCACCGATCGGACCGCCACGTTGCAGGATCCGCTGCCGGAGCGGACCTGGATCTACGAGGTGGACACCGACAAGCAGACCGTCGGGTTCCAGGCGCAGGGCAGCGACTTCGAGGTCGCGCTGCCGATCGAGCCGATGCTGGGCACGGTCGGGCTCGCGCCGGCCGCCGGTGAGGTCCGCTCGTCGCTGGTGCCGGACACGTTCGGTGGCAACATGGACACGCCGGAGATGCGGGCCGGTGCGACCTGCTTCCTGAATGTGAACGTCGAGGGCGCACTGTTCTCGGTCGGTGACGGTCACTACCGCCAGGGCGAGGGCGAGTCCTGTGGGACCGCGGTCGAGGGCGCGATGAACGTCGTACTGATCGTGGATCTGCTGAAGACGCCGGGACCCGCTTGGCCGCGGATCGAGAACGACGACTATCTGGCCGTGGTCGGGTCGAGCCGGCCGCTCGAGGACGCGTGGCGTGCCGGTCAGGTCGACATGGTCGGCTGGCTCGGCTCGCTCTACGGCCTCGACAAGTTGGACGCCTACCAGTTGCTCAGCCAGGTCAGCGAGGTACCGCTGGCCAACGTGGTCGACGCCAACTACAGCGTGGTCACCAAGGTCCCGAAGCGCCTGCTACCGGCTGCTGACGTCTACAGCGGCATCCACCGGCACCTCCGCGGCCTTGCGGCGACGCTCTGACCTGCTGACAGCGACGCCCACGAGACACAGCGCTCCACCGACCAAGGCAAGACCGGCAGGAGTCTCTCCGAGGAACGCCCACGCCAGCAGGATTGCGACCATCGGCACGAGGTACGTCGTTGCGCCCATGCGACCCGCGGTCGTCCGGGACAACGCGTACGCCCAGGTCGTGAAGCCGAGTGCCGTCGGGAACGCACCGAGGTAGAACACCCACCACAGCGTCGAGGGGCGAGCCGCACCGATCTCTTGGACTAGGCCGGGTGCGTACGGCAGGCAGACGACCGTACCGATGACGCAGGCAAGCCAGGTGACCTGTGCAGCGGGCAGTCGGCTCAGGAGTGGCTTCTGCGTGACCACTCCGACTGCATAGGACACGGCAGCCGTCACACACAGCACCACACCCCAGGTCTCGGCCCGGCCGGTGGACGTGGACAGGCCGATCAACAGCACGCCACCGAATGCGACGAAGCTGCCGATGAGCACCTGCCGTGGGAAACCCTCGCCCAGAGTCAGTCCGGCGAGTAGAGCGACCAGCAGTGGTGCGATGTGCACGAGCATGGCCGCCGTACCGGCGTCGAGTCGCCGCTCCGCCGCGTTGAGCGCGACGTTGTACAGGCCGAACCACAGCAGACCGCAGGCCAGCAGCAGCGGCCAGTCCCGTCGCTGCGGCATCCGGAACGGCTCTCGCTTGACCAGCAACAGCAACCCCAGCAGGACGCTGCCGACCAGCAGCCGGGCGAGTGACAGGGGACCGGCCGACAACTCGGTCCCGAGGTGCCGGATCGCCACGAAGGACGAGGCCCAGAGGACGACGGTCACGCCGGCGGCGACGAGTGCGGTGGGTTTCATGACGACAACGGTAGGAAAGCTCCTTCTGAGGTACCATGCTGAAACGGAGCCTGGGAGGCCGAATTGTTTACCGAAACGAAAAGCACATTGCTGGATGAGCTGAACGTCCGGATCCTCGAGGAGCTCTCCGCCGACCCCCGGCTGCGGACCACCGAGCTGGCTCGGCGGCTGGGCGTCTCCACGCCGACCGTGCGCGAGCGGGTCACCCGGCTGGAGGAGTCCGGGGTGATCCGCGGCTACCGACTCGACGTCGATCCCGCCGCGCTCGGCCGGCCGGTCGCCGCGTGGGTCCGGCTGCAGCCAGGGCCTGGCCAGGTGTCCCGGATCGCCGAGATGGCCCGGAGTACGCCGGAAGTCGTCGAGTGCCACCGCATCTCCGGTGAGGACTGCTTCCTGATGCGGGTCCAGGTGCCCGCGATCGACAAGCTCGAGGACCTGCTCGACCGCTTCGCGCCGTACGGCCGGACCAACAGCTCGTTCGTCGTCTCCACCCCGGTCCCGCCCCGCTCGGTGCCGCTCGGCTGACTCCGGTCGTCCGAAGGCTGGGCCCCAACCAGTCCTGAGGGTGGTCTGCATCACTAGTCTGGTGGCGACTTCAGTGCCACATTCATGGACGTTCGGAAGGACCCTGACCCATGGCTGCCGACAAGTCTGTCCGCAGAGTTGCCCTGCTCACCGCCGGCGGGCTCGCGCCCTGCCTGTCCTCCGCCGTCGGCGGGCTGATCGAGCGCTACACCGAGGTGGCGCCCGACGTGGAGATCATCGCCTACCTGAACGGCTACCACGGTCTGCTCAGCGGCCGGTATCTCGAGGTGACGCCCGAGGTACGCGAGAAGGCCGCCCTGCTGCACAAGTTCGGCGGCAGCCCGATCGGGAACAGCCGGGTCAAGCTGACCAACGCCGCGGACCTGGTCAAGCGCGGCCTGATCGCCGACGGCCAGAACGCCCTCCAGGTCGCGGCCGAGCGGCTGGTCGCCGACGGTGTCGACGTACTGCACACGATCGGCGGCGACGACACCAACACCACCGCCGCGGACCTGGCGGCGTACCTGCACGAGCACGACTACGACCTGACCGTGGTCGGTCTGCCGAAGACGATCGACAACGACGTGATCCCGATCCGGCAGAGCCTGGGCGCCTGGACCGCGGCCGAGCAGGGCGCGCTGTACGCCCGCAACATCATCGCCGAGCACTCCTCGAACCCCCGGATGCTGATCGTCCACGAGGTGATGGGCCGCAACTGCGGATGGTTGACCGCGGCAACGGCTCAGGCGTACCAGCAGTGGGTCGACGGGCAGGAGTGGAACCCGGGCATCGGCCTGACCAAGGCCGGCTGGGACGTGCACGCGGTGTACGTGCCGGAGGCAACGATCGACCTGGACGCCGAGGCGGACCGGCTGCGCAAGGTGATGGACGAGACCGACTGCGTCAACATCTTCCTGTCCGAGGGTGCCGGCGTACCGTCGATCGTGGCCGAGATGGAGGCCCGCGGCGAGGAGGTCGGCCGGGACCCGTTCGGACACGTGAAGCTGGACACGATCAACCCGGGGGCCTGGTTCGCCAAGCAGTTCGCCGAGCGGATCGGCGCGGAGAAGACGATGGTGCAGAAGAGCGGCTACTTCAGCCGCTCGGCCGCGGCCAACGACCGCGACCTCGCGCTGATCAAGGAGTGCACCGACTACGCGGTCGATGCCGCGCTGCGCGGTGAGAGCGGTGTGGTCGGCCACGACGAGGAGCGCGGCGACGAGCTCCGCGCGATCGAGTTCCCGCGGATCGCCGGCGGCAAGGAGTTCGACCCCAATGTCGACTGGTTCACCACGCTGAGGGCCGACATCGGCCAGGCGTAGTACCTCAGGCGCGAAGGCGGTCGACCCACTCGTCGGCCGCCTTCTCGATCTGGTCGAGGACGTCGTCGAACCCTTCGTCCTCGCCGTAGTACGGATCCGGTACGTCGCTGTCCGCGAACAACTGTGCCGCGCCGCCGCGGCTGGACAGCTCCGACAGGTGGCCGGAGTCCATCGCCAGCACGAGATCCCGCTCGGCGAACCAGTCGGCCCGGAACTGCTGCGCCCGGTGCGCGCTGCCGTCGTACCCGCGTCTGCGCAACGCCGCCGCGGCCCGCGGATCCATCGGGTCGCCCACATGCCACCCGCCGGTCCCTGAGCTGGTCACGACCACGTCGTCGATCCCGGCCTCGGCCAGCTTCGCGCGCAGCACCACCTCGCCGATCGGCGACCGGCAGATGTTCCCGCTGCAGACGATCTCGACGTACCGCATGGTCAGCGGATCTCCGCCTTGTCCGGGAGGACGGCGTTCAGCAGCATGCCGACGACCGTGATCACCAGCGCCCCGAGCAGTGCGTCCGGCCAGAAGTCGGCCACGTGGAACTGGACGTCCAGCTTCCCGGTGATCCACGAGGTGAGCATCAGCATGGCGGCGTTGATGACGAAGATCAGCAGCCCCAGCGTCAGGATGATGAAGGGCAGCGAGAGCAGCTTCACGATCGGCTTCACCACCGCGTTCACCAGGCCGAAGATGGCCGCCACGATCAGCAGGGTGAGGATCCGCCGGCCGGTGGTCGCGCCCTGGATGGTGATCCCGCTGACGAGCCATGCCGCGATCGCCAGCGCGACCGCGTTGGCGAGCAGCTTGATGATCAAGTTCTTCATGCCGTCGATCCTCCCACCCCACCGGTAGCGCGACGGCTCCGTACGCGCCCTGATCCAACCCTGAGTCTTGACACGCTAATGACCAAGTGATCTGATCATTTTCATTCGTGAGGTGAATGATTGCCGAGGGAGCACGCGTGAGAGCCAACAAATCACGGCCAGTCACACGACGTTTCTGGATTGCAGCGACCGCACTCACTCTGGTCGCCACCGGAGTCCCCGCCGCCCAGGCGGCCGAGCCGGACGCTGCTGCCGGCACGGCCGAGTGTGACGCGGTGCGGACCAACTGGACGGCTCAGGCGCGGCCGCAGGCCGACCCGGAGAGCCTGCTCAACGCCTACAGCAACACCGGCAAGGGCTGGACGGGTGGAGACACCACCAACTCGGTCAAGCTCTCCGGCGGCCGGACCGTGTGGATCTTCTCCGACACGTTCCTCGGCCCGGTGAACCCGGACGGTAGCCGCCCGACCACGACGCCGTTCATCAACAACTCCTTCGTCGTCCAGCGCGGCAGCTCGTTGAAGACCGTCACCGGCGGTACGTCGGCCAACCCGACCGCACTCGTCCCGCCGCCGGCCAACGGCTGGTACTGGTTCGGTGCGGCGCAGACCAGCAACGCGGGTCGCAACCTCGATATCGTCGCGCTGCGCTTCGAGAAGACCGGCACCGGTCAGTGGGACTGGCGCTGGGCCAGCAACTACGTCGCCCGGTTCGACAGCAAGACGCTCAAGCTGAAGAAGCTCATCCCGATTCCGTCCACTGCGAACGTGCAGTGGTCGGGGTGGCTGCAGCGGGACGGCGGTTACACCTACATCTACGGTGTCGAGGACCTGGGTACTTCGAAGTACCAGCACGTGGCTCGGGTCCGCGGCGACGACCTGACCGCCAAGCCGTGGGAGTACTGGACTGGCAGCGGCTGGTCAGCGGACGAGACGGCCTCGGCGCGCGTGCTGGAAGGTGTCGCCAACGAGCACAGCGTGACCCGGTGGCGTGACGGCTATCTGCTGGTCACGCATGACACCACGGAGCTGTTCAGCAAGCGAGTCCTCGGGTACTTCTCCTGCTCGCCGACCGGACCGTTCGTCAAGCCGGTCGAGCTCTACCAGACGCCGGAGACCGGTGCGGACGGCACCTACGAGAACGCCAACATCATCACGTACAACTCCCACGACCACCCGGACCTGCGCCGCGGGAACCAGCTCCTGATCAGCTACAACGTCAACAGCCTCGACGCCAACAACGACCTGTACGCCGATGTGAGCATCTATCGGCCCCGCTTCGTCGCCGTCACCCTGGCGGCCGCTCGATGAGTACGTCGGGTGGCGTCGTACGGCGGAGTCTTCTCGACGACCTCGCCACGTCGATGCTGGCGCTGATCGCGGACCGCAAACTGTCGTCCGGTGACCAGTTCGAGTCGGTCCGGTCGTTGGCCGACCGGTTCAAAGTCGCCGTACCGACGGTCCGGGAGGCGCTGCGCCGGCTGGAAGCCACCGGTGCCGTGGAGCTGCGGCACGGGTCGGGGGTGTACGTCGGCCAGCACATCGGCCGGCTGATTCTCGCCAACCCGCTGGCACCGACGCCGTCATCCGACCGCCTGATCGAGCTGCTGCAAGCGCGAGCCCTGATCGAGCCGCCGGTCGCCGCCCTGGCCGCGCGGGTTCGCACCGAGGCCGCGCTGGAACGGATGGCGAGCGATCTGACCGCCGCGGCCGAGCTGATCGCATCCGGCGACCACGCCCAGCTGGCCGAGATCAACATGGACTTCCACCGCTCCCTCGCGCAGGCGTCCGGGAACGCGACGCTGGCCGAGGTGGTCGAGTCCGTCACCGTCGTCAACGTCCGCGAACAGCTGGAGATCCTGCACATCCACGGCGACCGGCAGACCGACCTGGACGAGCACCGGGCCATCTACGCGGCGGTGCTGGCCGGCGACTCCGAGCTGGCCGAACGCCTCACTCACGAACACCTCGACGGAGTCCTTGCCGTCATCAACAACCGACTTCAGCACCCCTGAAGCTGAGAGGACGCACCATGCAACGCATCACCAACCGCAAGGCACTGACCGCTCTGGCGGTGGCCGGCGCGCTCGTGCTGTCGGCCTGTGGGGGCGGCGGTGGCGGCTCGGAGGCCGCCAAGGGCGAGGACAAGCCGGTCGACTCGCTGAAGTTCTACAACGACAAGGGCGGCTGGAAGGACGCCTTCGTCCAGGTCGGCGCGGCCAGCAAGAAGGACATCGGGGTCGGGATGGAGCCGGTCGGGTACTCCGACTCCAACACCTACACCGCGTTCATCCGGTCGTCGTTCCGGACCAAGGAGAAGGCGGACCTGTTCACCTGGCACACCGGTAAGGAGCTGGAGGACCTGGTCGACCAGAAGCTGGTCGCCGAGACCACCGACCAGTGGACCAAGGCGGTTGCCGACGGCGACGTGCCGGAGCAGCTGAAGCAGTACTTCACCTACGACGACAAGCAGTACTGCGTGCCGCTGAACGCCGGCTACTGGGTGATGTACTACAACAAGGCCGTCTTCAAGAAGGCCGGGATCACTCAGACCCCGAAGACCTGGCCGGAGTTGCTCGCGGTCGCCGACAAGGTCAAGGCGGCCGGGGTCAAGCCGTTCTACCAGACCAACATCCTGTTCAGCTTCGTCTGGTTCGAGACCCTGCTGGCCGGTAAGGACCCGGACCTGTACGACGCCCTCGCCGCGGGCAAGGCGAAGTACACCGACCCGGGTGTGGTCGAGGTGATGAACGAGTGGAAGAAGATGATCGACGCCGGCTACTTCAGCGACCCGGGCTCGAAGACCGAGCCGCAGGCGCAGCTGAAGAACGGTGACGTCGCGATGATCAACTTCGGCACCTGGTTCAGCGGCAACCTGAACTCGCTGAAGATGAAGGCCGGGACCGACTACGACTTCTTCATCATCCCGAACGTGAACCCGGACCTGCCGAAGACCTCGATGATCTTCGAGACCGGCCCGGTGTGCTCGGCGGCTCAGAGCGAGCACACCTCCACGGTGAAGAAGTGGACCGAGTGGTGGGTGACCCCGCAGGCGCAGACCGCCTGGGCCAACTCCCGCGGCGACCTGTCCTTCAACCCCAAGGCCGAGGTCAAGGACCCGAGCCTGGCCGCGCTCAACAAAGATGTCGGAGGCGATGGCAGTGGCAGTTACCGGCTGATCAACCGCTGGTTCGAGGCGACGCCGGTACCGGTCGCGAACAAGGCGCTCGAGGTGTTCGGCGCGTTCGTGACCAAGCCGGGTGACCCGATGCCGGGCCTGCAGAAGATCCAGGCCGAGGCGGACGCGTACTGGGCCAAGCAGAAGTGACTTCCTCCACTCTCCAGCGACCGGCGCCTGTGCAGCAGGCGCCGGTCCGCGGGCGTTCGTTGCGGCATGGCGGCCGGTCGGCCCCGTTGTTCGGGCTGCCGGCCGCGGCCGTGGTCGCACTGCTGCTCTACCTGCCGTTCCTGTGGACGACGTACGTCAGCTTCACCGACTACGACGGCCTCGCGTCGCCGGTGTGGTCCGGGCTGGCCAACTACAAGGCGATGTTCAGCGACCCGGATCTGGTCGGCGCGCTGGTCAACACGCTGTTGTGGGTCGTCGGCATGGTGACGCTCCCGGTCGTGCTCGGGCTGCTGGTCGCCGTACTGACCTATGGGCACAAGTGGGGCACGTGGTTGCGGTTGCCGTTCCTGCTGCCGTACGCGATCTCCGGTGTGGCCGTCGGCGTCATCTGGGGCTTCGTGTTGCAGCCGGACGGCGCGCTCGGCCAGGCACTCGGGTTCTTCGGGCTGCCCGGTGAGCACACCGGCTGGTTGCAGGCCGGTCCGGGGAACACGCTGATGATGATCGTGGCAGTGACCTGGCAGGCGGCCGGTGTGAACGCACTGCTGTTCGTGGTCGGGTTGCAGTCCATTCCGGCCGAGCCACTGGAGGCTGCCCGGCTCGACGGCGCGGAGGGGTTCCGGCTGTTCCTGCACCACCTCTGGCCGCAGCTCCGGCCGATCACCACCGTCGTGATCGGGTTGTCGATCGTCGGCAGCCTGAAGACCTTCGACGTCGTGTGGGTGATGACTCAGGGCGGCCCGGGTACGTCGTCGGAGACTCTCGCGCTCTCGATGTACAAGGAGACCTTCGTGCTGAACGACTACGGCCAGGGCTCCGCGATCGCGTTGTTCCTGAGCCTGGTCACCTTTGCCGCCTCGATCCTGTACCTGCGATACCAACTGGGGGAGTCGCGTGAGCAAGGTTAAGACCGCGTTCCTCGTCGTACTCGGGCTGATCTGGCTCGCGCCGGTCTACCTGCTGATCGTCAACGCGTCCAAGTCCGTCGACGGGTACGACGCGGCGACGGTGTGGAAGCCGGCCGGATTCTCGCTGTTCAGCAACTTCGCGGAGGCGTGGGACAAGGCCGCGCTCGGTGACACCCTGGTGGCGACGACGCTGTACAGCGTGGTGTCGCCGGTGCTCGCGGTGCTGATCGGTGCGGCGGCCGGGTACGCGATCGTGGTGCTGCGGCTGCGGTACGGCTTCCTGTGGTTCATCTTCATCTTCGGCGGCACGATCTTCCCGC
Organism: Kribbella sp. NPDC049174; assembly: GCF_043197365.1. Lineage (NCBI taxonomy): Bacteria > Bacillati > Actinomycetota > Actinomycetes > Propionibacteriales > Kribbellaceae > Kribbella > Kribbella sp. NPDC049174. Next base: position 33,391 of record NZ_JBICSZ010000009.1, on the reverse strand, counting down.
TGCAGATGGTGCTGATGCCGCTGTTCTCCGGGTACGCCGACTCCGGCCTCTACGACACCCGGGCCGGCATGATCATCGTCTACACCGCGATCAGTGTGCCGTTCTCGGCCTTCGTGATGCGCAACTTCTTCACCGGGATCGCGCGCAGCGTCTTCGAGGCCGCGATCGTCGACGGCGGCGGCATGTTCCGGATCTTCCGCAGCATCTACCTGCCGATGGCCGGGTCGGCGCTGGCCGCGATCTTCATCCTGCAGGCCACCTTCGTCTGGAACGACCTGCTGCTGGGCCTGACCCTGAGCCAGTCCGAGTCGGTCCGCCCGATCATGCCGGCCCTGACCGGTCTGCAGAGCACGTACGGCGGCGCCGCGCTGCCAACCGTGCTCGCCGGCGGCCTGCTGGTGTCGCTGCCCACCGTCGTTCTCTTCCTGGCCGCACAACGCTTCTTCTCCCGGGGCCTCGCCCTCGGTCAGTTCTGAAAGGACACATATGAGTAGCCGCACAGTCGTCGTGACCGGCGGTGCCGCCGGGATCGGACGAGGTGCTGTCGAGCGATTCGTCGCCGCCGGCGATCAGGTCGTCGTCCTGGATCGGGACGCGGATGCCCTCGAGTACCTCCAGGACGAGCTGGGAGTCCGGGGAATCGCGGTCGATATGGGTGACCGGGGTGCCTTGGCAGGAGCTGCGGAGCAGCTCGACACCGTTGATGTTCTGGTGTGTGCTGCGGGGATTCAGCGGTACGGGACCGTTGTCGACACACCGGCCGCGGTATACGACGAGGTGATGGCGGTCAACGTCGGTGGTGTCTTCTTCGCCTGCCAGGCGTTTGTGCCGAAGCTGCCCCGGGGCGGGAGTGTTGTGGTGGTCGCCTCGGTGCAGGCCTACGCGGCGCAGAAGAGTGTGGCGGCGTACTCGATGGGGAAGGGTGCGCTGCTGTCCCTGGTCCGGGCGATGGCGGTGGATCACGCTGCCGACGGGATCCGGGTGAACGCGGTCTGCCCGGGGTCGGTGGACACGCCGATGCTGCGGACCTCGGCCGCCCAGTTCGGTGGTGGGCGGTCGACGGACGAGGTGGTCGCGGAGTGGGGCCGGTCGCATCCGCTCGGCCGGGTCGCCACTCCGGGAGAAGTTGCCGAGGTCATCCACTTCCTGGCGTCTCCGGCCGCGGCCTTCGTGACCGGGGCGGATGTGAAGGTCGACGGTGGGCTGACCGCTGGGCTGGCCGTCGTACTGCCGGAGGATCAGAAGTGAAAATTGTCGACGTCCGGGCCACGACCGTCACGATGCCGCTCGAGGCGCCGCTGCGGCACAGCAACGGTGCGCACTGGGGCCGCTTCGTGCGGACCGTGATCGAGATCGAGGCCGACAACGGACTCATCGGACTGGGTGAGATGGGCGGCGGCGGGCAGAGTGCCGAGACCGCCGTCACCGGCCTCAAGCAGTACCTGGTCGGGCATGATCCGGCGCGGACCGAGGCGCTGCGCTGGATGCTCGCCAATCCGACCGCGAGTCTGTACAACAACCGGACTCAACTGCTGGCGGCGGTCGAGTTCGCCTGTCTCGACCTGCAGGGCAAGCATCTCGGCGTACCCGTGCACGAGCTTCTGGGCGGCAAGGTCCGCGAGAAGGTGCCGTTCGCGAGCTATCTGTTCTTCCGGCATCCGGCGGACGACGGGACCGGCGAGATCCGGACCGCCGAGCAGTTGGTGAAGCACGCGCGGGAGCTCGTCGACGAGCACGGGTTCAGCGTGCACAAGCTGAAGGGCGGCGTCTTCCCGCCGGACTACGAGCGCGAGTGCTTCCGTGCGCTGGCCGAGGCGTTCCCCGGGCACCGGGTCCGGTTCGACCCGAACGGCGCCTTCGGTGTCGAGGAGGCGATCCGGTTCGCCCGCGGCATCGAGGACCTCGACAACGACTACCTCGAGGACCCGACCTGGGGCCTGAACGGGATGCGCCGGGTCCGCGAGAAGACCTCGATCCCGCTCGCCACCAACACCGTGGTGGTGAACTTCGAACAGCTCGCGGCGAACATCCGCGACCCCGCCGTCGACGTGATCCTGCTCGACACCACGTTCTGGGGCGGCATCCGGCCGTGTGTCAAGGCCGCCGGCGTCTGCGAGACCTTCCAGCTCGGCGTCGCCGTGCACTCGTCGGGCGAGCTCGGCATCCAGCTGGCCACGATGCTGCACCTGGGCGCCGTCGTACCGAACCTGTCGTTCGCCGCCGACGCGCACTACCACCACCTGCGCGACGACATCATTGCCGGCGGCAAGATTCCGTACGCCGGCGGTGCGATCGCCGTCCCGAACGGACCCGGGCTCGGGGTCGAGCTGGACCGCGACAAACTCGCCGAGTACGCCGAACTCTTCCGCGAACTCGGCCCCTATCCGTACGACCGGGACCCGGCCAGGCCGGACTGGTACCCCCTGCTACCGAACACCGATTGGGCCGACCCTGTGCCTTCGGCCGCGCCTCCGGCACGGCGTGTCATGGGGCCCTAACTCCCGGCCTTCCCTCGTCACTCCAGTCGCTTCGCTCCCTCCGCTCCTCAGTCCAGGCCGGGAGGCCCCATGACCATGACCATCCCGCGCAGCGCCGACCTGGCCAGCGACGTCCTGACCCACACGTACGACGACATGTTCAACCCGCCCGGGTTGACCAACTTCCTGGGCACCGCGCAGGTCGACCTGGACGTGTTCGCGATCCGGAGTGTGAACTTCCCGCCGTACTCGCACGGCGACTGCATCACCGGCCAGCTGTACGTCGACGGGCGGCTGGCCCGCTCGCACGGCGGCCCGGTCGACGTGGTGTGGCGGCCGGACTGCGTGGTGCGGTCGACGACGGTCGACGGCCTCGACCTACGGTCCACCACGGCCTGCGCACCGGGTCGCCCGGCGGTCGTCGTCCAGCTCGACGTGTCCGGTACGCCGGGCCGTTCGGTGCGTCTCGGGTTCGCACTGGACAGCACGGCGACCCGCTCGCCGAGCGGCTGGTTGAAGCCCGAGCCACCGTCGGAGCCGAACACGCTGACTGCGGCCGAAGGCCGCGTCATCGGTACCGGAGAGTCCGGCTCGGCGGTGAGCTTGCAGGGTCTCGACGTACCGGCGACTGTTGACCGGTCGATGCTTGAGGCAACTGTTGTGTTGGACGACTCGGGCCGTGCCCGGGTTGCCTACGTGCAAGTGCTGGCCGGGGACCTGGGTGAGGCGACACAGCACCTCGACGCCTGTGTGGCCGACGTGCCGGCGGTGATCGCCGATGCGGAACGGCTGTGGGACAAGGCGTTGGCGGAGGCCTTCGACCCGGACGGCGACGGCTTCAGCGGATCCCTGCCGATCCTGGAGACCTCGAACGACGCACTGCGCAAGCTCTACTGGTGGGGCGTGCTCGGGGTGATCTGGTTCCGGCGGGACAACCCGGCCAGTGTGATCGGGCGGACCTACGACACGTTGATGCCGCGCTACTGGCAGACCACGACGTTCATCTGGGACTACAGCCTCTCGTCGCTGACACACGCCTTGCTCGACCCGGAGCCGATGCGGAAACACATCGAGCACTGGGTCGACCTCGACATCCACAAGCACTTCGGGACCGAGTGGCTGACCGGTGGGCCGGTCGGCTACTGGTACTCGGTCAACGACTTCGCCATGACGCGGCTGGTGCGGGACTACGTGCGTTTCACCGGCGATGCCGGGTTCCTGGACTCTTCGGTCGGCGAGAAGCCGATGGCCGAGCATCTGCACGACTGGGCGACGGCGTGGCGTGGGCTGCGTGGTGAGCACGCACTCGCGGATTACGGCGGCATCGACAACCTGCTGGAGTGCGTGAGCAGCTACGTGCACGAGGTGGCCAGCTTCAACGCCGCCAACGTGTGGTGCCTGCGCGTTGCGGCTGAGGTCGCTGAGCGCTCTGGCGACGACGACCGTGCTTCGTTGCTGCGCAAGGAGGCTGACGAGCAGGCCGGTCACGTCAACGAGCTGTACATCGAGGGCGCGGGCTTCTGGCACGCACGCCAGCCGGACGGCTCACTGGTCCCGGTGCGGCATTGCTACGACTTCAACATCGTGGGTACGACGATCGCGGCGGACCTGTCGTCGGAGCAGCGCACCGAGATGGTCGAGTTCTTCCAGCGGGAGCTGCAGACACCGACCTGGATGCGTGCTCTCTCGCCGTACGACGCGGATGCTGCCTTCAGCCTGCGGCCGGACCACCAGTGGAACGGTGCCTACCCGGCCTGGCCGGCGGACGCCGGGCGGGCGTTGTTCGCGCTGGGGCGTGGCGACGTCGTACTGGACTGGTTGCCGGGGCTGGCACGCTCGGCCAACCAAGGGCCGTGTGGTCAGGCGCACTTCGTCGAGGAGGCGGTGCCGGCTATGGCGGGCGGCGCGCGGAAGTCGCCGCCACAGTTCCCGTACCTGATCGACTGGTCCTGCTCGTCGTCCGGCTCCTGGGTCAGCCTGATCCTGGAGGGCGTCTTCGGCATCGAGGTCGCGTTGGACGGCACGGTCACCGCGAACCCGCAGGTCAGCGCCCTGGACCCGGATGCGCGCCTGACCGGCCTCCGCGTCGGCTCCACGGTCTACGACGTCACGGCCGAAGGAGTCAGTCAGCTGTGAGGCATCGCGATGGCTTCGAGGAGGGATTCCTCGGCGCCGGCTAGGTGGCGGCGGAGCTCCTCGACGCACTCGTCCAGCTCGCCGCGTTCCAGCAGGCGGACCAGCTTGCGGTGGGACGCGACCTGCTGGCGGGCGTCCTGGCGGAGCGCGTCCACGCGGGCCAGCGCCAGCCTCGCCTCACCGGTGATCGAGTCGGCGGTCGCGATCAGCCGTTCGCTGCCGGTCAACGCGACCAGGCTCCGGTGAATGGCGAGATGCGTCTCCGTCATCGCCTCGGGGTCGGCGCCGTCCTTCGCGGTCGCGGCGAATGTCCGCATCGCCTCCCGGACCCGCTCCCGGGCGGCCTCGTCGGCGTCGAACCAGGCGCGGATACCGGCCGACTCCAGTACGAACCGGGCCCGGCAGATGTCCGCGACCGCGTCGGGGTGCAGGATCGCGACACTGACGCCCTTGTTCGGCTCCCGAATCGCGAGACCCTCGGTGACCAGCATGGTCATCGCCTCGCGAACGGTGCTCCGGGCAACACCCAGCGCCTCGGCGAGCGGCTGTTCGCGTAACGGCGTACCAGGTTCGAGGTCGCCGGCGAAGAGGGCGGCACGCAGCGCGTCGACCACCCGGTCCACCGTGGTCGAGCGGTCCACCCGCAGCCGTTCGTACATGGGAAGATTCTCGTCCAGTCAAGGTCCGTTGTCGCGCGCGACCCGGGGTTGGCACCCACCGGCCGCCGCGCCTGTGGATAACTCCCGACGTGATGACCCGGTTTTCGGGCAGCATTTCCCCAGGTGGCCGCCCCTCTCCACGATCCGCCGTGGAGGGCCACCGAGCCAGCGAGGAGCCGATTGTGGGTGACAGCAAGGCACTGCCGATCCTCGGCGGCATCATGCTGGTTCTGTTCCTGCCTCTGCTGATCGTGCTCGCGCTGATCGTCGGCGGCCTGGCCGGGCTGGACTCCGCCGCGGCCGGCTGCGTGCCCACCGAGTCCGAGGGCAAGGCGCTCGCCTGGCCGACCGACCGGCACGACATCGACCAGGACTGGTCGACGACGGCCGGCCGGGGCACGAGCCCGCACCGCGGTATCGACTTCGACGTCGACGAGGGCAGCAAGGTCTACGCGGCCGAGGACGGCAAGATCGTCTCCACCTCGGACGACCAGATCAGGATCCAGCACGACGAAGGTGTGGAGACCCGCTACAAGTACTTCAAGGACATCACCGTCCGGGTCGGCCAGGACGTCAAGCGCGGTGACCAGATCGGCACCTCCGGCTCGGGCAGCGAGGCCAGCCCGGGACTGACGGGATCCCACCTGCACTTCGAGCTGTGGGTCAAGAAGGAGGAAGGCGGCGACCTCGAGGCGGTCGACCCCGATCCCGACGACGACACCTTCGGCGACGAGGCCACGCAGGACACGGGCAGCTGCGGCTGCAGCACCCTGGTCGGGTCGAACAACCAGCAGAAGGCGTTCAACTACTTCGCCTCGAACGGGTACTCCAAGGAGCAGGCAGCCGGGATCGTCGGCAACATGATCCACGAGTCCGGCGTCGAGCCGGGCCGGCTGCAGAACACCCCGCCCGGCAAGGTCACCAACCCGTCCGACGCGGTCGCGAGCCCACTCGGCTGGGGCATCGTCCAGTGGACCCCGGCCGGCAAGATGATCAGCCCGTCCCGGGCCGCCGGCGTCGACGACGCGGTGATCGGCTCGCTCGAGTACCAGCTGGAATTCCTCAAGAAACAGCTGGCCGGCGAGACGGCGATCGCCGAGGGGCACGCCGGCGACATGCTCAAGCGGGCCACCACCGCCGAGGACGCCGCGGTCGCCTTCGGCCGGTACTTCGAACGCTTCGCCGGCTCCGAAGACCTCAGCAACCCGCGCTACACCCAGCGCAAGACCGCGGCGCGCGAGGTGCTGGCCACCTTCGGCGGGGGCGCCGCGGGCGAGGACGGCGGCGGTGGCTGCGGCGGCGGCACCATCGTCCAGACCGCGCTCCAGCTGGCCTGGGACACCCCGGGTCACGGTCACGCTCCCAAGCCGATCGACCCCACCTACGAGCATGCCGTGCGGGAACACAACGGCTCCTCCGGCCAGGACGAGCTGACCGACTGCGGTGTGTTCGTGGCGACGGTGATGAGGATGAGCGGTGCCGACCCGGAGTACGCCCCCCGCGGGACGAGTGTCCAGATGGACTACCTGCGTAGCTCAGGGAAGTACGACCTCTTCGACAACCTGAACAACGAGGGCCAGCTGCAGCCCGGGGACATCTTCATCATCGACGGTCACACCTACCTGTACACCGGTAACTACGAAGGCAGTGACGGGCGGACCTACAACGCGGCGTCGGCGTCGTGGCGCGGCCACGTGCCGGAGGCGACGCGGGTGTACTTCACCGACTACCGCGGTCACTACACGGTGGCCCGGCTCAAGCAATCTGGAGCATCGGACTGATGGATGAGAACCGGCGGCTGTTCATGCTCAGCGGCACCGTCGTGGTGGTCGCGCTGATCGTGCTCGGTGGATACCTGGTGTTCCGCGGCAACCCCGAGCACACACTCACGGTGAAGTCGATCCCGAACGACCTGACGCTGACCCTGGACGGTCGACAGGTCCCGGCCAACGGTGAGATCAAGGTGAAGGAAGGCAAGCACACGCTGACCGGTGAGCGGCGCGGCTTCGAGAGCTACACCCAGACGGTCCAGGTCACGGAGGACTCGCAGTACAAGATGTACCTGTTCTCCAACAGCGCCGAGGGTCGTGCCTGGGAGAAGTCGCACCCGGAGGAGCAGCTCGAGGCCGAGGGCGAGGCCGGCCGCCGCTTCGACGAGCTCAACGCCCGGCTTGCCGCGAAGTACCCGATCCTCCAGGAGCTGCCTTACATCGGCCCCGGCTTCACCGTGAACCAGGGCGTGTCCCAGGCCCACCCCGGCGACCCCGAGTTCCTCGCCTTCTACATCAAGGTCACCGACTCCGAGGGCAAGAAGAAGTCCCTCGAGTGGCTCACCGGCCACGGCTACAAACCGGAAACCCTCGAACTCATCTACACCACCAAGTAGCGCTCAGGCGGGGAGGACGACCTCGCCTCCCGGTGTGGTGACGGCGGTGAGGTCGAAGTCCAGCGGGTTGGTGAGGCAGCGGGCGGAGCCGCCGGCCTTGTGGAACTCGGTGAGGTCGAGGACGACGACGCGGAGGCCGAGGCCGGTGAGGATCTCGTGCAGCCGCGGGGAGCAGGCCGGCATGATGATCGTCTCGTTCACGACGATCGAGTTGGCGCTGAACGCGAACGCCTCCTCGTCGGTGAGCACGATCGGGTCCGGCACGATGCCGAACAGCTCGGCCTGGCTGACCGCGTCGAAGGCCGCCGGGTAGACCATCGCGTGGGTGCTGTCGACCGGGCAGAACGGCAGGTCGAGGTGGTACATCCCCTCGTGCGTGATCCGCAGCCCGCGCACCCGGATGCCCCACTCGATCGCCAGCTGCTTGAGCGCCTCCGCCTCGGTGCGCGGCCCGTACCCGACGACCAGGCTGTCGCCGAACACGAACGCGTCCCCGGACTCGAAGTGCGCCCCCATCCCGTCCGACCCGGTCCGGCCGAGGGCGAACCCGTGCCCGGTGAACCAGTCGCCCGCGGTGAGGGACTCCTTCCGCCGCGGCTCGAACCGCATGTGCGAGAGCATCGCGCGGCCGTCCGCGGTCGCCAGCCCGAGGTTCATCGCGTACACCATGTCCGGCGAGTCCGGCCGCTGCGCGAGCACCTCGACCGCACCGCCGGCGTCGAGGATCGCCTGCCGCAGCGAGTCCCACTGCTTCAGCGTCAGCTCGGGGTCCGGCTGGTCCTGGGTCGACATGTACGGGTTGATCACGTAGTCGATCCGGAAGTGGTCCGGGCGGACCATCAGATACCGGCGACCCCACTCCAGCGGCTGACCCATGAACACTCCTTCGGCTGACTCTCGTCCCATCCCGGCGCTGTGCCAGATTCCCTGATTGTCCGACAATCAGTCAGTTTGAGGCCGGACCGGTCCGGAGTCAAACGGTTCCGGTGGAGTGATCCAGGTCGCTCGGGGGAGGGTGGTTCGGGGGTGGGGTTGGGGTTAGCCTGCGGGCATGAGCGAGCGTAGCGAGCGAACAGGACACACTGCCGCAGAGGATGTGGTTCGGTTCCGCGCGTGCCTGGACGACGTGCCGGCTTACAAGCCCGGTCGTCCCCCCACGCGGACCGACGGCCGGCCGACCTACAAGTTGTCCAGCAACGAGAACCCGTACCCGCCGCTGCCGGGCGTCCTCGCCGCCGCCACCGAGGCCGCGGCGCAGATGAACCGCTACCCGGACATGGGCGCGGTCGACCTGCTCGAGGCGCTGTCGGCGCGGTTCGGCGTACCGGCGAGCGACCTCGCCGTCGCGACCGGGTCCGTCGCGCTGCTCTACCACCTGCTGCAGGCCACGTGCACCGAGGGCGACGAGGTCGTCTACGCGTGGCGCTCGTTCGAGGCGTACCCGATCGCGGTCCAGCTCACCGGCGCGACCTCGGTCCAGGTGCCGCTGACCGATGACGCGCGGCACGACTTCAAGGCGATGGAGGCCGCGCTCACCGAGCGGACCAAGGTCGTCCTCGTCTGTACGCCGAACAACCCGACCGGCCCGGTGGTACGGCGGGACGAGCTGCTCGCGTTCCTGGACGTCGTCCCGCCGAACGTGCTGGTCGTGGTCGACGAGGCGTACCGCGAGTTCATCCGCGAGCCCGACGTCGTCGACGGGATCGACGTGTACCGGGACCGGCCGAACGTCGTCGTACTGCGGACCTTCTCCAAGGCCTACGGTCTGGCCGGCTTCCGGGTCGGGTACGCCGTCGGCCACGCGCCGGTGGTGGCAGCGATCCGCAAGTGCGCGTTGCCGTTCGGGGTCAGCCACGTCGCGCAGGTCGCGGCGATCGCGTCGCTGGCCGCCGAGGAAGAGCTGCTGGAGCGGGTCGACGTGCTGGTGACCGAGCGGACCCGGGTGGTCGACGAGCTACGCGCGGCCGGCTGGGACGTGCCGGAGACGCAGGCGAATTTCGTCTGGATGCCGCTCGGCGACGACACCGTTGCCTTCGCCGAGGCGGTGCAGGCGGAGGGTGTGTCGGTCCGCCCGTTCCCGGGTGACGGTGCCCGGGTCAGCATCGGCGAGCGCGAGGCGAACGACCTCTTCCTGTCCGTCGCGCGCGCCTGGCGCAAGTGAGCTCGCTGGTCTGGATCTCGGGAGCGTCCGCCGGAATCGGCGCGGCGCTGGCCGCATCGGTGCCGTACGACGACGTACGCGTAATCGACCTGTCCCGGCGAGGCGGCGGGCCTGCCGAACACTTCAAGGCCGACCTGTCGGATCCGGCCGACTGGGCTCGCGTGGAACAGCACTTCCGCGAAGAGCTGACCGGGTACGACGGTGAGCGGGTCGTGTTCATCCACAACGCCGGGACGATCACCCCGATCGGGCCGGCGGACGGGGTCCCCGGGGACGAGTACACCCGCGCGGTCCTGCTGAACTCCGCGGCACCGCAGGTGCTCGGACGAGCCTTCCTCCGGGCGATTGCCGACCTCACGTGCGAACGCCACCTGGTGATGCTGTCGTCCGGCGCAGCCAAGACCGCGTACGCCGGTTGGTCGTCGTACAACGCGGGGAAGGCAGCTGTCGAGCACTGGGTCCGCACGGTCGGCGCCGAGCAGGAGGAGCGGACCGGTGGGCGATGCCGGGTGATCGCAGTCGCGCCTGGAGTCGTCGACACCGCCATGCAGTCCGAGATCCGCGCAACCGACGAGCGGGACTTCCCCACGGTCGGGCGCTTTCATCAGCTCAAGGAGACTGGCGCCCTCAGCACCCCGGCGGAGGCTGCCGCCGGCATCTGGTCGGTCCTGAACCGCGACCTCCGCAACGGTTCGTGCGTCGACCTGAGAGACCTGTAGGACCACGAGAAACGCCCGGACCGTGCTGGGACACGGGCCGGGCGTGGGACGGCGCCGGGAGTAGTGAGGCTTGCTCCCGGCGCCGCCGGTGGTGCTTCCGAATCAGTCACCCCACCGAGGTGGCTCCTTCGGGTCCTGCATCACTGACCAGGGAGGGGTCAGTTGTCCTGCTCGGACTCCAGCTCGCAGGTCTTCAGCGAGTCGATGGAGTTGTTGTCGTTGTCCAGACCCAGGACACCGCTCAGGTTGGTGATCGGCACGTTCCCGCCGATACCGGTCGCGGAGACCTCGTTGTGGCAGAGCTGCCACGGGCCGACGTTGTTGCGGCTGACCGACACCAGGCCGTCGTCGCCGACGCGGTACCACTTCTTGCCGTGGTTGTTCTGCTCCGAGTCGAGCTCGCAGGTCTTGACCGCGGTGACGGAGTTGTTGTCGTTGCCCCAGCCGACGACGCCGACGACGTCGCTGACCGGCACGTTGCCGCCGATGCCGGTGCCCGAGCCGAAGTTGTGGCAGGCCTGGAACGGGCCGAGGTTGTTGTCGTCAACGGCAACGAGCGAGCCGTCGCCCTTGACCCAGTGCCACTGCTTGCCGCCCTTGTAGCCGCCCTTGCTGGCCAGCGACGCGGCGTCGGCCAGGCCGGTGCCCGCAGCCTTCTTCTGGGTGTCGTCGAGCATGTTCGCGCTCACGACGGTGGCCAGGCCCAGCGTGGCGACGGTCGCCACGGCCGCGGCAGCGGCGATCTTGCGAGTTACCTGCATTATGCCAGGTTTCCTTTCGGGTTTGACGGATTCGTCTTAGTGGTAACGACACCTGCGGAGGCCGGTTACAAACTTTTTCGTCAACTATTTGATCCACGCGGGCCCTCATAGCCGACGCGTGATGACTTTGCTGACGGGGCAACGAATCCGCCCTGACCAGGCAACTTGCCGGTAACCAGGCGGTCTTGGAGCGATCCTCACTTTTGCCGTCGGCGGGCCCGTAACCGATGCCTGAGTTCGTCGTTGAGTCTGCGCGGGTGACGGATGAACCCGGTGATTCGGAAGATTGTTTTCGGTGGGCTCGGTGGTCGCCGAATTGGCAATACCATGATGAATCGGAATATCGTTGGAACGATTGCCGGAGTTTCGCGCCGTGTTTTTTCGGGGCAGGGCGCCCATCGGCAACCAGGTCCCGCTGCCGCGCGCATCGGCAGCGGTGGGAGACCCGGGTCCTCAGGGGCCCGGGTTCTTCCTTTCCCCGCCCGCGATCAGGGCCGTCGGCGGCGTTCGGCCGACACGACCACGGCCACGCCGAGGATGATGACGGCCCCGCCGAACAGGATCTGCCAGGTCACGTGCTCGTCGAGGATCAGCCACCCCAGCAGGACGGCGACCCCCGGGTTCACGTACGCATAGGTGCTGATCAGCGAGATCGGGGCGTTCGCGAGCAGATAGCTGTACGCCGAGTACGCCAGCAGTGACCCGAAGGCGATCAGGTAGCCGAGCGCGATCCAGCCCGACGTGTCGATCCGGTCGAGGTGGAGCCGCCCGGGCTCTCCTCGCAGTACGCCGATCAGGAGCATTGCCGTACCACCGAAGAGCATCTCGTAGAGCGCCGCCACCAGCGGATCGCGCGGTAGGCCCAGCCGCGGGGAGAAGCGCGAGCCGGTCGCCCAGCAGATCGTGCCCACCACCAGGATCGCCACCGACAGCGGTTTCGCGGTGGTGTTGCCGCCGGACAGGGCGAGCAGCGCCACGCCGGCGAATCCGATCAGTACGCCGACCCAGGTGAGCGCGCGCGGTCGATCGCCGCCGCCGACGCGCAGCAGCATCACCCACAGCGGGATCGCGGCCACCAGCAGCGCGGCCAGTCCGGACGGCACGGTCTGCTCCGCGATCGCGACCGCACCGTTGCCAAAGGCAAGCAGCAGCAGACCGACGACGGCCGCGCTGAGCGCTTCCTGCCGGGTGATCCGCAGTCGGCGCCAGCCCGACTTCAGTGCCAGGAAGGCGCCCAGCAGTACGCCGGCCGCGAGGAACCGGGCCGACATCCCGAGCATCGGCGGGATCTCCGCTTCCACGACGACCCGGATGCCGAGGTACGTCGAACCCCAGACGACGTACACGACCGCCAGTGCGGACCAGATCATCGCCGTGGATGCCTCACGACCACCGGCCTCGGGCAGTACGGCGGGGGAAGCGGCGGCCATCGTCGTCCTCACTGTCAGGGGTGTAATGCAAGAACAGTCATTACGCTAAGCCTGCAGCCCGAGCAGCGCAAGGTGATTTCCGGCCAGCGACCCTCGCGATCCGGCCACCGCACCCGGCGTGCGGGATTCACCGGGCGGTCAGGTCGCGGCAACCAGCGACGTGCAGTCTTCAGCCATTGCTGACAGTGAGGAGAGTGGGATGCGGGTCGCCGGTGTCTTGGTTGGTGCGCTGGTCGTCACGCTGGGCGTTCAGCCGGCGTACGCGAGTGAGCTCCCGGGGGTGACGGCCTCGGCCGAGACCGCGCCGAGCTGGGACGACGACGCGGGCGGCAACGCCAACGCCGACGACCCGGCCATCTGGATCGACCCCAAGCACCCCGAGCGCAGCGTCGTCCTCGGCACCCTGAAGAACGGCGGTCTGACCGTCTTCGACCTCACCGGCAAGGAAGTGCAGAGGTTCGCCACCCCGCCGGCGCCCGCGCCCGGCCAGGAGCCCGGCCGGTTCAACAACGTGGACCTGATCGGCAACCTCGCGATCGTCACGGATCGCGGCCGGGACCAGCTCCGGACGTACGCCGTGAAGTCCGGCCGGCTGACCGATGTCACCAGCGCCGACGCGCCGCTCGTGTTCAGCAAGGACACCGAGGAGGTCCAGGAGCAGCGGACCGCCTACGGCCTGGCGGCGACCGTCGTCCAGGGGCAGCCGATCGTCGCGGTGACGCGGCGCAGTGAGACCCGGGTCGGCTTCTTCCGGCTGGTCCCGGACGGTAAGGGCAAGGTCATCTACCGCCCGATCGGCAAGGTCGACCTGCCGAGCAGCTTCAAGCTGACCGACGGCAACACCTGGAGCCCGTGCGAGGAGCCCGGCGACCGGCCGCAGCTCGAGGGCATGGTGTTCGACCGCACCACGAACGACCTGTACGCCGCCCAGGAGGACGTCGGCGTCTGGCGGATCCCGCTGCACGGAAAGCCCGAGCTGCTCGAGAAGGTGCGCGAGTTCGGCCAGCCGGCCGCGTACGACGAGGAGACTGAGGAGTGCGCGCCGACTGGTCCGGTCAGCCCTGACGCCGGGAAGCACCTGAGCGCTGACGCCGAAGGCCTCACGATCGCCTACAAGCACGGCGTACGGACCCTGTACGCGTCCAGTCAGGGCGACTCGACGTTCGCGAGCTACCGGATCAACGGGCACCGGCTGGTCTACCGCGCCGGGTTCCAGGTGACCGACGGGCCGGCGGCAGACGGCGTCCAGCACAGTGACGGTGCGGCGGTGACGACCCAGCCGGTCGGGCCGCTGTTCCCGCACGGCCTGTTCGCTGTGCATGACGGCGAGAACACGCCTGGTGACGGCGACCGGGAGGGCACCAACTTCAAGCTGGTCCGGCTGGAGAAGCTGCCGTGATCGGTACCCAGTTGTGACACTTGTCGCACGATCCAGCGATTGCCTGTCACATGAGCGGGACGATATGACCACTGCATGGACTGGTGTCTCAGCCGAGGACCGGTTTCGGTACCGCCGTACCCGCGAGCGTCCAGACAGTTAGCGGATCAGGCAACCGCTGGGTACGGTGTCCGGCAAGTAGTACAGCCAGTGAGGCCGGTGAGGAGGTCTACTGGTACTGAGACAGTGCATCAACCCCTGGATCCACGCGGTCCTGCCTGCGAAGCCTCACCCGGCTGAAGGGCCGGCCCCCGTGCAACGTTGCGGTCGCGGCGATCCCGCGCTCGAACCCGAGGAGTGCATGTGAGTGAGTCGGTGCCGGGCATTGCCCCGGAAGTGTTCGCGCCCGTCGAGGCGCCGGTCAGTCCGTCCCAGGCCTCCGAGGAGGTCGAGTTCGTCCAGCTGCTGACGCCCGAAGGTGAGCGCGTCGAGCATCCGGACTACTCGTTCGATCTGGACGACGAGGCCGTCAAGGGTTTCTACCGGGACATGGTCCTGGTCCGCCGGATCGACACCGAGGCGACCGCCCTGCAGCGGCAGGGTGAGCTCGGCATCTGGGCGTCGCTGCTCGGCCAGGAGGCCGCGCAGATCGGCTCCGGCCGCGCCCTCAACAGCAAGGACATGGTCTTCCCGACCTACCGCGAGCACGGCGTCGCCTGGTGCCAGGGTGTCGACCCGCTGCGGCTGCTCGGGCTCTTCCGCGGCGTCGACCAGGGTGCCTGGGACCCGCGGGACAACAACTTCCACCTGTACACGATCGTGATCGGCGCCCAGACGCTGCACGCGACCGGGTACGCGATGGGTCAGCAGCGCGACCACGCGATCGGCGACGCCGAGACCAGCGAGGCGACGATCGCGTACTTCGGCGACGGCGCCAGCAGCCAGGGTGACGTGAACGAGGCGTTCATCTGGGCCTCGGTGTTCAACGCCCCGGTCGTGTTCTTCTGCCAGAACAACCAGTGGGCCATCTCCGAGCCGATCGACCGGCAGACCCGGATCCCGCTCTACCAGCGTGCGGCCGGTTTCGGCTTCCCCGGCGTCCGGGTCGACGGCAACGACGTACTCGCGACGTACGCCGTCACCCAGCAGGCGCTGAAGCGGGCCCGTGAGGGCAGCGGCCCGACCCTGGTCGAGGCGTACACGTACCGGATGGGTGCGCACACCACCTCCGACGACCCGACCAAGTACCGGCTGAACGAGGACCTCGAGCACTGGAAGCTCAAGGACCCGATCGAGCGGGTCCGGGCCTATCTGACCCGCTCGGCCGGGGTGGAGGCCGACTTCTTCGACCAGCTCGAGGCCGAGGCGGACAAGATCGCCGCGGAGCTGCGGGCCGGCTGCCTGTCCATGCCGGACCCGTCCCTGACCGACTTCTTCGACCACGTGTACGTCGAGCAGACCGCACAGCTGGCCGAGCAGAAGAAGCAGTACGCCGCGTACGCCGCCTCGTTCGAAGGTGAGGGTCACTGATGGCGAAGATCAGCCTCGGCAAGGGCATCAACATGGGCCTGCGGGCGGCGATGGAGGCCGACCCGAAGGTCGTCGTGATGGGTGAGGACATCGGCAAGCTCGGCGGTGTCTTCCGGGTCACCGAGGGCCTGCAGAAGGACTTCGGCGAGGACCGGGTGATCGACACCCCGCTGGCCGAGTCCGGCATCATCGGCACCGCGGTCGGCCTGGCGCTGCGCGGGTACCGGCCGGTCTGCGAGATCCAGTTCGACGGGTTCGTCTTCCCGGCGTACGACCAGATCATCAACCAGGTCGCGAAGATGCATTACCGCTCGCTCGGCAAGATCCGGATGCCGGTCGTGATCCGGATCCCGTTCGGCGGCGGCATCGGCGCGGTCGAGCACCACTCGGAGTCGCCGGAGTCGCTGTTCGCGCACGTGGCCGGCCTCAAGGTGGTCTCGTGCGGCGACCCGGTGGACGCGTACTGGATGATCCAGCAGGCGATCGCCTCGGACGACCCGGTGGTGTTCTTCGAGCCGAAGCGCCGGTACCACGAGAAGGCCGAGCTGGACGAGTCCGTGCCGCCGGCACTCCCGCTGCACCAGGCGAAGGTGGTCCGCGAGGGCACCGACGCGACGCTGTTCTGCTACGGCCCGATGGTGAAGACCTGCCTGCAGGCGGCCGAGGCCGCGGTCGAGGACGGCCGGCAGCTCGAGGTCATCGACCTGCGCACGATCGCGCCGCTGGACCTGCCGGCGATCTTCGCGTCGGTGAAGAAGACCCGGCGGGCGGTCGTCGTGCACGAGGCGCCGTTCTCGCTCGGCCCGGGCTCGGAGATCGCGGCCCGGATCACCGAGGAGTGCTTCTACCACCTCGAGGCGCCGGTACTGCGCGTGGCCGGGTACGACACCCCCTATCCGCCGTCGCGGATGGAGGAGGAGTACCTGCCCGATCTGGACCGGGTGCTCGACGGTGTCGACCGGGTGATGGGGTACTGATGGGCATCCAGCAGTTCCGCCTCCCTGACGTCGGTGAGGGTCTGGTCGAGGCCGAGATCGTCAGCTGGAAGGTCAAGCCGGGCGACACGGTCAAGCTGAACGACACCATCGTGGAGATCGAGACGGCCAAGTCGCTGGTCGAACTGCCGGTGCCGTTCGCCGGGACGGTCACCGAGTTGCTGGTGCCCGAAGGCGAGACGGTCCCGGTCGGTACGCCGATCATCGCCGTCGAGACCGAGGCCGCAGCCGGGGCCGACGAGGTGCTGACCGAGGACCTGGTCCCGGCCATCCCGGACGAGCCCGAAGCCGGCAAGATCGGCGGCGAGGCTCCAGGCGGCCGGACAGCGGTCCTGGTCGGCTACGGCCCCAGAACAACAGAAGCCAAACGCCGCCCCCGCAAGGGTGGTCCCGCAGCTGCGCCGGCAGCACCTGCGGCTGCTTCCGCAGCACCTGTGGCGCCGGCAGCCGTGCCTGCGCCCGCTGAGCCCGCTTCTGTCCCCACCTCCGTTGCCGAAGGCAACGGGGCGGCTGCGCATGTGCTGGCCAAGCCGCCGGTGCGGAAGCTGGCCAAGGATCTGGGCATCGACCTGGCAACCGTGACGGCCACCGGGCCGGGCGGGATCATCACCCGGGCGGACGTCGAGGCGTACACGGCGGCTCCGGCAGGCGCGCAGGCTGTCGCGCCGGCTGCGGCTGCGGTGGTGGAACCGGCGCCGGTGATCAGCGGCCTGGGTGACACCCGGGTGCCGATCAAGGGTGTGCAGAAGGTGATGGCGCAGGCGATGGTGGCCAGCGCGTTCACCGCACCGCATGTGACCGAGTGGATCACCGTCGACGTCAGCGAGACGATGGACCTGGTCGACCGGTTGAAGGGCGACAAGGCGTTCCGGGATCTCAGGGTGTCGCCGCTGCTGATCGTCGCGAAGGCGGTCACCCTGGCTGCCCGCCGTACGCCGATCGTCAACGCGGCTTGGGACGAGCAGGCGCAGGAGATCGTCTACAAGGGCTCGATGAACCTCGGTATCGCCGCGGCCACCCCGCGGGGCCTGATCGTGCCGAACATCAAGAACGCCGACTCGCTCACGCTGCCCGACCTCTGCGCGGCGCTGAACGGGCTGGTCGCGACCGCCCGCGAGGGTAAGACGCAGCCGGCTGACCAGGCGGGCGGTTCGTTCACGATCACCAACGTGGGCGTGTTCGGGGTCGACGCCGGGACACCGATCATCAACCCGGGTGAGGCCGCGATCCTCGCCTTCGGTGCGGTCCGCAAGCAGCCATGGGTGGTGGACGACGAGATCGTGCCGCGCTGGATCACCACGCTCGCACTGTCCTTCGACCACCGGATGATCGACGGCGAGAAGGGCTCCATCTTCCTCGCCGACGTCGCCGGCATTCTCGAGGACCCGGCCCGCGCCCTGATGTTCTGACCAGTACGACGCACGCGAAGGCCCGGGTGCATTGTCGCCCGGGCCTTCGTCTGCCGGTGGTGAAAACCGCCTGACCGCCCAGCACCTCGGTGAGAGGGTGGTGCGGTGCTGGTTTTGATGGTGGTGCTCGGTGCGGCCGTGCTGCATGCGACCTGGAATGCGATGGCGCACGGGGTGCCCGACCGGCTGGCCGGGTTCGCGCTGCTCGGCGTGTCATCGGGTGTGGTCGGGCTCGTCGCCGTTGTCATCAGCGGTCCACCACCGGCCGGAACGTGGCCGTACATCGCCGCCTCGATCGTCCTGCACTGTGTGTACTACACCGGCCTGCTCGCGTCGTACCAGTTCGGTCAGTTCAGTCAGATGTATCCACTGGCCCGCGGTACGTCGCCGTGGGTGGTGGCCGTGGTGTCGATCGTCGTACTGCACCAAAGCCTGGCCGTGGCCGAGTTGGCCGGCGTACTGCTCATCTCGGCCGGACTGATCGGGCTGGTGTTCATCGGACGGACCGCCGGACGCACGCAGACTGCGGCACTGCTCGCCGCCTTCGGGACCGGTCTGGCGATCGCGGCCTACACCGTGGTCGACGGGATCGCGGTCCACAAGATGCCGGTCATCACCTACATGGGCTGGGTCTTCATGATCCAGGGCTTCCTCGTGCCGATCGCCACCGTGTGCTGGCGCGGTCCGAGTGTCTTCCGGCAGCCCCGATCCGCGGTGCTCACCGGACTCGGCGGCGGGATCGTCTCGATGGCGGCCTACGGCCTGGTCCTGTGGGCCCAAACCCGTGGCACCCTGGCCGCGATCGCGGCCCTCCGCGAAACCAGCATCATCTTCGGAGCCATCATCGGCGCGATCTTCTTCGGCGAACGCTTCGGCCCCCGCCGCGCGATCGCCGCGGCCGTGGTGGTGGCCGGGATCGTGCTGATCAGTACGAGTTGAGGAGAGGGGGTCCTGGGCGGAGGACCCCCTCTCAGTCAGGGGGTCAGCGCTGGACCGCGTCGAGGGCGTCGGCGTTGCCTTCGCCGAAGAAGGAGTTGTTCGCCGTCGTTCCGGTGCAACGGGCGTCCGGGGTGGTCGGGCAGGCGACATCGTCGGCCTGCGCGCGGAGCGCCGCCTCCAGTTGGCGCGGCCCCCACCACGGGTGGACGGACTTCATCAGTGCGGCGACACCGGCGACGTGCGGCGACGCCATCGACGTGCCACTCGAGAGGCCGTAGTTGTTGTTCGGCAGCGTCGACAGAATGCGCCGGCCCGGTGCGGCCACGTCGATCTTGTTCAGCCCGAAGTTGGAGAAGCTGCTCCTCGCGCCGCCCTGGTCGGTGCTCGCGACAGTGATCACGCCCGGCAGCTCGGTCGGCATGTCCAGGCAGTCGTTGTTGATGGTCCGCGTCACCGGCGTCGTGTCGTTCGGGCTGTTCGAGTCCGTGGTCTTGTTGGCCAGGTCGTAGTTCGAGTTGCCGGCGGCGGCGACGGACAGTACGCCGCGATGTGTCGCGTAGTCGACGGCACGTCGTACCGCTTCCTGCACGGCGCCCTGGTCACCGTTGTCCTTGCACCAGAACTCGAACGGGTCGATGAAGTAGCTGTGGTTGGTGACGTCCATGTGGTGCTGCGCGGCCCAGACGAAGCCGCAGATCGCGTACTCCGGGTAGATGAAGCCGTCGTCGTTCACGACCTTCACCGAGGCGATCCGGACGCCGGGAGCCACACCGACGATGCCGATGCCGTTGCGGGCCGCCGCGACGGTCCCGGCGACGTGCGTGCCGTGCGAGCTCGTGGTCGGCCGCCAGGCACCGTCGGTCTGGTCCGGTACGCCGTTGTCGACGCAGCTGACCGAGTTGGCCTTGTCGAAGTTCGGCGCGAGGTCCGGGTGGGCGTCGTCGACACCGCTGTCGTTGATACCGACCAGGACCTTGCGGGAGCCGTCGGTGACCGCGTGCGCCTGGTCGGCCTTGATCTGGGTCATGTCCCACTGCTCGCCCTCGCGCGGATCCGGCACGGGCGCCGCCTCCACCACACCGAGCGACTTCAGCCCGGAAGCAGCCGGGCCCTCGCTGACCGCGGCCGTGCGGGTCGCGCCGACGGACTGCACCTCACGCCCGTAGCGACCGGCGCGGACAGCGGTCCGGAAGTCCGGGTTGGTCGACTGCGCGACCACTACGCCGAGCTGGGAGTACGACTGGAGCACGATGCCGCCGGCAGCGGTCACCGCCTGCTCGACCTTGCGGACGTGTCCGGGCGAGGCCTTGCTGTTGACCACATAGTTCATCAGCGGCCCAGGCGCGGCCGCCGAACTGGTGTCGGTGGCCGGTGCGGCGTTCGCCGTGGCGGCACCGAGTGTCGTCAGGACCAGACCGGCGGCGGCCAGGCCTGCGGTCAGCCGGTGGGTGCGGGAGCGTCGGATCACGCTTTGACTCCTCCAGGGCGGGGGCCGGGTAGGCCCAAGAGCTTGGTAACCCGAGACTCTAGGCCGGTTTCCGGACCGGCGTGATTCTTCATCCACAAGACAGGGGAAACCCTCCTCCGGTCACTACCCTCGGTCCGCTTGTTCACAGGGAGTTGCCCACATCTGTGGATTGCCCTGTGGATAACTGGTGGACAAGGTGGGGACGGACGGTGGATTGGCTGTGTGTGTAGGATAGATACAACAGAGATACGAGTCGTATGGGTGAGGGGTTTCAGTGGTGAGCGGGGTGCCGGAGCAAGGGCCGGCCAGAGCAGATGTCCAGTTGGGGGACGAGACCGCGGAGATCGCCCGGGTGGTGGTCGAGGCGGCGCCGGGGGTGGAGAAGATCCCGGCCGCCGAGCGCGTGTACGCCTACGTGAAGGCCGCGATCCTGGAGCGGACGTATCCGGGCGGCGAGCTGCTCACCGAGGGTGAGCTGGCCACGGCCGTCGGAGTGTCCCGCACCCCGGTGCGTGAGGCACTGCTCCGGCTGGAGGAGTCCGGCCTGGTGAAGCTGTACCCGAAGAAGGGTGCGCTCGTCCTGCCGGTGCTGCCGCAGGAGATCGACGACGTCCTCGAGGCCCGCGAGCTGATCGAGACGCACGCGGCCGCCAAGGTGTGGCCGCGGCGCAAGCAGCTGGTCGAGACGCTCACCCAGCGCGTCGAGGAGATGCGCGCGCACCGCCAGGCCGGTGACGCGAAGACGTTCCTGGAGGCGGACCGCGCCTTCCACGAGGCGATCGTCGGTGCCGCCGGCAACGAGATCCTGGCCAAGCTCTACAACAGCCTGCGCGACCGCCAGGTCCGGATGGGTGTGCCGGGCATCGAGGTGCGGCCGGCCCGGATGGACAAGTCCATCGCCGCGCACCAGGAGATGATCGACGCACTCGACGGCAACAGCGTCAAGCGCTTCCGCGAGCTGGTCGTCACGCACATCAACGAGGCCGCGACGGATCTGCGGAGTACGCGTTGACCGAACTCCTCTTCCCCCTGGGCGGACGTCGCGCCTGGGCGGTGTGGCTCACTGCTGTCTTCACCTACCTGGTGACCGTGCTGCACCGCGGTTCGATGAGTGTGGCCGGTCTGCAGGCCGCTGAGCGCTTCGACATCTCCGCATCCGCGCTGGCCAGCTTCACCGTCGTACAGCTGACCGTGTACGCCGCCATGCAGGTGCCGGTCGGCGTGCTGCTGGACAGGTACGGCTCCAAGCGGCTGCTGATCGCTGCGTCCGGTCTGCTGTTCGTAGCGCAGTCTGCGTTCAGTCTGGTCGACTCTTACCCGGCTGCCCTCGCTGCACGTGCCGTGCTCGGTGTTGGTGACGCACTGGTGTTCATCAGCGTGCTGCGGGTCGTCATGTCCTGGTTCCCCGCGCTGCGGCAGCCGGTGATGTCGCAGGCCACCGGGATGCTCGGTGGTGTTGGTGCGATCATCTCGACCGTGCCGATGGCGGCCGCGTTCCACGCCTTCGGCTGGACCGGCACCTTCGCCGGTGCCAGTGTGCTCAGTCTGCTGACCGGCATCGCCGTACTGTTCCTGATCAAGGACACGCCGTACGACGAGCCGCTGCGGCGGGCCAAGCAGTCGGTCAGCGAGGTGCGGAACAACCTGCGCCGCGCCTGGCGCGAGCCGGGCACTCGGCTCGGGCTCTGGACACACTTCACCACCAGCTTCTCCGGCGGCACGTTCGGTCTGCTGTGGGGCTACCCGTTCCTCGTCCAGGGGCAGGGGGTCGCTCCGACCACGGCCGCGGCGATGCTGATCCTGCCGGTGCTGGCAAGCCTCTGCTACGGACCTCTGGTCGGCCGGTACGCCGCTCGGTTCCCCTTCTACCGGTCCTGGATCGTGCTGGCTGTGATCGGCGGCTCGGTGCTGATGTGGACCGTCGTACTGCTCTGGCCCGGTCAGGCGCCGATGCCGGTGCTCCTGCTGCTGATAGTCGTACAAGCGGCCGGCGGGCCGGGGTCGATGCTCGGGCTGGACTACGCGCGGACGTTCAACCCCTCGACCCGGTTCGGTGCGGCCAACGGGATGGTCAACACCGGCGGCTTCATCGCCATGCTGATCTGCATCGGCATGGTCGGCATCCTGCTCGACGCGTCGTCGGGCGGTGCGCCGCAGACCCTCACCGACTTCAAGTGGGCGCTGGCCTTCCAGTACGTGCTGTGGGCGATCGGCACCCGCCAGATCCTCAAGTACCGGCGCAAGGCCCGTGGCAACCTGGCCCGCTACAACCCCGAGGCCTACCAAGCCCTCCTGGCCAACCAAGTCGTCCCGCTGAAAGGCTGACGCCAGCGGCCTGGCACGTGCTGACAGCCGAGTGCCAGGCCGGTGCCAGTACGTCGCTGCACGGTAATCCCAGTGAAGTGAGTCCACTGGGAGGAACCGATGTCCACAACGAACCAGGTCGCCATCGAGGCAGTTGGTCTGGTCAAGAAATATGGCAACACCACCGCCCTGGCCGGTGTCGACCTGAGTGTGCCGACCGGCACGGTACTCGGCGTTCTCGGCCCGAACGGTGCCGGCAAGACCACCGCGGTCCGCATCCTCGGCACCCTGCTCCGCCCGGACGGCGGGCACGCCACGGTCGGCGGGTACGACGTCGTCCGCGACGCCGGCAAGGTGCGCGAGATCATCGGCCTGACCGGGCAGTACGCCTCGGTCGACGAGGACATGTCCGGCCGCCGGAACCTGATCATGATCGGCCGGCTGCTCGGGTACTCGCGGGAGCACGCCCGGGCCAAGGCGGATCAGTTGCTGGAGCGGTTCGAGCTCACCGACGCCGGTGAGCGGATCGCCAAGACGTACTCCGGCGGTATGCGCCGGCGCCTGGACCTCGCGGCCAGCCTGGTCGGCGACCCGAGCATCCTCTACCTCGACGAGCCCACCACCGGTCTCGACCCACACGCCCGCAACGGCGTCTGGGAGACGATCCGCAACCTGGTGCTCGACGGGACCACGGTGCTGCTCACCACGCAGTACCTGGAGGAGGCCGATGCGCTGGCCGACTCGATCATGGTGTTCGACAAGGGCCGGGTGGTCGCCTCCGGGCGGCCGGCCGAGCTCAAGGCGCAGGCCGGCAAGCAGTCGCTGGACGTCCGCCCGTCCGAGCCGGCGCACCTCGAACGCGTCGCCGCGATCGTTGCCGAGGCCGTCGGCGTACGCCCGAGTGTCGACGTGGTGAACACGTTGGTCAGCGCACCGGTCAGCGACGGTACGCCGATGCCGGTGGTCGTCCGCCGCCTCGACGAGGAGGGGATCGCCGTCACCGAACTGTCCCTGCGGCTGCCCAGCCTGGACGAGGTGTTCCTCGCCCTGACCGGGCACACCGCCGAAGAGAAGAAGCAGGACGCAGTCCTGGAAGGAGTGGGTCGATGACCACCGCAACTCTTGACCGCCCGGCCCACGCGGGCCGCCGGACCCGGCCGTTCGCCTGGGTCGAGCAGAGCCTGACGCTTGCCTGGCGCAACATCGTCCGGATTCGGCAGAACCCGGAAGCGCTGGCGGACGTGACGTTCCAGCCGATCATCTTCCTGGTGCTGTTCCTGTTCGTGTTCGGCGGCGCGATCGCCCAGGGCGGGACCTGGCGCGACTACCTGCCGTACCTGCTGCCGGGGCTGTTGGTGCAGACCGTGGTGTTCTCCACGATGGGCACCGGGGTGGCGCTGAACGACGACTTCGCCAAGGGAGTCTTCGACCGGTTCCGCAGCCTGCCGATCGCGCGGATAGCACCGCTGATCGGTGCCGTCCTCGGCGACGCGGTCCGGTACTCGCTGTCGATCGTGATCCTGATGGGGACCGGGTTCGCGCTCGGGTTCCGGTTCCAGAACGGGGTCGGCTACGGCCTGCTCGCGCTGGTGATCGTGCTGCTGTTCGCGCTGGCGATGTGCTGGATCTGGGTCTGGCTCGGGCTGAAGCTGCGTACCGCCCAGGGTGTCCAGGGCATCGCGTTCCTGGTGATGTTCCCGCTCACCTTCGGCAGCAACGTGTTCGTCCAGACCGACACCCTGCCGGGTTTCCTGCAGGCGTTCGTGAACGTGAACCCGGTCAAGTATCTGGTCGACACGATGCGCGGGCTGATGCTCGGCGGCGACATCCAGAAGCCGTTGCTGATCACCCTCGCCTGGATGGTCGGCCTGGTCGCGGTCTTCGCCCCACTGGCGATCCGCGCCTACCGCCGCCGTACCTGATCAACGGGAAAGGGGCCGGGGATCTCCCCGGCCCCTTTGTCCATGCTGTCCGTCAGAGTGGGCACCATGACGACGAAGTGGACGATGACGATCGACTGCACGGACCCAGCCCTGCTCGCTCGCTTCTGGTGTACGGCGCTCGGCTACGAGGAAGCCGGTCCACCAAAGGGCTGGGACACCTGGGAGGCGTTCCTCCGGGACCAGAACGTCCCCGAGGACGAGTGGAACGACGGCGCCAGCCTCGCCGACCCGAACGGCGTCCTCCCCGCCATCTCCCTCCTCAAGGTCCCCGAGCCTCGCACGATGAAGAACCGCCTCCACCTGGACCTCCAGGTCAGCGGCGGCCGCGCCGAACCGCAAGCGCTCCGCGAACAACGCATCCGCGCCTTCGCCGACACCCTGATCGCCGCCGGCGCCACCGTCGTCCACGAGGTCACCAAGGACGCCAGCCCCGACCTCGACCACCTCTGGATGGCAGACCCCGAAGGCAACGACTTCTGCGTCGTCTGAGTCAGCGCAGGTGTTCGCCGAAGGCCAGGGGGTCGCGGGTGCACAGGTAGGTTGCCCAGTGCAACTTCACCGGGACGCCGTCGGGGGTGCGGGTGATGCGGAGGAGCTCGCCGGTCTCGCGGCCGGAGACGGTGCGGTACAGGTCGTCGGACACGCGCTCGAAGACCGCCGGTGCGAGGTGTTCGGCGGCAGCCGGCGACTTGGCCTGGAGGGCGCCGTTCTGGACGGTGAAGACGAACGGGGAGCCCTCGGTGAACCAGGTGCCGAGGACGGCTTCGAGCTCGGCCGGGACCGGGGTACCCGGGACCCAGGGCTCGGCCGGGAGCGGGTCGTCCTCGAGGACCTTGATGATGAGGTCGGTGGCCAGCAGGCCCGGCGCCCCGGCGGAGGTGGAGTTCTGCAGCGCGATCCCCGCCGTACCCGAGGGCCGGTGGACGAAGGTCGACGTGATGTGGCCCGGCATGCCGCCGTCGTGGCCGACGAAGACGCGGTCGCCGCGCCGCAGCAGCATGAAGCCGAGACCGAAGGCGAGTTGCCAGCGGTCCATGTCGGCCATGATCTGGACCTGGCACATCTCGTCCAGGGTGTCCTTCGACAGCACCTCGTCGACCGGGTCGGCGACGAACATCGCCCACTTCGCCAGGTCCGCCGCCGTACTCGCGAGACCGCCGCAGGCGGCCATCGAGCCGATGTCGAACAACTGCTCCCGCACCGGTACGTCGGAGAACGGCGGCACGTAGTACCCGGTAGCGGTCGGTCCGCCGTCCATGCCGACCGTCGTCCGGCGCATCTCCAGCGGATCGAGGATGCGGGCCTTGATCGCGTCGTACCAGGACCGTCCGTCGAGCCGGGCGACGATCTCGCCGAGCATCGAGAAGACCAGGTTCGAGTAGTGGAACCGGTGATGCGGCTTGCCGATCCGCTCCGCCTCGTTCCAGCCGGCCACCAGCTCGGAGCGGTCCGGGAACTTCATCACGTCCCAGACGTCGCCGACCGGTTCGCGCTGCATACCGCTGGCGTGGCTGAGCATCTGCCGCACGGTGAGGCCCTCGTGCTTGCTCTCCGGGATCAGCTGCTCGACCGTGTCGTCGAGGCTGAGCTTGCCCTCGTCGCGCAGCGCCATGATCGCCACCGCCGTCAGAGTCTTGCTCTGCGAGGCGATCAGGAACTGCGAGTCCGCGGTCGGCGGTACGCCGGGAACCTCCAGATCGGCCGAGCCGACACCGGTCGACCAGGCCAGCGACCCGGCGCGGGCGACGGCGCCCACCACTCCGGGGACGCGCGCCTTGGCCTGACGTTCGGCGACGATGCGGGTGAGTGCGGTCTGCGTCGGTGCGGCGATGTCGGTCACGACTGCCGACCTTAGGTCAAGACGATGACAAAAGGCACGGGTTTTGGACGGGGCGATGTGCGAGGCTGGACCGGTGCGCATAGCGGTGCTTGGGCCTCTCGCGATGTGGGCGGCCGACGGGACTCCGCTGGACGCCCGGGGCGTCCGGCTGCGCGGACTGCTCGCCAGACTCGCGTTGAGCGCGGGCCGGCCGGTGAGTGTCGAGACCCTGGTCGACGGTCTGTGGGGCAGTGAGGCCCCGAGTGCGAACGCTCTGCAGTCCCTCGTCTCCCGCCTGCGCGCCACCCTCCCGGCCACCGAGTCGAGCATCTCGGTCCAGTCCGGACCGGCCGGCTACACGCTGACCATCGGCCCGGACTGTGTCGACGCTCTCCAGTTCGAGGAGCTGGTACGGCGGGGACGCGGGCTGATCGGCTCCGATCCGGAGAAGGCGTGGACGCTCCTCACCCAGGCCGACAAGCTGTGGCGCGGCGACGCCCTCGCCGACCTCCGGGACCTGCCGTTCGCCGCCATCGAGGCCGATCGCCTGGCCGAGCTCCGGCTCGCCGCGACGGAGCACCTCGCCGAGGCCGCGGTCGGCTGCGGTCACGCCCGCGAGCTCATCGCCGAGCTCGAACGCCTCGCCGCCGTACACCCACTTCGCGAGCGACTGCACGAGCTCCTGATCAGAGCCCTGCACGCCGACGGTCGCCAAGCCGAGGCGTTGACCGCGTACGAGCGTGTTCGCGGCACTCTCGCCGACGAGCTCGGTGCGGATCCGGGATCCCGCCTGCGTGATCTGCATGTCGCCGTACTGCGGGGTGACTCGGTGGATCCGCCGGCGGCCACGACCGTCGTAACGGCGCCGGCCGCTCCGATGCCGCGGAGCAACCTGCGTGCCCCGCTGACCAGCTTCGTCGGGCGGCGGGAAGACGTGACCGAGCTGGCGCGGCTGCTGAGCAACGGGACTCGCCTGGTGACGATGGTCGGTCCGGGCGGCGCCGGGAAGACCAGGCTGGCGACCGAGACCGGACGGTCGCTGGTGGAGCAGAGCGGCGACGGGATCTGGTTCGTCGAGCTCGCACCACTCGGTGACGCGGCCGATGTGGCGCCCGCGGTGCTGTCGGCGCTGGGCGCGAGTGAGTACGTCGGCCTGCCGCCGACGACGATCGCCAAGCACTTCCCGACTAGCCGGGCCGCGACCGAACGGCTGGTCGAGGTGATCGCGGACCGCCGGGTCCTGATCGTCCTCGACAACTGCGAGCACCTGGTCCAGGAGGTCGCCGGCCTGGTCGACTCGCTGCTCGCGGCCTGCCCGCGGCTCCGGGTGCTGACGACCAGCCGCGAGCCGTTGAGCATTCCCGGCGAGCACCTGCATCCGGTCGGCCCGCTGGGGTTGCCGCCCGAGGACAGCATCGACGACGGGTACCCGGCGATGCAGCTGTTCGTCGACCGGGCGCGCGCCGTACGACCGGACTTCAAGCTCACCGAGGCCAACCGCGATGCGGTCGCCGAGATCTGCCGGCGACTGGACGGCATGCCGCTGGCGATCGAGCTGGCGGCAGCGCGGCTGCGGGCGCTCACGCCGTTGCAGATCGTCGACCGGCTGGCGGACCGGTTCCGCTTGCTGACCAGCGGCTCGCGCACCGCGTTGCCCCGACATCAGACGTTGCGCGCGGTCGTGGAGTGGAGCTGGGAGCTGCTCGATCCGGAGGAGCAGGCGGTCGCCCGGCGGCTGTCGCTGTTCTCCGGCGGCGCCACGCTGGAAGCCGCTGAGCAGGTCTGCAGTGACGACAACCTTCCGTCCGAGTCGGTGCTCGGCGTACTCGCGTCTCTTGTCGACAAATCGCTCGTCGAGGCCGCGGCGGACGACCGGTCGGTGCGCTACCGCATGCTCGAGACGGTCCGGGCGTACGGCGCTGAGCAGCTCAAGGAATCGGGTGAGTACGAGCACTTCCGGCACGCGCACACGATGTACTTCAGCCGGCTGCTCCGGCAGGCGCGGCCGAAGCTGCGCACCGGTGAGCAGATCCAGTGGATCGCCCGGCTGACCGCGGACAACGAGAACCTGCTCGACGCCCTGCGTACGGCGATCGACACCGGCTCGGCCCGGACGGCGGTGCAACTCGTCTCGGTGCTCGGTGAGTACTGGAACATGAGCGGCCGCCCCGCCGAGGCTGTCGGCTGGATGCAGGCGGCGCTCGCAGTACCGGGGCCGAGCACGCCGCTCGACCGGGCCTCGTCGCTGATGCTGCTCTCGCTCGGCAGGTTGTCGAGCGGCGACGACCCGAGCGAAAGCTTCGCCCGCGCGGCCCGCGGACTGGCAGAGGTCCGCTGGCTGAGCCGGCGTCATCCGCAGGTGGCGGAGTCCGGCGTCGGACTGTTCACGAACGCGGTCTGGGCGGCGATCCGGCGGGACAAGGCCACGTGCTTCCGCGAGCTCCAGACCGCCCGCGAGCACCCCGATCCGTGGGTCCGGAACCTCGGCGTACTGATGACCGCGATGTTCCGCGAGAACGAGGGCGAAGTCGAGGAGATGGCGGCCGACCTGGCTGTCGCGATCGACGGCTTCCGGACGATCGGCGACCGCTGGGGTACGTCGATGGCACTGCGCGGACTGTCCAGCTACCAGGCCAATCTGGGCGACCACGAGGGCGCGGTGACCTCCTTGGAGGAGGCTCTCGGCCTGCTCGAGCAGCTCGGCACGACCGAGGGCCTGCCGCAGTTGCTCGGCGGGTGCGCGATCAGCCGGATCGAGCTGGGCGACTTCGACGGCGCCCGCGCCGACCTGCAACGGGCGCTGCAGCTGTCCGAGGAGACTGGGTCACGCGACGGCCAGGCGATGGCAAACATGGGACTGGCGAGGATCGCCCTCCGGTCCGGCCGGCTCGACGAGGCGAAGGAACTGGCCGAGCTGGCGTACTCGATGCTCGACCTCAGAGCCGAGCGGATGGCGCCGCACGGTCAGGCGATGATGTTGGGCCACCTGAGCCGGGTGAGCGTCGCCCGGGGCGAGCTCGACGAGGCGGTCGGCCAGATCCGGCAGGCGATGGAGCTCGGCCTGAGCACCGAGGACATGCCGCTCGCCTCCGTCATCGTCGAGGCCGCGGCGGACGTCGACCTGCTGTCCGGCGATGCCGAGTTGGCCACCCGGACACTCGGACTCGCAGCGGCCATGCGCGGAATGCGCAGTGTTCCGGACGCCGACGTCCGCAAGACCTACGAGCGGCTGCGCGACGTGCTGGGTGAGGACGCGTTCGAGACGGCGTACGGCGCTGGTGCGATGCTGACCCGGGACGAGGCGATCGCCGAGCTGCGCAAGCGGTTCAGCTCGTCATGAGCTGGACGGCCAGCTCACGCAAGGCCTGCTGCACGGACTCTTCGGGCGGCCGCGGATCGGCCAGCATCCAGTCGTAGACGACGGTGTTCACCGCGCCGAAGAAGCACAGCCCGAGGAACCGGAAGTCCTTGGTCTTGATCTCGCCGCGCTCGACCGCGGTGTCGCCGAGGTCCTTGACACTGGAGATCAGCAACTCCCGGAACGCGATCCGCTGCTCCTCGACCGCCGGACTGGTCCCGACCACTTCGACGAACGAGATCCGGGCCCGGCGCAGGTCCGCCATGATCGTGTGCAGGTAGCTGTCGACCGCCGCCTCGATCCGCTCCCGCACCGGCCGGTCGGCGGTCCGGCGCAGCGCGTCTCCGGTGCTGCGGACGCCCAGCTCGATCACCTGCGCGTGCACCGCGAGCAACACGGCTTCCTTGTTCTGGAACTCGTGGTAGAAGTGCCGGGTGGACACTTTCGCCTGTGTACACAGGCGTTCCACCGACGTCGCCGGATAGCCCTCGGTCCCGAACAACTCGAGCGCGGCAGCCAGCAACCGTTCGCGCCGCGCAGCCTTCCACTCCTCGACTGACCGCCCGGAATAACGGCGTACGGAGGGTTCCCTCATCACACCTCTTGTCGCTACCCCGTGCCAGATGCCGGACATCCTATCCATCACTCGGCGACACTGTCGCCGGGTCTTTCCACCGTCTTTACACACCGGACGATCTCCGCGTCGCGAAGACCGTCCGGTGCCGGTGAAGCTCAGTCGCCGGTGGCTCCGTCGAGGAGTTCCCGGATGATGTCGAGGTGGCCCAGGTGGCGGGCGGTCTCCTCGATCATGTGACAGAGGATGTAGCGCAGCGAGGCCGCGCCGGCGTCCCGGACGACCCCGCGTTCCACGTCGTCGAGGGAGAACCCGGCGATGATCTCGTTCGACCTGGCGCACTCGGCGTCGTACTCGTCGAGGAGTTGGGCCAGTGGAACGTCGTCGACGAACATCTCGGCGTCGATATGCCCACCCTCGGTCCACGGGGTCTGACCGGTGTCGGGGACGCCGGCCAGGTTGAAGTGGAACCACGAGTACTCGACCCAGCGCAGATGGGCGACCAGACCAGCCACGGTCGTGAGCGGCGAGGTGGGCAGCAACTTGCGGTGGGCATCGATCTCGCTGAGCCCTTCGCATTTCGGCCGGATCAGCGAGCGTTGGTGGTCGAGCCAGCCGATCAACTGGGTCCGCTCGTCGGCGGTCAACGGCGGCCTCATGCGGGATCCTCCATGCGTTCGTAGCCGGTCCTGCCGTCGAGGATCTCCCGGATGATGTCCAGGTGACCGACATGGCGCGCGGTCTCCTCGATCATGTGGCAGAGGACATAGCGCAGTGAGGCCGCTTCACCTTCGGCGGCGTACGGTCCCTGCTCGACGACATCGAGCGGCAACGGCGCGATCGTCTCGTTGGATCGGGCGCATTCGGCGTCGTACTCGTCGAGCAGTTGGGCCAGGGGTACGTCGTCGACGAACATCTCCGCGTCCGGATGCCCACCCTCGGTCCACGGGGTCTGACCGGTGTCCGGGACGCCGATCAGGTTGAGCTGGAACCACGCGTACTCGTTCCAGCGCAGATGCGCCACCAGACCCGCCATCGTCATCAGCGGCGAGGTCGGCAGAACCTTGCGGTGGGCATCTTCTTCGGAGAGTCCAACGCACTTCATCCGGACGAAGGAACGTTGCAGGTCAAGCCATCCGGTCAGCTGGGTGCGCTCGTCGGCGGTCAGCGGTGGACGGTGTACTTCGGTCATCTCTCAAGCTCCTGTACATACTGGAGCCACCCGGTCTCAGCCGCGGGTACGGCGGACGGGCAGCACGACTGTCGGACTCGACATCGCGCTCACCTCCTCTCCGCCGCCGGGGTGTCGATCTACCCGGCATCCAGAACCCTACACGCACAACGCCGACCGGACTGCCGATTTTGCGACCCTCGGAATGGCATGCTCGTGGTCAGCACAGCTCTACTCCCAGCACAGCTCTACTCCCAGCCCGGCGTGCTGCCGGCGCGCCCGCACCGCGCGAAGAGGTGAGACGTGGATCCACGGTTCGACCTGCCGTTGTACACACGTGCCGACGTAGCCCTTCACCTGGGGCTACCCGCCACCACGCTCGGCGATTGGCTCCGATCCGGTGCGCTCGAGTCCGGCACCGGTGGCCGCGGCGAACCGACCATCACCTTCGCCGGCTTGGTCGAGACCCACATGCTCCGGCAGTTGCGGTCCGCCGGCCTCTCACTACAAGCGATCGGCGAAGCCGCGGTTGCACTGCGATCCCGAGCCGGCCGGCACTACCCGCTCGCCTGGTCCGGGCTGGCGCATGACGGTCGCGACCTCCTCGTCGAGATCGCCGCCGAGGGCCGCGAGCAAGGCTGGGAACGCATCCGCGACAGCCAAGGCGGCCTCCCCGGCGTACTGCGCCGCGGTTCAGCCGCAATCGGCTGGTCCGACGACGGCTACGCCGCCACCCTCCGCCTCGTCATCTACCACGACATCGACGTGATCGTGGACCCCGCCCGCGCCTCCGGCCAACCCCTCGTCGAGGGCTCCGACGTACGGGTCGAAGACGTCGTCGACCGGGTGCGCTCCGGCATGCCGTACCGCGAACTAGCCGCCAAGTTCGGCCTCGAAGACTACGAGGTAGAAGCCCTGGTCCGCCCCCACATCCGCCCCGCGGCGTTCCGGCGTACCCGCAACTCCCACCGCCAATCCGAAGCCTTACTCCACGACTAACCTGAACGACCCTGCAGCCAGCTACGCGCGCTCGTACGTCGCGTGCTCGCCCGCCAGCCCCACCCACCCGTCTGCGCGGCTTATCGCCGCTGACCTGCGTGCTTTCGCCCCCACCTCAACCACCGCCGCGCAACCCACCATGCGCCAGCGGGACCGCGGACCTGGCCGCCCACCCGCGTCGACCCCACCCTGGCGACCCGGCGAACCCCGCCCTGGGCGAGGAATAGCCGTCTGAGTCGGTGGAGCCATCACTGATCGGCCGTCTGTGTGAGCAGCGTTCGCGTCTGCGCTCCGTGGCGCCAGCCGGGTGCCCGAAGACACGTTCGTGGGCGCCGATCTCGTCCGGTTGGCTAACGATCAGCACGGAGGTGAAGAGTTCCACCACCACGAGAGTTTGTCGTCGAGGGCTCCTGGTCACCGCGGTGAATGATCTGGTGCCGCTTCATCCGGCCAGCGATCACCTCAGCCGTGCCGCGCCTCACCGATCCCCGGGGCGCCCTCAGCTAACCGGACACCCACGCGCGGTCCGACACGCCTACCACTTCAAGCCCCTGCGCGTGTGTGACGTTTCCCCTTGTGGATAAGGGATCCAGCAGACCCAGCGAGTTGGGATGAACCCGCGGACTGACCTAAGATAGAACACATGTTCGAAGGAGACCTCACCACGCTGTCGACCGCCGTGTGATGTCTCAGGACATAGGTGACAGTTCTGCATCAGGACATCGGTGACACTCGATGTGTCAGGACATCGGTGACGATTCAGGGGTCTTGGCGT